>JBJEAS010000108.1:0-8826 GCA_051869235.1 Prevotella sp.
AACAATAGAGAAGTACCACTTCTCCTGCTCATCGTCCCATACGGTACGAATCTTCTTGTCTTCAAACAGTTTTGATATCTCACGCTTTGTCATATCGCAATCAGTTTTATTTGTCTTGCCATCAGGTGTGGAAAAAATTACAGAACTTTTATATAAGAAAGAATCCCTTGTAAACATTGTGTTACAAGGGATTCATTATATGGAAGAGTACCCAGAGCCGGGGTCGAACCGGCACGGATTGCTCCACTGGTGTTTGAGACCAGCGCGTCTACCGATTCCGCCATCTGGGCCTTTTTGCGGGTGCAAAGTTACAGTAAATTTGTGAATTGACAAAATTTTCCACTAAAAAAATTAAAAAAATCATCTATTATTCAAGATTTATGTGTAACTTAGTGGGCGAAATTGATTATTACCTTAATGAAAGTAGAGTTTATGAACGAGAACAATTATTGTATAATACTTGCAGGTGGCAAAGGAAAGCGCCTATGGCCTTGCAGCCGCAACAACTATCCGAAGCAGTTTATTGACTTCTTTGGGTTGGGCAGGACCCAGCTTCAGGAGACGTTCAATAGATTTAGTAAGATAATGCCAAAGGAAAACATATTCGTGACCACAAACTCGGAATATGCGGACTTAGTGAGGGAACAACTGCCTGAGCTGATGGACTCAAACATGATTGTTGAGCCGGTGAACAGAAACACGGCTCCCAGTGTGGCTTGGGGAATGTTGAAGATTGGAAGGCGGAACATCAATGCCAGCGTCATCGTTTCGCCTTCGGACTTGTTCGTGCTTAACGGACAGGCGTTCAACGACAGCGTTATGACGGGACTGGACTTGGTGCGCGACAACGATGTGGTGCTGACCATGGGTGTGAAGCCTACACGACCGGAGCCAGGCTACGGATATATTCAGTTGGGCGACCCGATGCTGACGAAGGACGTATATGAGGTGAGGTCGTTCACGGAAAAGCCTGAGCGCGAGTTTGCACAGGTGTTTGTCGACAGTGGCGAGTTCTATTGGAACACGGGTATGTTCCTGTCAAACGTGAGGAACTTCATCAGATGCTGCGAAAAGATGTACTCGGAAGTGGAGTCGCTGATAAAGAGCAGGCTGAAGCCCGATGAGCTGACGGTAGACAATCTGCTGAAATTCTTGGAGGAATATTATCCTTCGTTCCCCAACCTTTCCATCGACTATGGAGTACTGGAGCGTTTGGACAATGTATGCGTGATGAAGTGCTACTTCGGTTGGGCCGACCTTGGCACGTGGCATTCAATTTATGAATGTCTGCGCCGTGGAGCTGACGACAATGTGGTGATTGATTCGACGGCGATAATGGACAACTGCAAGAACAACGTGGTGAAACTGCCGAAAGGCAAGTTGGCTGTGATAAACGGTCTTGAGGGCTTCATCGTGGCGGAACACGACAATGTGCTGTTGATATGCAAGAAGGGCGACACGTCGGGCCTGATGAGAAAGTATGTCAACGAGATACAGCTGAAATACGGCGATGAGTTCATATAAGAAAGGCGGACCGACGGGTCCGCCTCTCGTGTAAATTTGCATGCGAAATGAAACTGAAGGAACTTACAGGGAAGAGGAAAGTGCAGGAGTTTGCGCGCTTTTGCTGCGTAGGAATGGTGGCGGCGGGAATACACTACGCCGTCTACTATGTCGTGCAGCTGTTGGCGACGAGCAGTTTCTGGCTTAATATGGCCTACACCGTAGGCTATGCCGTAAGCCTTGTGTGCAACTTCTTCATGACAACCTATTTCACTTTCAGGTCGAAGGCATCGGTGAAGAGGGCGGCAGGCTTCGGCGGCAGTCACCTTGTGAACTACCTTATCCATATTGTCCTCTTCAACCTCTTCATTGCCTTGGGTGTTCACCGCCTTATAGCTCCCATATTGGTTTTGGCGGTTGCCGTGCCGGTAAACTTCATGATTCTGAGGTGGGTGTATGGGAGGAAGTGATTAGGTCGAGCAGTCGTTCGACGGCTTCCTCTTCGGGAATGTTCTTCGCTACACATTCCTTCTTTCTGTAAAGCGACACCTTGCCACGTCCGGCTCCTACATATCCGAAGTCGGCGTCAGCCATTTCTCCCGGACCGTTTACTATGCACCCCATGATGCCTATCTTCAGTCCTTTCATGTGGCTCGTCGCCGCTTTTATGCGGGCAATGGTGGAACGCAGGTCGTAGAGCGTGCGACCGCATCCGGGGCAACTGATGTATTCGGTCTTGGTGGTGCGCAGACGTGCTGCCTGCAGTATGCCGAACGAGGTGTCGGTGATGTCTGCCATAGGCAGGTCGCCGTCGTTCATAAGCCATATGCCGTCGACGAGACCGTCCATCATCGGTGCGCCCATGTCGGCAGCAGCCTCAAGCTGGAAAAGGCTCTTCTCTTCCTTGCTGTGGCTGTAGGCCTGACAGAAGACAACAGGGTTCTTAATGCCAGCATTCATCATCTCATGCACCAGTGCCCTCTGCTCGCCGAGGCGGTTCTGATGGTTGCTTATGCTCACCACCACAACGTTGGGATTGTGGCGCAGGCAGGCGATATATTCTTCCGTAGGAGTGCCGTAGGGCAGCACTACGAACTTCATGTCTGCCCTGCAGGAGCTGACGAAGGGAAGTGCGTTGTAGGGGAAGATGGGGTAGGTGTTCGGCTCTCCCTTCCAAGCCGTGAAATCGACGAGGTACTTTTGGGGAGTGGGGAGTGAAGAGTGGGGCGTGGGACTGCTGCCTATGTAGATATAGTCAGGTTGCTCGGCGACTGGTGTCGCGTCAGTCATGTCTGACGCCTTTCCGCTTACGATGACCACAGGCACGTTGTCGCCGCCAATGTCAGCCACGGCGGTCGTGGTGCGTCGGTCGGGATGCAGCCAGTCGAAGCCTGTAGCCTCGGTGGCAGGAATCATGGTATGTCCCTGACGCTGTGTGATATAGTCGACAAGATGTCGTGCTACGGGGATTTCTTCCTCCGGCTCTTCGCTGAGCGACACACGTATGGTGTCGCCAATGCCGTCGGCGAGCAATGCCCCTATGCCCACGGCACTCTTTATGCGTCCGTCCTCGCCTTCGCCCGCCTCGGTCACTCCGAGGTGCAGCGGATAGCACATGCCCTCGTCGTCCATACGGCTTACCAACAGCCTTACCGAGCGCACCATCACCACGGTGTTGCTTGCCTTGATGGATATTACCACGTCGCTGAACTGCTGACGCTTGCACACCCTAAGGAACTCCATGCAGCTCTCTACAATGCCTTCGGGCGTGTCGCCGTAGCGCGACATTATGCGGTCTGATAGCGAGCCGTGGTTGACTCCAATGCGTACGGCGGTATGGTTATCGCGGCAGATGGAGAGGAAGGTTGTGAAACGCTTCTCAAGGCGTGAAAGCTCGGCGGCATATTCCTCGTCGGCGTATTCTATGTGCTTGAAGGTGCGTGCCGGATCGACGTAGTTGCCCGGGTTCACCCTTACTTTTTCGGCATAGAGTGCCGCCACGTCGGCTACGTTGGGGTTGAAGTGGACGTCGGCTATGAGCGGCGTAGTGTAGCCGTCGGCACGCAGGCGGGCATTGATGTTGCGCAGGTTCTCTGCCTCGCGTACGCCCTGTGTAGTCAGTCTGACGTATTCTCCACCAGCGTCGACGATGCGTTTTGTCTGCTCCACCGACCCTTCGGTGTCGGTGGTCGACGTGGTAGTCATCGACTGCACGCGTATGGGGTGGTCGCCACCCATTGGCATGTCGCCCACTTTGGTGACGCTTGCGTGTCGTCGACTGTAGTTGAACAGGTTAATTTGTCTTGAACTCATATTTCACTTCCGCCAAGTCGCGGTTTGCCTTTTCTATTTTATCCTTCAGTGTCGACTTGTATTCGGCGAGCTTCTGTGCTATGCCTTCATCAGCAAGTGCCAGCATCTCTACGGCGAGAATTGCGGCATTCTGCGCTCCATTCACTCCCACGGTAGCCACAGGAATGCCTGGAGGCATCTGAATGATGCTGAGCATGGCGTCGAGGCCGTCGAGCATTCCCTTGATGGGCACTCCGATGACGGGCAGTGTGGTTGATGCCGCTATAACGCCGGGCAGTGCCGCCGCCATGCCGGCAGCTGCTATTATGACCCTGATGCCGCGGTCCTTTGCTCCGCGTGCAAAAGCCTCTACGGCGTCGGGTGTGCGATGAGCCGAGAGTGCGTTGACCTCAAAGGGCACCTGCATCTCGTCGAGGAACTTACATGCTTTTTCCATTACGGGCAGGTCGCTTGTGCTGCCCATGATAATGCTGACTATTGGTTTCATATTGTTTGATGTTATTGTTTTATTTGAATTAAAGTCGTCGGTGGCGTCATATAATCAATAATGTCATTCCAACAACTACGCCGACAACGAATCCCACTACCACTTCGGCAAGTGAATGTTGGCGCAGCACCATGCGGCTTGTACCGAGCAGTCCGGCAAGAAGAATGGTGATGCAGAGCCACGGTATGGGGTTGAAGCCGAAAATGGCGGAAAAGACGAATATCGCCCCTACCACACCACCTATGGCTGCTGTATGTGTGCTGATTTTCCACCATGCGTTGACCACGGCGCAAACGATTTGAATGCCGAGAGCGGCAATGACGATGCTTGACATGAAGTGTGGAATATGTATCAGCTTCATGATGTAGACGCAGGTGAAATAGCAGAGGATGGAGAGGACGTAGGGCACCATGCGCCGCTCGCGCCGTCCAAGGTCGATGAGTGTCCAGTGCTGGTGGCGACGATAGATGTGGATAAGCAGTGTAGGCAGCAGTATGGTAAAGAAATACACGATGCCCATTACCTGCAGCTTGTAGCCAAACGGCAGCAGGCTGAGATAGCTGAGCGAGAACAGCGCCAGCAACCCAACCGTAGGCAAATAGAAGGGTGTGAAGACAAGGCTCATCACCCTCGCTGCAATAATTATCTTTTTGTTATATCTCATTAAAGTTTCTTTTACCTCTCTGTCTTACTCCTTTCTCAACCTTGCCACCGGGAATCCCAACGCCTCACGATATTTTGCCACCGTGCGACGTGCTATGGGGTAGCCTCGTTTTGCCATCAGCCCTGCCAGGGTGTCGTCGCTCAGCGGCTTGCTCTTGTCCTCGCCTTTTATCAGTTCCTCGAGTGCCGCCTTGATGCTGCTTGTCGACATTTCGGTGCCGTCGTCGGTGACATAGCTGTCGCAGAAGAAATGGCGGAAGGGGAAGATGCCCCAACGTGTCTGCGCATATTTTCCGTTGCACACCCTTGAGACGGTTGAGATGTCGATGCCCGTCTTGTCGGAAATGTCCTTGAGCCTCATGGGCTTCAGCGAGGCGTCGTCACCGTCTTCGAAGAACCGGTGCTGCCAGTGGACTATTTCCCTTACTATGGTCGTCAGCGTGTCGCGTCGGGTCTTCAGGGCGTTGATGAAACGCTGTGCGAGGTCTACCTTGGTTCGTGCATAGAGGATTGCCTCGCGCATCTGTCGGCTCAAAGCCTCACTCTTGCCTTTGTCTTGTCGCAGCATGTCGAGATAGCTGGGCGTTATCGAGAGTTCGGGCATTCCAGCATTGTTCAGTGCGAAGGTCACCGTGCCGTCTTCGTGCGTGTCGATGTAGACGTCAGGAGTTATCTGGTGAAGTGCCTCTGCCACCGTGGTGCCTCCGATAGACGCTCCCGGCTTTGGGTTCAGCTTCCGCATCTCTTCCATTAGCTTGTCGGCAGTAGCGTCGTCAATGGACAGTTCGCGTCTGATTCTCTTCCAGTGCCTCTTTGTGAACTCGTCGTAGAATTCGTTGAGCACCCGCTTCATCATGGTCGTCTCCGGCGATTCTTCCTTCCTTTCAATTTGCAGCATAAGACATTCCTTCAGCGAGCGTGCGGCAATGCCGGCAGGGTCGAAGTCCTGCAATATTTTCAGCACGTTTTCTATCTCGCGCTGGTTGACGTCGATGTCGTGGTAGATGGCAAGCTCGTCGGCGATGGCAAGTGTAGACTTGCGCAGCCAACCGTCGTCGTCGAGCGAGCCAATTAGATATTCCATTATCTGCTGTTGGCGTGGAGTGAGCTCCGTCTCGTGCATCTGTCTAAGAAGCGTGTCGTAGAGCGATTCGCCGGCATCGTAGAAAGGCTCCATGCGGTCGACACCGCCACCATGGTTGTAGACGGGCAGCTCCTCGTCGTCCATGCCGAGGCTGTTCAGTGCCTCGTCGAGCTGAGCCTGTCGTTCCTCGCGCTCGCTCATCGTCTCGAAGTCGTCGTCCTGCTCGTTTTCCTGTGTGTAGTCGAGGGTATCGTCATTCTCGTCAAAATGGTCGTCGGGCTGTTTCTCGTCGAGGGCGGGGTTGTCGTCCATCTCCGTCTTTATGTGGTCAGCCAGTTGAGTTACAGGAAGTTCCAGCAGATACGACTTCAAGAGTTGTATCTGATTGACGCTCGTAGTCTGTTTCAGAGTCTGTTGCTGTCTTTGAATCTGTTCCTGACTTTGTTCCATTTCCTTGCTTTTTGGCGGCAAAATTACAGATAAAAATCGATTTAGCGAAAGAAAAGGTGGTTTATTTTCATTTAATTTTGTGTTTATGTCATTTTATATTAATTTTGCACCGACAAAAATAAGAAACAGAGAAATGAAAGTACTTTTAGTTAACGGCAGCCAGCATCCGCATGGCTGCACCTACACCGCCTTAAAGGAGGTGGGGACGGAGCTTGAGAAGCAGGGTATTGAGACGGAAGAGTTTTGGTGTGGCAACAAAGCCATTATGGGTTGCATTGGATGTGGAAAATGCAGCCAGACGAAGCGTTGCTGGTATGACGAGGACATCGTGAACGCTTTCCTTGAGAAGGTGGCTGAGGCTGATGCCTTTGTGTTCGGCACTCCCGTTCACTTCGCCGGCACTTCGGGTTTCATCAAGCCGTTCATGGACCGCGCCTTCTGTTCCAAGGCTTCCATGTTCTTCAACAAGCCCGCCGCAGCCATTGTAAGCTGTCGACGTGGTGGAGCGCAAGGCGCCTTTGAGGACATGAACCGCTACTTCACCATAGCCTGCATGCCTGTAGTGTCGTCGAAATACTGGAACGAGGTGCACGGCAACAATCCCGACGAAGTGAAGCAGGACCTTGAGGGAATGCAGACCATGCGCCAGTTGGGCCGCAACATGGCATGGATGCTACGCTGCATAGAGGCTGGAAAGAAAAGCGGTGTTCCATTGCCTGAGCATGAAACACCGATTAAGACGAATTTTATTAGATAGAGGATTATTTCGTTGCCTTCACAAAATACACTATCAGCAGCAGGTAGGCAGCAAGGGATGCGAACTCGCTGAGTGGGTTTGCCCACCATGCAGAATAGTCGAAGGAAACGTCGTAGAAGCGGAGTAGGGCACTGAGTACACCCATCAGGGCACCACCGGCAATGAAGCCCGAGGCAATGAGGTTGCCCTTCTCGCCGCGTGCCTTGTTGACCTCGGCATTCTTGGAGCGAGTGGTGACATACCAGTTGATGGCACCGCCTACGAGCAGCGGGAGGTTAAGCTCCATGGGAATGAACATGCCAAGGGCGAACGCCAAGGCAGGTATCTTGAACACGGTGAGCAGAATGGCTATCAAGGCACCTACAGCGTACAGCTCCCATGGGGCGCCGATGCCGTTCATCAGAGGGTCGATGACTGCCGCCATGGCATTGGCTTGTGGAGCAGCAAGCTGACCGGAGGCAAAGCCGTAGGTCTCGTTGAGAAGCATCATCACGCCACCTACTGTAGCCGCCGAAACCAGTGTGCCGAGGAATTTCCACGACTCCTGCTTCTTCGGCGTGGTGCCAAGCCAATAACCTATCTTCAGGTCGGTGATGAAGGCACCTGCCATGGACAGTGCAGTGCAGACCACACCGCCCATGATTAGGGCTGCCACCATGCCGCCTGTTCCGTTCATACCGACAGCAACCATGACCACCGACGCAAGGATAAGCGTCATGAGCGTCATGCCCGACACTGGGTTGGTGCCCACAATGGCAATGGCATTGGCTGCTACGGTGGTGAAGAGGAAGGCTATGACGGCAACAAGCACTATGCCTACAATGGCGAATGTAAGATTGCCCTCCATGACGCCAAACCAGAAGAAGATGAAGGTCAATAGTATGGTGATTATCGAACCGAAGGCAATGACCTTGAACGAAATGTCGCGCTGAGTGCGCAGCTCGTCCTTGGCAACACCGCCCTTGCCCTTCATCTCCTTGGCAGCCAGCGACACGGCACTCTTTATTATGCCCCACGACTTTATGATGCCTATGATGCCAGCCATGGCAATGCCTCCAATGCCTATGCTCTTGCCGTAGCTGCGGAATATCTCCTCAGGCGACATCTCGCCAATGGTCTTGACGATGGTGGGGTCCCATTGGTTCATCACCACGTCGCCGAAGAGCAACGACGTCAGAGGAACGATGAGCCACCACACCGCCAACGAACCGAGGCAGATGATGAAGGCATACTTGAGTCCTATAATATATCCGAGACCGAACACGGCGGCACCTGTGTTAATCTTGAACACAAGCTTCGCCTTGTCGGCAAGCTGTGAACCAAGCTCGAAGCAGCGGGTGGTGAAGTTTTCGTTCCACCAACCGAACGTAGCCACCACAAAGTCGTAGAGTCCGCCCACAAGTCCTGCCATGAGTAGAGGCTTTGCCTGGTCGCCACCCTTCGTTCCGCTCACCAGCACCTGCGTAGTTGCCGTAGCCTCTGGGAAAGGGTATTTGCCGTGCATGTCGCTGACGAAATATTTCGACCTGTACGGTTGAAAATCGCCCCTCATTCACAACATTTTTGTAG
>JBJEAS010000109.1:0-8702 GCA_051869235.1 Prevotella sp.
CTATGATGGTACCGATTCATGCGCTATAGTGGTACCGATTCGCCGATACTGTCACTTTGCACCATCTCTAATAGTTTTTGCATCAATCTCCATCTGCTGTTCGGGGGAATAGATATCAAGCATCCCCCTAATGTCTTCTGTTGAATATTTTTTATTCTCCATATCGTTCTTCTTTTATCTGTGAAAACCGCGCGATTTCTTCTTAAGGCCCAACTTCCTTCTTGCCATTTGTGCACAACGTAAGGCAAAGGATATGTCATCCTCTTCTTTATCACGCCATCCAGAGTTGTTCGTTGGACCACCACCTCCTGCAGATGCTGATGCATCAGGCAATAAGAGAGCTGCAAAGTAGGCACATGCAAGATTTGTTAGAGGTTCGTAATTTTCTACTGTCCTATAGTCAAACTCGTCATCGAACAGTTGAAGTACATTTTTGGGAAGAAAGCGTCGATGAATGATTCCATTAACATCAATATCTACCATACGACGATCAGTCTTACACAAGGAATAGTCAGATTGTGATATTGGCTGTGACTTCAATTCCTCATAGGAGGACTTGATAGGCTTGGGCTTAACAAGTTGCTTTTCTTGTTTCGTTCTGATTAGCGATTCTTGTTTTTTGATTGGAAGAGGCTGTCGTACTGGGGCTAAAGGATTAATACTATTTTCGACTGGACGCTCGTCATTCTCTGCGTTAGTGTCTGCAGTATGCAGCTGACACCAGGAAGAATGTAATCTGGCGTAGGTAAGATTACGTCCCAACTCGGATGCCTTATACTTCGCATCATCGTCAATGATTATATAACCTTTAATATACCCAAGTCTGTCAGTCCTCGCTTTCACCTTAAGATTCACGCCATTGACTCTCTCAATGCGAGCAACGTAATCCTTCCATGACCATGTAGGCATGGACTTCAGCACATCTTCGCAAATAGCAGATATCTGTTTGGCATTCTTAGTGCGCACATCCATCGCGGTAGCCCATCCGCGCTTACGAGCTACTACCTCAGCGGCTCTTTGGGCACGAATGTGTATTTCGTGGTCGTTATTAACGTTGCCATTCTCATCGACTCGACAGACCGCCCCATGAATATGGACGATTCCTCCCCTCGAATCTTCATGAAGACAGACAATAGCTTTACTTCCAGAAATGTTAGTTTGACGGGAAATGATTTTGCCTTTAGTATTCTTGATGATTTGACTGTCAAGCTCCTCCACGAAGTCCATCCATAATTTTTCCCAATCCCTAAACTTAAAATCCGCAGTATATTCCTTTGCTGGACTAAGTTCTATTTGGATAAGAGTGTTCTTCAACTTGCCATAACCAGCCGTATTAGTCTGCATGGACTCCCAGACCCCCATAGCATCAAGACCTAAAGGCAGATGTTGGCAACAGATGAGATTAATTTTCTCTTTATTTTTCTTGTTCTTCGACTCACCCATTATATACCGTAGATTATTGATGCCATGCGAAATGGACTTTGCTTTTCCTATCATAATGTTAGCTCCTTTCCTTCATCATTAGTTGTTCGAGGACGAACCATTTTCATGTTCCTTACATCACGGATAAAATCACTTACAGCATCGGCAATTGGAACAACCTCGTTGTACCATTTCTCCATCAGCATGCGGTTGTGGAATAGTTTTATTTTTTCTTCAGTCGACAATCCACTAATGGCGTTGGTAAAATTTGCGATATCAGAGCGGCATTTAGATAATTTGGTGATGAGTTCTCTCTCCTCTACGCTAAGACGAGCAATAGGTTGATAGCCCAAAGCCCTTGCACGCAAAAAACTACTAACAGTCATACCACATAGCTTGGCTGACAAACTGATTTCGAGTTTCTCTCTTGGAGTCACCTTACAGTGGACTTGTTCAAGTAGTTTGTCCAGCAGAGCCTTGCTCTGAACAGGACGTTTTTTGTTTACATTACTCATTATAATAGTAAAATTTGAAGTTATACATTCTATTATACAATGGTGCGAGTCAAGGAGCACCCATCCTCCTGGCAACCTTTTATGATGCTGGGCGAGAGCGCCAGGTGGACAACGACCTTTCGGGGCGGTGCTACCTTGGCATATCTCGCTCTGCAAAAAACGTTCCGATGCAACAACACGCGCTCGACAACTTTTTGTGGCGTACAGGTACGACAAAGACAGATGTGTACAAAACACCTGACACTGTGAGCTTCACCGTTTGTTTCACATATTTTCTCCTCCTATTTATCAAGAATACGATGATTGTAATATGGATTTTCTACAACTGTACCTCGCACCGTCCAACTATATATAAAAGGGAATGTGATTGTAGATGCTATCGTCGACTTATTCATTTCAATCAGCCCTACAGCCTGCATCTCATTCAACAAACGACGTATGACCTTTCGGCCTATGTTCCATTCTAATTGTAATTCCAACTCTGAATATTGTAGTTGACCTGAATTAAGCATCAAGGGTCTACGAAATCCCGTACTTTCCTTTGCTACCAATTGCATGCGCGAAAGCAGATCGTTCAGTAGAGTACGATGGCTAACAATATAGCCATCGTTTGTTCTCGTTGTTCTTGACAGCCATTCTCCAGCCGTATTTGATAAGATAATAATAATATTATCATACCCCGTCAGTGTTCGAAACTGATACTGTTCGCTGTTCTGTTTCTTCATAGTCTATAAGGCAAACTTTATTAATGAACGCTCGAATTTGGGCTATAACTATTTGTTTTATGTGTAGTACTTTCAGCCTTAATCTTGTCCAAACCAGCACGAGCTTGCTCAACGTAGGTTGCATTCACAGCCAGGTCCATCAAAGATTCATATACGGTAAGCAATTGTAGTTTGCCACAGAAATCTATCACTCGCTTAGAAAGTTCACTGGCTCGATGGATTCGATGTGCTTGGATTTGCTGGGAACTGTTCTGTTGCTTGTTAATGCCGAAATTGAGGTAGCGGTTAAGGGCAAGCATATCATTAGACGAGAAGCTCGATGCAGAGATCTTTCCGTCCGCCAAGGCTATAGCGATCCTAAGAGCATCGGCCTCGTACAAACCAATACTTGATAAGAACTGACGAATGATCTTAACATCCTTATCATGAGCCCTATGCTCCTTACTAAGTGACTCCTTCTTTTGAGAGTCAGCGGCAGCAACAACCTGGTTGTCCTGTCGATTGAAAATATTTTCTTGTAACATAATAAAGATTTTTTTGTTTATTCAAACATCTCAGATTATTTCTCTTAGATTTATATTTGACTTAAAACGTATGCGACAGTTTTAGGAATCACTGTCAAAACGACGCTGCTTCCAACGCTCGTCATTCAACAGGCTCCTATATCATACTCTGTAGGACATAACTCATTCTTTTGGCTCATACAACTTCAAATATTCCTCCGGACTATGCTTGTAGCGAAGCTGAAAGGCATATATCATTCGCTGGACACTTTCTTTGTCAAGATCAAAGTCATTGGCAATGATACGCTTGGCATTCCCAATGGCATATTCCCTCTCACGCTCCATCAACAGCTTCTTCTTGTCCTTGTCGGACTTATTCACCTGGACTTTCGTATGCTCAGTAATCTGATACAGAACTCGAACATTCTGGAAAAATATATGGAAACCCTTTGTGAAGATTTTAAGGTACTTACCTTCAATCAAGTTGTAGTCCTTACGGGTAGCCCTTAGCAACAGAGTATTTGAATCGCAATTGAAGGCCACTAACTCCAAACGTGAGAAGACATCGTCAAAAGACTTCTTCCTACAGTAGTCCGAAAGATACTCCTGACAACGCCACCAACGGCCTTCAGCCTTATGGCGCAACTCCATCTTCGCGTTGTTCTGCAACTGTAACTCCGCATGCTCTTCGTTAAGGTATTCTTGTCGCTTCTTGCAGCACTCGGCAATGAATTCCCTCAGTGAACAAGTAATGGCCATCGGGTCAACCTTGCCCCAAAGTTTGCCGAAATACCCACACTTAAACTTGTAGAAAAACAGCATTATAACGCTGTATTTCATGTCCTTATACTCCTGGGCAAGTATCTTCGACAGACTCTTCGTCTGGTTATCGTCCATCTTCTTCGAGCCAGAGAAGGTATTAAGTTCCGCAAGGTGAATAGTCAGCCACTCTGCTGAGCTACTTTTCCCATAAGCCATATTCAGCATATCAAGGGTTGAGTAGTCAGACATGATGGTAGTCTTCTCGTTGACCGCAAAATCCACCTGCCTGTCAGGATTATACATCGTCGCAAAACTTTCAAACGACTGGAAGCTCTGTCTTAGGCAGATGAGCCTCTTCTCGCAACTCTCGGATAATGTTTGCCGCTCCGGTGAGGACTTCCTCGCGAGAGCGATCGCCGTTGTTACTGATTGTTCCATAACATTGAATATGATTAACTTTAATACTCTCACGGTTGTCATAGTTTCCTTCAAGGGTCTTAAGGAAATTGCGGGGACGGATTAACCAGTCGAAGGTCGCTACGAATTTCTCCGATGCACTGCCATTGAGAAAAGCGGACGAAACAGCCTTCTTGATGACATCGGCAATGGCATCCTTCCCATATTCCTTACAGCGTGCGTCCAGAAGACGCTTGCGCGGATTGCTGATGACTCGTATGCGTTGGATGGCAGTTCCTGCCACTGCCTCGTTGAAATACGCAACAAAGGCATCATAGTCTTCTATCACGTCAGACCTATTCGTCGGACACACGTCCGACAAAGATTCTGAATGTAATGAAGAATCATTCTTCTCATTTTTTTCAGAGTCTTTTCTTGTGGCCTCGTCATGGTCATCACTTGGTCTTTGCTTGGTCCTTGCTTGGACCATCTTGCTTATACCACCCTGATATTCAAAGTATTTAACCACCGTTATTAGGGAATACTTTTTTTCTCCCGATTCGACAATTATCTCACCTGTTTTTTGTAGGGCTTTGAGGCATCTTCTTACAATTTTTTCTGTTAATCCCGTCTCCTCTGATAATCTCGCGCGAGAAGTTATCAACTGCCCTCGTTTTATTGTAATCTCTTGCCATTCAGAATCAACGAAGTTGACTTTAAGCAACAGGTAAACGAACAGATGTGAAACCGAAGGGTCCTTAAACCACCTCCATGTTAGCAAGCTCCGAAACAACATTATATAGCTTTCTTTCATATTTTATTATATATTACTGATTATAATTTTGTAAAATTTTACGAAATAAGATAAATGAATATATTCATTATTCATGAATTTTATATCCATTTTTCTTTACCAACTGCAAAGCCATATCGGCATCTACAAGGATTTTACGATTCACTTGCGTGATTGCATCGTCAATTACACCACTTTTTTTTATACGCTGAGCAGTAGACTTACTACACCGGAAGAGCGTAGCGATTCCACTATAGCCTTGCACGTAGTGCTTTTGACAAGTTGGCTTGCCTTCAAACGATGAGAAGATATCCATGATAACACGTTTTAACATGTATTCATGGTCTTTTCCAGATAACTGCCAGAGTGGTTTTTCTAACAGCTCATCATATTTTTGATCATCACCCGCTTTGTATGAAGGAGCCATCATGCGCCCTAAGGCAGTATTATCGAGAAGCATTTTCCCGATAGCCTCATAGATAGAGGTATTGGAATCTTTTCCTTTAGAAATCATTCTATTCATATTTTTTATATAATAATGTTATTACTATGTCATACGGCATACGCCAAATGACGTTAACGATTCATTTGAAGCTTTTTCGATTCAGTTTGTGGTGCAAATTTAAGAGAAAGTATCAATGTACGAAAAAATAAGTGCCGGTTCAATTCTGTAAAGAATTAAACCGGCACATAAACCAAGGAATTTAACAACTCGTTAACAATTATTTGGCGTCAACGAACTTAACGAACATTGTTTTTTTCATATTATCATATTGATTCGCAGCCTTAGTAGATAGTTCTGACACTTCTTTGGTATTCATTAGTTTTCTATATAAGTTCTGTCCTCTGTCATGACCTTTAATAGATGCGTTTGGGAAACGTCGGATAATGGCTCTATGGAAGGTTGTATAGTCGTATTTGTTTGGCTCAATACACTGTGCCTTTATCAGAAAATAGAAAATATATCCAATGTGAGAGTCTTGCTTCCTGTTAAGAACATAATATTCAATTGCGGAAACAAGCCTCTCTTTATTTCCGATAAGCATATTCTCCAAGTCTTCATCCTTCTCAGTACGCCCTTGGTTATTGTTCTTCGATACTGCCAAGGCTGAGATAATCTCTTCTTTCATTTCCTTATCAGTCTCTGTTTTAAGAGTTTCTTTCCATGAATCTTTTGATGACATCAGATGCCTTACGCTAATCTTCACAATAATTCTTACCACCAAATTTGCCACAGGGCGCATCCACCATGACTTTTTCTTAGGGTCCACATGTCTGGAAAGAATTGTTTGAAGTTTGTTGGCACCATCCTCCCAAAATAGCCAGTAATACATACACCACAATTGCACAGGTTTTGTTTCTGCCAAGGAACTTGCAACCTTGTCCTTATTCTTTAATGTATATATGCCTATTGATATTATGTCTAATAGGTTGATACTACCCGCAGGGGTATTAGCATCAACCATGCCTGACTTCAACTTCTCTCTTTCATCAACGGTCAATACTATCGAGTCCAACAATTCATCTGCTTTTCCAAGAACACCTTTAGGCTTGGTATTTTTGAGTACGATAATGTTGCGTAAGAACAGAGTAGTATTGCCTTCATTCATGGCTGCATCAACAGTTCTCAGAAAATCAGCATACTCTACCTCATGATTATCTCGCCACTCCTTCAAAATCAGTTTTATCTTATTTGCGTCCTTCTTCTTCATTGTATGCATCATTATTGTTGTTTTGTAACCTCCTTAGCCAAACGCATTTTCTCTGCTATACGATCAGCCTGTTCGCTTACCCCAACCTTAATATACTCCTCAAATACTTTCTCGCTCTGATGTCCGCTCACGGCCATCATTTCTCGGGTGTTAAAGATGCCTTGCTTATAAAGATTAGTAATGCCACTACGACGGGCAGTATGAGTAGATATCAAGTCGTATTTCGGCATGATGATTTCTCCATGCCTGTTGCGTTCAAATAGCGGAGCCCCATTGTGCTCTTGGGCATACTTCTTCAATTTGCCATACTGACTACGCTCACTTTCGTTAAGTTTCTTGCCATTTTCGATTTTCTTGCCCCATTTCACGAAGTTTTCTTCACTTTTCTTTTGGCGCATATCAATCTGTGTTACATGTTTTTCTGCCAGTGAAGGGACAACCTCAGACAATAGTTTTAGTATGGTTTTTAGACGGCGGTTCATAGTGCGTTTATCGATTGTAGGGAATTGATAATCATATTTGTCACAGATTCTAAACATCCTGTCATCGAGTATCGGCACCTCAATGTATGTTCCCGTCTTCTGCTGGAATAGACTAATAATAGGCGTTCCGCGGTCTGTAGTTTTGAAATTTTCGCGTGAATAACAACCATAATCAGAAAAACGTTGGCATGAGAATACCCCGAGCAAGAACAAGTCGCGGACTTCTGCGTCCTTTCCTACCAGAGACATCTCGTAGAGGGCGTCGATTTCCTCGTCAGTAAGATACAATTCCGCGCGCTTCTCGTTAGCCTTCACCGTTCGCTCTTTCCATACCCTGAGGGAAACAGCATTGGTGTTGACACCCTCTTCGGCTGCAAGATTGCAGAGTTTACGGAAGCATATAACATTTTTTGTTATTGTCTTTGGCATCATACCCTTCCTCTCCAAAAACGTTGAGAACCTGTCCGCAAATGGTTTCGTAATTTCGTCGAATGACATTCCAGCAGGAGTGTATTCCTTCAGGTACTTTCCGAAACCACTCCATATCGTAATAGTAGATTTCTGGTAGTGTTCACCGTTATGATGCAGTATATCCCTATTCCGAATACCATCCATAAAGTATTCATAGAAACCCACAATAGACTTCATGGCTCTTTTTTTTCGTTCTTTTTCCTCTGCTTCCTCCTGCTGTCGCATTTCGATGATATCCTTAAAAACTACCTTCTCAACAGCAGTATTTAGAATCATTGAATTGAGTTGGGAGTTGCCAAACTCGATGTCATAATGCACCCCATCAATAACGATACCATTGAAAATGGCATCGTTGATAGAGGCTTCTATTAGGTCAAGTTTATCTAAAAGGGCTTTCCCATCTTTAGTTTGGCGGAAGGTTTCCCATATCCTGGGTGATTTGTTAACCCTAATCCATGTCTGAATATCCACTTGAATATTGGTACATATTAACGCATGTATATTAGGAGTACGTTTACGAACCTCTATATATAGGCTTGCACGTCCCTTAGTGTCTTTTGTCCGCAAAAAGAATTTCTTCGCCATAATATTCCCGTTTTAAAACTGTGGCGCAAAGATAGGAATAAAAAACCAAATTGATGGAACATTGATGGAACATTTTTGAGTTTTTATGATTTTCTAAGAATTTTAATTAATTCCAAAAACTTTGTAACTCTCTAAAATTCACAATGTAAACTAATCATGTGGATTATTGACGATTCACAATATACGTTCGAGTCCCACCGGGCACCCTCTCTTCAAAATCCCTGTAAGTCTGAAACTTACAGGGACTTTTCTTTCTCAAACATTTCAAAGTTGTAGGCACATAATAGGCGCACCCGACAAACCCTGTGGGGAGGGTGCACAGATGCTAACCCAAAA
>JBJEAS010000110.1:0-8658 GCA_051869235.1 Prevotella sp.
AGTTTTTGGGTTAGCATCTGTGCACCCTCCCCACAGGGTTTGTCGGGTGCGCCTTCTTATCTTTATAATAAAATTCTTGCATTTTTTCAATAATATGAAAATCCCACTCCAATCAACGCTTCAAAGAACAAGTTATCTTCCTTCTTCCTCATAAAACATTCGCCATAGTGGAGCTTGCATAATCCCTTGCATCATTTTACCCTCTTTCAAAATCTTTTTCACCTCTTCACGAGACAGGACGATAACATCAATGTCTTCCGACTGTTCGAGGTGCTGAGTGGAAATCCGTTTTACTCCTTTTGCCAAGAAAGTATAGTTCCTATTTGTCATTGCAGCAGGATTAGGCGCAGTCACGCAATATAAACTCCATTCACCACCACCGAATCCAGTTTCTTCGTACAATTCACGCCGGGCAGCAACTAATGGTTCTTCACCTTTTTCTATCACACCTGCACATATTTCGTACTCAACTGTCTGCGTGCCATGACGATATTGACGTTCCAATATGTAGTTCCCCTCTTCCGTTATTGCCACAACATTTATCCAGTCAGGATATTCAAGGATATAGAAATCATCTAATTCCACGCCCTTGGGCATCCTGATTTTGTCTTTACGGACATTGATCCATTTGCTTTCTAATAGATATTCACTTGAGAGTATTTCCCACTTTTTTTCCATGTCCTTATAACATTACATTTCTGAATATACTGTAAAAAAACATACGAAAGAAAATACTATCAGAAAACTTTCACAATGCTTTTCCAGTCATAATCACCATCCTTAAATGTCTGTATCCATATATTTGAAATACAGTGCAGTATATAGGCCGTGACGAATATCGCCAATAAAGCCAATGCAATTCCTATAGGGAACGACTTGGTGACAATCGACATCAAAGGAACGAACTTTAGCAAAAACATCTGGCATATATATATTTCCAGACAGAGTCCTCCTATGGTTCTAATTGTCTTTCCAATTATAGGAACCTCCAAGAGTCGTAACATTCCCTTTGTCCTGCAAAGACGATAAGAAAAATAAGCAACACCCAAAAGAGGCAGGAATGTGAATATCTGTATGAAGTTCATGCTTTCACTTGATTTGAATGAGAATAATGCGAAAAACGACACAATACAAATCATCAGAATAGGCAATTCTATTCTCGACTTAGTTTCAGACATTCTGCTTTCCTTTACAGTCAAGCCGATTATCGCGCCTTGTAGCATAAACATAAAATAATGGATCCATTTGTAATATGTATCTCCATATATATTAAACAGATTTGGTTTGTCCCATACAAAATACAATCCCATTGACATTATGACAATGGCAAATAATAACATTCTTAAATACCCGAACATGAATGTTTTGATAAAATAGAATGCAATGTAATAAAGCATGATGCACGATACAAACCAACCTCCGCCATTCAATAATACATCAATAAAGTTTTTGTCGCTACTGAATATTACACCCCTCACTAATGCCCAAGCAAATACAGTGGGGTATATTCTATTAATCCTTCTCTTGTAGTAATCAAAGAAGTACCCCCCCGATTACTTAAAAATATTGTAAAACCTGACGCAAAGAAGAACAATATATCCCCTATTGCACCTCCTGTCGCTATAGGGGAAAGTGGACCATATACGACATCAAAATGACTGTTCGTTATTGCTAAGCAAGCTATGAATTTCAGTATATCAATCGATAAGTCTCTCTGTTTCATCCTTTTAATCATTTAGTGACTTCTTTTCAGCCTTCACCTTCCTTCTCTCTTCCTTTATCAATCTTGGCAAAGTCTTGATGAAGTTCCAGTATCTCGGTATGTTCTTTTGCGGTTGCTCCAAAGCCCTGTGCAGCCATTCCAATCTCAATGCCAACATCCATTTCGGCGCTCTCTTTACGTCACCAACTCCTGCATTGAAATTGAATATCGCACCATAGCCGAACATCACACCTCGATTAAGGTAAGGCTTCAGCCTTGCCATAAACATTTCCTGCTTCGGTGCTCCAAGACTCACCCATATAATATCAGGATTGTCGTCATTTATCATCTTGGCAATACCCTCATAGTCAAACTCGTCAACCTTTCTGAATGGCAGGGTCTCAAATCTATATCCTGCTATCTTCGGGTCAATCTTCGACAAGTTCTTGCGAAGCCCCTCAAGCACTTCCTCCGTATTTCCAAGGAAAAATTGCTTGAATTTCTTCATTTTGATGTATTTGATGAAAATATCCGCACCAATATATCTGTCAATTGGCTCATGGTGAATCCAGGCCAATATCTTTGCCAATATCGATCCGTCACAGTTGTTAACCAATGCCCCGTTCAATACTTCCAGGAATTCTGGATTTTGGTTGGCCACTGTCAGATTATTGCTCTCCACCGAACAACTATAGCCCGGGATTCCTTTCTCGATGGCATCAAATATCGTTTTGTCAAGTTTATCCTTGTCAAACTCAATTCTCACATTAAAGTATTTCTTGTCATTTGTCATAAGCTATGCCTATTGTTATAAATTTCATATTAGATTTTGCTTTCATTGCATGCTTGTCACCTTTTGTTATCAATAGATAATCACCATCGCGACAAACATGCCAATTACCGTTGAAGAACATCTTCCCATTGCCTTCCAAGATGATGTAATGTTCGTCCATCGTGGGATGTATATGCACTTCAACCTCCTCTTCGTCTCTTAATGCAGTGACCGCAATTTGCGTAACTGCACTTTCAGTATCTCCACTACTCAACAGAACCTGCTTTATGCCGATTCCATGAGCAGTGGAGACACCTTTTATACCTCTGATATTCTTAAGAATCGACATCAATTCTTGTTTTTCTCAATGTCATTCTTTATCCATTCATATTGCTGGCGCAAGCCATCCTCAAGGCTCATCTTTGGCTCCCATCCGAGCACTTCCTTAGCCTTGCTCCAGTCTGCACTGCGCGCCTTGTCTCCCTCAGGTTTTGTAGTATCGTAGAACGGTTCGATGTCCTTGCCTGAAATCTTGACAACGGCCTCGGCTATCTCCCTGATGCTTGTACATTCCGAAGGGCCAATCTGAATCCAACCATGCCCCCAGCCCTTTTCAAGAGCCAAGACGAGAGCGTCAACGATGTCGTTCACATGAATGAAAGCACGGCCTTGCTTTCCGCTGCCCCATACGTTGAAAGGCTCAGCAGGATAGTTGATTGCCTTTCTGATAAGGGCAGGAATCACCTGACTTCTTTCACCGTAATCACATGGCGCTCCATATACATTATGGAATTGAAGAGTACAGCATGGAATGTCCGTTTCCTTCTCCAAGAATCCGATTTCCAACTGTCCCATCAACTTACTCCATCCGTATGCCGATTCAGGCAAGGCGGGGAACAATTCCTCCTCTTTGAGTGGAATAACATCCAATGAGTTCTGACGAGTGAGAGGATAGCTGCAAGCCGTTCCCACATAAATCAGTCCCTTGATACGATCCTTGCCAGCCTTTCGTACAGAATGGAAAAGATGAGTGTTGATCAGGTTATTCAATCTGAACAAATCCCCCTGATTACTGAACACGTAGTCAATACCGGCAACGATGTCGGCAAGGTGAATGACATATTCAGTATTAAACACTATTGAATCAATACCAAATCCAGTACTAAGGTCAACATTAAAGAAGTGAGTGTCCAAATCAATGACCGGCTTGCCGTTCTCGTCATTCAGATATTCCAACTTACCGCGCCACAGATTATCTATAACGCTTACTTCATGACCTTCTTTCACTAATCTCTTCACGAGGTTGCTTCCTATCATTCCGCAACCTCCAGTTACTAAAATTTTACTCATATCTTATTATTTGAATTAAACCTTTTCCCATTTCTGAGTATTGGGGTTAAACTGTTTGATTATTTTTGCAGGGATTCCAGCCACCATACAGTTATCTGGAATATCCTTGTTTACCACTGCATTTGCTCCAATTATCACATTATTTCCTATTCTAATGGGTTTTACTATTTTCACCCCTGGGCTTATATAGCAGTTGTCACCGATAATACTTCCGCCCATTCCTATATTCACACATACATGGATAGTGCAATTGGCCCCTATTCTACATTCCTTGTTAACCACTATTGTACCATAATGCCCAATGTATAATCCCGGTCCGAACTGATTGGCATAAATTGTAAAACCAAGTTTATAGCTGAGTTTTTTATGAATATAGTAATGCCAATATTTCATTAGCTTATTTAGAACTCCAGAATTATTGTAATAGTACTCGTAATACCTCAAATTATATATGAAATGAAGTCTGGGATTTGCATGGACATAAATCCACCTCTTTACCCCCCCAGACTAACCAAGTTCTGCCTCAAATCTTGTTCAATATAAGAACGTAAATCATTCCTTGTCTTAATCATGTTATTTCAATTATTAAAAACCGTTTCATATATTTGTCCGACTTCTCTTCCAATATTTTCGACATTGAAAGTATGCCTTGCAAACTCCAGCGAAGCCCTGCTTATCCTATCCCTCAATTCCTTGTCTGTTATCATCCGCTCCATACACCCAGCCAATGCATCCACATCGCCAGGCTCAAAGAGCAACATATTCTCCCCGTCTTTGGCAACATCGGGAATACCTCCTACTGGGGTCGTAATCACAGGCAATCCATAACTCCAGGCATCCAATACAGACATCGGGAAGCCCTCTGCATACGAAGGAAGACAGAATATCGTTGCCTCTCTGAAAGCCTTATCCTTCTCTTCGCCTCTGACCCAGCCAAGCCATTTTGTCTGATTGCCAATACCTAAAGACTCAGCCAATGCCTTGCCTTGTTCAATCTCTCCATTACCGGCAAACACTATCTGCCAATCTGGATGCTTTTGCGCAACCTTAGCAAAAGCCTTCACCATGTCAGCATAACCCTTGCGATGATTAACTGTTCCTGCATAAAGAATGGAATGAGTCTTAGGCGCAGCCCCTTTATATTCCACACAGCCAACTGCGAGTTCCTTCACTTCTGCCAAACATGGATTATAGATAACCTCCACTTTCGCTGACGGCACTTCCTTCATCACCTCACGTTTCCAGTATTCACTTAGTACTACCACTCTGTCCGCCTTTCCAAACAGATAGCGATACAAACAAGCAAACCTGCTCCTTATTGTTGTCTCAGGAGAAAAAGAATGAAAATGGACAATAGTCTTCTTTCTCCAAACCTTTGCCCACCACATAAACACCACCTTCCTCAAAGCCGAAGGCGGTTCACTCGTATGTATATGCACAAGGTCATAAAACGGCAAAAGACATACATATTGAATGAATGCCGGTACAACCATCAGGAACTTCACCAACAATCCATTGTCCCGATGCGTCTCAATCCATTTGCAGTGATACAGATTCCACTGTTCTCCTTGTTCGTGAGCTTTCACAACGCTCGTCACCCCTCCACGCGTCTTACGTGAAGTGGCTAATACTAATACTTTCGTCATTATGTAGGTTCTGATTAATCAAACAATATAGCTATTATAACCATGAACAGGGTCTGTCCCCTGTTCATGTGAAAGTTGAGTTATTTATGTCCTCAAAAAGATTATTTCTTTGGAAAAAATCTGTTTTCCATGAATTATTTCTTTGGAAAATGTCATTTTTCCACGAATTATTTCTTTGGATTATTTTATTTTTCGTAATTTTGCAGCCGAAAACACTGCAATATATCAGTTGACTTAGAATATTTTAACAACATACGTCATGTATTATAAAAGACATATAGACAAATATCTTTCAGAATGGGCATCACGCGACACCCGCAAGCCCATACTCCTCAGGGGAGCCAGACAAGTCGGAAAATCCACTGCCGTAAGACAACTCGGCAGACAGTTTGCCAGCTACGTTGAAATCAATCTGGAAAGAGAACCGCAATACAAGGCGGCTTTCCTTCCCGACCTCAATGTTGACCGCATCATTTCTCAGATTTCCGCAATATGTCGCCGTCGAATAGAGCCTGGCAAGACCCTCCTCTTTATCGATGAGATACAGGAATGTCCCGAAGCCATCATGTCCCTTCGCTTTTTCAAGGAAGACATGCCATCTCTTCATGTCATTGCCGCCGGTTCTCTCCTGGAGTTCGCACTTGAGTCTCTCCCCACATTCGGAGTGGGGCGCATCCACTCCATGTTTATGTATCCGATGACCTTCGACGAGTTTCTCCTTGCCAACGGCGAAGACCTGTTGATGGAAGCCCGAAACAAGGCTACCTGTTCTACTCCACTTCCGCTTCCACTTCATGACAAACTGGTCAGTCTGCTGCGTACCTATATGCTCGTTGGCGGAATGCCCGAGTGTGTCGCCAAATGGGTCACCACCCACGACTACCTCCTGTGCCAGGAGGTACAGGACGACATCCTCATCAGCTACGAAGACGATTTTCCCAAATACCGCAAACGTATCGACACCACCTTGCTCCGCCACACCCTCCGCAGCGCAGCGGTGCAAGCCACCAAGAAGTTCGTCTTTTCCCAAGTCGGCGACTACAAGGCCTCCGATGTGAAGCGTGCCCTCGACATGCTCACACTGGCGGGCATCCTCATACCCGTCACCCACACCGATGCCAACGGCCTCCCCCTCGGCAGCGAAGCCAACACTTCCTACAGGAAATACCTTCTGCTCGATGTCGGACTCACACTCCGTCTGCTCCACATGTCTCTGGGCGACATTTCCGACATCACCACCCATATCCTTACCGCCACCGCTGCCGACTTGGTCAACAAGGGCGCGATGGCAGAACTTGTTGCAGGTCTTGAACTGCTCCATTATCAGACTCCGAATCTCCGTCATGAATTGTATTATTGGGTTCGTCTTTCCAAGAATGCGCTGGCAGAGATAGACTATCTGTTACCCCACCGTCTCCATGTGCTTCCGATTGAGGTCAAGGCTGGGACACAAGGGGGAATGAAAAGTCTTTGGTCATTCATGCGTGACAAGCATCTCACAGAAGCCGTGCGCTGTTCACTTGAAAATTTTGGGGCGTTTGACTATACTGACAAAGAAGATAACGATGCCGTACGTCACATCAGCATCTGTCCGCTATATGCCCTGTCCAGCCTGTTCCGTAGCTCATAAGAAATGAATGAGCATTAATCGTATTAATCAGCTTCTTCCCCTGTGGAATAGAAGCCAATGCATCCTTGCTTTCAAGGATGCATAAATCTTTCAGTCGTATCATTCAAATTTCTGTTATTTACTCAAGTTTCTGAAGTAATTTTGAACCACAGAGTTCATGAGGTTAAGAGTTTTATATTATGAAAGAGATTGAATGCCTGGGCATTTGGAGTTCATAGAGAGCTGCGCATGATAACATCTGCATGGAAACTCTGCGTTCTCCGTCGCTTGCGACCTACTCTATAAAACCATAAATCTCTTTTTACCTTACCCTTCGGACGGTGACCGTTGGTTCTCTTTATCTCTGTGGTTTAAATAAAGCCCTTATACATTGGGAATTACCACTTCCGAAAGTTGAGTTATTTATGTCCTCAAAAAGATTATTTCTTTGGAAAAAATCTGTTTTCCATGAATTATTTCTTTGGAAAATGTCATTTTTCCACGAATTATTTCTTTGGATTATTTTATTTTCCGGCATGAACAGGGTATGCATGAACAGGGTCTGTCCCCTGTTCACCGCTGTTCACCATGAATTAAATAACATAAAATTTTTATTTGGATAAAAAGAATACCACAGAGGGCTAAGAGCCGCAGCCCTTAGCCTATGTGATTATATGCAACCTAACTAAATGATTGTCATTATTGGATTAACAAATCTGCTTTAAGTCAAAATACATGGCAACGGTAGCAGCCTTTCCTGACTCATACCTCAACCGTTCGTCTGTACCCATGAACATGAAACCATTTTTCAAATAGAATGGAACGGCAGATCGATAAGCATCCACCGTGATAAAACGGCATCCGGTCTTGTTTTCAGATACCATCCAATGCTTGATATAATCTATTATTTTCGTTCCCCAACTGTCGCCTGTGTGCTGGTATAGTTTGCTGACACCCAAGCGGCCTATTTTGACGGCAGGATAATCCTTGCGATGTTTGGAATGTGGGAACAAAGCCTTGATTTTTCTCCAAAAGCCTTTTGACAATTCCAAAGCCGTCACCTTGTCATTCGACAATGTGAAGTAAAACACCGTGTTTTCACCATCTTCAAGAAAGTATGTTACAGCAAGCAGTTCATTCTGATAATGCATAGCTTGTGAGACGAAGAAATCATTGATATCCTCGTCACCACAATCAAATGGAAGCTGCACATGACAGTCCGACAGTCTTTCGAATGGTAATGAACTATTCACAATTGCCTTGCCTCTTTTTTACATTCAATACTAAAGACAGGAACTGCTGTGCGCTCGCCTCAATGCGGGCACGCTCTTTCTTCCTTTCCTCATCCGATGGCAGGACGCTGATTTCGTGAAGAAACCTGTCCGCATCTGCCCCAGTCAATATGGGAGTATTTCTAATAGGTCTTGCCATAATTTTACTTTTTATCCAAATTTCGCTGCAAAGATAATTATTTTATCCTTATCAACGTTCATTTTGTCAGAAAATCAACTAAATTGCCACTCCGATTTAACGTTTTTATACCCAAATGCCACTAAATACCAACATTTCTCCTGCATGA
>JBJEAS010000111.1:0-39038 GCA_051869235.1 Prevotella sp.
TCACATGGAACGGCAGCCAGCGGCGGTTGCCCGTCTGGTCCGACAGGAAGGTGAGGTTGTTGCCCGTGGCGGTGAGCGACGCCACGCGCGGCATCAGCACCTTGTGGCGGCCGTAGGGCGGTCGCTCCTTGACCTGAGGCATGGTGGTGAACGCCTTCAGCTGGTTAACCTCCTTGGTGGTCATCGAGTCAATCTCCTCAAGCGAGATGACTATGTTCTCGGCAAGCATCAGGTAGTCGTCCTTGTCCAACTGGTAGGAGTTGTTCTTTGTGGCATAGTAGTCGCGAAGGTTGGGCGGCAGAATGTGGAGCATGAACGACGACTTGTAGGTTCCCTGCTCGCCTATGAAGGTGAGAATCTGATGGTTCACCACTTTAGGGTCCATTACCGATGCCACCATAGCGAGGAACCAGCATCGGGTGTAGTAGTGGTACTCTTCGCACGAAATGCCCTGGTAGTGTACCAGCGAGAAGAACCGGCTGATGTGGTCCGTCACGCCGTCCCACTCGGGCAGCCGTTCAATCCACTCCCTGAAGGGGTGGTAGTCGCCGACGAAGTCCGACCCGAGAATGGTGTTGATGGTCTGCAGGTCGGCGTTAACGCCCGCTGTCTGCATCTGCCTCCACAGGGAGTTGACGAAGTGGTCGTCGACTACGTTGAATGAAGAAGAGCCCCCTCCAGCTCCCCCTGGGGGGAGAGAACTTTTATCCTTTAATTCTTTAATCTTTTCATTCTGGACTATCGCCTGGTATTCCAGATTGTAGCTGAGAAGATTGCGTCGGACGATGTAGTGTTCCTTGATGTACCGCTCCACCTCGGCTACAGATGCCTTGCGCTGCTTGCCGCCGTTCACCGTCAGCGTGGCGTGCTCGTCCGACTTGGTGTTGTAGATGCTGTTGACAATGTTCCTTATCGTGCCGTGGTGAGTGGCGGCATAGTCGTTGAACTCTTCCTCCGCCCATTCCGTGCAGTCGTCTTGTTCCACGCCGTAGCGGTTCATCAGGTAGATGCAGCGCGAGACGTAGTCGTTGTGGCTACCGTCGGCGTATGTCGCCCCGTCGGCTTCCACCATCTGCCTCACCCTCTTGCCGAGGTTATTCGCCTTTGGCGGTCTGCCCGCTGTCTTGCCCCTGCGCTGTTTCTTCTCTGCCTCCTTATGCTCCACCTTTATGGTCTTGGCGCGCGGCCGATAGACCGCCGTAGGGTCCCATGAGAGTCCCGAGACGCGGGTGTTGGTAGAGCACTGGCGGTCGTAGTCGAGACCCGTCAGCCGCTTGTAGTACTCGTTCACCGAGAGCCATGCGTCGCGGAAGTTTGTCTCGTCCACCTCGCGGTCTACCTGTGCTATCACCCTCAGTCCACGTCCGGAGATGGTGGCGTAGGCGAGCTGCGAGTGGTCGTCGTCCTTCACCATGCGCTCAATGGCCTGGAACTGTTCGTGCGGAATGTGGTCGATGTCCACAATCATGAAGGGTCGGTAGCCCCTGATGTTCGTCGTGGAGCGTCCGCCGTCGAGCGTCACCTGCGGCATGAACGCCGAGCACTGGTTCTTCAGTGCCGTGAGCTTCGCCTTCACCGCCTTCTGCGCATCCTTGTCGCCTCGGGCTACGGCGGCGTCGTATGCGGGCAGCAGTGCGCGGTAGCGCAGGCAGATGTCCTTGAGTTTGTCACTGCGTATCTCGGTCGCCACCGTTTCCCATGCCACCTCCTTGGGTTGGTTGTCTGTCAGGGAAGAAAAGTAATAGATGTTCATATTTATTTTGTTGTATGTTCGTTTTGTCGGCTGCAAATATAGTGAAAACATACGAAAACCTTTGCATAACCGTTTCAGTCATGACTGAAACGATTTTAGACCTTTTTTAGTATTTTTGCCATAAATTCACCAAAACATCAACAAAGACCTACAACTACAAAACGTATGAAAAAGCAACATTCCAAGCCTAAAGAATGGCCAAGACAAGTGGTGTTGATTTTCGCCTGTATAATGAAAATATGGAATTGCCGCAGCATCTCCGCCCTCCACAAGGACACGCTTCTTCCCTATGCTACGCTGAAAAAGCTCGACTTCAACAATCCCGACCCGACAATATCGCTCGATGCCGTTGAGAACATTTTCGCCATCCTGTATCAGGTTGCCGAGATTAAGTTCGCCTGCGACGAGGCGAGGCTCACCAAGCTGAAGCAAGTAATAAAGGATGGGATGTTTGATGTGCGTGTTTCATGGTGCCGGCTGAGTGATGAAAAAAAGGAAAAGATAATGAAAAGGGCTGACAAGGCATCACACAGATGTTGATTCTTTTGACAAAAAAAGAGGCAAGACAACCGCCCCGCCTCTTTATATTTTAATAACTCAACTTGCGCAAGTAGTAAAAGGTAGATAAATGAAGATAAAAGGAGAAAAGAAGGGTCAGAGGTACAGGTACATTGGTTCACCGAGGGTCAGATGAACCTGTCCCTATGATTCTCTCTGGGGGTGTGGGCGTCCCGCCCGCACCTCGCCTACGAGGTAATATTTCGGAATCATGCGGTTGATGGTGCGCATGGTGCGGGCGGGACGCCCACACCCCCAGTAGTCCACACCCCCAGTCCCCAGCCGCTAACGAACTTTAATTCTTTAATTTTTTAATTCTTTAATTCGCAACGCGATTCAGCCCCCAGCTCTTTCTTTTCATTATCGCTCATAGGCAATGCTATAGTTTTTATCGTGCTGCAAATGTAGCAATAATTTTTCATTCAGCCATGGAAGGAGAGGAAATATTTTGTATTGTGTGACAAAAAAACTGTGTTTTATTTTGTAATTCCAATATTATGTGTTAATTTTGCATGAAAAAGAATATTGAGGTGAGTACTTTTATATATCATAACCATTTAGACTGTACGTTTCTTTTGGGAGTATATCGAACTGAAAAAAATCAACTTGACTGGATTTTAGGAGAAACTCCAAAACGTTATGAGAAATTATACAACGTTAGATACAACGAAGATTTGTTCAGTCAGCGCAGGGGTGGAATAACAACCATCCCCAATCCTGATTATATACTTATTTATGATTACAACTCACCTGATACTAATTATCACCTTTTCCCATGCCTGTCACATTCCATAAAAAGTGAAGAAGAAATGTCTGCATTGCATTATCCCGAACCACAAGGAAGTTACATGGTATATTCCCTTGGAGATGAAATAATGGGCGAGCCATTAGATATTAAGAAAATCATAGACTTGGAAGATAGTTACGTTTCATTTGTTCCAAGAATACTTAAGGGTAGCGATATATCTGTTTTTGTGAACCATAGACTTGAAAAGCCTCAAATAGCTAATGTTACAGACAAACAGGTGGTCAGGTTTATTGATTTGTTTGCAGGAATAGGTGGCATTAGATGTGGACTTGAACAGGCTGTTAAGGAGAGGGGTATGATGCCTGTATGTGTTTTTACATCAGAAATAAAACCTTATGCAGTAAAGGTTCTAAGGGATAACCATCCCGGTGAGACTATTACAGGAGACATAACAAAAGTGGCTTCATCAAGTATTCCTGACTTTGATATTTTATGTGCAGGATTTCCTTGTCAAGCATTCAGTGCTGCTGGAAAGCGTCAAGGTTTTGCCGACACTCGTGGTACTCTATTTTTTGAGGTTGAACGCATCTTAAGGGATAAACGTCCAAAAGGATTTATACTGGAAAACGTTGAAGGTTTGGTAAATCATGATGGAGGCAAGACACTTAATGTCATTTTGGAACGTCTTTCTTCACTAAACTACAAGTTTGACTACAAAGTATTGAATTCCAAACATTTTGGTGTGCCACAAGAGCGAAAGCGTATATATATCGTTGGAAGTTTGTATGAAAAGCCACATTTAGACGGATTTCAGGCTGTAGAAAAATGCCTGAAAGATATACTTGAAACTGGTCAGCCCACATCAGACTCTCCTTTTATCAAAAATCTGTTGAGGCACTTTACTATAGAGCAACTATATGGAAAATCAATAAAAGACAAACGTGGCGGTACAACAAACATTCACAGTTGGGATCTTGAAATAAAAGGCTCTGTCACGAAAGAACAAAAGAAGCTGTTGGATACAATACTTACAGAACGAAGAAAAAAGAAATGGGCTGAAATCATTGGTATTGACTGGATGGATGGCATGCCTCTTACCCAGGAACAAATTCGTACATTTTTCGATGTGGAAGGTCTTGAAGATATGCTTATCGACTTAACTTCTAAGGGTTATTTGCGATTTGAACATCCTAAGAAACTCATTCGTGAGAAAGATGCGAATGGAGTAGAGACAACACGACGAGAGTATGATCTGACCAAGCCTAAAGGGTACAATATCGTTGCAGGCAAGTTAAGCTTTGAAATAAATAAAATTTTGTCCCCTGACGACATAGCACCTACACTTGTTGCTATGGATATGCAGAAATTGTATGTTGGTGACAATGGGGGACTGCGAAGATTAACACTCCGTGAAGGTCTTCGTCTTTGTGGCTATCCAGACGATATAAAGTTTAGAGTTAGCGAAAAAGAAGGTTTCGATCTTTTAGGGAATACGGTAGTTGTTCCTGTCATAAAGGCCGTAGCTGGCAGACTTCTTGAATGTATAAATAATAAATAAAAATGTTATGAGACTAACGGCAGAGCAAGTTTTTATACGTCTTCTAACTGAAGATAAAATAACTGAAAAGAAAGGTCAAATAAGATTTTACCTTGGCGATGTTGATATCATTGTGAAAGCTCGAGATGTTGTCGGCAACATAATGCAGGAATGGCTTGAAGGTTGGCTAAAGAAGAATGGCATTGAGTATCTTCCAAATCCAAACTCGCAAATGCCACCTGATTTCTTCCTTAATAAGGATGACAAAACTACAGACCTTTTGGAAGTGAAAGCATTCAATTACAATGCCACGCCAGGTTTTGACATTGCCGACTTCAATTCTTTTCAAGAAGAAATAATTGACAAACCTTATATGTTGCATACAAAATATCTCATTTTTGGTTATGTCATGCAACCGGATGGTTATGTGATTATTAAGAAAATGTGGCTGAAGAATGTTTGGGAACTATGCAGACCTATGGAGAAATGGCCGCTTAATCTTCAAATTAAAGATAAAGTTGTACATAAGATAAGACCAGGCAAATGGTATTCTTCAGGGAAATCCATAAAATTCAAGCAATTCGACAATCTTGAAGATTTCATTTCTGCATTATCTTATTCTGTATGGCAAAATCCTAAAACGAAAGGGATTAGTGGAGAATGGGAAATAAAATTTAAACAAAGCTACGAGAAATTCTATAATACTAAGATAACAATTCCGAGATGGATTGACATTATGGACAATTATTATTTGAAAAAACAAAAATAATATTTTGACTTGGTCAACAGTCCCGATTTGTTTAAGTAAGATATAATGAGAGCAGTAGATTTGTTTTGTGGATGTGGAGGGCTAAGCCTCGGATTCCAAAATGCCGGAATTGACGTTGTAGCGGCTTACGACAAATGGGAAGCCGCATTGAAGGTGTATGGCGACAACTTCGACCATTTTTCGTCAACCCTCGACCTCAGCGACGTGGAGGCAAGTGTGGTGGAAATATCAAGACACAAGCCCGACATGATTATCGGCGGACCGCCTTGTCAGGATTTCTCCTCGGCAGGGAAACGCAACGAGGACAACGGGCGTGGCGACCTTACTGTGGATTATGCCAACATCATATCAATAGTTCGCCCAAAATGGTTTGTCATGGAAAACGTGTCGAGAATCACCAAGACAGAGAAACTTGCCAAGGCAATAGAGATATTCAAGGTTGCGGGCTATGGCTTGTCGTATCAGGTGCTTGACGCAAGCCTATGTGGCGTGCCTCAAAAGCGCAAACGCTTCTTTATGATAGGAAAGATGAACGAGCAAGACGGCTTTATGAAAAGGTATATTGACGAAAAACTGTCGAAAAAGCCTACAACCATAAGGGACTATTTTGGCGATTCGCTTGGAATAGAGTATTATTACCGTCACCCACGCAGTTATGTAAGGAGAGGCATTTTCAGCATTGACGAGCCAAGCCCTACGGTCAGGGGGGTAAACAGGCCTATGCCTGCCGGGTATCAGATACATGCCAACGACCCGGTGAGGAGCAAGGAGGGAATACGACCTTTGACAACCTTGGAGAGAAGTTATATACAAACATTTCCTAAAGACTTCAGATTCAGCGGCAGCAAGACCGACATGGAACAAATGATAGGCAATGCCGTTCCCGTGAAACTGGCTGAATTTGTCGCCAATGCCATCCAGCAATACATAAAGGCACCGCATAGGCACCGTGAGTTGGAAATAGACTTTGAGAACTGGCAAATTAAAGACAGACTTGCCGCTTACGCAAGCGAATATAAAGCAAGATGAAATAATCCACCTGCATAACGTTTCTATGCACAAGGGTCAGAGCAAGGTCAGAGGTACAGGTACATTGGTTCACCGAGGGTCAGATGAACCTGTCCCTATGATTCTTGGGATGTATGACTTACACATATCTCGTTTCATTTAGTATGATTGGCTCAATGTATGGACTCAATCCTTTTTTTGTCACCACATCGAGTTTGCTACGTTTGAATGTGGTTTGGAGTAAGTCGCACACAGACATAAAGTTGTCGTATGTCTCCTTGCCATCTGTGAAATCCACAAGTATGTCGATGTCGCTGTCTGGCCCATTCTCGTTCCTTACTGTGGAGCCAAACAAGCCTATAGAGGAAACGCCATAGTCGGAAAGCTTCCCCTTAAGCATCGAAAGTTTATTTAAAACATAAGTCCTTTTCATATTCTATCACTTAGCTTGACTTTTCGATTGCAAATTTAAGAATAATCCATGAAACCACCAAACTTTCGGCCGTTTTTCTCGTCATTTTCGCTATGTAATTAACTGAACTTTCCCACCCTTTCCTAATGTCACCTGTACTGCTTTGTCAACAGCAATTTCCGGAAATTTGACAGCAATTTCCAAAAATAAACATTCACTTTAATTTACGGCACATTAACGGGATTTCAATTTCCACAGACAGTCCAGTCGGAAATCGTCTGGCGCTCGGGGTCGAAGTTGATGCCTACCTTCACTATGGGCAGACCAGAGAGGGCAAACTTCGATGAATAGTCCTTCAGGTCAATCTGCTTCATGGCTGTCTCGGCACTCTTGTTCAACTTCAGTTCGAAGAGATAAAGCGCCTTGGCGGTCTTCATCACTATATCCACTCGCCCTGTGGGCGTGTGAACCTCCACATCAACATATCTGCCGAAGAGCGAGAAGATGACGTAGAGCATCTGCTGGTAGTGACCCTCGGAGTTGGCATTGTCGCAATATGGCACGGTGAGGAGGTAAGCCTGAAGGAGGCGGAACATCTCGTCGAGGTCCTCGTTGAGCAAGGCACGATACATCTTGGCAATGGTAGTATTTCCCGCTTCCTTACGCATATTGACATAGTTGGGCAGGAGGCTATCCATCAGTCCTACACGTATCTCGTTGTTGGGAATGTCGAGGGTGTAGAGAAGCGTAGCCTTGTCAAAGTCCTTGATAGTCACATAACCGCTCTGATAGAGCAGAGGAGTGATGGAAGCCATGTTTTCGGTAGGGGCATCAAAGTCTGAAGCAAGGGCCTGCATCTTACTGATGTCGGCAGGCACGACATTGAACTTACGCAACATCTCTATGAGATACGTCGGAGTGCCAGACGAGAACCAATAGTTGGTGTAGTCGTGGTCCTGGAAGGCATTGAGAAGGCTGAAGGGGTTGAATACGTTGGGCGATGGCCACGTGAAGTGATAGCCGTCATACTGCTGCTTCAGTCCCGCAATGGCTTCTTCACGAGTTATCTGCTGAACCTCGGCGAAGGCGTCGATGTAGTCGTACATCTGAGTAAGCATCTCATCCTCGGTTATTCCGCACACTCCTGCATAGTCCGTGCGCATGGAAATGTTCTTCAGGTTGTTAAGCTCGCTGAAGATGCTGAACTGAGAGAACTTCGTGATGCCGGTGAGGAATACAAACTGCAGGTATGGGTCGGAGGCCTTCAGCGGGGAATAGAAGTTGCGCATGACATTTCGCAAGACGGGCAACGTCTTGTCCTCATGTACTACATCAAGCAACGGGGCATCATATTCGTCAATAAGTATGACCACTTTCTTGCCTGTCTTCTCGTATGCAGTCTGTATCAACATTGAGAATCGGTCATTATTGTCTGTGGCTGGATTGGTGATGCCGTATTTCTTTTCATACTCTACAAGACGATTGCCAATATAGCGTTCCAGCTGCTCCTTGTCCATGTGCTTTCCCATAGACATGTCGAATCTCAGCACTGGATATTCCGTCCAGTCCTTCTCCACGGTTTCGATGAAAAGCCCCTTGAACAAATCCTTTTTTCCCTCGAAGTATGCTTGTAGCGTAGAGACAAGCAACGACTTGCCGAACCGTCTCGGGCGGCTCAGGAAGATGTAGTTGCTGAGATGTATCATGTTCCAGATATACTCTGTCTTGTCGATATAAAGCATATCGTTCTCTCTGATTTTCTCAAAAGTCTGTATGCCCACGGGCAGTCGCTTCAGTCGCTTCGTTTCCATATCAGTGAAATGTTAAGTGACACAATGTCTGGTATTCGACCGCAAAGTTACTCTTTTTATTTCATACTTCCAAACAATTCGGATTTTTTTATTAAAGACAGCACTGGGGGTGTGGGCGTCCCGCCCGCACCATGCGCACCATCAGCCGAACAATGCTTCTTGTTAATATTACCTCGTAGGCGAGGTGCGGGCGAGACGCCCACACCCCCAGGACAGCGGAAACGGCTTTCGCCCCTTATTTCTTTCCCATGCGGGCCTGTATCACATTGATGACATAGTCGCCCAGTTTCTCACATTCGCTTACTATATCCATATACATCGTACCGATGGCGTAGGAATATTCGTGGTCGTTGACATCGTTGATGTTCTGGTTGCGCAACTGGTTGCGATAATTGTTTATCTCGTTCTCGATGTTGAACGAGCGGTTGACGTCGAAGTTGTCCTTGCGGCCAAGCAGGAGGACGTTCATCTGTGCGAGGCTGTCGTCGGTGAGTTCCATCATCTGGTGGATATGCTCATACTGACGCTCGGTGAAGTCTTCCTTGCCAGCCTTCTTGCGGTTCAGCGTGCGGGCGATGTTGTAGCAGCTGTCGCCGATGCTCTCAAGTTCGGAAATCTCGCGCAGCATGCCACGGATTTTCGCCTTGGTCTCGTCGGAGAGGTGTGCGTCGCTCACTCCGTCGAGATATTTTGCAATCTCAATCTCCATGTTGTCGGTGATGCTCTCGTATTTCTCGATGCGTGAAAAGAGCTTGTTGAAGGCACTGTCGTCGGTGGTGCCAAGAAGGTCGCGGACAAAGGAATACATCTTGTGGACGCGCTCGGCGAAGACCTGAATCTCCTTCTGAGCCTCAAGAACCGAAAGTTCTGGGGTCTTCATGATGGTGTTGCCGCCGATGTAGGTAAGGCGGAACTCCTCCTCGTCCTCGGTGGTCTTAGGCTTTATGATGCGGCACACGAGCTTCTCTATCTGCGGTATGAACCAAATGAGGATAAAGGTGTTGGTGACGTTGAAGCAAGTGTGGAAGGCGGCGAGGATGATTGGCAGACGGGCGGCGAGCTGCGTGGTGGTAAGACTATGGTCGTCGGGATTGTAGCCAACGAAGGAGCATACCGTGTTGACGAACGGATAGAACAGGCAGAGGACCCAAATGACGCCAATGACGTTGAACACAAGGTGTGCCATGGCAGCGCGGCGTGCCTGTGCGTTGGCACCGAGGGCGGCAAGGTTTGCCGTGGCTGTGGTTCCGATGTTCTCGCCCATGACGAGCGCGATGCCAAGGTAGATGGGCAGTACGCCAGTGGAGCAAAGGAGGATGGTGATTGCCATGACGGCAGCCGACGACTGCACGATGCAGGTTATGATGGTGCCGATGAGAAGGAAGATGATTATGGTGAGGTGGCTGCCAGTGTCGAACGAGCTGAAGAATTCAATGACGGCGGGGTTGTGTTCAAGGTCGAGTTCCTTTCCTGCCGCACTAAGCAGTACGAGTGAGAAAAACAGGAAAGCGATGCCGAAGAGGAAGTCTCCAATGTAACGCTTGCTCTTGGAATAGATGAGCATGATGCCAAGGAAGAAGGCGGGGAAGACCACTGTGGTGAGGTCTACGTTGAATCCGAGACTCATGATCCACGCCGTCAGTGTGGTTCCGATGTTGGCACCCATGATGACCGATATTGCCTGAGCGAGGGTCAGCAGACCGGCATTGACGAAGGAGACGGTCATCACCGTGGTGGCGGAAGAGGATTGCACCGAGCAGGTTACGAACATACCTGTTAGCATACCGGTGAATCGGTTTCGGGTCATGGTGGCGAGAATGTGTCGCAACTGCGAACCTGCCATCTTCTGGAGGGCTTCACTCATCACCTTCATGCCATAGATGAGCAGTGCGAGTGATCCAATAATCTTAAAAAAAATCCAAATCGACATATTTTTATTTAAATTAGTTATGCTTTCTTTGCGGTGTCGGGAAAATGGTGTATCTTTGCCCCAAAGGGGAACTCTCTCACCCTTCCCCTATCACCTCTAACATCGATAAATGACATGGAAATGAAACAAACAGTACAAATCCGTTGCAAAAATAATAAAAAAACGGTAAATATCAGCATTGGGAGCTCACTTTCTGAAATTTTTAAGGAAATTAACTTGAAAATGGAGTTCGGACCAATCAGTGCGAAGGTAAACAACAAGGTGGAAGGCCTAAACTACCGCGTCTACAACAACAAGGACGTGGAGTTTCTCGACCTGCACTCGCACTCGGCGCTCAGAGCATACACACGCACCCTCTTCTTCATTCTATGCAAGGCTGCCAACGACATCTTCCCGAACAAGAAGATGGTCATCGACATTCCCGTGTCGAACGGATACTACTGCGACCTGCAGATAGGACGGGGTCTGACAGAGGAAGACGTGGCGAGAATAAAGGCGAGGATGCAGGAAGTGATAGACGCACACATACCCATCCACAGGCACGAATGCACTACGGAGGAAGCCATCGGAATTTTCGAGTCGGTGGGCGACGAGGCAAAGGTGAAGCTGCTGAAAAGCTCGGGAAAGCTCTACACCATATATTATGACATCGACGGATACAAAGACTACTATTATGGCACTATGCTCACCAACACGAGCCAGATTTATCTGTTCGACCTGGTGAAGTACTACGACGGCATGCTTCTGCGCATTCCATCTGCCAACGACCCGTCGAAACTTGGCGAACTGATACGTCAGGACAAGCTGTTCGAGATATTCAAGGAGCACCACCGCTGGCAGGACATCCTCGGGCTGCGCACCATCGGCGACTTCAACTTTGCCGTGGAAAAGGGATACACGATAGACCTGATAAACCTTGCAGAAGCACTGCAGGAGAAGAAGATATCGAGAATAGCAGAGAGGATTGCAGAGCAGAAGAACGTGAAGATGGTGCTCATAGCAGGACCTTCGTCGAGCGGAAAGACGACAACCTGCAAGCGACTGTCGATACAGCTGCTCACCAATGGACTGAAACCTGTGGGAATTTCGCTCGACGACTATTTCGTCGACCGTGACAAGACTCCGAAGGACGAAACGGGAGAATATGACTTCGAGCATGTGGAGGCTCTCAACATACCGCTGCTCAACCAACAGATGAACGCGTTGATGGCGGGCGAGGAGGTGGAACTGCCGAAATACAACTTCCAGACGGGAAAGAGCGAACGCAGCGGCAGGAAGCTAAAGCTGAAGGGCAACGAGATTCTCGTGGTAGAGGGAATACACGCCCTCAATCCGATGCTTACGGCACAAATTCCAGAAGAGTGCAAGTTCCGCGTCTATGCCTCGGCACTGACAACAATTCTGCTCGACGACCACAACTACATACCGACAACCGACAACCGCCTGCTGCGCCGAATAGTGCGTGACTACAAATACCGTGGAGTGAGCGCGAAGGACACAATACGCCGCTGGCCGTCGGTAAGGGCTGGCGAGAACAAATGGATTTTCCCCTATCAGGAAAATGCCGACGTGATGTTCAACACGGCAATGCTCTTCGAGCTGGCTGTGATAAAGTCGCAGGTGGAACCGCTGCTTGAGCAAGTGCCGGAGAACTGCGAGGAATACAGTCAGGCCTACCGTCTGCTGAAATTCCTGAAATACATCCGCCCGATACCAAACCGTCAGGTTCCCCCAACCTCGCTGCTGAGGGAGTTCCTCGGTGGAAGCTCGTTTAAATATTAACTCAACGCTTCCTGACTCCCATACGTGCTTCAACGACGTTGACAACATAGTCGCCAAGCTTTTCGCACTCCTGTATGATGTCCATATACATGGTGCCGATGGCGTAGGTGTAGAGATGGTTGTTGACGTCGTTGATGTTTTGGCTCCTCAGCTGGTTGCGGTAGTTGTTTATCTCATTCTCGATGTTGAACGAACGGTTGGCATCGTTGTCCGACTTGTGGCCAATGAGAGTAGTCAACATCTGCGACAAGGCATCGTCGGTAAGTTCCATCATCTGATGGATATGCTCATACTGAGCCTCGGTGAAGTCTTCCTTCCCCCTCATGCGGCGATTTATTGAGCGCGCTATGTTGTAGCAGCTGTCGCCGATGCTCTCAAGCTCGGAAATCTCGCGCAGCATGGCACGAATCTTTGCCTTCGTCTCGTCGGAGAGGTGGGCATTGCTGACGTTGTCGAGGTATTTGGCAATCTCTATCTCCATGTTGTCGGATATGCCTTCATATTTCTCTATGCGCGAGAAGAGTTTCACGAACTTGTCGGAATTGGTCTCGCCAAGCAGTTCGCGCACCATGCCGAACATTCTCTGTATGCGTTCGGCGAAGGAGTGTATTTCCTTCTGGGCTTCCAGCACCGATATTTCCGGTGTCTTCATGATGCCCGACTGAATGAAGCGAAGACGGAATTCGTCCTCGTCAATGTTCTTCTTCGGCTTGATGACCTTGCAGACCAGTTTCTCTATCTGAGGAATGAACCACACGAGAATGGTGGTGTTGGCAATGTTGAACGAGGTGTGGAAAGCGGCAAGGACAAACGACAACTTGGCGGCATTGGACATGAAGCCAGGGTCGTGCTTCGTAATTGTGGCATCGTAGTTGACAAAGCCGCACACCATATCGATGAAAGGACGGAAAACGCACAAGATCCACAATACGCCGAAGACATTGAAGAACATGTGTGCGAGGGCGGCGCGGCGAGCCTGGGTGTTGGCTGTGAGGGCAGCGATGTTGGAAGTGACGGTGGTGCCGATGTTCTCGCCCATTACCAAGGCTATGCCCTGATATATGGGCAGCACTCCTGTGGAACAAAGGATCATGGTGATTGCCATGACGGCGGCCGACGACTGCACGCACATTGTCAGTATGCTGCCTATGACGAGGAACGTTATTGTGGTGATGAAACTGTTGGGGTCGAAACTGGCAAAAAAGTCGAGTACGGGTTGGTTATGGGCAAGGTCCATGTCGATTCCCGTCTGCCGCAATGTTCCCAAACCAAGGAACATGAACGAGATGCCGAAGATGAAGTCGCCGAAAATCTTCCGCTTCTTGCTATAAATAAGAATGATGGCAAAAAAGAAGGCGGGCCAAACGAAATCGGTGATGTTGAACGAAAAGCCGGCACTCATAATCCATGCCGTCAGTGTGGTTCCGATGTTGGCACCCATAATGACCGATATTGCCTGTGCAAGAGTCAGCAGACCTGCATTGACGAACGACACAGTCATGACAGTGGTGGCAGTTGACGATTGTACTGCCGCCGTTATCAGTGCTCCCGAAAGGATGCCGGTAAGGCGGTTGGTGGTCATTGTCCCTAACACATGGCGAAGCTGTGGTCCTGCCATCTTCTGTAAACTGTCGCTCATCGACTTCATTCCGAACATCAGAAGAGCAAGGGCTCCTATCAGCCTAAAGAAAATCCAAATAGACATAAAAAATTAGAAGTTTCTTAATTCGTTCTTAACCGTTTTGTAACACGATTGTAATATCTGTTGCAAAAGTAATATAAAAACACGAAACTTTCCTAACTTTTTCTAAATTTAACAATTTATTTGCTGAATGTTTTGGGAGGAGGGAGGTTATTAAGGAGTTAAAGGAGTTAAGGAGTTAAAGGAGTTAAGCCAAATGTTATTGCGCTTATATCCAATGCTCTTAACTAATGGCTTAACTCCTTAACTCCCTTAACTCCTTAACTCCTTCAGCCAATCAATATACAAAGACACGATAGTCCTTTACGTTTCCTGGAGCTCCCTGTTCGGCACGGGGGAGATAGTCGAGGGCTGTTACGGTCTGTTCGCTGCCAAGGTCGATGACCAACAGATTCGGGAAGTCGCTTCCACGCTGTGTCTGCCAGTAGGTAGACTCCTGAAGGTCGAAGACCTTGTCGCCCGTGTGGTTGCCCATTTCGTTCTCGCTGTCGGCGTATTTCACTGTCCAAGGTTCGCGGCTCAATCGGTTGCCGTCGGTTCCCCTGACATATATTTCGGCTATTGCAGCTTGGTCGGAAGCATGGGTAGAGCGGCACTCTATTGCAATGTAACGACCCTTAGCCACAGAATTGAACTTCACCGTCTGCCAACCATTGCCCGCAGCGAACGAACCGGTGGCTACAGGTGTGGCGGAATTCAGGTCAGGGCGGTCGCCGGGATTGTTGTGCTTGTTGCTCTTTTCAAGATTCAACTTGTCGAGTTCAGGCTTTGTCTGTCCGAATACCGTTGGCTTGCCTGCAGGTCCCACTACGTCAAGGACTATTATCTCGTTGTCGCCCTTCTTCAGCCAGCAGCCCGGCACATAGAGAGTCTGTTGTGGACCGATGCTCCAGAAACGGCCAATGGCGTGTCCGTTGACATACACCTGACCCTTGCCAAACGCCTCCATATTAATAAAGGTGTCGCCAACTTTCTTCATCTTGAAGGTTCCACGATAGTAGCCCGACTTTGACGTAAGCGGAGCAAGAAGAGCCATGGGATTCATAGGGCGTGGCTTGAATACTTTCTGAGCCGTTTCACAGTCGTCGGGAAGAGTTGCTATCGTCCAGTTCTTCAGGTCTATGGTCTGTTCGTGTCCGTCAACCTCCGATGTCAGCGTCACACTCTTCGTGATGCCCTTGAAGTCCTTTATGGCACGTCCGAAGTTGATTCTTCCCATTGCCTCGATGACAATGGTAAGTTTGGCTCCCTTCGCCGTCTTTGGCAGCAGCAGGCTCTTCTCGTTCTTCACACGGTCTATCTTGCCGATATAGTTGCCGTCGACAAACACTTGTGCGAAGTCGTGGGCATCGTTGATGTTGAGCACTGTGTTGGCGGCAATGGCAGGCAGAGTGGTTTGATATACCATCGAGCCCCAACCCATATCGAGTTCCTCCATGGTCTTTACGTCACGGCTGTCCAAAGTCTTGTCGATGCCTGAATAGAGAGGAGCATATTCTGTAAGCTCAAACTGTGGAATGGCGACGATGCCCATTGGAGCCTTCGGCACGGCGGGCATCTTCTTTCCGTCGTTATATTTCTCCATAGTACGGCGCAATGTCCAGAACTTCTCGGTAGGCAGACCCCATTCGTTGATGGGCGCGTCATAGTCGTAGCTCGTAACGTCGGGAGCAAAGCCAGGACTGTTGGCTCCCGCCCAGTGACCGAACGACGTTCCTCCGTGGGTCATGTAGAGCGAGAAGCTGATGCCCTTCGACAGCATCTCGTCGATGCCTGCCACCATGTCGTCGGCAGGACGCGTCTCATGGCGTGCTCCCCACTTGTCGAACCAACCACTCCAGAACTCTGAGCACATCAAAGGAGCATCAGGACGCAGCTGCTTGAGGCGACGGAACTGCTCGTCGATGTTGGCTCCTGTACCGAAGTTCATTGTCCAAGTGAGGTCGTCAAGACCGTTGTTGGTGAAATTGCTCGCCCAGTCGCATTGGAACAGTGCCACCTTGTCGAAGCCCGACTGACGAACGATGTCGCGAATCTCGGAAACGTAAGGCTTGTCGATGCCGTAGGCACCGTACTCGTTCTCTACCTGCACCATGATGATAGGGCCTCCGTTCTCAATGGTGAGCGACGAAAGCTGCTTTCCCACCTCCTTCTCAAACAGGCGCACACGCTCCATGAAATACGAGTCGCGCTCACGCAGTTTGATGTCCTTCTTCTTCAGCAACCACCAAGGCAGACCGCCCATCTCCCACTCAGCGCAGACGTAAGGTCCAGGACGGACGATGACATACATTCCGTTCTTCTGCGCCAGTCGGCAGAACTCTGCAACGTCATTCTGTCCCGTGAAGTCATATTCGCCCTCACGCTGCTCGTGTATGTTCCAGAACACGTAGAGGCAGAGCGTGTTCATGCCAAGCGCCTTGCACATCTTGATGCGGTGTTCCCAGTAGGGACGTGGGATGCGCGGATAATGCACCTCGGCAGCCTTCACCACGAAAGGTTTCCCGTCGAGCATGAAGCTGCCCTTGCCAACGGCAAAGCCATGATCAGTCTCGGCGGCTTGCACTGAAAGTGCAGAGGCAAACATGAGAGCTACGAGGCAAAGTGTCTTAAAGATTCTGTTCATAGTTTTTCTTTTCCGGATTAAACATTAATTAAAAGGAATAAAAAGGAAATAGGAGAAGATAAAAGGAATTAAAAGGAGATAAGGAGAAGATAAAAGGAGTTAAAGGACAATAGTAAAAGTCTGGCTTGAACATACGTCCCTTATCTCCCCTTATCTCCTTTTATCTCCTTAATTTACTTTTCTGCTGGCTGGTCAGCTTCGAGTGGCCAATAAGGATTCTGGTAGAGAGGGCTGTTCTCCTTGTTGGTATAGTCAGGCGACGTAAGTAGGAACTGCTTCAGAGGCAGTGGCTGCAGATAGTGCGCCATGTGCCATGTGAGACCGTTGCGATAGTTGTTCGACGCCGACATGTTCACCTCATGTGGACGATAGTATTCGCTAAGGTCAGGTGAAGAGACTACAGCGTCGGAAGCACCATCGGCCTTGAGGTTGTAGCCGCCGTTCTGGTACAATGCCGTCTGCTCACTGTTCCAAAGGTGAATGCCCTCGATGTGTGCAGGAGTGTTGATGAGCTGGTCGTATGAGCGCCAACGCTGGAGGTCCATCTTTCTGAGTCCCTCGGCAATAAGCTCGCAACGACGCTCGCGACGAATGTTGTAGAGCACTTTGTCGGTAAGGAGCTGACCGGCAGAATATGCGCCCCAGTCAAGAGTTTCCTTGTTCATGTCGGTAGCGGCGATGGTAACCTGTGGGTCGATGGCGTCGCCGGTGAAGCCAGCCTTCTCGCGTACAATCTTCCAGTATTCGAGAATCTTGCCTGAGGTGATGTTCTTGCTGAGCATGTACTGAGCTTCGATGTAGTTGAGCAGAGCCTCTGTGGCACGGAAGATGACAGCACCGTTGGCACAGTTGCCGTTGCCAGTCTGCGACTTGTCGAACGTACCGCCTTTGCGCAGAGAGTAGCCGGTAGAATATCCGTGTTCTGCCACCTTGTCAGTGATGTCGGCAAGCGGCTCCGTCTCTACGAAATGGTCTTCAGAGGCACTCATGTTCTTGAACACGTTCTTCTGTCCAGGCTGCTTGAGGAAAATGACGAGACGTGGGTCGCGGTTTTCTGCCACTTTGTTTACTGTACCGTCATCGTACTTATAGCTTGAAGCATAGATAGGCTTGCCGTCCTTCATCAGATAACCCTCAACGAGGCTTCTTGTTGCGCCTACACCGTAGTCACCGCTTTGGATAGAGACCTCAACGCAGTGTACGAGTCCAAGGCTCTTGCTGTATTCGCGCCAAAGCAGCACTTCCGGCTTGCCAGACATGTCGAGCGAGCCCCAGATGTTGAAGTAAGGATTCTCCGGGTCGCCTTCCTTCTGTGGAATGACGCCTGTATTTGTAGAAAGCTGACCCTTATACTTCTCTGCTACAACCTGTGCAGCATCGGCAGCAGTCTTGAAGAAATATTCGGCCTCCTTCTCTACGCTTCCTGTCGGATACTGATAGCTTGAGTTGTAGTCCTTCTTTGCTCCTGGCCATCCTGTGCCCAGAGGAACGAAAGGAGTGCCGGCGAAGTTGGTGAGCCATGAGCCTTCGTACAAAGCCACTCTCGACTTAAGCAGGTTGGCAGCATCGGGGGAGATGCGTGTGTGGCGCTTCTCGAAGTTGTCCTTAAGATAAGTAAGGGCAGTGTCGAGGTTGTTGATGATGAAGCGTGCCACCTCGTTGCGTGGACGACGCTTGTTGGCAGCCACGAGAGTAGCCTCCTCGTCGGGCAGAGCCTCAGTGACGATAGGCAGGTCGCCCCACTTCTGCAGCATGTCGAAATAGCAATATGCACGCATGAAATAGATTTCGCCGATGTAGTGGCGCACGTTGGCGTCAGAACCATTAATCTGCTTTGCCTCGTATGCGGCTACGATATTGTTGAGCTGATAGTTGATGTTGCGAATGTTGCCCCAGCTCCAGTTGCCGTTGTCGTTGCCAGTCTTCCAAAGTCCATTGCCGAACTTCCCGTCAGGCCACCAGTTCACCTGGTTGTCGGTCTGCACGTCCTCACCGTAAATTCCGTAGCTCCACGAGCCATGCCCAGGCAGCACGTCCTGATAGAATTGGTTGGCAGCAGCCTCCACTTTACTCTCGTCGGAGAAGAATCCTTCTGGCGTAAGCGACGAAGGCGGCTCCTGCTCAAGGAAATCATTGCATGATGTAGCTGTTGCAACAAGAGCCAATGCTAAGAATGATAATTTATATAGTTTCATAATTGTTTCTGTTTTTTTATTATTTCACTTTTAACTCTCCGTTCTTCACTTGTACATTTAGAAGGTTACGTTAAGACCGAATGAATAGGTTCGCTGCAGAGGATAACCGTTGCTGTGGTCGGTGCCGATGGTCTCCGGGTCGAACTGGTCAGGCAGACTTGTAATGGTGAAGAGATTCTCCATTGAAATGAAGAAGCGTACGTTGTTCACTCCAACATGGTTGAGCACGCTCTTTGGCAGAGTATAGCCGAGCTGGAGGTTCTTCAGACGAACGTATGCAGCGTTGAGCAGATAGCGTGTCTGAGCCTTGGTGTTCTTGTCGCTGTAGAGAACGCGTGGCAGCCAAGCGTCGGTGTTTGCTTCACGATAGCCGTTCTGTACAGACCATGAATTCTCGTCGCGGAAGTAGTCGTTGACGGCTGTGATGCCGGCACACCACCACTGTCCGGAATTGGTGGAACCGAAAAGGTATTCCGCACCACCGCCCCAAGAGCCGGTGAGGGCGAAGTCGCGCTTCATCACGCCCTGGAAGAACGCGCGGATGTCGAAGCCTTTCCAACTTGCATTGAGGTCAAGACCAGTGAGGAAGCGAGGTGTCGAGTTACCGATGACCTTAAGGTCGCCGTGGTCGTCGAGAGTGCGTGCCCCCTGAGTGATGGCACCGTCGCCATTGAGGTCGGCATACATGATGTCGCCTGCTGCCCAGTTGTCGCCAACAGAACTTTGGTCAACCTTTGAGAGGTGGTCGTCCATTTCTGCCTGTGTCTTTGCCAAGCCCTTTGTCTCGTAACCCCAAATCTCGTTGATGTAACGTCCTGCAATGTAGGTGTCGATGGAGTTTGTCGGGTTGTTCGGATAGCGGGTAATCTTGGTGCGGGCATCAGAGATGTTGAATGTTGCACCATAGGAAAGACCATTGGCAAGACGGTCGCGCCATGTTATCTGGAACTCCCATCCAGAGGTACGGAGGTCGGTGTTGTTCGTTACAGGAACTCCAGTGCCAAGTATAGAAGGAAGCTCAGGAGCATTGCCCACCATGTCCTTGGTGTTGCGGATATAGTAGTCGAACGAACCAGTCAGACGGTTGTTGAAGAGTCCGAAGTCGAAACCGATGTCCCAGCTTTCGATGCGCTCCCATGTGAGGAGTGTAGAAACGAGTCCTGGGGCTGATGTAATGTTAGGCTTCTTGCCGTTCTGCAGCCATGAGCCAGCCGCAGAACTGTAGCTGATTGTCTGATAGGTCTGATACCAGTTGTTGGTGTTCTGGTTACCAAGCGAACCGTAAGATGCACGAAGCTTCAATGTGTTGACGGTGTCAACAAGTGGTTCCCAGAATTTCTCGCGTGCGATGTTCCAACCTATTGACACTGACGGGAAAGTCTTCCACATCTGGTCGCGGCGGAAGCGTGATGTACCGTCGTGGCGAATGTTGAACTCCAGGAGGTAACGCTCGTCGTAGTTGTAGTTCAGACGACCGAAGAAACCTGCTGTCTGCCACTGGTTGCGTGAACCGTTGACGCTTGGTACGATGGCGGCGCCGTCGTAGCCGAGACCAGAGGTAAGGTCAATCTCCGAACGGGTTGGGTCGAGAATGCCATTACGCTGCACACCGAAGGCGAGGGTCTTCAGCTGCTCAGCCTGGAAACCTGCAAGCACGTGGAAGTTGTGGCGCTTCTGGAGCTGGAAGGTGTATTCCGAGTAGGCCTGGAAGTTGAAGTAGTTTTCCTTGTAGAGGTCTTCGTGAACGTTGGAGCTGTTGTCGTAAACCCATGGATCCTCGTTCTCGTCGTAGTTGTACGTCATTTGCTTGTCCCAGTGGCGGGTAGTGTGTTCCGTACGGTAGGTAAAGTCGAAGTGGGTTACCCAGTTCTTTATTGGCTCAATGGCAAATCCGAGCTGATGGGTGAGAATGTCGCGCTGCCTTGTGTCTGAACCTGCAGTGGCAAGTCCGAGGGCAGGAGCCGGCGAGTCAACATAATGGCCATTACGGTCGTAGAGAGGCAGTATAGGCCATCCCTGACGGGTCATGTCGTTATAGAGGCTTTCGGTCAACTTGGCGGGACGCTCAAAGTCGGTACGTGCCCAACGCATGTTGTAGTTCATCTTCAGCCAATCGGTAATCTGAACGCCCAACTTGGCAGTTCCTGTATAACGATTGAATTTGTCGTCGGCAAGTTTCATGAAACCGTTGTTGTTCAAATAGTTGAACGAAGCATAGTAGTCGACGTTGTCAGAACCGCCGCTTACGCTTGCATTGTGTTCCATCGAGAATGCCGAACCCTTGAAGACGGCGTCATACCAGTCTACGTCATCAACACCGTATGCGTAACCGTCCTTGTAGACTCCGTCTACTGCTTCAATGCCGTAGATGAGGTTGCCGTTCTTGTCCTTGCGTGTGCCTGGACCTACTGGAGTAGCCTCGTGGTAAGCCTTAATCTGGGCCATGCGTTCGTCGTTGAAGAACGTACCCCAACCCATGTTGTTGTACTGGTCGTTCATCCACGAAGCGAAGTCAACGGAGTTCATCATGTGCTTCTGGCTTATGAGGTTGCTTATACGGAAGCTGTTGTTGTAGTTCACAGTAGGCTTGCCGCTCTTTCCCTTCTTTGTGGTGATGAGGATAACGCCGAAAGGAGCACGCGAACCGTAGATTGAAGACGCTGCGGCATCCTTCAGTACTGAGATGTTCTCGATGTCCTGTGGGTTAACCGTGTTGATGTCGCCCTCGGCACCGTCTATTAATATAAGAGGTGAACCAGACGAGCCCTGGCCAATGGTACCAGTACCACGCACGTTGATGCTCGTCGTAGCGTCCATAGAACCGCTTGACGATGAAATCTGCAGACCAGGCATCATACCCTGCAGTGCCTGTGCAGCACTTGTAACAGGACGTTCAGCCAAGTCGTCGCCATTCACCATGGCAACGGCACCGGTGAGGTTAACCTTCTTCTGTGTACCGAAACCTACAACAACCACTTCGTTGAGCGAGTGGGTGTCGTCCTTCATGACAATCTGCATTGGAGTGGCGGTAGCCTTTACGGTTATAGGCTTCATTCCGATGTAGGAAATCTCCAGTTCTGCGCCTGGCGCGGCATTGATGGTGAAGTTACCGTCAAGGTCTGAAATGGCACCTGCCGTCGAACCCTTCACTTTAATGGTAGCACCGATGACGGCTTCTCCGTTCTGGTCAACGACCGTACCCGTGACCTTACCGGCAGACTGCTGCACGTTCTGCAATCCCTGAGCTGCCATCAGCTCCTGTGGGGTCAGTGTCAGTCCTGCTGCCAGTGCCATCAAGAAAACGGCTTTCTTAGATGGTAATGATAATGAACGTTGTTTCATAAACACTTTGTTATTTTTGTTGTTTTTAATTAATTAGGATAATTATCTTGTTTATTTGAATATTGTTAGGATAGTGGACTTTTAAACTGATTCGGGTGCAAAATTAGACATTGTTTGCCTACTATATGCCTCCAAATTATCAAAAATGGGGTATAATTTGTTATTTTTGACGAATTATTCCAAATTCCACTCGTTCTGCCAACGAATGACGGGCATTCCCTGCTCAAATTCTATCGGCAACCAAATATAACGTGCATCACTCGGATGCTGCGGACGCCAAATGTCTGCCATGAAGATGTATTGGTCGCCGCGCTGCAGGACGTAGGTCGACTGTCCTCCAAATGTTATCTCCTCCTTAGGTCCGCGACAAGGATTGTCGTGCTGTCTCCATGGTCCCCAGATGCTCGGTGCAGAAAACATTCGTGCCTTGTTGGGTGCCCAGCCGGTGCAACCGCTGGTTATCATCCAATAGGTGTTGCCACGACGGAATATGGCGGGAGCCTCGTTCTGTCCGCCCGGTGCCACTCGAGTATAGCGCCCTGTATGTGCCGTGTAGTCATCGGTAAGCTCGGCAATATGCAGCGTGAGGTTGTCTTCCGACGAGAAAATGTGGTATGCACGACCGTCGGTGTCGATATAAAGAGTCATGTCACGAGCCATCTGTCCTGCCGGCAGCTTGTGACCTTCCGTCATGTGGGCGGTGAGGTCGCGCTTTACAAACAGTCCCTTCTCTATTGCCTTGCGCCACGCTGGAGTCCACCATTCCTCATACTTGGAAGCATCAAGGGTGTCGAGCGCTGCAATGTCGGCAGAGGAGAATTCAATGGGATAGAGTCCCGGATTAGCCCTGCCAGAACGGAGAAACTTAAACGGTCCCTTTGGCGAGTCGCTCGTAGCCACTCCATATCGTGCCTGCCAATAGCCTTCGCCCTTCAGTTCAAGATGGAACCACATCACGTATTTCTTCGTCACCTTATTATATATGACCTTCGGTCGCTCAAGCACGCAGCCGCGCTCTATGTCGTGTCCCCTCTCGTCAACCACTTCCAGTGCCACACCTTCATATTTCCAGTCTGTGAGGTTCTTTGACGAGTAGCATGTGACGCCAACGTAAGCCGAGCTGGTAGTGTCGGCCTTGTGCTCGCCATACCAGTAGTAGATGTCGCCCACCTGCATCACGCCTCCGCCATGAGCGTTGATGTGAATGCCACGATTGTCTTTCCAAATTTCTCCAGGCTTAATGGTTCCCTTTGCCACGACGGCGTCAGAAAACACAAAGCTTAACAAACCCAATGCAATGAATAACTTCTTGTTCATAGTTTCAAGTCTTTAATTGTGTAATATTGATTTAAATAAGTTTTCAAGGTGCAAAATTAACGTATGAATTGTACAAGATGGACTAAAATACGGCAAATATTGGCAACAATATGTGATTTCAAGGCATATTATTGCGTCTACTGATGCAAATGGACAAAAAAAAGTGCCCACATCGTCACGATGCAAGCACTGCAATAATTAACCTTAAAAACACTAACAATCATTGTTGTTCTTTCCAATACTATTATATCTTAGAGAACGCACTTCACAGTGCCCAATCAAACGAAGTGATGCTTAAAACATCAGTAAACTATAAACTTATGAATTATGGATGTAACCTATGAAATTCTTCTTTTCGAGGTGCAAAGTTAGTGTGTTTTCTGAAATATTAGGGGTCTTTTTTAAGAATATTGGTACACAAATTAATATTTTTCGATTATTTCGCCATTATTCACGATAAATTTCGTACCTTTGCCCCCACTTATTACAATTTTGACAATAACTTTCCAATTAATCTATGAACAAAACCATCAGCATCGTAGCATTGCTACTACTATCAACAACATTGTCGTTCGGACATCATCTTAAGGACGAGATTGAGGAGATTATGGACAACGCTGCGGAAATAAACATTACCATGTTCGACACCGACGAGTCAGGATCGCTCATGTTGGACCATAATGGAATGTTGTGGATTGGCTCAGGAAATGGATTGGTGTCATACGACGGATACAACTTCAAGACATACAAGTCAGACGCATATACTCCCGACATTTTGCCGAACAACAACGTAATGTCGACCACGGAAGACCACGACGGCAACATTTGGATAGGAACGCGCGACGGCCTCGTAAAGATGAACCGCAAATACGAATCCTTCAAGACCTACCGCCTGCCTAAGCAAAACCAACGAATCATCTATTGCCTCTATACCACTTCCGATGGAACGGTATGGATTGGAACCGACGGCGGTCTAACCACCTACGATAAGAAAAACGACACGTTCTTCACCTACAACCTTGGACACACATGCAGCGTGAAGTCAATCGTTGAGGACAAAAGAGGCTACGTCTACGTCGGCACATGGAGTACAGGACTCATACGACTGCACCCAAACAGGAAAGACTTCGACCGCTATCCACCTCTCAATCAGTACAATTCGGCTTACTCGCTGTTCATAGACAGCCGGGAGAGGCTTTGGATTGGCACATGGGAGTACGGCATCGTGATGATAGAAAACCCCGACAACACGAAATCCCCAGTCATTCATCACTATAACGATACGGGCAGCACTTTCAAGATTGTAAACAACATCATCGAAGACCCAATCACAAACACCATTTGGGCAAGCAGCCGCAACGGCATAAGCATCTACGACAACACCGCCGACAAATTCGTCAACTATCCAAAATACAAACTCTGCAGCGACATAACCACCGACCGACGCGGACACATCTTCGTTGGAACGGTGGAGAACGGAATCATCAAGTTCAACACCAACAAACAGCGGTTCGACAAGATGCCGCTCGACCTGTCAAACTACAGTCTGCCGCTAAGCAACATAGAGAGCATACACACGTCTGACGGACGGTGGTTCTGGCTCGGACTGAAACCTTGCGGACTGGCACTCTACGACAAAACCACAAAGCGCACGCTGTTCAACATGGAAATCCCGGTGCTTGCAAGGCATCCCGAAATGGAGAACATAACAAAAGCCATCGTCCCTTCCATTGTCGACAACAACGGCGACCTTTGGATGGCAAACAGCAGCTACGGAGTCTATGTAATAGAAAAAGGTGGTGACATAAAGTTGTTGACGACAAAAAACTGCCATTTCATCGAGGACGACTACGTCAACTGCATCTTCCGCGACAGCAAGGGCAACATGTGGATAGGACAACGCACTGGACTCAGTGTGGCGCAATCACCGCTGATAGGAACAAAGGTAAAACTCCAACTCGACAAAAACGACTTCACCGACTGCGACGTGCGCGGCATCAGCGAAGACCATAGAGGCAACATCTGGATTGCCACCGAGAACGAGGGAATAATAAAACTGTCAGGCGACTGCCACAACCCTTCAACGCTCAAGGTGGCACACTACTGTTCAAGCAACGGCAAGCTCGCCATCGACGCCGCTTCGCAATGTCTCGAAGACTCCCGCCGCAGGCTTTGGGCAGTGTCCAACAGTGGCGGCCTTTTCGAACACGACCCAATCAGCGACAAATTTGTGCCTCGCAACCACGACTTCCACATCACCGAATCCAGTGCCCACACCATTCTTGAAGACCAATACAAGAATCTGTGGATGACAACCGAGAAGTCGCTGCTGAAACTGACATTCGACAACAACCCCATTCCGCGCATCAAAACACTCACCTACGACAACACTCTCGGAAAGCGCTGGACTTCGACCTACAGCCTCTACCGATTTGGCAACTACATCTTTATCGGAGGAAAAGACGGCCTAATCTCCTTTGTCCCCGACAAGCGCATCAAGCCAATGGAGTCGACGGCCGCACTCATCGTCACCGACCTGGTAATCGACGACGAACCTTTTTCCTCCATTTCATCGCAGCTGCAAAAGAAAATCTGCGAAACATCACCTATTTATACTACAAGCATCACCATTCCGCCTTCAGTAAAGAAGTTCTCAGTTGAATTCGCCCTGCTCAACTATTTCGACCAGGAGCAGACAAAATACGCCTACTTCCTGAAAGGATATGACAAAGACTGGCACTTCATCAAGGGAACTACCCGTAGGGCAACGTTCGAGAACCTCAGTCCAGGCGAATATCAACTTTTCCTCAAGGCTACCGACAGCAGCGGAAACGTCCGCGAGCTTCCCACACCAATAGACATTAATATCCTGCCTCCATGGTATATGACATGGTGGGCTCTTGCACTCTATCTGCTCTTCATTGCAGCAATAGTATATGGCGGCATCATCTGGTATCGAGAATACATCAAGACAAAGAACCGTCTGCAGATGGCAGTCGTATTCACCAACATCACCCACGAGCTGCTTACTCCACTCACAGTAATCTCCGCCGTCGTCGACGAGATGAAGATTAAGGAACCTTCGATGTACAACGAGTATGGACTTATAAACCGCAACATAAACAAGATTACACGCCTGCTTCGCCAAATCCTCGAAGTAAGGAAGTCACAGTCAGGTCAGCTGAAACTGAAGGTCAGCAAGGGCAACCTTGTGGAGTTCATCACCATGGTATGCGACAACATACAGCCTATGGCAGACGCAAAGCAAATATCACTGCAGTTCAACAACAAGTCGGAAGCTAAACTCGAAAAGGCGTGGTTCGACACCGACAAAGTCGACAAGATTCTCTACAACCTTATATCCAATGCCATAAAATATGGAAAAAACAACGGTTTCATCGATGTATCGCTCTCTGTCGAGGGTAATGATGCCGTCATTTCCGTAACCGACAACGGCATCGGAATGACAAGACAGCAACAGCGCCACCTCTACACCCGATTCCTCGACGGCGACTATCGTAAGATGAAGACGGCAGGAACAGGCATCGGACTTTCGCTCACACGAGACCTCACTCTGCTCCACCACGGACAAATAAGCTGTAAAAGCCAGGAAAACGAAGGCACCACATTCACCGTGACATTGCCAATAACGCGCAAGGCATACTCAGACGACGAGATAGAGACCGACATCGCCGACTACAGTCCATCGGAAAGCATACAGCAGAACATCACAACCGGCATTTCCCTTTCTACGCTACCCAATGTCGGCGACGAAGAGCCAAAGGAATACAAGCTCCTCATCGTCGAGGACAACGAGGAGCTGCTGCGCCTAATGGAAAGCGTATTGAGCAGGAAATACCAGGTGATGACTGCCAAGAACGGCAAGCAGGCACTGAAGGTCATCAACAAGGAGGAGCTCGACATCGTCGTCTCCGACGTCATGATGCCCATTATGGACGGCATTGAGCTGACAAGGCTTGTCAAGAACGACAAGAACTACGCACAGCTGCCCATCATACTGCTCACGGCAAAGACGCGCGACGAAGACCGCAACCTGGCACTCCGCACAGGAGCCGACGACTACATCACCAAGCCGTTCAGCCTCAGCGACCTTGAATTGCGGGTAGACAACATCATCGAAAACCGTCAGCGCATACGCAAGAAATTTTCCATGCAGACCGACTTTAAGGTTGAGGAACAGCATTTCAGCAATCCCGACGAGGCATTCCTGCAAAAGGCTATCGACTGCGTGATGAACCACATCAACGACAGCGACTACGACCGCGAGACCTTCGCCACCGACATGTGCATGTCGTCGTCGACACTCTACAACAAGCTGCGTGCCATAACAGGGCAGAACATCACAGGCTTCATAACGTCCATGAGGCTTAAGGAGGCGTGCAACATCATACGCAAACGTCCCGACATCTCCATATCGGAACTTTCGATGTCCGTTGGCTTCAACACCCCAAAATATTTCACTAAATGCTTCAAGAAGGAGTTTGGCATCGTTCCGTCTGAATACGCACAGCAGGGTTAGCGACTACATTTTCCCCCTATTCAGCGAATGTGACAACAGATAGTCGGTAAACTCCTTCCTATAGTTGTCGCCGACAGGTATTCGCGCCCCGTCGGGGAACAGTATTCTCATCCTCTCCATTTCCTTCATCTCACGCATGTTGACGATATACGACCTGTGTACTTGCAGGAAATATGCGGGAAGCCGCCCCTTCAGCTGTTTCAGTGTGGCAAGTGTCATGAGGGGTTTACCGTCGTTTACGATAATCTGTATATATTCGTTCATACCTTTTATATAATATATATCAGAAACCCTGATGTTCACATACCTGTAATCCACCTTTACATATAACACTTCGTTGTCGGCCTTGTCTGTGCCGTCCGTCTCGCACTTCTGCCTATACAGTTTGTTGGCGGTACGCTGGAAAGCGGCAAAGTCGAAAGGCTTGAGCAGATAGTCGACGGCAGAATATTTATAGCTCGCCACGGCATAGTCGGCACTGGCTGAAGTGAAGACCACCATGGGACGCACCGTCAGCGACTCGATGAAGTCGAAGCCGTTGAGCTCAGGCAGTACAATGTCGATGAACATTGCGTCAACTCCTCCTTCCTCAATGAGGGCTACAGCATCAACCGGACTTCTGTAGCAGCCTGTGAGGTTAAGGAACGGAACCTTCCTGATGAACGTCCTCAGCTTCTCCAATGCTTCGACCTCGCTGTCTATTACTATACAGTTTATCTTATTCATGCTTGCTGTTGTTTTTTCATTGCAAAGTTAGCAAAAATTTATCAAAAACGATAGTTTATCAGAAAAAAAATAATTTTTGTGTGTAAAAAGTGACAAAGTGTAAAACAAGTATTGGTTGAACATAACATATTGTTCACTGAGCGAAACTGCTTGTTCGCTTATTTTATTTGCATCTTTACACTTTTTTTTAGTATCTTTGCAAATCATAAAGGACATATAGTCTTTCGATGCATTTATCACACAAACACAAAATAATAGCTTATGAAAGAAAGATTGTTGGTCGTAGCGATGGCTGTTTTCCTAAGCATAGGGGCAGCTTTCGCTCAGACCCAGGTTAGCGGTTCAGTCGTCGCACAAGACGACGGCAGCCCGTTGGTAGGAGCCTCTATTATGGTTGTAGGCTCAAGTAATGGTACCGTAACCGACGTTAACGGACGGTTTGTGCTTAACGTCAAGGAAGGTATCGAACTGAAAGTCTCCTGTCTTGGCATGAAGTCACAAGTGGTCAAGGCGAAGTCAAACATGAACATCTCGCTTGCTCCCGACGAGAACCTGCTCAGCGACGTTGTGGTTACTGCCATGGGAATATCGCGCGAAAAGAAGGCACTTGGCTATGCCGTCAGCGACATTGGCGGCGAGGAGATGCTAAAGGCTCGTGGTGGATTGAACAACCCCGTCAATGCCTTGCAGGGTAAGGTGGCTGGCTTGCAGATCTCGTCAGGCTCTGGTTCAATGGGCGGTTCGTCCAAGATTCTTATCCGTGGTGTCAACTCCATCTCGGGCAACAACCAGCCGCTGTTCGTCATCGACGGAGTGCCAGTGGAAGGCACCGATTTCAACTCAACGGAGACCGCACGTGGTGCAGGTGGTTATGACTACGGTAACCTCGTGCAGGACATCAACCCCGACGACATCGAGAACATCTCGGTGCTGAAGGGAGCAGCCGCATCCGCTCTCTATGGTTCGCGAGCCAACAACGGTGTCATCATGATTACCACCAAGAAGGGCGAGAAGAACGCCGGATTGGGCGTGTCGTTCACAACGTCTGTAGGTTTTGAGGTGGTCAACAAACTGCCTAAGATGCAGAAACTCTATGGTGGTGGATATGGCGGATTTGAGGAAGTGGAGATCAACGGCAAGACCTATCTTTATCCCGACATGGCCACCGACGAGAGCTGGGGACCGAAGTATGAAGGCCAGGATTATCTCTCATGGTATGACCTCGCAAAATGGGAGGCCAACGGCAAGCAGGGCGACCCCACCACATCAAAGTGGCAGGCACCGGCACATGACATCGAAGACTTCTTCGAGACGGGTGTGTCGTTCACCAACAACATCTCGCTCTCACAGGCCACCGACCGCACCTCGTTCCGCATGTCATACACCAACACAGACCTCAAGGGATATATGCCCAACAGTTCGCTTGTGAAGAACATCTTCAATGCTTCCGGCTCGCTGAAGAGTGCCGACAAGAAATTGGAGGCATTCACCAATTTCACCTATCTCAACACCCGCGCCAAGGGCCGTTCGGAGACAGGATATGGCGACAACAACGTGATGCAGAAGTTCATACAGTGGGGACACCGCGAGTTGGACATGAACGAGCTTAAGAGCCTCTATGTCATGCCCGACGGCACACAGGCCACATGGAACCGTGCTGCCTGGGACGACCCCACACCGATGTACAGCAACAACCCCTATTGGAGCCGCTATATGTGCTATCAGAACGACACTCGCCATCGTGTGTATGGTAATGTGGGCGTGAGCTATAACATTCTGCCCCAGTTGAAGGTGCAGTATAAGGCCAATCTCGACTTCTTCGTTGACAAGCAGTATGAGCGCAATGCCGTTGGTTCGCAGGAGCAGTCGTCTTATAAGGAAATCTCGCGCCAGCAGTATGAGGTCAACCATGAGTTCATGGCTATGTATAACGACACGTTCGGCGACTACACCGTGGGAGCCAACCTCGGTGCCAATATCATGAACCGCCGCTATGAGTATGTTTATGGTGAGACTGTCGGCGGACTTGCCATTCCCCTGTTCTACAACCTGAAGAACTCCGTCTCACAGGCTGCCGCATATAACCTCGTGCGCAAGAAGGGCACCAACTCCATCTTCGCCAATGTAAACCTTGGATGGAAGAACATGGTTTATCTTGAAGGAACAATACGTAATGACAAGTCGTCAACTCTGCCTGCGGGCAATAACTCCTACGTATATCCGTCAGTCACGGCGAGCTTCGTGTTCTCAGAACTGCTGAAGGATAAGTTGCCTTGGCTCTCGTTCGGTAAGTTCCGTGCCGGTTGGGCAAAGGTGGGTAACGACACCGACCCATATCAGGTGCTGTCAACCTACACGCAATACACCAATGTGGATAGCACCACACCGGGTTATCGCCTGCCAAACACACTGAACAACGCCGACCTCAAACCTGAATCGACATCATCGTTCGAGGTGGGACTTGAAGCAGCTTTCCTCAACGATCGTATCGGTTTTGACCTTACATACTATAAAACCACAACCACCGACCAGATTATCCCGCTATCCGTTTCCGGTACCACGGGATATATCTACAAGGTTATCAACTCGGGCAAGATTCAGAACAAGGGATTGGAGTTTGCCTTCCATGCCACTCCCGTGAAGACCCGCGACTTCGAGTGGAAGACATCGCTCACCCTCGCCTCCAACAAGAACAAGGTGATTGAACTTGTGGATGGAGTGGATTACTACCGCATCACATCCGCACCGTTCAAGGTGGAGATTGGAGCAATGAAGGGTGATGCCTACGGTGTAATCATGGGTACTGACTATGTGTATGACGCCAAAGGCAACAAGAAGATTGACCCCGAAACCGGACTCTATCTCTCTACCGACGGCAACCAGAACCTGGGCAGTATCTATCCCGACTTCACCGGAGGTTGGAGCAACTCCTTCCGCATCGGCAACTTCGACTTCAGCGTGCTGCTCGACTTCTCCAAGGGCGGACATTGGTTCTCTACATCTTATATGTGGGGTATGTACTCAGGTATGCTTGAGGAGACTGCCGCCAACGGCATCCGTGAAAACGGAATACTGCTCGACGGTGTGATTGACGAAAACGGTACGAAGAACACCACCGTGGCTGACGGACAGACATATTGCGAGGATTTCTATACAGGTCCTGCCGCACAGTCGGTGTTCAAGTCTGACTATGTTAAGCTTCGCGAGATTAATATCGGCTACACCTTCAAGCTCCGTCCCAATTCATTCATCAAGTTGCTGCGCGTGTCGGCATACGGCCGCAACCTTGCAGTATGGGGACCCGACACCAAGCATTTCGACCCAGAGATGATGGTGACCAGTTCAGGCAACGTGCAGGGAATCGAGGGTGGCGCCACCCCGGGCGTAGCCAACTTTGGTGCAAGTGTAAGTGTTAAATTCTAAATTAGTTTGATTGATATGAAGAAAACATTAAGATATATATTGGCGGGAGTCGCAATAGTGTCGATGACTGCCTGCTCCGACCTCGACACTCTCAACGAAGATCCCAACAACCCTTCCGACGTGCCATCAAACATGTTGATGAACGGTGGAGTGAAGTGGATGGTCGATAATGTGTATGACAACTGGTTCAGCGGACGCCAGTGTCTCGTGTATGCCCAGTATTGGTCGCAGCGCAACTACACAGAGGAGGACCGCTATCAGATACGCGAGTCGGTGAACAACAACTATTTCAACTATCTCTATATGGGCATTGCCAATATGGACAAGGTGATTGAGATGAACACCGATGAGGCTACGGCCGCCAAGAACTCGGCATACGGTGCCAACTGCAACCAGATTGCAGCTGCCAAAATAATGAAGGTTTGGATGATGGACATCATCACCGACACGTGGGGCAATGTGCCATACTCTGAGGTGGCAAAACTGGAGAAGGAAGGTGTGCTCTACTGCAAGTATGACGACCAGAAGGACATCTATGCCGCTATGATTAAGGAGCTCACCGATGCTGCTGCAATGATTGACGAGAACGAGGTGGCTTTCACTTCTGGTGACGTCATCTTTGGTGGCGACGCATCCAAGTGGAAGAAATTCGCCAACTCGCTCAAGTGCCGTCTTGCCATCCACCTGTCTAAGGTTGACCCCAACTGGAAAACGTATATTGCCGAGGCATTGGCAAGCGGTGTGATGGAGAGCAACAGCGACAATGCCGAGTATCAATATGTTGCCACGGGTAGCGACTACTGTAAGTTCTATGAGGGATTCTATGTCGATGGACGTAATGACTTCACCATTACCCGTCATCTTGTCAACCTCATGAAGGGCGTGAAGGACGAACTCAACGGCAAGTCGCATCCATGGGAGGGAGTGTTCGACCCGCGCCTGCCGATGTACACCACCACCCAGAAGGCTGACGGTGATTATGTCGGATTCCCCATCGGTGTATCCACAGCACTTGGAGCCAAAGCCCGTGTGGGATGTCCTAATTGGTATTACTATCCCCCTTGCTTCCTTGAAGCAGGCTTTGCCATTCCTCTCATGACATACGCCGAGTTGAAATTCATCTTGTGCGAGTATAACGGTTTTTCAGAGGATGACTATCGTGAGGGCGTTGTATCTTCCATCGCCTATTGGTCGGACAAGTCGGGAGTGGAGGTAAGTCTCGAGGACATGGCGGCATACGTGGATGCCGTCTCAGCCAACGTTGGTCCTGAAGCAGTGGCAGTGCAGAAGTACATCGACCTCTTCCTCAACGGTACAGAGGCTTGGACAGAGATTCGCCGCACGGGTTATCCCGAGCAGCTCGTGCGTCCGGGTGAAATCACCGGCATCGTAGATGGCACTCCATACGAGTTCTCGCCACTCTCCGAGGTCAAGGGCGACATCATCTCGCGTGTAAAGTATCCCACCAACGAGAGCACCCTCAACGGTAGTAACTGGACAGATGCCGTGGCAAAGCTCTCCGACGGCACCAACAACTACTACACCAAGATGTACTTCGACGTGCGCACGTCAAAGTATGACCATCCCGCCAACAAATAAACCACCTTTTTAAATTCCATAAAAAACTCGTTTTGTAGCGGGGAGTATGCATCGGTCGTCATGCTCTCCGCTACTCTTATGTTCAGTTAAACATTTAAAAATATCGTCCCAAAATTAGAAAATCTTCGTATTTCGGTAATATTTTTATCTCTATTGGCTTATAATTGGGAATTTTTATCTAAATTTGCAGCGTGCAAACAAAACATTATACAAACAAAAGACTATCATGTCAGAAATTAAAATTGAAAAGGTCAACGACAAACGAGGATTGGAAAAGTTCATTCAGTTCCATTATGACTTGTATAGAGGCAACGAATACGACGTTCCAAACCTGCATAGTGACGAAATAACGACATTGTCGGCAGACAAAAACCCTGCCTTCGACTTTTGCGAAGCGCAGTATTTCCTTGCCTATAAGGACGGCAAGGTGGTTGGACGCGTGGCTGCCATAATCAACAATAAGGCAAACAAGCGTTGGCAACAGGAGAGAGTACGCTTCGGATGGATTGACTTCGTAGACGACATCGAGGTGAGCAAGGCTCTCCTTAAGGCTGTTGAAGATTGGGGACGCGAGAAAGGAATGAAGGAAATAGTGGGACCTTTAGGTTTCACCGACATGGATCCCGAGGGCATGCTGACATGGGGTTTCGACCAGCTCGGCACGCAAGCCACCATCTACAACTATCCTTATTACCCAGAACACATGGAGAAAATGGGAGGTTGGGAAAAGGACAACGACTACGTGGAATACAAGATGTATGTACCAGAGGAAGTGCCGGAGAAATACACCAAGATAGCAAAAATGATAGAAAAGCGCTACAACCTGCATGTAAAGAAGCTGACGCGACACGAAGTGTTCAAGGAAGGCTATGGGCAGAAGGTGTTCAGCATCATCAACGACACGTTCAAGGATCTCTATGGCTACTCAGAGCTGTCGCAGAAGCAGATTGACCACTATGTGAAGATGTATCTGCCAATGGCCGACCTCAACCTGATAACCCTCGTGGAGGACTGGAACGAGCCGGACAAGAAGGTCGTTGGAGTGGGAATAACAATCCCATCACTGTCAAGAGCATTCCAAAAATGCCGCAACGGCAGACTGTTCCCCTTTGGCTGGTGGCACGTGTTGAGGGCACTGAAATATCAGAAGACAGAAGGCGTAGACCTGTTGCTGATGGGCATTCTGCCAGAATATCGAGCCAAGGGAGCCAATGCGCTGATGTTTGCCGACCTCATTCCATGGTATCAGAAATACGGCTACAAGTGGGGCGAGAGCCAGGTGGAAATGGAAAGCAACGAAAACGTGCAGAGCCAATGGGGACCACTGAAACCCGAAAACCACAAGCGTAGAAGATGCTATATAAAAACAATAAGAGATATTTAGAAGGGGGAAGGTAGAGGGTAGAGGGTAGAGATTACCAAACTGACGAGAAATTAGGGATAAGCATATCTCTACCCTCTACCTTCTTCCCTCTACCCTCCAAAAAAAACTCTACCCTCTCCAAATCCATTCACCCCCTAAATAATAAACTATATGGACGACGAAATACTACAATCGAAACAGCAAGAGACGGTGGAATACACCGACGACAACATACGACACCTATCTGATATGGAGCACGTCAGGACACGCCCTGGAATGTACATAGGACGACTGGGCGACGGACAGCTTCCCGAAGACGGCATCTATGTGCTGCTGAAGGAAGTGATAGACAACTCCATAGACGAATTCAAGATGCATGCAGGCGACAGAATAGAGATTACCGTCGACGAACAGCTGCGCGTATCGGTGAGAGATTATGGCCGAGGCATTCCGCAAGGAAAGATGATTGAGGCTGTCAGCGTGCTCAACACAGGTGGGAAATACGACTCCAAGGCCTTCAAGAAAAGCGTAGGATTGAACGGCGTCGGCGTGAAGGCTGTCAATGCCCTCAGCTCACACTTCGAGGTGCGCTCCTACAGAGACGGACAAGTGAGAAAGGCAACATTTGAAAAAGGCATAATGACATCCGACATTACAGAGCCAACGGAAGACGAGAACGGCACCTACATTTTCTTCGAACCCGACTCGACCCTGTTCCTCAACTATCAGTTCCACGACGACATAATAGAGACAATGCTCCGCAACTACACCTACCTGAACACGGGGCTTGCCATCATGTACAACGGACGCCGAATACTGAGCCGAAACGGACTGAAAGACCTGCTCAACGACACCATGACGGGCGACGGCCTCTACCCCATCATCCACCTGAAGGGCGAAGACATTGAGATTGCATTCACACATGCCAACCAGTATGGCGAGGAATACCACTCGTTTGTCAACGGACAGCACACCACTCAAGGCGGCACACACCAAAGTGCATTCAAGGAGCACATCGCCAAGACGATAAAGGAATTCTTCAACAAGAACTTCGAATACGGCGACATTCGCAACGGACTTGTGGCTGCCATTGCCATCAACGTTGAGGAACCAATGTTTGAGAGTCAGACAAAGATAAAGCTCGGCTCACTGACCATGGTGCCAAACGGCGGCGTGAGTATAAACAAATACGTAGGCGACTTCATAAAGACCGAGGTGGACAACTTCCTGCACAAGAATCAGGATGTTGCCGACGTGATGCTGCAGAAGATACAGGAAAGCGAAAAGGAGCGAAAGGCAATGGCAGGCGTTACAAAACTGGCACGAGAGCGTGCCAAGAAAGCCAACCTGCACAACCGAAAGCTGCGCGACTGCCGCATACACTTCAGCGACGCGAAGAACGAGCGCAAGGAGGAAAGCTCGATATTCATCACCGAGGGCGACTCGGCAAGCGGAAGCATAACAAAAAGCCGCGACGTGAACACACAGGCAGTGTTCTCGCTGCGCGGAAAACCTCTCAACTCGTTCGGACTTACCAAGAAGGTGGTGTACGAAAACGAGGAGTTTAACTTGCTTCAAGCCGCCCTTGACATTGAAGAAGGTCTCGACACACTGCGATACAACAAGGTGATTGTAGCCACCGATGCCGATGTTGACGGAATGCACATTCGACTGCTGATAATAACCTTTTTCCTCCAGTTCTTCCCCGAACTGATAAAGAAAGGACACGTCTACGTCCTGCAAACGCCGCTGTTCCGTGTGCGCAACAAAAAGACGAAGATAAAGAACAAAGCCATCGTAGCCGAAGCGCAGGCAAAGGACAAGGACAAGAAGAAGAGCGACTTCGTCACCCACTACTGCTACAGCGACGAGGAACGCCTGAAGGCTATAGAACAGCTTGGTCCTGACCCAGAGATAACACGTTTCAAGGGTCTTGGCGAAATTTCTCCCGAAGAGTTTGTAAACTTCATTGGTCACGACATGCGACTCGAACAGGTGACGCTGCACAAGACCGACCAAGTTCAGAAACTGCTCGAATACTACATGGGAAAGAACACGATGGAACGTCAGAACTTCATCATCGATAATCTCGTGATTGAAGAAGACAGGGCAGAGGAAGAAGAGTATTAAAAATTAAAGGATTAAAAAATTAAAGGATTGAAAAAGATTATTATTGTTGCTTTGGCTGTTGTTTCGGCTCTCACAGCCTCCGCACAAATTCAGATAGACATGAACCAAGACAGTCCGCTGCGCAAACTGCAAATAGCGGAACTGGCAATAAAGAGCCTCTATGTCGACAGCGTCGACGAGAAGAAACTTGTAGAAGACGGTATAAGGGGAATGCTGGAAAAACTCGACCCGCACTCGTCGTATTCTACACCTAAAGAAGTGAAGGCACTCAACGAACCCTTGGCAGGAAACTTCGAGGGAATAGGCGTGCAGTTCAACATGATAGAAGACACACTGCTCGTGATACAACCCGTCACAGGTGGACCTTCAGAGAAGGTTGGAATAGTGGCGGGCGACAGAATAGTGTCAGTAAACGACTCTGCCATTGCAGGAGTGAAAATGGCAAAGGAGGAAATAATGCGACGACTGCGGGGACCCAAAGGAACAAAGGTCGTACTCGGCGTTGTCAGGCGAGGCATTCCCGACGTGCTTACCTTCAAGGTGACTCGCGACAAGATTCCCGTGAATACAATCGACGCTACCTACATGATTCGTCCAGGAGTGGGATATGTACGCATCGGCAGCTTCGGTGCAGCCACACACAATGAATTCATCGAGAGCATCGCCAAACTGAAGGAACAGGGAATGCGCGACTTGATTCTCGACCTACAGAGCAACGGAGGCGGCTATCTGCAAGCTGCTGTCGACATTGCCAACGAACTGTTGCCTAAGAACGACCTCATCGTATATACAAACGGCAGACGCGTGCCAAGAATGGAATATAGGGCAAAGGGTGACGGTTTCCTGCAAGACGGGAAAATCGTTGTTCTCGTCGACGAATATACGGCTTCTGCCGCAGAGATTGTCACGGGAGCCGTACAGGACCAGGACAGAGGCACGGTAGTTGGACGACGCACATTCGGAAAAGGACTTGTGCAGCGTCCTATTGACCTTCCCGACGGTTCCATGATTCGCCTCACCATCGCCCATTACTACACGCCTGCTGGACGCTGCATACAAAAGCCTTACGAAAAGGGTAAGGCAGAGGACTATGCAATGGACGTTTATAACCGCTTAAAACACGGCGAACTTACCAATGCCGACAGCATTCACTTCGCCGACTCGCTGAAATGCTATACTCTGCGAAAACACCGTACGGTTTACGGCGGCGGCGGCATTATGCCCGACCATTTCGTTCCATTGGACACATTGGCATACACCAACCTGCATCGTCAGCTCTCGGCACGAAGCTTCATCATCAACACCAACCTAAAGTATGTTGACAAACACCGCAAGGAGCTGAAGAAACGCTACACTTCGTTCGACGACTTCAAGCAAAACTTCGTTTTCCCGAAAGAGGAGATTGACGCAATGATTGCCGAAGCGGAGAAGGCAAACCTTAAGCCCAAAGACAAGGAAGAGCTGGAAAAGACTCTACCACGCCTAAACCTGCAACTCAAGGCTCTCGTAGCCCGTGACCTTTGGGACATGAGCGAATATTTCGCAATAATGAACGAGGACAGTGAGATTGTGAGAAAAGGAATTGAAGAAATTCTGAAGGTTGAATATTGAAGATTGAAGATTGAAGGTTGAATATTGAATATTGAAGATTGAAGGTTGAATATTGAATATTGAAGGTTGAATATTGAATATTGAAGGTTGAATATTGAAGATTGAATATTGAAGATTGAATATTGAAGATTGAATATTGAAGATTGAATATTGAAG
>JBJEAS010000111.1:39138-95003 GCA_051869235.1 Prevotella sp.
ATTGAATATTGAATATAGGAGGCTGTTATTCATCAGCCTCCTATTCTTTATTTGGCAATTCAAACCAGAAGGTTGAGCCTTTGCCAAGGGTGCTGTCGATGCCTATCTTGCCTCCAAGCCTATTCACCGCCTCACGGCTGATTTCCAATCCCAGTCCCGTGCCTTGCGAGAAGCTGTCGACCTTTACGAAGCGGTCGAAAATCTTTTTGCGCATCTCCTCCGGCACACCCTTGCCCGTGTCTTCCACATAGAAGCGAATGCCGCCTTTGTCCAAAAGGCTGTAGCCTATGGTGATGTGTCCTTGCGACGTGAACTTCGACGCATTGCTTGCGAAATTGAGCAACACCTGCTCAACAAGCTTCGGGTCGGAGACGATGGAGCACTGCGTGGCAGGACAGTCGGTACGAACCGTGACATTTGGGTTAGGGCGAATGTTTGCCGATGCGGCAACAGTCTTGCACACCTTGTTGACGTCCATCTTTACAAGGTTCACCTCCATGGTGCCCGATTCCAGCTTTGCAAGGTCAAGAATGTCGGAAATGATTTGCAGCAGCAGTGCGTTGTTCTCCTTGACAATGGCACTCATTTCCTCTCGCTCCGTTTCCGACAGTCCTCCATTGCAAATCAGTTGCGAAAAGCCTAATATGGCATTTAGCGGAGTACGAATCTCATGGCTCATGTTGGCGAGGAAAGCTGTTTTCAGCTTGTCAGCCGACTCGGCACGTTCCTTAGCCTTCAGCAGGTTGTCGCGCATCTCTACATACATGTTGATGTTCTGCGATATTGCGCTTATCTCCACAATGTCGTTTTCCGGAGCATAGCGGGTGACAACAGAAAAGAGGCGAATATTGTCCCATCCACCGCTTACATTCCTTATTCTTATCATGGCGTCAAGCCTCGGATTCTTGCCTTCAAGCACGTCTTGCTTATATTGCGATATTTGCCCTTGGTCGTCGGGGTGAACATTGTCGAGGAACTGAATTATGCCCATATAGCTGTCCTTCACCTTCATGTTGCTGTTGGCAAACCATTGGCGAGTGGCAAAGCCACGGTTGTTCACAACGTTTATGCGGGCATAGCCAATCTGTGCCACCTCGGCAGTCATGGAAATAATATCGTCCAGCTCCCTGACAACCTCACCGTTGATGTTCTCGCCCGAACGGTCAATATATGCGCCAAGATACCCTTTCAGCCTTCCATTCTCGTCGTACAGCTTGCTGTATCTTACGTCTACCCTTATAAAAGGCGTACCTTCGGGAACTTCTGCCTGCAGGTGTGGCGGCACACCACGATAGAAATTGAAGAAGGAGTCGAAAAACGGACGTTCCTGAATTGCCTGCTTTGTGTGGTCGCAGAGCAATCCGCTCTTGAATAGATTGAAATTGGCAAGGTCGCTGATGCTGTTGTAGCCGAAAATGTCGAGTGCACGCTTGTTGGCTTGCGTCGTATTGCCTCTAATGTCAAAGGTCAGTAGGCCTACGGGCATGTTCTCGAGCATAACCTCGGCATTGGTACGCTCCGTAGCTGCATTCTCACGCGTGGTCTTCAGTTGCCGCCACATCATCAGCATGTTTGCTATGGTGTGCAGCCACTGCAGGTCGCCTTCGTCCCATTGGTAGGTGCGGTCGACAATGTCAATGCCAAGCAAACCTACGATGCCGTCCTTCTTCACGTTTATAGGCACGGCAGCGTGTGCCACAACGCCCTGCAACTTCATGTAGTCGCGTGCGTCAGCATATTGTGGTGCAAGCTCCTCAATGTTGCACACCACGATATTCTCGCCATTCTTTATGGAATCATGCCAAAAAGGAATAATCTTTGGATTGTCTTCCTTCAGGTGCGTGTTTCCCTGCACACCTTCTTTGCAGACTTCGTTCACTGTGAACGACCCTGCCGTCTTATTGCAATGGTAAATCACGAACACCCTTCCCGCATCGTATAGGGTCAGAATGTCGTGCAGTAGTTCGTTTATTACATCGTCTACATTGTCAGTGTCAAGAACTCTGGTCATAATCTTCGACATCACGCTTGACATTTCCTGAAAATGGCTTGCTTTAACATCACTTTTATTCATTGTTCTTAGGCTCTTTAGTTGACAAACTAATCAATTTGTGGTTGCAAAGATAATGTAAAAAGAGCAAAAAACAAAATAATTGATAGAAAAATAATGGAAAATTGTAGTGAATTAATTGTTTTGTACGTCTATATGATAAAGAAGTTGAATTTTTAAACGTATATAAACATGGAAGAAAAGAAAGAATATGCCTTCAGTGGCATGACATTAAACGGTTTTTTGATGCTCTTTGTATCATTGTTCCTGACCTTTGGCTCAATAGGCATCGGCATCTGGGCAGGCATAGAGGAAGTGTTTGCCATGGTTTGGCTGGCTGTCATCGTGTTTATCGTGAGCTGCTTCTTATGGGGCGGATTCCTGATGCTTGAACCCAACGAGGCGAGGGTGCTTCTGTTCTTTGGAAAATACAAGGGCACTTTCACTCGCACTGGATACTATTGGGTAAACCCATTCCTCACCTCGAAGAAGCTGTCGCTGCGCGCACGCAACCTCGACGCTGAGCCAATAAAGGTGAACGACAAGACGGGAAACCCCGTCATGATTGGACTTATGCTCGTGTGGAAGCTGAAAGACACCTACAAGGCAATGTTCGAGATTGACTCGCAGACCATTGCCGGCGACCCGGCAAAGAACGGTCAGGTTGTAGGTGCCAACGTTGCGGGAGTGATGAAGGCTTTTGAGAATTTCGTTAAGATACAAAGCGACGCCGCACTTCGCGAGGTTGCTGGAAAATATGCCTACGACGACGACAGCGACGACTCGAAGGCAATAACACTGCGCGATGGCGGCAACGAGATTAACCAGCAACTGGAGGAAAAGCTCGACGAAAGACTTTCGATGGCGGGAATAGAGGTCGTTGAAGCAAGAATCAACTATCTTGCCTACGCCCCGGAGATTGCAGCCGTGATGCTGCGTCGCCAACAGGCAAGCGCGATCATCACTGCCCGCGAAAAGATTGTAGAGGGTGCCGTCTCGATGGTTAAGATGGCTCTCGACAAACTCTCAGCAGAAAAAGTGGTCACCTTGGACGATGAGAAGAAGGCTGCAATGGTAAGCAACCTCATGGTAGTGCTCTGCGGCGACGACTCGGCGCAGCCGGTTGTCAACACTGGAGCATAGCCAAAGCCCTGTCCTCCGCAGCCTCCATCAGCTCACGCTCACCAGGGCCTTTGTCGTTGATGCCGCAAAGATGCAGAATACCATGAATAATGACACGATGAAGCTCTTCATCGTAGTCCTTGCCGAATTTCTCGGCATTAGTGCGTACCGTATCAAGGCTGATTACAAGATCGCCATTGATGCGGTCGCCTTCGTCATAGTCGAAGGTGATGATGTCGGTGTAATAGTCGTGTCCGAGGTATTCTCGGTTCGTCTGAAGGATTTTCTCGTCGTTGACGAACATGTATCCCACCTCGCCTACTTTACGCCCGTAGGAGGCGGCTACTGCCTTTATCCAAGCCGTAACCTCACGCTTTTTTATCTTTGGCATCTTTATGCCGTCGCAGTTGTATGTAATCATATTATTATTTTTTTGGGAGTTAAGGAGTTAAAGGAGTTAAGGAGTTAAGACAATAGTTGTGCTCATGGACAAAAAAGTTTGGAGGCTCAAACATACGTCTTAACTCCTGCAACTCCTTAACTACTTAACTCCTATATATTCTTCCGTTGGCAAAAACTCGCTTACGTCCCTCCCAAAATGCATCAACTCCCGCACCATGCTCGACGACACTGCCGAATAGCGCGGATTGGAATAAAGCAGCAGCGTCTCTATGCCACTCAACTGCTTGTTGATGTCCGCCTGCTCACGCTCATATTCAAAATCCTTCACCGAGCGAACTCCCTTAATGATGAAAGAGGCGTTCTCGCGGCGTGCGAAGTCGATGGTGAGGTCACTATAGGTCTTGACCTCAATCTTCGATTCTGCGGCATATAAACTGCTTATTTGAGCCTTCCGCTCGTCGGCAGAGAACATCGACTGCTTGCGCTCATTCACTCCAATGCCGATAACGAGACGGTCGAACAGCGGCAAGGAACGGCGCACAATGTCGTCGTGACCTATGGTAAATGGGTCGAAACTACCTGTAAATATTCCTATCATAAATTACTATATTAAAGTTTCCCACCCTTTTATTGTCAGTACGGGCAAACTAATGCTTCAAGATATTCAGTTCTTTGGATGCACTGACGGCTGGGGGTGTGGGCGTCCCGCCCGCACCTCGCCTATGAGGTAATATTTCGGAATTATGCGGTTGTTGGTGCGCAAGGTGCGGGCGAGACGCCCACACCCCCAGCCCTTGCCGCTAAATATTCAACTACATTTAAAGGGTGGGAAAGTTCAGTTGCTATATTGCTATCAACTCGTCAACTTGTTTACCCAGAACTCGTCAATCCCTAAAATCGAAGGACAAATCTTGTGTATAAAGATTGCGGCCGAAATGCTTGTAGGCAAGCTCGGTGACCATACGTCCTCGTGGAGTGCGCTTGATGAAGCCTTCCATGATGAGGTATGGCTCATACACTTCCTCCACGGTTCCTGCATCCTCGCCAATGGCGGTGGCAATGGTCGTGACTCCCACTGGACCTCCCTTGAACTTGTCGATGATGGTGAGCAGTATCTTGTTGTCCGTCTCGTCAAGGCCATAACGGTCGATGTTGAGTGCCGTAAGGGCAACCTTCGTTATCTCAGTGTCGATGCGCCCCGTACCACGCACTTGCGCAAAGTCACGCACTCTACGCAAGAGCGCATTGGCAATACGTGGTGTTCCGCGACTGCGACGCGCTATTTCCATTGCCGCCTCAGCGTCTATTGGCACTTTCAGTATGTTTGCCGAGCGACGTAGAATGCGCGCAAGGGTGTCGGGGTCGTAGTACTCCAAATGGAGATTGATGCCGAATCGGGCGCGTAGAGGTGCCGTCAGAAGTCCGCTGCGTGTCGTTGCTCCAACAAGCGTGAATGGATTGAGGTCGATTTGAATCGAACGAGCCGAAGGACCCTTGTCAATCATTATGTCGATGCGATAGTCCTCCATGGCGGAATAAAGGTACTCCTCAACAACAGGCGAGAGACGATGAATCTCGTCGATGAAAAGCACGTCGTTCTTCTCAAGTGATGTAAGGATGCCGGCGAGGTCGCCTGGCTTATCGAGAACAGGACCGCTGGTTATCTTGAATCCTACGCCCAGCTCGTTGGCGATGATGTTGCTGAGCGTTGTCTTTCCAAGTCCTGGAGGTCCATGCAGCAAAGTGTGGTCGAGCGGTTCGCCACGATATTTTGCCGCCTCAACGAATACTTGAAGATTATCCACTACCTTACTCTGTCCACTGAAATCGCTGAAGTTCAGTGGGCGCAAGGCATTCTCAAAGTCCTTCTCGGCAGGGCTGAAATGCTGTTCTTCGCGTATGTCGAAATTGTCGTCGGTCATTATTTTAGAAGTGAGGGGGGAAAGAGGGTAGAGGGTAGAAGGTAGAGATTAGTGCAAGCCAGAATAATAGGCTGTTTTCTGCTCATCACAGTAATCTCTACCCTCTACCCTCTTCCTTCTACCTTCAAAAATATTCTATTCTCTTTTAGAAGTCCATCTTATCCAGCGAGTCGTTGAAGTCACGTGGCTCGTGGTTCTCCTGGAATCCGCCTTCTTCGTGACGTGGGCGACGCTCTGGGCGTTCTGGGCGTGGGCGACGCTCGCCGCGCTCCGGACGCTCACCTCTTGGTCGACGCTCCGGGCGCTCGCCTCGTGGTCGACGCTCCGGACGCTCCTGATAGTCGGCAGGCTTCTCGATCAGCACACGATGCGAGAGCTTGTACTTTCCTGTCTTCGGGTCAATCTCAAGCAGCTTCACCTTTATCTTGTCGCCTTCCTTGATGCCGGCTTCCTCAACCGTCTCAAGGCGCTTCCAGTCTATCTCGCTGATGTGGAGCAATCCGTCCTTGCCTGGCAGAATCTCTACGAAGCAACCGTAAGGCATTATAGAACGCACTGTTCCGTCGTAAACCTCGCCTACCTCGGGTATGGCAACGATGGCACGAATCTTCGCCAAGGCGCCGTCGATGCTCTCCTTGTTGGGACCGCTTACCTGCACCTTGCCTACACCGTCGATTTCGTCGATGGTGATTGTAGCGCCAGTGTCCTCCTGCATCTGCTGGATGATTTTGCCGCCAGGACCGATGACAGCTCCTATGAACTCCTTAGGTATCTCTATCTGTACGATGCGTGGCACCTGTGGCTTCAGCTCTGGACGTGGCTCGGCTATTGTCTCCACCAGCTTGCCGAGGATATGCTCACGGCCTGCCTTTGCCTGCATCAGAGCCTTTTCGAGAATCTCGAAGCTCAAGCCGTCGCACTTGATGTCCATCTGTGTGGCTGTCAAGCCGTCCTTCGTACCCGTGGTCTTGAAGTCCATGTCGCCAAGGTGGTCCTCGTCGCCGAGGATGTCGCTCAGCACAGCATACTTGTCCTCACCTGGGTTTTTGATAAGACCCATGGCGATGCCGCTGACAGGCTTTGTCATTGGAACGCCGGCGTCCATCAGTGCCAATGTACCGGCACACACCGTAGCCATCGACGACGAGCCGTTCGACTCCAGTATCTGGCTAACGAGACGCACTGTGTAAGGATAGTCGGCAGGAATCTGACCCTTCAGGGCGCGCCATGCCAAGTGTCCGTGGCCAATCTCGCGTCGGCCTACGCCACGCTGTGCCTTTGCCTCACCGGTACAGAATGGCGGGAAGTTGTAGTGCAGCAGGAATCGCATGTAGCTCTTGTCCAGCACGTCGTCCACCATCTTCTCGTCGAGCTTCGTGCCGAGCGTACAGGTGGTGAGCGACTGTGTCTCGCCACGTGTGAATATTGAGCTTCCGTGTGGCATTGGCAGTGGGCTTACCTCGCACCAAATAGGACGAATCTCGTCGGTCTTTCGTCCGTCGAGACGAATGCCCTCGTCGAGAATGCAGCGTCGCATGGCGTCGCGCATCACGTCGTGGTAGTAGCGGTCGGCCTCGGCAGCCTTCTCCTCAAGCTCATCCTCGCTGAGGTCTGCATGTGCCTCGGTATATTTTGCCTTGAAGTCTTCTATAATCTTGTCGAAAGCGTCCTGACGCGCCTGCTTGTCGAGAGCCTGCTTTGTGACGTCATACACTGGCTGGTAAAGCTCGTCGTTGATTTGCTTGCGCAGGTCTTCGTCGTTGACCTCGTGGTCGTATTCGCGCTTCACGTCCTTGCCAAGCTCCTTCGATAGTTCCGTCTGCAGTTCGCACATGGGCTTTATGGCAACCATGGCAGCCTTCAGTGCGCCAATCATGTCCTGCTCGCTAACTTCCTTCATCTCGCCCTCTACCATCATGATGTTCTCTGCCGATGCGCCTACCATGATGTCCATGTCGGCATCCTTCATCTGCTCGAATGTCGGGTTGATGACATACTCGCCGTCGATGCGTGCCACACGCACCTCGCTGATTGGGCACTCGAAAGGAATATCTGAACAAGCCAAGGCTGTCGAGGCAGCGAAACCGGCAAGGGCATCCGGCTGGTCGACACCGTCGGCTGACAAAAGCATCACATTGACATACACTTCAGCATGATAGTTGGAAGGGAAAAGAGGACGGAGCACACGGTCGACAAGTCGCGATGTGAGAATCTCATTGTCACTTGCCTTGCCCTCACGCTTGGTGAATCCACCAGGGAAGCGACCGGCTGCTGCATACTGCTCTCTGTAGTCAACCTGCAGAGGCATGAAATCTGTACCGGGAACTGCATCCTTTGCGGCACAAACGGTGGCCAAAAGAACGGTGTTGCCCATGCGGAGCACGCAAGAACCGTCGCACTGTTTTGCCACTTTCCCGGTCTCGATGGTGATGGTTCTTCCATCAGCCAACGAAATTGTTTTCGTAATTACGTTCATCTAAAATTTTAAAAACTTATTGTTTTGTTCATCAAAAATCGCACAAAGTTACGAATATTATATGTAACAAGCTACTTGTTTTCAACTTTTATGCTTCTTTTTTCGTTTTTTTATGAGTTTTTGTCAGAAGAAAAGCGTTCTCTCAACCCAATAAACAAGCATTCCGGCAAGATAACCCACAAGCACAATCCACGAAATCTTCTTCAGATACCATCCGAAGGTTATCTTCTCAAGTCCCATCACCACGACTCCCGCCGCACTGCCTATGATGAGCATCGAGCCTCCTACGCCGGCACAGTAGGCAAGCAGCTGCCAGAAGATGCCGTCCACCGCCATGTCACCCACCTCTGCCACAGGGTACATTCCCATGCATCCAGCCACCAGCGGCACATTGTCGACAATGCTCGACAGCACACCGATGATTCCCGTGATGAGATAATGGTTGCCGTTGAACACGTCGTTCAGCCCGTCGCCAAGCAGTGTCAGCGCGCCTATCGTCTCAAGGCAAGCCACCGCCATCAGTATGCCGAGGAAGAAGAGAATTGTACCCATGTCGATGCGCGAGAGCATGTTCGTCACACGCTTCTGCATGCCTCCCTTCTCCTCCTCGCCCGAGAGGTTGTAGTAAAACACCTCCGTCACCGTCCACAGCACTCCCAGCACGAGCAGTATGCCCACAAAGGGGGGAAGATGGGTGATGGTCTTGAAAATAGGCACGAAAATCAGTCCGCCGACGCCAAGGAAGAACACCGTCTTGCGCTGCTGCTCCGTCAGATGGTCGTCGACGCGCTCGTTCTGCGAATAGTCGGTCACTTCCACCTTGCCTTCCAAGCTGCGCGACAGGATATAGGCGGGAATGAGCATCGACACCAACGAGGGGACGAAAATCTCCATTATCACTCCCATGGCGGTCAGCAAGCCCTTGTTCCACAGCATTATGGTCGTGACGTCGCCGATGGGCGAGAACGCACCTCCCGAATTGGCAGCGATGACCACGAGGGCGGCATATACGAGACGGTCTCTGCGCTCCTCCACCAGCTTCCTCAAGATCATGATCATCACGATGCTCGTGGTCAGGTTGTCGAGGATGGCAGACAGTATGAATGTCATGAATGCAATGCGCCACAGCAGTTTCTTCTTCGTTCGCGTCTTCAATGTGTCGCGCACGAAGTTGAAACCTCCATTCTGGTCAACCAGCTCCACAATGGTCATGGCTCCCATAAGGAAGAAGAGGGTTGTTGCCGTACTGCCGAGATGGTGCTCTATCACCCCCGACACCGCCAGCGCCTTCTTTGCACCGATGGCTCCAGGAACATATTGCGAGGGGTCAATCATGAACAAAGTCCAACACAACACAAACATCAGCAGGGCTATAGCAGCCTTGTTGATTTTCGTCACACTCTCAATGGCTATCATGAAATAGCCAAGGCAGAACACTGCCACGATCATCAAACTTAAGGTCGACATTTTTCCTTTATAGTTAATAAGGTTATAATTTAGATATTTGTTTCGGCTGCAAAAGTAAACAATTATCCCGAACAAACAAAATATTTTCCGATTTTTTTAACCTTGGGTGTAGTTGAATATACAGCGGCAACGACTGGCGGTGCAGACAGAACGCCTACACCGCCAACCATTTTCATAGAGGTTTCCTTTTGCCGTCATCGTATATGACGAAGAGGCTGTCGTTCTCAATAAGTATGGCACGACCTCGTTTGTGCTTGCGGTTTTTCTGATTGTCAACGTTTACTGCTATGACATGCTTGGAGTGGAAGGTGCTGATGTCGTCGAATATGGTGTGGCCTACTATGATGCGGTCAACATCATAGCGGCGCAGCACCATCTGAAGGGTGTCTGACGTAATGGGGTTGTATTTAGGGTCGCTAAGCACCATGCCGCGATACCAGATGGGACCATTGGAGCCAAAGAGGAAATAGGTGAGTGGCGACTCGGCGCGGCGTTGTGCCTTGTTGAGGTAGAGACCATGGCTCATCTGCTCGTTGACGGTGGGGATGGAAAGGTTGCGCTCAAGCAGTTTGCCACTGATGCCGGCATGGACGAAGAGGTTGCGGCCTATCACCTGCATGGTGTTGCGTGTTGACAACCAGTAGCCCAACTCGGTTGAGCGTGAGAGGAGTTGGGGATATTCCATGCAGAGCTTTTCGGCAAGCAGCTTGTATTTTTCCTTAGTGTAGCGAAGGTCGTTCATCAACACCATTGGCTCGTGGTTGCCAAGCAGGAAATCGACACTGCCGCCTGCCTGTGCCGCCTCATGCTCCAACTTGTATATCAGCCAAAGAATCTGTATGGCGTCCTTGCCTCTGTCGAACACGTCGCCAATGACCACAAGACGATTGTTGCCGTAGGACCAGCGGTAGTCGCTGTCGATTACCCCATTGCCCCGCAAGAGACTTACCACGCAGTCGAGGTCGCCATGAGGGTCGGACATGACGAATACTTTCTCAGCCAGTGTGCATTTCCACTCCGGACGCTCAAAACGGTGGAGCGAGACCGAGAACCGGTGCTTGCCGTCGTGGGAAATGACGGGGAATGAGGAGAGGGAAGTGAGGATGGTGTCGGTAATGATGCCCTCTACGCTTACGCTTATCACCCGCACGCTGCCATTTGGACAGTGAATGATGTAAGGCCCATCGGCAGTAAGGTGGTGCTTGTCGTGGGCAAAGGTCTGCCCGCCGAACAGAATCGACAGACAGACCATACAGAGAGAAATCTTCAGGATAAACTTAGGCATAACATCTTTTATAAACTATTCATTGGTAGATTGATATCTTGGATTTTGAACGATGTTGCTGTTTGCGTCAATCTCTGCCTTGGGTATCGGCAATACGCACTTGTAGTAGATCCAGTCGAAATGCAGTTTCTCTTTGGCAGAGGTGAGATGCTTGGTGGAGCTGACCTTTGACTGTCCCGACACGTCGTGCCTATCTACACTGCCACCGTCGCGCAGGGCATCGAACATGCGGTGTCCCTCGCCAACCAGTTCCTTACGGCGCTCGGTCATGACGCGTTCAATGGTGACTTGCGTTCCCTCGACGGTTTTCTTTGGGTTTGCACGCGTTACGATGGCATCGAGCCATTTCACGGCATTGGCATTGTCGCCGGTCTTCACAGCTGCCTCGGCTGCATTGAGGTAAGCCTCGGAGAGGCGCAGCAGTGGAATGTTGGCATCCATGATGTCCTCGCCCTCCTGTGGCTGGAATTTGTTTACGAAGCCTCGTTTGCTGCTGTAGACCATAAGTTTAAGGCGCACGTCGGCTGGGTCTTCGCTCAGCAGGGCATGGAAGCTGGTTGTGACGCAGATGTCCTTATAGCCATCGGGTGAGTGCAGGCGACCGAGCGACTCCTTGCCTGGGCTGTCGTCGGTGAGGTTGACAATCTCGAAGAGCACCTCACCCTTGTTGCTCTCGCTGTAGTCGTATCCCCAGGCGTAAGGATATTCTGCGTTGCTCCAAAGGCTGTATCCTTGTTTCTCGGCGCCACTGATTGCCTTGGCTGCCATGCTGTATGCCTCGGCATCGTCGCCATGGTAGAGATAGACGCGGCTGAGGAGGGTCATGGCTCCCCAAAGGTTTATGCGCCCTTTGTGGTAGCCCTTGCCCTCGTCGTTGTCCATGGCACTGATTGCTGCCTTTAGGTCGTTGATGACAGCCGTGTAGCATTCGGCTACGGTGTTCCTCGATGGTTTGGCGTTCTTGTCGAGCACGGATGTAACGATGGGCACTCCGAGCGACGCTCCGTTGTCTTTCTTGTATGGATAGCCATAGAATCGGGTGAGGTCGAAATGCAGCATGGCGCGCAATGCCAATGCCTGACCCTTGTAGTAGTCGCGCAGCTCGTTGTCGTTGGTCGTCATATTGTCTATTTTGCCGAGAATGATGTTGCAGAGTCCTATCATCTCGTAGGGATACGACCAGAAGGTGGCAGGCGAGGTGTCCTTGGTGAAGTTGAGCAGATAGTAGTTGCCTGTGCGCTTCGTGGCACTGTATGCCTGCATGTCGTCGCCCGTGGCATCGGCGTAATAGACCAGTCGTCCGGAATAGGCGTAGGCATCCTGCATGGTGTTGTAGATGCCGTTGAGCAGAAACTCCACGTCGGAAAGGACATTCACTACCTTGTCGGTCTCCACGGATGTGGAAGGCTCCTGGTCGAGCCAGCTGTCTGAGCACGATGTTGCCGAGAGGGCGAGGGCACCCATCAGTATGTATGAATTGATATTTTTCATATTCGTTGCTTGTTTAAAAATTGATGTTGATACCAAAAGTGACTGTCTTCAATGGCGGTGTTCCCCAAACGGCGGTGCCTGCGCTGACTGCCTCGGGGTCGTACTGGTCGTAGCGTGCCCATGTCAGCAGGTTGTTGCCGGAGGCATAGAGTCGCACGCTGTCGATGCCGCATTTTCTTGTCCATTCCTTTGGCAGGGTGAAGCCGAAGGTGAGGTTTTTCAGTCGGATGAAGTCGGTGCTGTGAAGGCGGCGGCTTGTGGAGTAGGTGCTCATTGGATAGTCTGGGTCTTCCATAAACAGCTCATAGTTGGTTTGGTCGCCAGGCTTTTTCCACGACTGGCTGTAGTAGGCTGGTATGTTTGCCTCAAGGTCGTCGCCGCCGTGTTCGGTCTTCTGTGCCCATGTGTCGTAGGAATAGCCACCGAACTGATAGGAAATCATGAAGTTGAGGTCAAACCACTTGTATCGCAATGTGTTGGAGAGTCCGCCGGTGAAGTTTGGCTCGGCGTGTTTCATCGGTATGCGCATTGCCTCGGTTGGATCCTCGGTGATGTCCTTAACGTAGTTGCCGTTGGCGTCCTTGGTGTTGGTGTAGAACTGTGGCTTTCCGTTGTCGGGGTTGATGCCAGCAAACTCTATGAGGTAGAACGTGCGGTAGGAGCTGCCGACCTGATGAATCTGCGTTCCGCTGATAATCTCGGTCTGCTTGCCGTCAAGACGCACTATCTTGTTCTTGTTGTGCGAGAGGTTGAAGGTGGTGCTCCATGTGAAGTCCTTTGTCTGGAAGTTCCTCGACGTGATTTCCAGTTCCACGCCCTTGTTCTTCACCTCGCCGATGTTGAGCAGGTAGCTGCCAAAACCGGTAGTCATGGATATTGGATAGTCCATGAGCAAGTCCTTGGTGGTGCGGGTGTAGTATTCTACGGTAACGTCAATCCTGTTCCAGAGGCTGAAGTCGAGACCGAGGTTGAGGTTGTAGTTTGTCTCCCACGACAGCTGGTCGTTGGCTATCTGCGAGAGTGTGAAGGCTGGGTCGCCCATATAGCTCTCCGACAGGCCGAGGAGTCCGTAGTAGCCGTAATAGTCTGATGGCAGGGTTCCGTTTACTCCGTAGGATGCGCGTATTTTCAGTTCGGTGAGCCAACTGGAGAGCGGCTTCATGAAGTCCTCCTCCATCATTCGCCATGCCCCTGATACAGACCAGAACTGTCCCCATCTGTTGCCTGATGCGAAACGTGAGCTGCCGTCGGTACGGAAGCTGCCGCCGAGGTAGTACTTGTTTTTGTAGTCGTAGTTGACGCGGCTGAGATAGGAAATCATTCTCGTACGGGTGCTTGAGCCGCCGGCATCGCCGAGTGTGGCGCCGTTGCTTAGGCTTGGCTTGTCGAACGAGGCGAAGTTCATCCTGTTGCCGCTTACATAGTCGCGGTATTGGTCGTCAATCTCGTAGCCTGCCAAGACGTCGATGTGGTGGTTCTCGGCTATGGTGGCGAGGTATGACAGCTGGCTTGCCCAAACGAGCTTGCTGCGCTCGTAGATGTTCTTTATCAGCTCGCCGTTGACATCCTCGCCGTTCGAGGTGCGTGGGTCGAGCCAATAGTCGCCCTTATTCACTGCGTAGTCGTAGCTTAGGGTTGACTTCAGCTTGAGGTTGGGAATGAACTCATATTCGCCGTAGATGGTATTGAAATGGCGTGTGATGTACTCGCGGCGATGGTCGTAGGTGAGCGAGAGCAAAGGGTTGCGGTCGTCGTTGCGTATGAACTCGCGGTTCCATGTGCCGTCTTCGTTATAGACAGGGTCGGATGGCACTACGCAGTTTCTCGATGCGTAGAAGGGCGACGTGTAGCTTGTTCCCTCGCTATATACATCCTGGTTGACGTGCGACATAAGCATGTTCACTCCCAAGGTGAGTCGCTTGTTTGCCTTGTACTCGGCATTGACGCGACCGCTGACGCGCTCCAAGCCTGAGACGGCAGTGATGCCATTCTGCTTCAGGTAAGCCAAGGATGTGTAGTACTTGAAACGGTCGGAGCCTCCTGCCACCGATGCTTCATAGTTCTGATGACTGCCTTTCTGGAAGAGAATGTCGTCCCAGTCGATGTAGCCACACCATGGCACCGGGGCGTAGTCGTCGATGTATTTGTCGGCATATTCCGTTGCCTCCTGCTCGGTTGCCCCCTCCTTTACAATCTGTGCCGTCTTTAGTCCGTTGTAGATATATTCCCTTCGCTCCTCGCCGCTCATTATGGGGCGATAGTCCATGGCGAAGTCGGAGAATCCCCAGTCGGACTTCAGCGAGACGCTCGGCTTTCCTTCCTTTCCTTTTTTGGTGGTGATGAGAATAACACCGTTTGCTGCCCTTGAGCCGTAGAGCGAGGCTGCCGCAGCGTCCTTTATCACTGTGATGTTCTCAATGTCTGACGTGTTGATGGTGCTCATTATGTCGAAACCCGCATCAGTGCCGAGCGACGACACGTTGCCCGACATGGTGGGCACGCCGTCGATGACGTAGAGCGGGGAGTTCGACGCGTTGAACGAGCCCATGCCTCGTATGTTCACCGTGGTTGAGGCTCCTGGCTGACCTGACGACGACGAAATCTGCACGCCAGGAGCGGCTCCTTGCAACAAGCCAGAGAAAGAGACTGTGGGGACATCTTGGAACTGACTGGTCTTGACTGTCGATGCCGAACCGGCGTATGCAGATTTCTTGAATGTACCGTAACCGGTGACAACGACCTCCTCCAACAGTTGGTCGTCGGAGCGCAGCGTGATGCGCAGCTCGCGGCTGCCATCGGTGACAATCTCCTGTTGGGCATAACCGATGTAGGAGAACACCAGCGTCACCTTGCGTCCATCGGAAGGCAAGCTGAAACGGCCGTTCATGTCGGTAACGGCTCCCTTGCCTGTTCCCTTCAGGAAGATGCTTGCTCCAATTACCGGTTCGCCATTGTCATCGACCACCTTTCCCGTGATGTTCCGTTTTGAGGTGCTGTGCTTGTTGACCGATGGCTCACTTTCCTTCTCCTTTCCGGTGATGACTATCTGCTGGTCGGAAACAATCTGATAGGACAGTGGACGGGACTTCAGCGCCTCGTCGAGCACACTCTCCACGGTGGCGTTTGTCTTCTGAATCGTGATGTCGACCCTCTTGTCGATAAGCTCGTCGCGATATGAGAAGCGGTAGGTCGTTTGCTGCTCTATCGACTTGAATACTTTTTGAAGGTTGGCTTTCTCGACCTTTACGGTCACGAGTTTGTTTTGTTGTGCAAAAATGCTGCCACAACAGAACATCGCCAACAACAGCATGATGACATGCCTTTTGTTCTCAATTCTCTCCATATTAATACCTTGTTAATTAATAAACTTTAAAAATAGGTTGTCTCTATCCTAATATACAAGTTTTGGAGAGGAATATACTACTTAGTTTGCGATTTTTTTATTGGTTTCCTCATTCAACAACATATTTGTTGCCATCACGCCTTACGCTGGAATTGAACGACAGGCGTAGCACCTGAAGTGCGTCGTCAATGTTTCTTGCCGGCAGCGTGCCGGAGAAAGTCTTGTCGAGCAGCGACTTGTTTCCCACCACAATCTCGCATCCGAAATTGGAATTTAGCGTCTTTACGACCTTTGAGAGCGGCACACTGTTGAACGAGAGATAGCCCTTGCGCAAGGTGCAAGGATTCTCAGCAAGCCGCTCAACGGTTATCTTTCCGGTCTTGTAGTTTATGCACGCACGCTCGTTGGGGTTCATCACCACCGACTCGTCGGTCAACGATGAGCAGAGGCTGACGCGTCCCTTCTCAAGATAAAGCTCTGCAGTGTCGTTGTCCTGTCGGGCGGAGAGGCTGAACATGGTGCCAAGCACTGTTATGGAGAGTCCCTCGGAGTTGACTACAAAGGGATTACCGCTGTCGGCATGAACTTCAAAGAATCCGTCGCCCTCAAACCTCACCTCGCGCTTGTCCTTGGTGAAGCTGTGTGCGCCGTAGCTCAGTTTGGATTCATAATAGAGTGTCACTTTGGTGCCGTCAGGCAGGCTCACGCATGCGCTCTCACCCTTTCCCGTTGTCACCACCATGTCGTCGGGAAGCTGTGAGTGGCTCTCGCTATATAGATATAAAGTGGCGATGGTCAGGAGTGGAATAAGTATGATGGCAGCATATTTGAGCAGCTTGGTGACAATATGGGAATAGCCTCTTGGTGACGAAATCTCCATGGCGAGCCTCGTCTGTATGTGTGCCATCTTGCCGTTGTCAGCCTGTGAGGCATCAATGGCTGATGTCGCCCAGTCGTTGCCCATATAGTCAGAGAGTTCATCGTCTGTCATTCCCTGCAAACGCTGTCTGAGCTGCGACAGCTCAGAAGGGGAAAGTTCGTTGTTGCGGTATTTTCTAATAAAATCCTTCATTGTCAAGTCTTCTTATTTATTCATACAACTTAGAAACGGAAATGTAACAGGTATGAAACAATCATTTAATAAACAATAACATTAAGAACATCAGACATCCTGACAAAAGCCTCCTGATTTCCTTCAGTCCTTGCGACAACTGGTTGCGCACTGTCTGGACGCTGATGCCGAGTTGCTCGGCTATCTCTGACGGGCTGAGTTCCTCCAGTTTCGACTTTTCTACGATGATACGTTGCTGTCGAGGCAGCCTATCGATGCAATGGTGTAGCTGACCGACAAATTCCTCGTATTCCAACGGTGAGTGTGACTCGGCTCGCCTATAGTCAAGATGCTCTACATATTCCTCAAAGACGGGGGAGTTGACATTCGCCCTGAAGGCATTGATGAGATGGTTTCGCGACATCTGGAAAAGCAAAGGATGCAGTGAGTCAACGTCTTTCAGTTTGTCGCGGTTGAGCCAAAGGCGCAAAAAGACATCGTGGACTATCTCCTCAGCCTTCTCCGAGGACTTCGTAAACTGCAGTGAGTAAACAAACAATTCCTTGGAGTACTTGCTGAACATAGCCTCGAACGCCCACTGCGAGCCTTGGCGCAGCAGGTCGATAATTTGCCTTTCGCTATAGTCGGTATGTTTTTTTGTTTGCACGCTGCAAATTTAGATAAAAATTCCCAATTATAAGCCAGTAGAGATAAAAATATTACCGAAATCCGCAGAATTTCTAATAATCAAGGCACACATACGCTCAATCCTAAATCATTCCGTGCTTTTAATGTCAAAAGTAGATAGAAACTCGAATCAAAGGCTTCAACCGTCCTGTTCCCTTGTCGGTAATCTGCGACTCGGGCATGTCGATGATTTCCTTCAATTCAAGCGATGCGGCGATGCAAAAATCATGTCCTTTACTTGTCGTGTTTTCTTGCATCCACTGCAAGAGTTCCGTTCAAAGGCTTTGAATGTCCGTTCAAAGCTTTTGAACGTACGTTCAAAGTCTTTGAACGCACGTTTATAGTACTATGAACGGAGAACTTTCAGTTGCATAGATAATGATTTTCCTTATATACGTAAATTTTCTCAATGAATACAAAAACTTTTTTGTTTTATAAATGTTTGTGTGCCTCCTACCTTGTAAAACCCCTATAAACGTCATCGAAACGTCACTAACGTCACTAAAACGTCACTTCCTCAGCTATTGGTTATCAATAAGTTATAAGCAAAAGTGACGTTAGTGACGTTTTTTATAAGTTAAAAAAATACAGTTGTGATGGAAATGTGTTGGTGCAGCACACGTTGTAGGCATTCAACGTTGACTATTAAAACCATACATTATGTTATTATATGAAATACAAAAGTTTCCCACCCTTTTCCACAGTTGATTATTCAGCGTTGTCGGCTGGGGGTGTGGGCGGGACGCTCGCACCTTAGGTACGAGGTAATATAATTCAGTTTTTATTCGTTTTCTTGCAAATAAATAGTTTATGCTGCTTGTCGGCATCGGTAGTGGCAAAGATGTAGGTGTCGCCACCGTCCTTCAGTTTAAGGCGTTTGCGCAGTTCGGCAGCTGACAGCGGGAAGTTGCGTACAGCGATGTTTGCGGTTTTCACGTCGGCAAGTGCCGCCTTCAGCTCCCGCTTGTTCATCGTCGTAGTTGCCACGATGCTGAACGAACGTCCGGGGAAATCATCCACCTCGTGGTCGGACAAAAACAAATGACTGTTCTTCGCCACCTGACAGATGCCAAACCTCTCGGCAATCTGGTCGAAACAGCCGATTTTCATTATCGAGGAGTTGGGTTCGTATAAGAATGAGGAGTGAGGAGTGTGGAGTGAGGAGTGAGGAGTGTGGAGTGAGGAGTGAGGAGTGTGAAGTGTGGAGTGTGGAGTGTGGAGTGTGGAGTGAGGAGTGAGGAGTGTGGAGTGTGGAGTGTGGAGTGAGGAGTGAGGAGAGAGATTACCGTATGAGTAGCAGTGGGCCGCATTTACACTATTCTCACTCCTCACTCCTCTCTCCTCTCTCCTCACTCCACACTCCACACTCCTCACTCCTCTCTCCTCACTCCTCACTCCTCTCTCCTCACTCCTCGAAATACAATCCACTCCCACCACCTTCATTCCCTTCGTTTCATCAGCTGTCATGACGATGAGCAGTTCCTTACATTCGTTGTTCACCGAGACGACATGAACCTCGCTGACGTTCTTTTCGCCGAGGTCGCTGACGGCCTTGCGCCAATCGAGCATGGGCGAAAGTTTCAGCATCACGCGGTCGGCTTTTTGCAGCAGACTGTCACGAAGGCTGACGGCATCGGGTGTACAGTCGCTGATGGCGAATGTGCGGGCTCCAGTGTTGTCGCGGCGTGCCGGGTCGAGATAAATTAGGTCGACGTGTGGCATTGTTTTAAGAAAAGATTCCGCATCGTCGCACACAACCTCTGCTTGTTTGAGGTCAAGAAGACGAAAATTCTCACGGGCAATGTCGCAGAGATGTTGCTGACGCTCCACATATATGGCTTTGCTGAAATTGCGCGCCAAGAAGGAGAAGTCGACTCCGAAACCGCCTGTGAGGTCGACCATTGTTGAGGGTAGAAGGTTGGGGGTTGAGGGAAGAGAGATGTTTTGCTTGTAGAGTGCCGTCGCTTCGCTCGAGCATTGTTCCATCGAGATGTGTGGTGGAAAGAGAATGCCTTCGATGGCAGCCCACGTAGGCAGTTTATGCCTCGCAGTCTGTCTTCCCGCTATTTGGTCGAGGGCGAACTTTAAGTCAACGCCCTCAATGCCATGAGCTTTCAATGCCAACGCCTTGACGTCCTCGTCGGCATGCTGCCTTATAAAATCCCTTGTCGCTGAGTCCATTCCTTGTTTTTTTTACACGCTCAAAAAACATATCTCTCTCCTCACTCCCCTCTCCCCTCTCCTCACTCCACTCTCCTCTCTCCACATTACAATTTCCACGTCAATCCCATTCCTACCTCGAAAGTCTTTGCATCCACGTTTTCGTGGTATTTGTAGTAAGTGTGACGATAGTAGTATGTGCCTGAGAGGTTGAGGGCGGTTCTCTCGCCAAGATTCACCACAAGCCTTGGGTTCATAACCAGCAGTGTGGCGTTGCCCTTGTCGCCCTGCGCATTGAGGTAGAGAGGATCTATTGTCGAGAGGTCTTTGTCTTCGTATCCCTTCCATGTATAGATGCGATAGTAGTGCGCATCGAGAACGAAGGTGCCGAAGCGTCCGAAGGAAAGTATGGTGTTTGTCTTGGCACTGAATCCGCTGCCAAGGTTGTAGTCGCGGTCAATCACGTTATAGTAGTCGCTGAGCGAACCGCCAAGTAGTATTCCGCTCAGGAAGACGCGCTGCTCGAGATGTGAGAGGTTGCCTACTTGTGGGAATCGGAAGATGACTCCAGGACCAACGGAAGCTGCCTCAGAGATGCGGAATGGCACAAGGTTGGTTCCGTCCTTCACCGGCTGAGAATCGAAATAGTTGAAATGCTGGAAAATGCCTATTTCGGTCTTCATGTTGTCGCCCGATTTGATTGGTGTGCCCCAAAGTCTGCCAAGCAGATGCACACCGCTGATGAGCGGTTGGTTGCCGCTGAAGTTGAACGTGAGGTCGGCTGTGAAGTAGTCGTATGGCTTCCTTGTGTCACGCTTGAAAGGGTCGCCATATTGCAGAGCGAGATTCACGAAGGGAGAATGTTCGCCGCGGAAAATGGAGTTGTTGTCTGCCAAGTAGCGGTCGCCAAGGGTAAGTCCGAGGTTGACTGGAATGTGGTTGTAGTCGTGGTATTTGCCGTTCTCGTGCCTTACCTTCCATGCGTCGCCTCTGATGATTCGGTTCAATCCCTTTATGGGACAGATGAGTGTGCCGAGAAACTCTCGCATGAAGCGTGGGAAACCGCGCTTGCTGTCGTCGAGCACGAGGTCAGACAGGCGGTAGGTCACTTCGCCGATGCATATTCCACCCATTGTAGTAGCCATGAGGTCGTTGATGGCAGGCGGTTCTATCTCACACACCATTTCCCACATCAGGCTTCCGCCGAACGAATAGGGTGCCGACTCCCAGAAGTTGAGTCCGTTGCTGCGTGCTGCGTTGAAGTAAAGTCCGCCGTGGTAGGGATGTGCGAAGAGGTTGGTGGAGAACTGGTCGTTGTCCCACACGAATCCGTTCTTTATGTTGTTTTTCACCGTGTGTATGCTTATCTTCGCAAACTCCTCGTCCATTATGTAGCTGTCGAACGACCATACGAAGGCATTGATGCCGAAGGTTTCAAGGGCGGCAAGCCAAGGATGCTTTTTGGAATGAGGAGCGAGGAGAGAGGAGTGAGGAGTGAGGAGTGAGGAGTGAGGAGAGAGATTACCGTATGAGTAGCAGTGGGCCGCGTTTACACTATTCTCACTCCTCTCTCCTCTCTCCTCACTCCTCATTCTTCTCTCCTCACTTCTCTCTCCTCTCTCCTCACTTCTCAAATACCTCACAGCCACTCCCGCCTCGAATATCGGGCGTGTGCGGTAGTGTGTGGCGTGGTGGTAGTAGCGGGTGTCGCCTATGCCTACGCTGGCAAAGGCACTTAGGGTGCGGGTCAGCTGATAGTCGGCGTTGAGGCGGGCTTGCAGCGAGAAAAGGCGTTCGGGCTTGGTGTCGGAATTCTCCACGAACGTCTCCACATGGTAGTAGCCTACGTCGCCGCTGAGGCTCAGCCGCGGGTTAAGTTGGAAATACTGTCCTATGCGGTAGAACAGTGCTCCGGAGAATTTCTCGTCGATGCCCATGAAATGGGTTCCCACACCAAGAATGTTGTAGGTCGAGCGGTTGCGGAAACGCATGGCGAAGTTCAGCTTTGTCGATGTTCCGCCGTAGAACATCATGTCGGTGCGTGTCTTTGGATTGATGTTCACGAGTCCTATTTTATGTGCTATGGTGTCGCGGCTGTAGTTTATCAGTCCCACCTGCACGCCCCTCGGGTGGCTGTTGCAAATGTTTATGATGCCGAATTGCGAGCCGTTAAGTGTGTCGGCATAGTTGTACATGGCAAACTGCAGTCCTCGCATGTACGACGAACAGATGTTTGCAGCTCCAGCCACTTGCATGCCGCGCTTCACTCCCATGGCAACATTGGTCACTCCTGCCATCTGCACGCCGCGCATCGGAGTGGCAGTGGTGTTTGTCAATCCGGCTATTTGAACGCCGTTGGCACTCTTAGCGACATTGGAGATGCCCGACAACTGCACGCCGCGCATCTCGCCGTCGACGCCGTCGATGAATCCAGCCATCTGCACTCCGAACATCTTTCCTCGTGTGAAGGCAGACAATGCGCCTATGTTCACTCCCTTGGCCTCCTGTCGAGCCACGCTTGTCAGCAGACTGAGCTGTGCGCCATGCAGGGTGTCGACATTTCCGAAAATGCCAAGGTTGAAATGACTTGTCAGCAACGAGTCAGCACCTTTGTGGTTTACGCCAATGCCAATGTTGCCGAATCGTTTTGTCTGTGCCGATATTCCGCAGCTCGTCAATGCCGCGAACAATAGAACAACAATTTTTCTCATAAACTTTTTCCGTTATAATAGTTTTCGGCGGCAAAAATACAAAAAAATATTGTAATTTTCGCTTCTTATGCAATAATTTGTATAACTTTGCACCGATTTATTTATATTTGTCATTTTTATGGAAACAGGACTTACACATACAAGCAAACTGATGGTTGATGCGACAAACACAGCCATTGCATTGGGTTCGGGCGACATGCCCGTGTTGGCTACTCCTGCCATGTTGGCTCTGATGGAGAATGCGGCGATGCTCGCCGTAAGGGACGCTCTGCCCGAGGGCAGCACTACGGTTGGAGGTCACATAGAATCGTCGCACCTCAAGCCTACGCCTCTTGGACAGGAGGTGGAAGCTACGGCAGAACTGACCAAGGTAGAAGGCCGCAAGCTGTTCTTCAAAGTCACCGCTCGTCAGGGCGAAACACTTATTGGCGAAGGAACTCATCTGCGTTTCATTGTTGAACGAGAAAAATTCCTCTCGCGGCTTTGACGCTGTGGGTGTTGCTGCTGGGGGTGTGGGCGTCTCGCCCGCACCTGTCCGTATGGCAAATCTATCGTAGGAGTTTTTTATATTACCTTGCAGACGAGGTGCGGACGAGATGCCCACACCCCCAGCCGTTGTCGCTGAATATTCAACTCGTCAACTAATTTTTATCGTCACGAATCCTTCTTTCTTCTCCCCCTTTACGGTCAGCACTATGCGCCAAAGCCCATTGGGCCACATCGACTGCATCATCGGGTCGAAAAGGTTCGTGAGCGGTTCTATGCTGGCTTCAAGCTGCGATGCGTCGTAAGAAATGGTTCTGTTGGCAATCCCTACCCTGCCTTTTTCCAAATGCGGCTCTGCTGCGGCAATTAACATCAGTCGTATAGGGGCTTGCCACTGTAGCAGGCTGTAGTCGTCTGTCAGGGTGATGGTGCCCTGCTTGTCCATTCTTACGGTTCGTGTCCATCGGCTGACGTTTGCAGAGTCGGGATAAGCAGACGCGATGTCGAGCGAGAAGCAACCTTTCTTCTGCTTCACGTTGCATGCAGCAAACCGTTTGCCCGCCATTTGGTCGCATCCGTTTATCTGTGGCAGGTTGTGGTAAGCCGACTGCATAGTCCATATTTCATACCTCTCTTTGCTGAACGTCTTCGATGTGTATTCGCCCACTCCCGGGTCAACGAGTATGGGTTGTCCGCCGTCGTAGACCACAAAGCTGCCCACGTCGTTGTGGTTATGGCTCTCGTCGTTGTGTCCGCCTTTCATTCCTACGAACATGCCGTTCCTTCGTGCAGTGAAGATTTGCAGTCGCGGCATCCATGTGTCGGCGAGTTTCGGCTCTTCAGCCTTCTCGTTGCTGAATTTGTCGAGGCAGCTGAGGAACACGAGTTCTCGTCCCAGTGTGGGATAATTCCCGCTGTCGTTGTACATAGTCTTCGCATCTTCCCAAAATCCCTTTTCCTTTGCCACGTATGCCGCAAACTGCTGCATCGTCTTGTCGCCAATGTAGAGTCCAAACGGGAACATCACGTTAGGCTGCTGCACAAACCTGTTTCCGTGCGAATCGGCAAAGCTGAGGCAATAGCCGTCGGCAATGTAGGTCGAGTAGCAATAGGAAGCCATATTCCTCAGTTTTGGTGAGTGAGGAGTGAGGAGAGAGGAGTGAGGAGTGAGATTACTGAACTGCACGGCTTCTAAGCTCTCGCTATTCTCCCTCCTCACTCCTCTCTCCTCACTCCTCACTCCTCTCTCCTCACTCCTCACTCCTCTCTCCTCACTCCTCTCTCTACCCTCTAATATTATCAGGCAGTCAAACAGCGATGCCGCCGCCCTGTCCCAATAGGTGGGACCTTCGTCGCATCCGCCATCGTCGGGATAGGCATCGTAGAAGCATTGCATGGCTTGCGAGATTTGAGCCAGGGCTTCGTTGCGTCGCACTGAGTCGTGTTCACAGAACAATACGCAGGCAAGCCAGTTGGAACAAATCCATGGGTTCCAGTTCATTCCAGCCTTCTTCCACCAGTAGTCGGTAGTCACTGCTGGAATGAGTATACGGCGTTCTATCTCACGGTCGATGCGTTCGGTCAGCAACGGAGAAAAGCTGTCCAACTGGGCTTTCAGCGCACGTCTTGTCCATGCCACGAGTCCTGCAGTCTCGGCGTTGAAGAGGTCCACCGTCTGGTCTTCGGTCCTCATCACCTTAGTGCCGTAGTGTGCCGGTATTCCCCACCAAGTCTCTTCCATAGTGCTGTAGAGTCCGTCGATGATGTCGCCCAAGAATCGTCCTTTGCCCTCAGCCACTTCCGCCATCACTATTGCCGCCAACTGTCGGCGTTTGGCGAATGTAGCCTGCTCGTAGCGTGTGCGGTTGCCGTTGGTCTTGAATTCCGCAAACATCTGTGCGCTGGGCGACTCCCACGGCTTTCCTGCGAACTGTTCTCCGTATTCTATGTAACTTTGGCGCACCTTCGGGGCAGCGTCGAGGTTGCGTCTCACCGCAATCATCAGGCTGTCGCTGGCTGCAGACGCCACAGCCGTGAGGGCCACTGTCAGCGTCACCGCCACTTTTCTGAAACACATTGTTGTCTTCATTCCGTTTTCAAGTTTTAAGTTACTGAACTTTCCCACCCTTTAAATGTAGTTGAATATTTAGCGGCGAGGGCTGGGGGTGTGGGCGTCCCGCCCGCACCTTGCGCACCATCAACCGCATAATCCCGAAATATTACCTCGTAGGCGAGGTGCGGGCGAGACGCCCACACCCCCAGTAGCCAGCGCACCCAAAGAGCTGAATTTCTTGAAGCATTAGTTTGCCCGTACTGAAAGTTAAAGGGTGGGAAAGTTCAGTAAGTTATTTCCCCGCAAAAGTACGAAGAAAATCCGAAACATCCAAACTTTCCAAGCCTTTTTTTTCCATTCCCTCTTTAACCTGCATTATTCATACTTGTTCCTACTGCAAGGTCTAACTGGCAGCACCTCAAAAATCTGAGGTAAATCGTACCAACTTATTTTTTTATCATCACTAATGAAACTGAACTGTAAAATGTTTACAAACCGTATGAGAGCATCTCGAAGGCATCTCGAAGGCATCTCGAAGGAAGCAGAATGACAAAAAACTCACAAAATAGACATGCTATTAAAAAAAGTACGATAAAAGTTTGGCGGTTCGTATAAATATGTATATCTTTGCACCGAAAATTGTATAAACATACAGAGATGAGAATAAAGAAGGACAGACTGGATACACTTAGAATGATTATTTCGAGCAGAGAAATGGGCAGTCAAGAAGAACTGCTGGCTGCTCTTCAGGAAGAGGGATTCAAACTTACACAGGCTACGCTGAGCCGAGACCTTAAGCAGCTTAAGGTGGCGAAGGCGGCAAGCATGGGCGGCAACTACGTCTATGTGTTGCCGAACATCGCTATGTATAAACGAGTGAGCAGCCCGGCACAGGTGAAGGAGATGATGCAGGTGCCTGGTTTTATGTCGATAAACTTCTCCGGAAACATGGGAGTCATAAAGACACGACCCGGATATGCCAGCAGCATTGCCTACAACATCGACAACAGCAACATACCTTATATATTAGGTACGATAGCCGGCGACGACACGATATTCATCGTCATCAGCGAACATGCTTCGGAGGCTGACGTGGTGACGGCGCTGAGCAAGGTGGTGCCGAATATGGTGTAGGGGAGGCCCACCCCTAACCCCTCCCCGGGGAGGGGAATGGCTGCGCGATCGGATATTATTAGATTGCAAAAAGATACGATAAAAGACAATATATATGGAATATAAAGAATTTAGAGAAAACACTTCCACCAATGAGCAAGAAAATCCTTCCCCCCTCCCCAGGGAGGGGCTGGGGGTGGGCATCACTGTGTTGGTTGCCGACCCTTCGCACGAGAAGTACGTTGACACCATTTTGCAGACTATTGCCGAAGCGGCAAAGGTGCGTGGAACTGGAATTGCAAAACGAACACATGAATACCTCGCTACAAAGATGAAGGAGGCAAAGGCTGTCATTGCCTTGAGCGGCGACCGCTTCGCAGGATTCAGCTACATAGAGACGTGGGGCAACAAACAATATGTGACGACATCGGGACTTATAGTGCATCCCGACTTCCGACATCTTGGTGTGGCAAAGAAAATCAAGGACATGACTTTCACTCTCGCCCGCACCCGATGGCCTCACGCCAAGATCTTCAGCCTTACGAGCGGTGCCGCGGTGATGACGATGAACACCCAACTCGGCTATCAGCCCGTCACCTTCGCCGACCTTACCGACGACGAGGCCTTTTGGCGCGGATGTGAAGGCTGCATCAATGTGGATGTGCTCCACCGCACAAACAGGAAATACTGCATCTGCACTGCCATGTTGTATGATCCAGAGGTTCACCTGCCGGCAAAATTGCCACAAGAGGTTTTGGATCGCATAAAGCGGTTAGAGGCCCACCCCTAACCCCTCCCTGGGGAGGGGAACAAGTTTGATTATGAGCGAATATTTGAAATCATATCAAATGGCAGACTTGTCAGTTTACAATAAGCTGAAAGAATTTGCAGAAAAGAACAGAAAGAATCAGACTGATGCAGAATCTGTTATATGGGGTTATCTTAAATCAAAGCAACTTGGTGTCGTGTTTAGACGACAGCATATAATTGGAAAGTTTATAGCAGACTTTTCATGTATCGTTATAAAACTCATAATTGAAATTGACGGAGGCTATCATCAACTACCTGAGCAACAGGTCTCTGACGAAGAGCGAACAGATTGGCTGAACTCACAGGGGTTTACTGTAATAAGGTTCACCAACGAAGAAATATTATCGGATATTGACAACGTAATAATAAAAATAAAAGAAATAATATGGAAGCTAAAGAACAAGTAAAAAGTTGTGTGTGTGATGCGCAAACTTCTCCCCTCCCCAGGGAGGGGGCGGGGGTGGGCCCCAAGGGGGGCAAACGCGTAGTAGTAGCCTTTTCAGGTGGTTTGGACACCTCCTACACTGTTATGAAACTGAAGGAGGAAGGGTATGATGTTTATGCGGCTTGCGCCAACACTGGCGGATTCAGCGCAGAACAGCTGAAGAAGAACGAGGAGAACGCCTATAAGCTCGGTGCTGTGCAGTATGTGACGCTCGACGTTACCCACGAATATTATGAGAAGTCGCTGAAATACATGATTTTCGGCAATGTGCTGCGCAACAACTGCTATCCAATCTCGGTTTCCTCTGAACGCATTTTCCAGGCAATAGCCATTGCACGCTATGCTAAGGAGATTGGTGCCGACGCCATAGCACACGGTTCTACGGGTGCAGGCAACGACCAGATACGCTTCGACATGACCTTCCTCGTGATGGCTCCCGGCGTGGAGATAATCACCTTGACACGCGACAACAAGCTGACCCGAAAGGAAGAGGTTGACTACCTTAACGACCACGGTTTCTTTGCCGACTTCACAAAGTTGAAGTACTCATATAACGTGGGCATCTGGGGAACAAGCATCTGTGGCGGCGAACTGCTCGACCCAACACAGGGACTGCCCGAAGACGCTTACATGAAGCATGTGACAGCCAAGGAGCAGGAGGCTACGCTGAAGATCACGTTCGAAAAGGGCGAGATTGTTGCCGTCAACGGAGAGAAGTTCGACGACAAGGTAGCAGCCATTCAGAAGATAGAGGAGATAGGCGCATCATACGCCATAGGCCGCGACTGCAACGTGGGCGACACCATCATCGGCATCAAGGGTCGCGTAGGTTTCGAGGCAGCTGCACCGAAGCTCATCATCGAGGCTCACCGCCTGCTGGAGAAGTCAACGCTGAGCAAGTGGCAGCAGTACTGGAAAGACCAGGTTGCCAACTGGTACGGAATGTTCCTCCACGAGAGCCAGTATCTTGAGCCGGTGATGCCGGACATCGAGGCAATGCTGACATCTTCGCAGCGCAACGTTAGCGGAACGGCAATACTGAAGCTGCGTCCATACGGATTCGAAACAGTTGGCATCGACTCTGACAACGACCTCACGAAGTCGAAGCTCGGCGAGTATGGCGAGACACAGACAGGATGGACATCAGACGAGGCAAAGGGCTTCATAAAGGTGTCGAGCACTCCGCTGAGAGTATATTATGGTATTCACAAGGACGAAAAAAGATAAAGCATTATGGAAAAGAAACTTACTTTGTCCGACCAACGACTGCTTGGCGGAGTTTGCGGCGGCATAGCCGAGTATTTTGGCATCGACCCTACCGTGACGAGAATCGTTTATGCAGCACTGACAATCTGTACGGCGTTCTGCGGCATCATTCTCTATCCTATATTATATTGGATTATTCCAAGCAAATATAAGGTGTAGGCCCACCCCTGACCCCTCCCTGGGGAGGGGAAGGCTGCGCATTGGGAGGCCCACCCCTAACCCCTCCCTGGGGAGGGGAAGGCTGCGCAATGGGATATTATTAGATTGAAAAAAGATACGATAAAAGACAATATATATGGAATATAAAGAATTGAGAGAAAACACTTCCGCCAATGAGTATGGGCACCTTTCCCCCCTCCCCAGGGAGGGGCTGGGGGTGGGCCTCCGAGTCGGCATCCTTGGTGCCGCAGGCTACACTGGCGGCGAGCTGATCCGTCTGCTCATAAACCACCCAGAGGCAGAGATTGTGTTTGCCAACAGCGAGAGCAATGCCGGCAATCTGGTGGCTGAGGTGCACGAAGGACTCTATGGAGACTGCAACCTGAAATTCACCTCGGAGATGCCTTTCGAAGAGGTAGATGTGGTGTTCTTCTGCTTCGGTCATGGCAAGAGTGAGGCGTTCTTAAAAGAACACTCCATACCAGAGAACGTGAAGATTATTGACCTCGCACAGGACTTCCGCCTTGCTGCACCAGGCAACGACTACGTTTACGGTCTTCCCGAAATAAACAAAGAAAGAATAGCCAAAGCACAACATGTTGCCAATCCCGGTTGCTTCGCCACATGCATACAGTTGGGACTGCTCCCTGCCGCAAACATGGGATTGCTTACCGATGACGTAGCCGTGAATGCCATAACGGGAAGCACTGGGGCTGGACAGAAGCCGACTTCCACCACCCACTTCTCTTGGCGCATGGGCAACATGAGCATCTACAAGGCTTTCAACCATCAGCATGTGCCAGAGATAAAGCAGAGCCTGCGACAAGTTCAAGGTCAGTTCGACGTTGACATCGACTTCATTCCATATCGTGGCGACTTCGCCCGTGGCATCTTCGCTACCGAGGTGGTCAAGACCGACAAGCCTTTGGAAGAGATTGTGGAAGGCTACAAGGCGTTCTACAAGGATGCCCGCTTCACCCACTATGTTGACAAGGCAATAGACATGAAGCAGGTGGTGAACACCAACAAATGCCTCGTCCACTGTGACAAATTCGGCGACAAGCTCCTCATCACTTCCACCATCGACAACCTCCTCAAAGGTGCCGTAGGGCAGGCGGTGCAGAACATGAACATCATGTTCGGCATTGACGAGGCTGCGGGATTGAGGCTCAAGCCGAGTGCTTTCTGAAAACGTAAAAAAACGAAATTATGCAATTATTTGACGTATATCCTCTTTTCGACATAAACATCGTAGAGGGCAAGGGGTGCAAGGTATGGGACGACAAAGGTCAGGAATACCTTGACATCTATGGCGGTCATGCCGTCATCAGCATCGGACATTGCCATCCGCACTATGTGGAAATGATGACCGCCCAACTGAACAAGTTGGGATTCTATTCCAACTCTGTAGTCAACAAACTGCAACAGCAGCTGGCAGAGCGACTGGGCAAGGCTTGTGGCTACGACGACTATCAGCTGTTTCTGATAAACAGCGGCGCCGAAGCCAACGAGAACGCCCTGAAATTGGCATCGTTCAAGACAGGTCGCACCCGCGTGCTTTCTGCCGAGAAGGCTTTCCATGGAAGAACATCGCTTGCCGTCGAGGTTACAAACAACCCCAAGATCATTGCGCCAATCAACGCCAACGGACACACCACCTATCTGCCTCTCAACGACCTTGAGGCATGGGAGAAGGAACTGGCAAAAGGCGATGTCTGCGCCTGCATCATCGAGTGCATACAAGGCGTTGGAGGCATAAGGCTCGCCACTGCCGAGTTTGCACAGGGGCTCCAAACGCTCTGCAAGAAGCATGGCGCAGTGCTGATTTGCGACGAAATACAATGTGGCTATGGACGCAGCGGAAAGTTCTTCGCCCACCAGTGGTTAGACATTCGCCCCGACATCATCACCTGTGCCAAAGGCATTGGCAATGGCTTCCCTATGGGAGCTGTGCTTATCTCGCCCGACTTCAAACCCGAATACGGACAGCTTGGCACTACTTTCGGCGGCAACCATTTGGCTTGTACAGCGGCCCTCGCCGTACTCGACGTCATGGAGCAGGAAAACCTTGTCGATAATGCCCGCGAGGTGGGCGACTATCTCCTGGAGAAACTTAAAGAGATGCAGCAGAGCGAGCCGCACATTGTCGATGTGCGTGGCCGTGGCCTCATGATAGGCATAGAGCTTGATATTCCACACAAGGAAATCCGTTCACGCCTGTTGTTCGACAACCACATCTTTACAGGCTGTGCCTCGACAAACATCCTCCGACTACTGCCGCCACTCTGCTTCTCAAAGGAGAATGCCGACACATTCTTAGACAGACTAAAACACATTTTATCAACAATCTAACGCCCACATCTTCCCCTCCTCAGAGAGGGGTTGGGGATGGGCATCCAACACATTATGAAAATTTCAGTTATCGGAGCAGGCGCAATGGGCGGTGCCATTGTCCAAGGCCTGCTGAAAGGAGACTTCGCAAAGAATTCCGACATCACGGTTGCCGATCCTTCCCAGAAGGCTATCGACCAGTTTGCAGAATCGGGTGCCAGCATCACAACCGACAACAGCATTGCCGCCGAGTCGTCAGACATCGTAAACGTTGTGGTAAAGCCGTGGCTCGTTGAGCCAGTGCTGAAGGGCATCAAGTCGTCGCTCAACTACAAGAAGCAGATTCTTGTCGTTGTGGCTGCCGGCGTGTCGTCAGAACAAATCAAGGAGTGGCTGCACAAGGACGGCGAGGACATGATTCCATTCTTCCTCGTCATTCCTAACATTGCCATTGCCCTGCTCAGCTCAATGACGTTCATCGTTCCTGCCAACGCCTCGCGCGAGAACACCAAGCTCATCAGCGAGATGTATGGCAGCATGGGCGAGGTGCTCATTGTTGACGAGAAGCATCTTGCAGCAGGCACCACACTCGCCTCTTGCGGCATAGCTTACGCCATGCGCTATGTGCGTGCCGCATCGGAAGGCGGAGTGGAGATTGGCTTCAAGGCAGACGATGCCAAGAACATCGTGTTGCAAACGGTGAAGGGAGCCGTAGAGCTGCTCCAGGCAACAGGCAACCACCCCGAAGCTGAAATAGACAAGGTGACGACACCAGGCGGCGTGACCATCCGTGGACTGAACGAGATGGAGCACGCTGGATTCACCAGTGCCGTCATCCGTGGCATTAAGGCAGGATTGTCAAGTAAGTAATAGAAAACAAAAATAACGAAACCTATGCACGACGCAATAGAACAAATCGGAGAAAGACTCCGTGGCTTGCGCGACGTTCTCGACATTCCGGCTGAGGACGTTGCGCAACTGTGTGATTTGGACATCGACACATACCTGAAGATGGAAGCTGGCGACGGTGAGCTGTCCATCAGTAGCTTACAGAAAATATCGAAGAAGTATGGCATTGCACTCGACGTGCTTCTCTTCGGCGAGGAGCCTCACATGAGCACCTATTTCCTTACACGCAAGGGACAGGGCATGAGCGTGGAGCGGCGCAAAGAGTACAAATACCAGAGTTTGGCAAGCGGCTTTCGCAGCCGTACTGCCGACCCTTTCATGGTCACTGTGGAGCCAAAGTCCGACGATACGCCATTGCACAAGAACTCGCATCAGGGACAGGAGTTCAACATGGTGACCGAAGGCACACTGGAGCTTACCATCGGCAAGCGCGTTCTCGTACTCAACGAGGGCGACAGCGTTTATTTCGACGCTACACAGCCACACTGCATGAGAGCCCTCAACGGCAAGACGGTGAAGTTCCTTGCCATCATCCTTTAATCCCACTACAAGATTATGATAGAAAGATTCCTAAAACAGACTACGTTCACCTCGCAGGAGGACTATGCGCGTAACCTTGAATTCATCATTCCCGAACACTTCAACTTCGCCTACGACGTGATGGACCAGTGGGCGGAGGAGAAGCCTGACAAGCTTGCCCTGCTGTGGACAAACGACGAGGGCGACTGCAAGCGTTTCTCGTTCCGTGACCTCAAGGAACTGAGCGACCGTGCCGCCTCGTATTTCATGCAACTCGGCATTGGTCGTGGCGACATGGTGATGCTCATCTTGAAGCGTCGCTATGAGTTCTGGATTTCGATGCTCGCACTGCACAAGATAGGAGCTGTGGCAATTCCCGCAACCCACATGCTTACGACCAAAGATATCGTATATCGCAACAACCGAGCCAGTGTGAAGGCAATAGTGTGCGCCGGCGAGGAATACATAATGCAACAGGTAGCTGCCTCAAAGGCTGACAGCCCAACGCTGCAAACGCTTATCTGCATTGGCCCAAGACAGGCGGAAGGCTTCCACGACTGGCACAAGGAATGGAACGATGCGCCGCAGTTTGTGCGCCCTGCCGTGCCAAACGACAACGACGACACCATGCTGATGTATTTCACCAGCGGAACAAGCGGCGAGCCGAAGATGGTTGCCCACAACTATCTCTATGCAATGGGACACCTCACTACAGGAGTCTATTGGCACAACCTTGCCGAGGACAGCATACACCTCACGGTGGCAGACACCGGCTGGGGCAAGGCCGTTTGGGGCAAGTTCTACGGTCAGTGGTTTGCCGGTGCTGCAGTGTTCGTCTTCGACCACGAGAAGTTCACTGCCGACAAGATACTCCGCCAAATACAAAAATACCGCATCACATCATTCTGCGCTCCTCCAACGGTATATCGTTTCCTTATCCACGAGGACTTCTCGCATTACGACCTTTCGTCGCTGCGCTATTGCTGCACGGCGGGCGAAGCACTGAACCCTGCCGTTTTCGACAAGTTCAAGGAACTGACGGGCATCTCGCTAATGGAAGGTTTCGGTCAGACAGAGACAACGATGACGCTCGGCACCATGCCATGGACAAAGCCGAAGCCAGGATCTATGGGATTGCCAAACCCACAATATGACATTGACCTCATAAAACCTGATGGCACTCCTTGTGAGGACGGAGAAAAGGGGGAGATTGTCGTTAGGACTGCCAATGGGGTTCCCGTAGGGCTTTTCAAGTATTATTATCGCGACGAAGAACTGACACAGAGCGTTTGGCACGACGGACTTTACCACACCGGCGACGTGGCTTGGCGCGACGAAGACGGCTACTACTGGTTTGAGGGTCGCATCGACGATGTGATAAAGTCGAGTGGCTACCGCATAGGGCCGTTTGAGGTGGAGAGTGCGCTGATGACACATCCCGCTGTAGTTGAGTGTGCTATTACTGGTGTGCCTGATGAAATAAGAGGTATGGTGGTAAAAGCAACTGTCGTGCTGCACCACGACTGGAAGGCAAAAGCCGGCGACGACTTGGTGAAGGAACTGCAAAACCACGTCAAGCATGTCACAGCACCATATAAATATCCACGCATCATAGAGTTTGTCGATGAGTTGCCTAAGACCATCAGTGGCAAGATACGTCGTGTGGAGATTAGGGAAAAAGACAAGAAGTAAATGAGAATTGTAATAAAGGTGGGCAGCAATGTGCTCACACGAAAGGACGGGCATCTCGATATAACGAGAATGTCGGCAATAATCGACCAAATTGCATGGTTGAAGCAACAGGGACACGAGGTGATACTCGTATCGTCGGGTGCCGTGGCTTGCGGAAGGCGTGAGCTGAAGGTAGGACACGACCTCGACACAGTGGAGCAGCGGCAGCTCTTTTCCGCTCTTGGTCAAGTGAAGCTCATAGGACTGTACTACGACCTTTTCCGTGAGCACAACATGCACGTCGGACAAATCCTCACCATGAAAGAGAACTTCCAGCCTGGCGAACAGTTCGACAACCAGCGTGCCTGCATGAGGGTGATGCTCGAAAACGACGTCATTCCCATTGTCAACGAGAACGACACCGTCAGCGTTACAGAGCTGATGTTCACCGACAACGACGAACTGAGCGGACTAATAGCACAGATGATGAATGCCGATATGCTCATCCTGTTGAGCAACATTGACGGAATCTTCACTGGCCATCCCGACTCCCCCGATTCCCAGCTCATTCCCGAGGTTGCCCAAGGACGCGACCTTAGCGAATACATACAGACCGAGAAAAGCGCCTTCGGACGTGGCGGGATGCATTCGAAATACACCACTGCCACCCGCGTGCAGCAATCAGGCATAAAAGTTGTCATAGCCAATGGCGAGCGCGAAAACATCCTCATCGACCTCATCACCTCCCCATCAACCACTCCCCACACCGCCTTCTTAATCGATAAAAAAGAATAACTTAACATCTCCCGTGCTCATCGCGTCAGCGATGAGTCGCAAAAGAAAAACATGAAAGAAACATTCAAAAAAACAAAAGCCGCCAGCCGACTATTGGCAACCATCCCCGACAAGAAGCGCAACGAGGTGCTCCTTGCCGTCGCCGACGCCATAGCCGCCAACAAGCAGCGCATACTGGCTGCCAATGCCGACGACCTTGCCAAGATGGACCCGAAGAACCCACTCTACGACCGTTTGCAACTCACCGATAAGCGCCTCGACGATATTGCCTCCGACATGCGCAACGTAAGCAAGCTGCCCTCACCATTGGGTCGCATACTGAAGGAATCGACTCTGCCAAACGGACTACGTCTGAAGCGCGTCAGCGTTCCTTTCGGGGTTATCGGCATGATCTACGAGGCACGCCCCAACGTCACCTTCGACGTGTTCTCGCTTTGCTTCAAGAGCGGAAACGCCTGCGTGCTAAAGGGCGGAAAAGATGCCGATTGCAGCAACCGTGAGGAAGTGGCGTTGATACACGAAGTGCTCGCCCAGCATGGCATTCCCACCGACATCGTAGCCCTGCTTCCCGCCACCCACGAGGCAACGGCGGAGATGCTCAACGCCGTTGACTACATCGACGTCTGCATTCCACGCGGTGGCCGACGTCTAATCGACTTCGTGCGCGACAATGCCAAGGTGCCGGTCATAGAGACAGGAGCCGGTGTTGTAAGTGCATATTTCGATGAGTTTGGCGACATTGAGAAAGGTCGCCGCATAATCGACAATGCCAAGACCCGCCGCGTCAGTGTCTGCAACGCTCTCGACTGTCTCATCATTCACCGCTCGCGCCTTGCAGACCTCGATGTACTGCTTGAGCCTGTGATAAAGAAAGGGGTGAAAATTTTGCATGGGGACTACGGCACCGAGTTCATGGACTATAAGATGTCTATTAAGGTAGTTGATTCCATTGACGAGGCTATCGACCACATTGCCACCTATGACTCCGGTCACAGTGAGTGCATCATTACTGAGAACGAGGCAAATGCCCGCAAGTTCCAGCAAATGGTCGATGCCGCGTGCGTCTATGTCAACGCCCCCACAAGCTTCACCGACGGGGCGCAGTTCGGTCTTGGTGCTGAGATAGGCATCAGCACACAGAAACTCGGTCCACGCGGACCAATGGGACTTGAAGAGATAACCACCTACAAGTGGCTTATTGAAGGAGAAGGACAGGTGAGGAATTAGGAGTTTTGAGTTTTGAGTTTTGAATTGTTGCTCTTCGAGCAATTTTCAATTATTAAATTCAGAATTGATTAATCGCAGCGCAGCGAGAATAACTCAAAATTCAAAACTCAAAACTCTTAATCTCAAAATTCAAAACTCAAAATTCCAAATTTTAAATATATGAAAACATACACAAACGTTTTTGACCTCGGAGACCTCAATCAGGCTCTCGCCGAAGCATTTGAGATTAAGAAAGACCGTTACAAGTATGAGGCACTGGGTCACCACAAGACCTGTCTCCTCATCTTTTTCAACAACTCGTTGCGCACACGCCTCTCAACACAAAAGGCAGCACGCAACCTTGGTATGGATGTCATAGTGCTCGATGTAAACCAAGGAGCATGGAAACTTGAGACTGAGCGAGGCGTCATTATGGACGGCGACAAGAGCGAGCATCTGCTTGAGGCCATTCCTGTCATGGCAAGCTATTGCGACATCATCGGCGTGCGTTCCTTCGCCCGCTTTGAAAGCCGTGAAGACGACTATACAGAGAAGATTCTAAACCAGTTCATCAAGTATTCAGGCAAGCCAGTCTTTTCAATGGAAGCAGCCACAGGCCATCCCCTGCAGGCTTTCGCCGACCTCATCACCATCGAGGAATACAAGCGTACCGAGCGGCCAAAGGTTGTGCTGACGTGGGCACCACATCCAAGGGCTCTGCCACAGGCTGTGCCAAACTCTTTTGCCGACTTCATGAACGAGGCTGATGTCGATTTCGTCATCACACATCCTGAGGGCTATGAGCTTGACCCTAAGTTCGTTCGTGGGGCAAAGGTGGAGTACGACCAACGAAAGGCTTTTGAGGGAGCGCAGTTCATCTACGCCAAGAACTGGGCTTGTCCAGGAGTAACCAATCCACACGACTATGGCAAGGTGCTGTCAAAGGACATGTCATGGACTGTTGACAGCGAGCACATGTCGTGGACCGACAACGCTTTCTTCATGCACTGTCTGCCTGTCCGCCGCAATATGATAGTCAGCGACGACGTCATCGAGGCTCCAACCTCTCTTGTCATTCCCGAAGCTGCGAACCGCGAGATCTCAGCAACTACGGTCTTGAAGAGAATGTTGCAATCTCTGTGAAAACAATGAAAATAAGGCTACTAAACTTCCTCTAATAAGAATCACATTCAAAAAAAAGGACTTTAGTAGCCTTTTTCCCCTTAAAAATAGAGAAAAAAATAAATATATTTTGTTATTATTGTGGAAAAGTGTAACTTTGTAGTCGACAATTCAATATACCACAATATGAAAAGACTTAAACTCATTCTTTGCACATTGATTTTCGTCACCTTAGGCGCCATTGGAAAAGAGAGGACCAACGCTGAAATGATAAACATTGCAAGAGGAGTCCTTTTGAAAACAAATGGGGCAAAGGCAAAGGGATATGGGGAACCAGTGATGCAACTTGTAAAAAGCAGTGAACGTCTCGGTGTCGTTGCTGCCGAAGGCTACGGATTTGTCGTTGTCAACCGCAACGATATGGGTAGACCTGTGCTTGGCTTTTCACAAACAGACTACAAGGCAGACAACCTGCCAGAAGGACTCGTATGGTGGTTGGAGACTACGGAAGACGCTCTGTCGAAGGGCATTATGACAGCTTATGACTCAGACATATTGTGTGTTGACGAAACCATTGAGAACTTTGTTACTACAACATGGGACCAAGGGCAGCCCTACAACGACAAATGTCCAAACGTTAAGAAAGGTACGACCACGACTAAGGCACCAGTGGGCTGCGTGGCAACATCGATGGCACAGATAATCAACTATTTTAAATATCCTGCAAAGGGACAAGGAAGAGGAACCTATTCAGTTGTCAACGGCAATGATACCACTTTCTTTAAGGCTTTCATCGACGGCACTTACCAATACGACAAGCTGAAAGACACTTATTCGAAGACGGAGGCAGACAAAGAACCTATCAGCACTCTTATGTTTGATGCTGGCAAGTCATGCAACATGCAGTATGAATATGGTGGCAGCGGTGCCACTTTGATAGACTGCGCCAAAGGAATGGCATACAACTTCAGCTATGATTCACTCGCAATAAACTACTACGCAAAAATGTGCCATACCGACGAGGAATGGTTCACCATGGTGAAAAACGAGCTAACAGAAAAGAATCCAATATTATATAGCGGAACTACTAAGACAAACGGAGGACACGCCTTCATCTTATCAGGCTTAAACACAGAAGGCATGGTGTGGGTGAACTGGGGATGGAGCGGAAGCGGCGACGGTTGGTATGCCATCGACCACTTGGCAACAGAGAAATACGACTTCAGCAACAACAATGAAATGCTTATTGGCTTCAACCCTCAGGCATCACCATTGCAAGGAGAAGAAAACATATCGCAACTATATTTCTTGTCAGAAGATTATCTTGAACTAAAGAAAGTGGGAAGAAACGTCTTTACGAAACCGTTCTACTACTATAATTTAGGTTGGAGAGTCTTTAGCGGAGACGTGAGAATGGTGCTCGAAGACGAAGATACAAAGAAGATTGAGTACAGCAATATTCAATCCAAAGATGTCATTATAGAGGCATATTGGGGAATGGGATTCAACAATGACGTTAATATCAGGGAGTTCTTCACCGAGACATTCAAGTTTGGACTTGTTGAAGGACACTATAAGGTTTGGGCAGAATGTAAGTCGACGGAAGAAAACGAGTGGAGAACAATCACGAGAATCAACGACCATACCGCATATTCTTGGTTTGCAGTGGCTGCCGATGGAAGTGTGACTATCAACAACAATGAATCCACCACCGACATAACAGCTGTTTCCAAAGACAATGGCGACAACACCTCAGCAATATACGACTTGAATGGTCGAAAACTCGACAACACAGCAGCCACAAACCATGCTGCAAACAGAAAGATTCTGATAGTAAAGAAAGGCAACTCGGTTGAGAAAAAAGAGTTCTAAGTATAGCAGCGACATGCTCAAAGGGATAATTTTGTATTTTTTAACCTCAAAAAGTTGACGTTATAGAAAACTATTTATAACTTTGCAGCAGAAAACTAAGAAATAATGCAAATTGTGCCAAAAGCACATATTAGCAAAAAAATAAAGCATCATTAATAGAATCTATCCGCGCAAGTTAACCCGTGAGGGCCAGAGCTTGCGCTTTTTTGTACTACATTCTGAAATGTGATTTAAATATTAGATAAATGAGTTGCTTGCGATTGGCATTTACATAATGAAGGGGAGTTTTTCTATTTTAAAGGGGTCCTTATGGCTCTTAAACACAAAAAGTTACGATTATCCAAGGTTAAAAATCGTTAAACAATAGCATTGTTTTTACTTTTTTTCTACCTTTGCAAGGCGAAAACTATATAAAGGAAATCAAGAATAATTTTGTATAAAGAAAATATCAAGAGTAATCATTATGAACATCAATTTCAATAGCATCAAGACTACGGTGGCAACAACAACGGTTGTTGTCCTATTAGGTTCATGCACTCGTGGAATGAACTTTTATGACGAGCAAGCCTATTTTAAAAATCAAGCACAGCTCTACTCGCAAAGCTGGGTGGAGAAGTTCGGTGCCATAGACCCGGAACAGAACTGGAGCATGGCGTCGCAAGTAACGGCAAATATCACGGCTTCCGCTTCAGGAAACAGTGCGAAGGCAATGTTATATTCTGACAATCCTTTCACCACAGATGCAAGTTTGCTTGCCGAGTTAAAGCTTTCCAAGGCAACGACAATCACTTTCGACGCTCCAAAGGGATTGACGCAACTCTATGCCATAATAAACGATGGCACATACAATGTGTCGCAAGGCTTTTACAACATCAACAATGGCAGAGTGGATATTACAGGCTCGCCTGTCGCAAAGGCAAAGGCAGCATTTCAAACACGTTCAGGCTCATGCCCTGTGACAATAGGAAATCAAATCGATTTGGGTACTTACAAAGATCCCGTTTACCACGAAGCCGTTTACGAGACTTCATGGGATGGCAAAACATACGTAAGATGGAACAATGGCACTATCGCCTATTATGTGAAAATGGAGGATGGCAAATACTATATCTCCACCGACAATAGTACATGGAGTGTAGGCACGTTTGACAATGCTAATTACAATGAATTGTACTACAATGGTCAACCAACGGGAATTGTAGCTGAGACCGACGGATCCGGAATATTATGGGTTGGAAACGACACAGACACTTGGAACACAACAAGATATATTGCGAAGCACAAGGTAAGTGATGCATGGACAGAAACATTCCCTTACTGCACCATGTACGAACTTAACGGCGTTGCTGCTACAGAAGGCCAGTCTTGGAAACAAGGCGTGGGCTACGAAATGTATGGTCCAGGCAAGTTCTTCGGCGAATCTGTGAAATATTGGGAAGGTGAAAAACCAAGCCTTCCCGGCTATGACATCAACAAGATAGAAAAGGGTGCATCGATAACCACCAGCTCACAAGGACCACTTACCCTGTCATACGTCTACGGAGCGACACAGATAGTCAATGCCTTCGGCTATTTCTATTGGGTTGACGGTCAGGACAAGAGCAAAGCTCCACGCTATGTGCTGATTAAGGACGCACGTCCTGATGCCAATATCCACAAGGACAGTTGGACAGGAGCCTATGTAGGCAATATGGAACTGTCAGTATGGAGCAACTATGAGGCGATAAAGAACGACAAGGACAGAGAACCTTACGACTATGAGATAATCCAAGGCAACACACCAATGCAGCAATATGTCAATGCCTACAACCAGCTGTTTGTTGGAACAGACTACAAGATGGCTTACTTCGGCAAGGACTACGACCAGAGTGCGAGCTACGACTTCCCTGCTAACGTCCACGTCGAATTCTTCATCATAAACATAGGCAGCGCATCAAGTCCAAACTACAAGAGCAACCTTGGCAACTTCAACTATGGCGACCCAGAGTTGAACAAAGAGATGATGCACTATAGCATGCGCAGGAATTGGGATTCTAACTATGGTGCAGTAAAAGGCACCACATGGATTCACAACGATGTGCAGTACATTGGATTTGAAGACGGAGGAAACGACGAAGACCTGAACGACATCGTCTTCGTGCTTGACGGCAACGTAGACAAGACAGACGTCATCGAGGTTCCTTCAGAAGAGCCTGTGGTGGAACCAACCTCTTGGATTATTGCCTGCGAGGACTTGGGCAGCACCGACGACTACGACTTCAACGACATCGTGTTCAGTGTTTCACATCAGCCAGGCGAGACAACGGCAACAATACAGCCTTTGGCAGCAGGTGGCATTTACGAGGCGCATATATTATACAACAACGTAGATCTTGGCGAAATACACGAACTGCTTGGACAAGAAGCTGACGAAAAAGGCAACTATCCGATGATCAACACCGGCAGTGGACCAACGGGATATGCAAGTCCTATTGAGATAACCGTTCCTTCCGACTTCACCTTGTCGAACAGCATGGGTGGCTTGAACATACGTGTCACCGGCAAAGAAGGCACAATGAGAATATGGGGTACTGAGACAGGCACTGCACCACAAATGCTGTTGCTCGAAGGCGACTGGAGATGGCCGAAAGAGCGTAAGCCAATACAAGAAGCCTATAAAGACTTCCCAAAATGGAACAGCAACTCGAACAGTACTGAATGGGCAAAGAACCCAAGTTCAGGCAGTCTTTGGTAATAATAATACTGGAAGATAAACGGAAAGACAAACGTCTAAAGACGACATAGAAAACAAAAGGCCCTCAGTAGGAAAAGGCGAATGAGCCAATTTCCATTACTGAGGGCTTTTTAGTGATGATAAAAAATTACTATAATGTCGTTTTGCAATAGCTAATTGGCAGGATAAACCAACGACGACTGTGGATAATGATACCAACTCCACGCCGTTGAGTTGTTTCTGTTTCTCGCCCATGCTCCGAACGAGTAAAGTCCCATTTGATATGCTCCGTCATAATAGTTGAGGTTCGACGAATATTTACATATTTGAGTGCCTTCAGTAGGATATTGGAACACATCGGGAATCAACAAAGCCCATGGCACATAATTTATTTTTGTCGGATAGTCCTTAATGATTCTCATTCCAAAGAATTGGGGCAAGTGGGTTTCATAATATGCACTGTTGTATGCCGTGATGATGAAAAGGTCCAAATCAGTGAATGTGAAGTCGTTGAACTCACCTTCATCCTTAAATTCTATACGATAGGTCGACGACATCGGTTCTGCAACCTCCCATTCCGGGTTTTCGCTCTCCACAATGGTGTTTACAGCCATGTGAGGAACCATTGTTCCCGTCTCGTCCATTCTTCCCCCGTTTATTGCATAATGTGCATCGTTGAAGAGGTCGATGCGAAGGTCGCCGAATTGTGTCGGTTTAAGCTGTTCCAGCGGATCCTCAAGATAGCTTACCGCATACTGGAAGAAAGCCCACCCTTTTCTTACTATAGTGAATTTCTCCTCCACCTGTGCAGCAGTCTGATTGACAAGACGCATTGATGCGGCAATGTTCTTGCCTCCTCCCACAGCCCTTAGGCGCACCGTGATGTCCATATAGTTTCCCATTCCGTTCAGTGCCTTAGGACTCTTGCTGATGCTCACCCCCATGACACAGTCGTTGAAGTCGAAGTCGCCACCCTCGGGGAATGTTTCCTCAAAACAGTAGGTATATTCCACAGCAGGCACATCGTGCGACAACGCAGAAGTTGTAGGAGTGTCTACATTGGGTTGTATGTAGAGGCTCTCGTTGCTGATGGGGAAGAACCCGTCAACGATACATTGTCTGTTGCGCACGGCAGTAACATAAAGTCTGTTTAGCTTCGAATCCTTTGGCAAGTTGAACTTCAGTACCCCACTGCCAGTTACTGCTCCTGTTGTAATCTTCCTCGTCGTACTGTCGGTAGGTACTCCGTCGTAGATGTTGACGACATACTCCATTGCTGACGCTGACGACAAATCGACGATGGCAGTAACGTTTTTCAGCAAGTTCCAATCATGAAGACTGTCAATGTCGGCAACGGGAAACGTCGACGTCACCAGTTCTTCATATCTATCTTGGTCGAAATAGTCGCTTTTACACGACGGCAACGCCAAGACGAAAGCGGCAATGGCAAAAAGTGCCATGAGAGTTTTTTTCTTCATAATATTTACATCTTTATTTCGGCAAAGTTAATGTATTTTTTTCATCCTTTTTCAAATAGCACGTTAAAAAAAGCAAGTTTTGTGCATTTCGCTTGGAAAAATGGCAAAAAAGCACTATTTTTGCATCTTGTAACAACAAATAGACTGAAAAAGAATATGAATGTCAAAATAGAAGAGTCGTGGCGACAGCAGCTCGGCGAAGAGTTCGAGAAACAGTATTTCGTCGACCTGACCAATTTCGTACGCCAGGAATATGGCAGTTGCACCTGCTATCCACCAGGCAAGCTAATCTTCAACGCCTTCAACCTTTGTCCGTTCGACAAGGTCAAGGTTGTCATCATCGGTCAGGATCCATACCACGAACCAGGACAGGCCCACGGTCTCAGTTTCTCAGTAAACGACGGTATTCCCTTTCCTCCTTCCTTGGTAAACATCTTCAAGGAGATTCACGACGACATAGGCACACCAATTCCTGCAAGCGGCAATCTTACCCGCTGGGCAGAACAGGGTGTACTGCTGCTCAACGCCACACTTACCGTGCGTGCCCATCAGGCGGCAAGCCATCAGCGCAAGGGCTGGGAAGAGTTTACCGATGCCGCCATTAAGGCTCTCAATGCCCATCGCGACAATCTCGTATTCATTCTTTGGGGTGGATATGCGCGCAGCAAGGCTCCACTCATTGACTCCACCCGACATCTTGTGCTACAATCCGTTCATCCGTCTCCGCTTTCAGCAAATCGTGGAGGTTGGTTTGGCAACCACCATTTCTCACGCACAAACATCTATCTGCGTGAGCATGGCAAAAAGGAAATAGCATGGTAACATCGGCAACCAACATTCGCAAAGTTAGACAAAGAATTTATTGAATTATGTTTTTTCAAATCGACAACGTATTAATTACGACAGAGATACTTACAGAACGCTTCTGCTGCGACCTCGACGCCTGCAAGGGCGAATGTTGTGTAGAAGGCGATGCCGGAGCACCCGTAACACTCGACGAGGTGGCTGGCATTGAAGACTCGCTCGACAGTGTTTGGGACGAACTTACGGCATCGGCACAAGCCGTCATCGACAAGCAGGGAGTGGCATACACCGACGAGGAGGGCGACCTTGTGACAAGCATCGTGGGCGGTAAGGACTGCGTGTTCACCTGCCACGAAAACGGCTGTTGTTTCTGCACACTGGAAAAAGCCTACCGCGCCGGCAAGACGACATTCTGCAAGCCAATAAGCTGCGCACTCTATCCTATTAGAGAAGTGTCGCTGAAGAATGGTCTTGTGGGACTTAACTACCATCGCTGGAACGTCTGCCGCGATGCCGTAAAGAAAGGCAGGGAACTCGACTTGCCCATATACAAGTTCCTTAAAGAGCCACTGATTCGACGCTTCGGTGCCGAATGGTACGAGATGCTTGAAGCGGCGGCTGAGGAGTTCAGGAATGAGGAGAGAGGAGTGAGGAGTGTTATTTTTTTCGATAGGCAGATGGACTGACTCCTACATGCTCTCTGAAGAACTTGCCAAGGAACGACTGATTTGGGAAATGCAATTCTTCTGCTATTTCCCTTATCGACTTTGTCGAAGTCTTCAACAGCACTCGTATTTCGAGTGTCACATATCTGTCAATCCATTCGTTAGGAGTTCTTCTACTGACATTCTTCACCGTTTCTGACAGGTATTTCGGCGTTATTTTAAGCTGCTCGGCATACCAACCCACCCTACGTTCCCTACGGAAATTTGTCTCTACCATACGTATGAACTGCGTAAAGATGGCATCGGCACGTGTCTGCCTCTTGCTTTCCGTCTCTTGCACGCGAACAATGACGTTGCTCAAATCGTAGAACATGGCAAGAATCAGCGTGCGGACTATGTCGCGCCGGAATCTGTTTTCCGTTGCTCCCACCTTATCCTTCAACATGAAGAAATAGCTGCGGAAAAGCTCAACCTCGCTGTCGTCAAGTGCCACCACAGGATGCTGACGCGAGAAGCAGAATAGTGTCGATACGTCGCTGACATTGCTCACCACTTCATAAAAGAAATTCACCGACAACACCATTACAAGCCCATCGGCATCATCACTCGAATGGAAATTGTCGACAACATGCCGGTCGGAGATTATCACGACATCGTTTTTCTTTATCGTCATCTCCTGAGTGTCCACGGTCAGCGTACACTCGCCCTGAGTGCATAGCGCCACGAGAATAAAAGTGATGCGGCGCGGACTTGTAGGCATCGATGCTTTGTTGAGCCTGTCGCTCAACAGCACGTCGCCGTCGATGAAGTCTGAACCTTTGTGGTCCAACTGCGTAAGTCGCATGCTGAAATCAACTATTCTTCTATTGTCCATACCTTTATATTATTCAAATTTCTGATGTACTCAATGTTTTGGGAGTTAAGGAGTTAAGGAGTTAAAGGAGTTAAGACATTAGTATTGAGCTTCGGATTTAAGCGCAAAGACTTTTAATCGTATGTACATTTGGCTTAACTCTTTAACTACCAACGATCTACCCCACTTCCGAAAGTCGAGTATTTTATTGAAGCATGAAAATGCCCTCGGGTCCCTTATTGAACAGCAAATCCAATACACTGAGATTCGGCAGGAAGCCCGTCTTGCCGGCAAAGACCTGATAGTATTGCCGGGGAACAAACGTTTCGTCAGGCTTAGGATGCTTAGGAACTATGGCATCGCGAAAATCCGCCATTCCATCGTCCAAGTCGTCGTGTTTTACATATTCTGTTGTAAGCTCTATCTTAGGCCGCACATCAAGCAGGCTACAGACTCTCTCACATATTTCCATATTGAAGTCGAAAAGGAAATCGTAGCGACGAGTAAAGAATGGCTTTATGTCATCCACATAATACTCAAAGAATGGCGACTCGCTGTATGCACTCTGCAACGCATTCCAGTGCAGCTGACGCCACCGTCCGTGGTCGCTGATGCGCAAGTCGCGAATTGGGCAGCGGTTCAGGTCAATGTCGGCAGGTCGTTCCACTGGCACGGTAAGAGCCTGTGTCCCGTTTGCCGTGGCTATCACGCAACGGTTTCGGTAAGTCTGTTTGCAATAGTTCTCATGCGCCTCAACGAGAGCCACACTGGCAGTGTTTAGTTTCTGGTACCATTGCACTGGACCGAAATATGTCGTCGATAAAATGACCTTATTCTGCATTTCCTATTCTCATTAACCAACGGTCGGGATTGAATCCTGCATAGAACGCCTCTGAGTCGTCATGGTTGTAGACCACAAGCACCACCCGTCCAATAATACTCGTCTCTGGTATGGTACACGTTTGTCGGTTCTTCCCCATTTCCACCACATAATAGTTTTGTTTTGCGCATGTCACCATTCCCGGAACGAGATAGGGGCCCTGCGGAGTTGTCAGTGTGTCGCCGGGCAACGACTTTATGCGCCCTACAAAGAGTCCTTCAATGTTCTCCGAAGGATTGTCGAAGGCTACCAGGTCGCCACGGTCGGGCATACACGCACCAAGTCGTCCGTAGCCAAAAAGACCGTCTATCTCGCCTGTCCTCAGTCCGTAGCTCCAACGATTTACCATTATTCGGTCACCACTCTTGAAAACCGGTTCAAGAGCGGTGCCCTCAATGGTGTAAATGGTCAAAGCCAATGCCCTAAAGACAAAGAGGGCTACTATTGCCACTACAATGGCGAGAATGGTCTTCTTCAACATTCAATCTTCAACATTCAATCTTCAACCTTCAATTTTCAACCTTCAATTTTCAACCTACAACATTCAACCTACTTTATGTTGTCTACAAAGCGGAAGAGCCTGTTCCAACGTATGCCCGAGAAGCCATTGCGGTCGGGGTCGCTCGACCACCAGATGAATATTGGCTTGCCCACGATATGGTCTTCAGGGACGAAGCCCCAATAGCGCGAGTCGGCAGAGTTGTGGCGGTTGTCGCCCATCATCCAGTAGTAGTCCATTTTAAACGTATACGACTTAGCCTCCTTGCCATTGATGAATATCTTTCCGTCGCGTATCTGTAGGTCATTGCGTTCATACACCTTTATCGGACGTTCGTAGACGGCAATGTTGTCGAGCGTCAGTTCAATGCTCTTTCCCTTTGCCGGAATCCATATTGGACCGTAGTTGTCGCGTGTCCAGTGCTTGTTGCCGTTAAGCGGATAAATCTCCAAGTCGCTTGCCTCGGTGTTTATCTCTATGCTCTCCACCAGGTCTTTACGCTTCGACAGTGTTGCCACCGCACGCTTTGTCAAAGGCATGTAGCCAGCCGAGTTAAGGCTCAACAGGTCCTCCATGGAGATGCCGAGGTCCTTCATCATCTCCTCAGGCAGCCGCTGACGCAGTTTAACATAATAGCTGTACTGCACCTCTTCCGGCTCCTTGTTTGCCTTTCCGTCGAGGTAGACGATGCGGTTCTTTATCTGCAGTGTCTGACCGGGCAATCCTACGCAGCGTTTCACGTAGTTCTCGCGGCGGTCGGTGGGTCGTGTTATTATCTCACCATACTCCGCCTGATTTCTGCGCAGTTCCTCACGTCCAGCCTCATAGATGGTGTTGAAATACTTCACACGCTCCTGTGCTGTGAGCGAGTCGGGATTGGGTCGCTGCTGATAAAGCTGATAGCCTATGCTGTAGCACATTCCGTAGTAGTCGTAGCTTTGGTATTGCGGTGCCGAGCAGAGCGTGTCGCCGGCAGGATAGTTGAACACCACAATGTCGTTGAGCTCTACCTTGCCCAGTCCTTTCACTCGTCGATAGTCCCAGTGAGGCCACTCAATATACGACTTGCAGTCGACAACGGGCAGCGTGTGCTGTGTCAGCGGCATTGTAAGCGGCGTTTCAGGAATACGTGGTCCATAGCTCACCTTGCTGACAAACAGGTAGTCGCCCGTGAGGAGCGACTTCTCAAGCGAGCTTGATGGAATGACGTAGTTCTGGAAGAAGAAGAGATTGATGAAGTAGACTGCAACAAGAGCGAAGACGAGGGCGTCCACCCACGACATTACGAACTTCACCGGTTTCTCGGCATCCTTCCACCATTGCCACTTTATCTTCTTTGTAATATACACGTCGTAGATGAATGGTATGACAATGATGCCAAGCCAGCTCTTCACCCAAACGAGGAATGCTATGTAAAGTGCAAGTACGACGACAAACTTTGCCCACTGCACCTTCATGTTCAGTTTCTTTTTATTTAAATCTTCCATTGGTTATTTTCTTGGAGGGTAGGATGTTCTATCTTCTACCCTCCCCAAAATTAAAAATTAAACATGTCACTTATTGTCAACAGACCTCTGTGGTCCTTTGTATATTCTGCGGCAAGGACAGCACCAAGGGCGAAGCCTCGACGCGAATGTGCATCATGGGTTATCGTGATGCAGTCGGCATCGCTGTCGTACTTTATCGTATGTATGCCCGGAACCTCGTCGCGACGTATCGAGTCGATGCGCAACTGGTCGGCAGCCACTTCCTTCGAGCCGCTCGTCGTTCCGTCGGGAGCCAGCAGTGTACCCTTTGTCCACGATGCCTTGCGGTCAACGTCAGCCACAATCTCCTCTGCCAGTGTTATGGCTGTTCCGCTCGGAGCGTCGAGTTTATGAATATGATGCACTTCCTCCATCTCCACGTCATACTGTGGGAACTTGTTCATTATCTTTGCAAGATAACGGTTCACGGCTGAGAAGATAGCCACGCCAATGGAGAAGTTCGACGCCCAGAACAGGGTCTGACCTTCCTCACGGCACAGACGCTCCACGTCCGCTCTGTGGTCGTTCATCCAACCAGTCGAACCGCTCACAACCTTCACGTTGTGCTTGAAGGCACGCAGATAGTTGCCGTAGGCGACATGCGGAGCCGTAAATTCTATTGCGACATCGGCAGAGGCAAACTCAGGGCTGTCGAAATCCTCCTGGTTGTCAATGTCGATGATACTTACTATCTCATGACCTCTACTAAGGGCAATCTCCTCAATCATCTTGCCCATTTTTCCGTAACCTATTAATGCTATTTTCATACAATTCTTATTTAATTTCGGTGCAAAGTTACGGAATTTTATGCATAATCAATTGGTTTTCAGTTAAAAAATCAGAACAAAGAGCATTTACCTGCCTTTTTTGCATTTTTTTTGATTACTTTTGTGCAGAAAAAGAGAAAAACGGAATAATTATGGAACAACTTTTGCACTATGTGTGGAAACACAAGATGACTCCATTGGGCGAACTGACGACTACCGACGGACGCTCCGTGGAAATCATCGACCCAGGGCTGCACAACCGCAATGCCGGTCCCGACTTCTTCAACGCCAAGGTGAAGATCGACGGACAGACATGGGTGGGAAACGTGGAGATTCACAGCCACTCAAAAGACTGGTTCCTGCACGGACACGACCACGACTCTGCCTACGACAACGTCATACTCCATGTGGCGGAGACCATCGACGCCGACGTCGTCAACTCCAAAGGCGAGGCTCTGCCGCAGCTGCAGCTCAGCGTTCCGCAGCATGTGGCAGACAACTACCGCACCCTAATGGCAACCGACAACTATCCTCCCTGCTACAAGATTGTTCCAAATCTGACAAAACTCACCATACACTCGTGGATGTCGGCACTCGAGACCGAGCGACTTGAACAGAAGACCGATGCCATAATGCAGCGCGCCGAGAGGCTCAACGGCTCATGGGAAGACGCCCTCTTCGTCACCTTGGCGCGCAACTACGGCTTCGGCATCAATGGCGACGCCTTCGAACAGTGGGCAATGAACCTGCATCTCAACTGTGTGGCACATCATCGCGACGACCTGTTTCAGATAGAGGCAATGTTCATGGGACAGGCTGGACTGCTCGACATCGCTTCACTTCCTGAACGGCATCAGCAGGCGGCATTGAACGACCCCTACTATCAGAAAATGGCAAGCGAATACCGCTATCTTGCACACAAGTTCTCGCTCACGCCCATTGACTTCAAGCAGTGGCGCTTCCTGCGTCTGCGTCCACAGAACTTCCCGCACATCCGCATCTCGCAGCTGGCAAACCTCTATTACGAGCGGCGGTTCTCGCTGAGCAGCCTCATCGAATGTAAGACGGCAGACGAGTTGGCGGGACTGTTGGCGACACACGTCACTCCCTATTGGGGCACCCACTACATCTATGGTGCCGAGAGTCCACAGAACGGCAAGAGCATGTCGCCATTCTCCATCAACCTGCTGCTGATAAACACCGCCGTTCCAATGCTCTTCGCCTACGGACGTCATTCGTGCAACGAAAAGTTGTGCGACCGTGCCTTCGACATTCTCGAACAACTAAAGGCTGAGAACAACCACATCATTCGAATGTGGCGCGAGTGCGGTCTCAACGTTGCCAATGCAGGCGACTCCCAGGCACTGATACAGCTGAAAAAAATGTACTGCGACAAACGCGACTGTCTGCGATGCCGCATAGGGTTTGAGTATTTAAAGAAGGTTGAATTACTGCGCAAACCGAATGCAGAGCCAAGCTCGCTTGAGCTATGCTAAGGTGCAGCCAGCAATCGACGAAGTCAAAGTTAAATAACGCAATGAAATATATTTTCGAAACACGAATGATGGTTCGCGACTATGAATGCGACATCGAAGGCATTGTCAACAATGCCAATTATCTTCACTATACCGAACACACACGTCATCTATTCCTTAAAGAATGCGGACTGAGCTTCTCGGAGATGCACAGCAAGGGAATAGATGCCGTGGTGGCACGAATGAACTTGAAGTTCAAGACTCCACTGACGTGCGACGACGAGTTCATCTCGCGCCTTGCGCTGAAGAAGGAAGGGCTGAAATATGTATTCACACAGGACATCTTCCGGGCCAGCGACGAGAAGCTCTGCTTCCACGGCGACATCGACATCGTATGCCTCGTCAACGGCCGTCTCGCCAACAGCGAGGAATACGACAAGGCGTTGTTGGGGAATATGAGGAGTGAGGAGAGTGGAGAGAGGAGTGAGGAGAGTGGAGAGAGGAGTGAAAAATGACTGAAGAAGAGAAACTTTTCACGCTGGCACTGACGCGCATCGGCTATGTCAATCCGGAAGTCATGCTTCGCCTTGTTCAGGAAGCGGGCAACGGCAAGGAGATCTTTGCACATCGCAACGACCTCTGTTCCATCATGCCCGATTGCTCGCAGCGGCTGCGTGAGGTCATAGGCTGCGACTGGAGCGAAGCCATTGCCATTGCCGAGAGGGAAATGGAGTTCTGCAACGTCCACGGCATCAATATCCTATGCTTTGGCGACGACAGCTATCCGCAGCGTCTCAACAACTGTCCCGATGCTCCTATAGCACTCTTCTACAAAGGCAATGCCGACATCAATGCGCAACATGTGGTCAGCATCGTTGGCACACGCCACTGCACTTCCTACGGCATCGACACCATCACCAAGTTCATAGCATCCCTGCGGCAGCAGTGTCCCAATGTCCTCATTGTCAGCGGACTTGCCTACGGTGCCGACATCAACGCCCATCGCCAGGCTCTCAACAACGGCTATGACACAATAGGCGTTTTGGCACACGGTCTCGACACTCTCTATCCGCAGGCTCACCGCGACACGGCACGGCAGATGGTGCTTCAAGGCGGCTTGCTCACAGAATATATGTCGGCAACAAAGATTGACCGTATTAACTTCATCAGCCGAAACCGCATCGTGGCAGGCATGTCTGACGCCTGCATCGTCATCGAGTCGGCAAAGCACGGAGGAAGCCTCATAACAGCCCGCATAGCTCAGGATTATGGCCGTGAGGTCTTCGCCTTCCCAGGTCGTGCCAGCGACAAATACTCGGAAGGCTGCAACAATCTCATCCGTGACAATCGCGCCACACTCCTTACATCCGCCGACGACTTCGTGGCTGCTATGGGATGGCAGACCGATGCCCTTCTTCTCAAGGCGAAGTCGAGGGGCATTGAGCGTGAGCTGTTCCCCACCCTCACCCCCGACCAACAGCTCATTGTCGACAACCTGCAACGGTTCGGCGACCTGCAACTCAACACCCTGATAGTAAAGACAGGCCTCCCCATTTCCACACTCAACCAGCTCCTCTTCGAACTCGAGATGACTGGCATCGTACGCCCATTGGCGGGAGGAACGTATCATTTGTTAATGTAGAGGGTAGAAGGTAGAGGGTAGAGGGTAGAAGGTAGAGGGTAGAAGGTAGAGGGTAGAAGGTAGAGGGTAGAGGGTGGAAGGTAGAACAAAAAAAGAAGACAATGAAAATAGGAAACATAGAATTTGGAGACAAGCCAGTATTCCTGGCACCAATGGAAGACGTTACAGACATCGGATTCCGGTTGCTGTGCAAACGCTACGGAGCTTCAATGGTCTACACCGAATTTGTCAGTGCCGAAGCACTGGTAAGGTCGGTGAAGTCAACGGTGAACAAACTCACCATAAGCGACGAAGAACGCCCCGTAGGAATACAAATCTACGGACGCAGCGTAGAAGACATGGTCGAGGCGGCAAAGATTGTAGAACAGGCTCGTCCCGACCTTATCGACATCAATTTCGGCTGCCCTGTGAAGAAAGTGGCGGGAAAAGGTGCAGGGGCTGGAATGTTACAAAACATTCCACTCATGCTCGACATCACACGCGAGGTGGTCAAGGCTGTGAAACTGCCTGTGACGGTAAAGACGCGACTGGGCTGGACAGCCGACAACATCATCATCCCCACCCTTGCCGAACAACTGCAGGACTGTGGCATTGCCGCCCTCACCATTCATGGTCGGACACGCTCTCAGATGTACACTGGCAGTGCCGACTGGCAACCCATTGCCGAGGTGAAGCGCAATCCACGCATCCACATCCCCATCATAGGCAACGGCGACATCTGCTCGCCAGAAGACGTCGAGCGGGCTTTCAACGACTACGGTGTCGATGCCGTCATGATTGGTCGTGCCACCTTCGGACGACCATGGATTTTCAAGGAAATCAACGACTATCTCCAACACCGCGACCCCGACCCCGCAATGGACAACTGCTGGAAACTCGAAGTGCTTAAGGAGCAGCTCCGCATCAATGTCGAACGCATCGACGAATATCGTGGCATACTCCACACCCGCCGCCATCTCGCCGCCTCACCAATTTTCAAGGGCATTCCCGACTTTCGTCAGACTCGCATCGCCATGCTTCGTGCCACCACTACATCCGAGCTGCTTTCCATTCTCGACGAGGTCAGGACGAAGACGTTCCTGCAGCAATAGTCCCACACTGCGCTCAGAATATCGACTGTTCGGTTTGCGTCGTCAGCAGTTCAAGCATCTTCATTCCTATAACCGAATTCCCCTTCCCGTTGAGTCGAGGACTCCACACCGCCACGGAATACAAACCTGGAAAAACGGCTGCAATGCCACCGCCCACCCCACTCTTTCCCGGCAAGCCTACGAGATAAGAGAAGTCGCCTGCCTCGTCATAGAATCCGCAAGTCTGCATCACGGCATTAATTCTCTTTATCTTCGACATCGACAGACTTATGCCTCCATATACAAAAGGTTTGTGATGGTCGGCAAAGGGCAGGAAGGCGTGTGCAAGTTCCGTGCAGCTCATCTCTATGCTGCACATGAGGAAGTAGAAATGCAGCACCTGCTCAATGTCGCCCTCTATGTTGCCGTGGTATTTCAGCAAGTTTATTATGGCAGCGTTGAGGTAGCCTTGTTGCCGTTCCGATTCAGCCACTTCGCAGTTGTAGTCAATGGTGTCGCTACCCGCCAAGCTCCTTACGAAGTTGAGGAAGTCTGTTTCGGCATCCCTTAGTCTCGCCATGAGAATGTCTGCCACCACTATGGCTCCCGAGTTGATGAACGGATTTCGCGGCTTCCCCTTTTCCAGTTCAAGCTGCATAAGCGAATTGAATGCCGTCCCCGAAGGCTCACGCCCCATTCTCCTCCATACGTCCTCGCCCTCGATGCCTAAAGCCAAGGCAAGGGCAAACACCTTTGCTATGCTCTGTATTGAAAAACGCCTGTCGGCATTTCCACAGCAGAATCGACGGTTGTCGATGGTTTCCATGCACAGTCCCACTTGGTCGGGATTCACATTTGCCAGCGCAGGAATATATGTGGCTTGACATCCCTTTCCACGCAGCGGCTCCACCTCAACCAAAATATTCTCTATTATTTGCTGATAATCCATGGTTATTTGAAGTTTTGGCGGCAAATATACAACTATTTTTCTATGCCCGCAACTTTTAGCACCTTTTTCCCCCTTCTCAGCGGCAAAAACGCTGCGTCAAGGGCGCATAAAGGTAAAGGTGCAACCGCCATACAAGTCGGAAATAACACCTACTCGTCATTTATCATCTCAACCTTACATATCACATCAACCAGTATGTAAAATCATAAAAATGGGAAAAGAGCACCATAAAGATGCTCTTTCCCCGTTTTAATAAGTAATAAACACTAAGCTCCCATGTCGCCGTCGCCATCGTTTCCAGCATCTGAGGTTCCAGAGTCTTGACCTCCCGATGTTCCACCGTTGGTAGTTCCACTTCCTGTTGTTCCACTTTCAGCAGTACTGTCAGGACGCAAGAAAACAGTGTTTTCTCCTCCATAGGTTGCGACAGCCCTTTTGTAGGCGTCAGCCCCAGTGTAGTTCTCGAGCAGTGGATTGCTGACTATGAGCGATTGTGGGCTCACCTTCACCCCTGCGTTTGTCGCTTTGGAGTGAATCCAGCAGAAACCTCCATCGCCTTCATCCTCACCGTGTCCGAGATAGCCACCTACTGAAGCAAAGCCTGCCATGTTCACCACGTCTGAGAGCTTTGCAGAGTTGAACTTGTCCAACACTATGCAGCTTGCGTTGAAAGAGACGTATGGGATTCCTGTCACAGCGTCGCTCTTCTGAAGTAGGGAGAAGAACGACAGTTGCTCTCCGAAATCGTAGCCGGCATTGTTGTTCACAATAGCCTTCGACAAGTCTGCCACCGTGGTACTCTCGTCAATGGTGAGGTTGCCGAGCTTGATGTCTGTCACGGTGTCTGCGCCTTCACCACTTGTCACAATGCGTGCCAAACTGCCTTCTGTGATGGTGTAAGGTGCAACCACGCAAGCGTTAGCTTCCACTTCAGCCTTGGTCAGATAAACAGTGTTGTTTCCAACGTTTCTCTTGACAAACATGTTGAAGTCGCTGACATTAGCAGACTTGTTCTCGAAGGCTCTCTGAAGGTATGGTGACACACCTTTGTACACCTGTACGGGATTAGCCCACTTCATGCGCTGCTTCTGCTGTGCGCTGGTGCGAGTGTTTTTTACTGTGGTAGCCTTCTCCGATACGATGGTTCTACCGTTTGTTTGTTTGAAGGTCACGGCTCCTGCCGAACCATTCATTTTTGAAAACATTCCATTTAAAATTGCCATAATTGCATATTTTTGGATGTTAGAGAATCTGTTAGCAGCCCTTCTTCCACAATTGCTTATGTCCAGGCTTGCAAAGGTTTCAGCAAGTTTGGGAATCTCGTTCCCCGTTTTGGCGAACCTTCACTTTTATGGAATCAGCCGACAATTTTTGTCAGATATCTGACACCGAAATCTGACAATTTTCTCCATCTGACAAAACAAAAGTCGGGAACGTCCTAATCCAAAGACATTCCCGACACAAAAAAAATAAATATTTCTTCAACTTTCTGACAGCACATCCGACACGTCTGACAATATTACATCCACAACGACCTCAACATCTTGTTGATGCAGCGTTTCTTTTGCTCCATATTGGGATGAACATACAGATTTAAGGTCGTGGATATATTGGAATGTC
>JBJEAS010000112.1:0-8557 GCA_051869235.1 Prevotella sp.
ATATGTCCGACAATTTCATTGGGACGTCGCTTCTTTCATACTTCTGTATTCCTGCCCTTGCCCTTATCCACGACTTCTCCCCATGCGTCAATGATACCAAACTCATTGACTTTTTGGAAGCGAACTCTGTGAAAATGTAATCAAGGCATTCCTTCCATCTTGACAAGCTTTCCTCCGAAATGTCTTCATGCAAATCGTCTGCCTTATATCTGTCATGTATTTCGATGATGACCGGCCCATACTTCCACGCACGGAACTCAGCATTAAACAGATGAGTGAATACCTCACTGACCATGTCAATCATTGCTTGCAGCACAGTGTCCTGTCACCTGTCCTTATATTGTCATTCAAACACAGAAGATATGTCAACTCTATTAATTTCAACCTGCTTAACAGCCGTGCATTCTGCATTATCAGCATCAAAAAGCACTACGTTAACTCCACCTTTGTGAAGGGAACTATTAAACATAATTCCATCTATCTCATGTAATTTGCAAAACTCACAAATCAATTGGGTCGGCACATATTCAAGCTCAGTGTCAAACCTTCTAAGCGGTTTCGACAATTCCTTGCTGATTCTTTGAAGAAGCAAATATTTAGAGACCTCCATTGCCAAATCCGATGACTGCAGATTGGCCACATAAAGGCTTAGTGGCTTTGTAAAATCCATAATCTTCAGTTCACGCGAAGTGGAAAAGGTTCCAATAACCAATCGGTCAAGATACAAGGCGCGAACCTCGTAATATGTGGTTTCTTCATTCTTACTTAAATACAAATAAGGTATTCCCATCGGATTAGCTCGCCCCGCTGTTGCCTTGTCAGCAGGAGGACATCCCATTTCTTCTATACCAAGCATTGATTTGCCTGATGGTATTACTCTCGCCCTAAATAATGAGGTATTCTGAGGGATAGTCATATTGTAACTAATAAGACCAAGTTTTTCAAAAGAAGACAAACTTGTGAAAAAACGAGTTTGGGTCATTACCCTCTCCTTTAATATATCCCATTCTTTCACAGTCCGGGTAATAATATCAGAATACCCGACCTTATCAGCAACTGTATAACCGAAATCTCCCTCTGCCAAGAAATATCCAACTATTATCCGTCCTGCCTCATCGCTTACAAACAGACTCCAATCCCGTTGGAGCAGAGTTACAACATCCAAACCATCTTCACAAGGCACAAAAAGAGATAGTACCTCGCCAAAGAAATCACTTAGCATTTCTGCATCTGTCACCATTGTATTTCTTCCGCAAGCATCACAAATTCCGACTTCCCTGTGCTCCTGTTGGATTGCAAGCCGTAACTCGTCATCATTAAAACAACTTTCACAAATCTGCATACGGCTAATCAGTCATTATTCGATTAAGAAGTTCCAAATGATTCATTAGGCTAAGTTTCTTGATATACCCCAAACCAGGATACCCATTGTCAGAATTCGCCTTTTCTATCAATTCATCTACTGCAGATGTGTGGACATATCCGCCGTCACGATAAAAAGGCTCAATCTTTATTGCAGCCTCATGGAATTTACCTCTTATATTTGTCCGTAGATAGTTGTTGTCCGAAACGAAATGATGCACAAAAATCTGTTCATCATATTTCTGATAAGTAAGATGAATAGCTATGGCGTATGGCGACATCCCCCCTTCCACGAGGTCTTTTCCCATTGTAGTATAATCTGCGAAACCCGCAAGACCATCATCTTTATAAAAAGAGAAATCCTCGCTGAACATCTCATCCGGGTTGTTTGCATAGTCAGCATTTCTTGTCAAATCTTTGAATCGCTCTTCTAATGATATAACCGACTTCCCAATTCTCAGCAACTTCACCCTTGTAGAACGATTAGCCCCCAGATTACCGGAAACGATAAACTTAATTTTGTCATTCTGTAAGAAATCCATTGTGTTTGTATCATTCACATTAGCGCCATTAGGAAATATTATCATCAGTCCTTCCAACCCATTTGCATCGGCATGCTCCAATAATTTCTTTCCATTATTCCGATATATATAAGAGGGTATCCAAGCCTCCTTTTCAGACGATAGGCGAGGAAGATGTTTGATAATGTCATTATCCGCAATATGCTTGAAGTCGCCATCCATAGGATTTAGTACAACTGCAAACTTCACCCTGTTGTCTATCATAGCATCTAATGCCACATTAACGGATTTGACCTGTTGCTTAACAGGTTCAATAATCGGAACAATTTTTGAGTTGTTCTGATTTCCCATAGCAAACTCTCTCAAACCGAGAAGTTCAAACTGTTTTCCTCTTAGATACGGGTAATACATGGGCTTTTGCTATTTATCTTGTTATTCAACTTTTCAATCAATAATCTCTCATTAGTTGGACTAAGATTCAACGACAACATCATCTGTCGAAGTTCCTTCGGGAAACTCTTCAGCCGTTCAGTTGCGCTTTTCCTCCTTTTTACTTCTTCGAGAAATAGTAGGTTCAAACTTGCCGAATCAACCTTACAAATCAAATCCGAACATGCTTCATACATTTTGTATGCAGGGACAGAAGGTAGCTCACCATAAAAATGCCTGATAATATTTTCATATTCACATGTCCGAAGACATTTCATAGCAGTCAAACCATCGATAGCATCCCTTTTCAATGCAGGTCGGATTTCTTCAACTCTGATACGACCTCTTAAGAATGACAAAGCAACAATGCCAACGTAATCATCAATTATTTCAGCATAATATTCACATTCATCAGCATCCACTACCAAATAGCATTTATTAAACACCTTCTTGTAGTCCCTCATTTGCTTCTTAAGCCTTCGAGGGCTATCAAGAGGCGTTTTAATTTCAAAAGCCTTGCTTTCACCATTCATCATTGCAAGATCTACAATAGAATCCCCCACCTTAAATTCGTTGAATGCAATCGTATTCCTCGTTCCATACTTTTTTAGAAGAATCTGATTGATTATTTCGTTTTTGAAAACATATTCACAACGGTATGAACGAATCAGATGTTTATAGAGATAAGACATATAATCCATATATGTATTCTCCATAAAAAAATTATCATCATATTTACGTAGAAGCCAATTCAATTGCGAAAAATCGGAATAGGAAACGATTGCAGAAAACACATTACGCGAAAAGGCTGAAGAATAGCTCCTCATCCTGTCATCATCAATTATCTTACGCTCACGTGCCATAACCCAGCTATTTCATTTCACAATACGAGTGCAAAATTACGAATAAAAATCCAATTCTCCAAACTTTTCTGAGATTTTCATCAATAATCATTAATCAATAATCAATAATCATACTGCTTTTCCCCATTTTCTGCATTTAAACAGTCATCATTCATCACCTCTTTATCTCCCTTCCCCCATTCACCATCTTGAACATTCCTTTCAACACCTTATAAAGTCCGAGCCTTGCGCTCCATAACCTCACAAACTTCTCAGCCCTATGTCTCATTGTCACTGGAAAATACTTTCTGAAACATTCATCTGCCGTCATAGTATTCAAATCATGAAAGAAATCGGCACGCCGAGGATTCATCTCCACTGATTTCACCATCTCCTTTACACCCTCTACAGCAGCATTGGCATCAATCTCTTCTGATATACCAAAAGCCTTTATTTCCTCCCATATCTGCCGTCCCTTTTCCGAATGTACTAAAGCCCTTGTCACTCCCTTGTCATTGTCCAACTCCTTGCTAAACTTACCCACATCGAAGCAGTCCCATATCGTAAAGTCCGTCTTGCGATAACGCTTCTTGGCAGGACAGGCAAAGCATGAAGGACGAGGTGATATGTTGTTGAAGAATGCCCTCAGCATAACATCTGTATCTATACCTTCTTTATATATATATCCGTCATTGCCCACAAAAGCCATCACCGAATACTTATACCCATACGCCTTGTCCCTAAACCTTATATCCTTTATCCCTTTCAAATCCCCGCCAGCTACCATATCGGTATATTTGCGGAAAACTAATGGAGAAGGACAGGCATGACACACTACATCAACCTTCAGTAAGTTATCATAGTCACGATGCAGAAATTTGTGTAGTCCCTCCAACTGACACGGAGTGCCGCTAAACAACACCCTCCTGCCAGCTCTAAGCTGTTCACGAACCTCAACAAATGAGTTTCCCACAACACTCTGCGCATACTTGCTGTTTCTGAACCTTCTTAAACCTTCAATACTGTCAATGCCAACATGCCGGATGACAAAACCATCATCGTATGCAGCACCATAAACCACACCACCATGTTCAATCACCCACGTTGCCAATGCCGTAAACAATCCCCCCGATGTACTTTCCCGAAGTATCTTTTCATCCTTATGCTGAAACAGAAACGCTTTCTGTTCAAAAGGCTCCTCCAATATCGGCGATTGCACAGGACAAACCTTGTTGCAGGCACCACAGCCATTACATACGTCTTTATTCACATGAGGATAAAGGAAACCCTCCTCATCCTCTTTCATCGTGATGCACTGCTTGGGGCAGGTTGCCATGCAGGCAGTACAACCAGTACATTCTTTCTTGTCTTTAATCTCTATCATGGTCAGTATTCATTCCTCCCACGATAGAGCATTTCACAAAGGCAGTCTATGACTTTTGGTTCTTCTTGTTCTTGTAGAGCAGCTTGAACAGTTTCTTTGCGGCATAGTATATGCCAAGTTTGAAGAAGCTGACCCTTATCAGTCTTTCCACCCTTACCTTTATCGTGACAGGGAAATATTTGTTTATTGTTCTTTCAAATCCAATGCTGTCGAGGTCACGGAAGAAATCAGCTCGGCGCACATTCATAGGCACGCACTCCACCATCTCTCTCACGCCTTTCACAGCCTTCTCTGTATCTATTTCTTTAATCGTCGCATATTGCCTAATGTTTTCCAACGCCTCTCGCCCTTTGTCGGTATGGGCAAGCACTCGTGTCACTCCATAGCTAAAGTCATATTCAAGTTTGTCTATGCCGAAAATGTCGGGTTGGAAGCAGTCCCATATCGTCAGATCGCTCACCCTGTATCTTTTCTTGAACCTACAGTCGTAGCACGACGGTCTGACACTCGTGTTCGAGAAGAAAGCCCTCAGATAAGGGTCGCTCTCCACACCTCTGTGATAGTCTTCACTACAGTCATCATGAGCAAAGGTAAAAGACGAATATTGATAGCCATAGTATTTGTCGCGAAAACTTATGTTCCTTATGTCAGATAGGCTATTGCCCTTCCTGTAGTCAATGTATTTTCTTAACAAAAGAGGCGAAGGCACAGCCCTGCACACTACATCCACCAAAAGCAAGTTCGGGTAAGGCTTGCGCAGAAATCTCAGCAGTCCTTCTATCTGGCAAGGAGTTCCACTGAACAATACTTGTTTTACCCCCCCCCCCTCAACATTTCTTTACATTTCGAATAAGAGTCGCCTATCAGGCTCTGCACATATTTAGAGTTGCGGAATCGCTTCAAGTCTTCCACCTTATCAACCATTACATGCTTCACCGTAAAATCATCTGTGAATGCAGCTCCAAAGACCACACCTCCCTGACTGATTACCCATTCACCAAGAGCCGTGAATGCGCCTCCTGAGGTACTTTCCCGCAACACCTGCTTGTCCTTGTGTTGCAACAGAAAAGCATTCTGAGCAGAAGGTTTCTCTGTCTCAACATTGATAATCGGGCACACCTTCTCACATAGCCCGCAATCAATGCAGCTATCTTCGTCCACCACAGGATAACGGAAGCCCTCAAAGTCCTCTTTCATCTCAATGCAGTGTTTCGGACAGGCATTCTCACAAGCCCAGCATCCGCAGCAATCTTTCTTGTCCTTTATCGTTATCATAAAATATTCTTTTCTTTCAGTGCATTTCTTAACCATTCCCATGTAAACTGGCGCAGTTTGTCCAGTTCGCCATACACCGTGTCATAGTCCACCTTTTCCCTGAGCCTTTCAGCCACATTGAAGTTATCCGACTTCCTTACCATCCTCTTCTCCTGTTTCACCAACGAGAGCAAAGAGTATAACCTGCCGTTTGTCGAAGCTGGACCGTCACTGCTGTATCGAGGGAACGTGAAGAACCTCTTGCCGTTAAGCATAGAAAACACCGAGCAGTGGAACGAATCTGTAAACACATATTCCGCATCCCTAATCAGTTCCACAAACTCCTTCGGTCCAACATTATATGGAGTAAAGTCGGCAAAGCCCTCATCGCTCTTCACATATTCGTCGCTATGGGCTATTTGCACAATTATCAGACCCGTCGCTTCACGCACTCGCCTTACAACATCCCTTTCCCATGGATTGTTACCAAGGAAATACACAAAGAGATACTTCTCTTCATTGGCAAATCTCCTTCCATCACCATCTGCACCGAGTGCACTCTTCCATTCCTCAGCGTCAAACATAATGGTAGGGTCGCATACCACAGGCACATCCCTTCCTGCCCACTGCTTCACAAGTTTTTGTCCCGAAGTTTCCCGAACAGACACATAGTCTATCCTGTTCAGAAACTTGTTGGCAATCTTTCCGTATTTCTCAGGAAGCACGGAAATGCCAAAACTTGTGGCAAGCGCAATCTTGCAGACATCGTCAGGCACGAAGTTCAGTGTATAGTAGTCAGCCGCGATATTAGAAGGCAGCCACAGTTGGTCGCTACCCACAACAAAAGCCGCATAGTCCTTAGCCTTTTCGCCCAACAAAGCCTTGCTGTCGTATCTTTCAGACAAGGCGAACCTGTTAGCCGCAAAGTCCTTGAACATCCCATGTCTCACTTCCAAGTTCCTGGCATATTCTGGATTCCGTTTCTTGGCTATCAGTTTTCTCACCGTAGCCATCTTGTCCTTCACTGTATTAATATCCAGCATTTTGCTAAGGAAATACCGATATTTCGCCTTGTTTATTTCCGGCAACAGTCCGTCTATCATTATTGTCTCATGCTCCAGTCCTAACTTCACAAAAGCCTCCTGCGTGGCAAACGCCTGCAGCTGGCTACCATAGTTTGGCTGGAAATAACATGTAACGAGTGCTATTTTCTTGTGTATCATATCAATAATCAAATTTTCCTTTCCTCAGATAGTATGCTTTAACGGAAGCCACTATCTGAAGTAAGAAATACAATTTTAATTTCAACATTAGCAGAACAATCCTTCTTTGTCTGTCCATACCATCAGTACCACATTTATATATGGCTTTAGAATAGAAAGGATAATCATTTATATATTTTGCATATTTCCGATTCTTTTGCCACAAACCTTCCTTGCTTGAAGGATGAAAATATGTACTGAGGCCAGTGGCAATCAGAGCATAGGCCACCCTTTGATAGAGAGTTTGCTCGAAAACCTCTTTCTTCTGGAATGAAGCAATATCTTCTTCCATGACCCTTACGCAGTCAGTTATGCAATTTGCGTTAAATTCACTGCCAAGCTTTGATATTGAAGAAGGATTGAAAAGATAGTGATTCCAATATGCATTTATGTAAAGGACACGTTTTGCATGATAGAATGCCCTAAGAGAGAATTCCGTACCTTCCATGCCTTGTTTAAGTCTGTCATCATGCCTTATCCCATTCTTTTTGGCATATTCTGTGCGTATTAATTTACAATACGCTGTGGCTATTCCAGATTTATATACAAGAACGTTTCGTGCAAGTTCAGCACATTCGTCTCCTGAGTACAAATGTTCATCCTCCTGACAAGGCCATTCCCATTTCCCTTTAATAGACTTTTCACCAAGTTCCTGTATGCACTTCCAAAAGACTACATCAATGTCCTCATATTTATTGAGAACTTTGAAAATACTCTCACAAGTATCGAGATCTATCCAGTCGTCTCCATCAACATACATGTGCCACTCACCCCTTACGGCATCAAATCCAGCATTCCTTGCAGATACCAATCCTCCATTCTCCTTGTGTATCACACTCACTCTGGCATCCTTCGCCGCATACCCATCACATATCTTTCCGCAATCATCGGGACTGCCGTCATCCACGAGAAGAATCTCAATCTCATTCATGGTTTGATTAATGCAGCTCTCGATACACTGCCGCAGATATTGTTCCGGTACTTTATATACAGGAACAATTATTGAAATCATCGGTGTATTCATTTTTTATTTCTGAGTTATAATCTTTATTATTGCAGTAATAATCATATTTATCAGTCTCTTATCAATAAGTGTCTTGTCTTCAATACCTTCTATCAATAAAAGATGAATCTCATCAAGTTTGTCCAATTCTTCTATCAGCTCCGGCTGCAAGGCATGATTTGCAGAGAATCCATAGCGATGGTCAAGGAATTTATAGAACGACATTTTCGTCCTGTTGTCAGCATTCAGAATACTTTTGTAAGCACTCAATTTAGGGCACACATCTGATTTAGAGCACTTTGCAGTGCTCCATTGTTCAGAGTGTTAAAAAATAAACGTTTGATTTAACAATTGGCATAAGCCAATAATATTTGAAGTGTTGTCTCTGCCGCCTTTCTGTTTATCATCGTCAGCCGATTGGCATTGGCTATAGACTGAAATAGGAAATTATTTCGACCTGTACGGTTGAACACAGTTCGCTTATGCGGTCATTTTGAATA
>JBJEAS010000113.1:0-8385 GCA_051869235.1 Prevotella sp.
GCTATGACGAAGAACTCATGAAGCGAGTCATGAAGTCGGTGAATGCCCATCTTGGTGACTGCGACTTCAATGTTGACACCTTGGCTCAGGATGTCGGCATGAGCCGTGCCCAGCTTCACCGCAAGATAAAGGAGCAGACGGGAGTGTCTACTGCCAAGTTTGTGCGCAACATACGCATGGAGCAGGCAGAGCGACTGCTGCGAGAGGGCAAGGTGAACGTGACGCAGGTTGCCTACAGCGTGGGATTCAGCGACCAAGCCTATTTCTCCACCGTGTTCAAGCAGTATTACGGCGTGAAGCCGAGCGAATACGGCAAGTGACGCACGTTAAAAAAACACGAAAAAATATCATGCCGAGAGGGAAAATGTTACAAATGTGAGGAAAAGATGGGAGTGATAGGAATTTCAAGCCATTTGATATGAATTTCATACATAGATTGTCTAATAAGCACTAATTTTGCAGTGTCGAAAACCTGTGAATTACAAATAATAATAAACTAAATAATTAATGTATGAAAAGTAAACTGTTATTCCTGTTGATGATGTTCCTTAGCCTAACGGCATGGGGACAGAACAGACAAGTGAAAGGTACGGTGGTCTCTGCCACCGACGGTGAACCAATCATTGGTGCATCGATTGTAGAAAAAGGTACGCAGAACGGTACCGTCTCTGACCTCAGCGGACAATTCACCATCACGGTGAAGCAGAACGCTACAATCTCCGTGTCCTATCTCGGATTCAAGACAAAGGACATTGACGTGAAGGGACAGAGCAATATTAAGGTGGAACTTGCCGAGGACGCACAGCTGCTCGACCAAGTGGTGGTCATCGGTTACGGTACGGCAAAGAAGAGCGACCTCACGGGAGCAGTGATGAGTGCAAACCTGAAAGACTTCGAGAAGGCTCCGAACACCAACCTCATGCAGACTCTGCAGGGAACCGTGCCGGGACTGAACATCGGTCAGGTGTCTACCGCCGGTGGCTCGCCGTCAATCCAAATTCGTGGACGCAACACCATCTCCGGTAGCCGCGACGTGCTCATCGTACTCGACGGAATCATCTATACTGGCGACATGTCGTCAATCAACCCTGCCGACATCGAACGCGTCGACGTCTTGAAGGACGCTTCGGCAACAGCCGTCTATGGTGCTCAGGCTGCCAACGGTGTTCTGCTCATCACCTCGAAGAAGGGAGCGCAGGGCAAGGCAAAGATTACGTTCTCCTCTTCCTATAGTATTCAGAACCCAACCAAGGACCTCAAGCCAATGAACCGCGCGGGCATGATACAGTGGATGAAGGACGTGCAGTGGAACAAGGCATACACCGAAGAGTCGGGGTACACGAAGGACAACCCCGACTTCGACCTCGCAGCCTCTGCCCCCGACGCATATATGCGCGACGAGAACGGCAACCTCATCGACACCGACTACGACTGGTGGGGCGAGTTCACACGCACAGGCCACATCTTCGAGAACAAGCTGAACATCTCTGGTGGCAACGAGACCGCCGCCTACATGATTTCCGTAGGCAATACCGACCAGAAGAACATGATGCTCAACGACGACTTCAAGCGCAACAGCATCCGCGTAAATGTCGACGTGCAGCCACGCAAGTGGTGGAAGGCTGGCGTGCAGGCCTTTGGTTCGTTTGTCAACAAGGACGGTGCCGAGACCTATCTCCCGTTCCTCATCAGCCAGAGCGCATTCTCTTATCCTTACGACGAGAACGGCGAAATAGTTCCTTATCCAATGGGTGGCGCAATGCGCGACAACCCATACATGGGAACCTATGCCGACGACGTGGAGCGTCAGAACTCGTTCTTCGGCAACCTCTACTCTGAGTTCCAGCTGCCGCTGAAGGGCTTGACCTACCGCTTCAACTTCGGTAACAACTACCGCGTCTATGAGCACAACTATGCCAACAAGTACTCAAACTATCCTACAGGACAGGCATACAAGAACAGCTCCATCTACTACGACTGGACTTTCGACAACATCGTGAACTATCAGAACTCGTTCGGCAAGCACGACATCGGAGCCACGTTCGTCTATGGTGCAAGCCGCCGCAAATACACCTATACCGGTGCCGAGGCAAAGAACTTCGCACGTCTGACCATGGGCTTCAACAGCCTTGAGCAGGGCAAGGAGCAATACACCAACTCCGACGCATGGAAGTCGTCGCTGCTCTATCAGATGTTCCGTGTCAACTATAAGTTCGACGACAAGTATCTCGTAACGGCAACGGTTCGCCGCGACGGTTTCTCAGGCTTCGCCGCCAACAATAAGTTTGCCGTCTTCCCGTCTGTAGCCCTTGGTTGGGTGGCATCAGAGGAAAGCTGGTTCAACGTCTCTTGGGTTGACCATCTGAAACTGCGTGGAGGCTACGGCGTCAGCGGTAACCAGACTGGAATATACTCGTCGCTCTCTCGCGTAAATTCAAGCATCAGCTACGTCTTCGGCAACGGTGCCACATCGGGTGTCCTCGGTCAGGAACTCGCATCGCTCGGCAATGCCGACCTGAAATGGGAGAAGACCGCCGGCTTCAACTTCGGTCTCGACTTCTCGCTCTTCGGCAACCGACTCAGCGGTACGGTTGAGGCTTATCGCACCACAACCCGCGACCTGCTCTTCGACGTGGCTATTCCGTCAACAACCGGTTTCACCACCATTCGCTCCAACGTAGGTAAGATACAGAACACAGGTATAGAGCTTACCCTTACCTCACGCAACATAATGACGAAGGACTTCGAGTGGACATCCACATTCAACATCTCACACAACTCGAACAAGATCAAGTCGCTCGTTGGCAAGGACACCGACGGCGATGGTGTTGAGGACGACATGACAGCCAGCAGCCTCTTCATCGGCGAGTCGCTCTCTGCCATCTACGACTACAAGGTGGACGGCATCTACCAGCTTGGCGACGACATTCCTGAAGGCTTCTATCCTGGCAACTACCGCGTGGTTGACGTGAACGAAGACGGCAAGATTGATGCCGACGACCGCACCATTATTGGTAAGACCGACCCCGCCGCACGCATGGGCTTGCTCAACAAGTTCACCTATAAGAACCTCACCCTTAGCTTCTTCCTCTATGCAGTGGTTGGCGGCAAGAACGGCTATCTGGGCCAGAACAGCTTCTACGTTCGTCCCGACGACAACGGCAAGCGTGAGAACCACCTCACCGAGCAGGTCGACCTCTTCTGGTCGCCAAGCAATACCGACGGAATCTACGACCGCGCCGCACAGCACGGTGCCTTGGGCGACAAGCCACACCGCTACGAGAAGCGCGACTTCCTCCGTCTGCAGGACGTAACCCTCTCCTACGACCTGCCAAAGACATGGATGAACAAGATTGGCATCGACGGCATCAATGTCTATATGAACTGCAAGAACCTGCTCACACTGACAGGATGGCACGGTTGGGACCCAGAGCCTGACATGACAGTGCAGGACGGCAACGGACGCGACATCGTAACGGGCAGCAACTACAACAACCGTCCGGTAATGCGAAGCATCACCTTCGGTCTGAACGTAAACTTCTAATCATTTTATAAAGCATACAGTTATGAAAAAATACATATTATATACATTGCTCTCGGCAGCTACATTCACCACAACAGCATCGCTGGTGAGCTGCGATGAAGACAAATTCCTTGAGGAGAAGCCTCTCGACTTCATGGGTGGCGACAACTCCTACCTGACAACAGCCGACTTCGACGCTGCCGTCAACGGACTCTACAACCTCGTGCGACAGGAGTTCTATTGCGGTTCATACGGCATCATGAACTCCTACTGCCTGCGCACCGACTTCGCCATTCAGGCCGACCCTCCAATGTCGAACCTCGCCGCAAACCTCAACCCGACAGCCGACCTGCCTAAGTGGCACTGGGAAAACCTCTATAAGCTCATAGCACAGGCTAACACCGTGCTGACACGAGTGCCCAACTCGTCGATGAACGACGACCAAAAGCGTCTCTACGAGGCAAAGGGAAAACTATTCCGTGCCATGGCTTACCGCACTCTGTGCTACTACTACGGAGGTGTGCCCCTCGTGCTTGAGGAGGTGATGGCACCAAAGACCGACTACACCCGCGCCTCTAAGGAAGAGACCCTCGCCCAGGCAATAGAGGACGCAAAGTTCGCTGCCGAGAACCTTCCCGACATCACTGCCGTGAAGGACGGTGAGATAAGCGCACCAGCAGCTCAGGTTTTGCTCGCCGAACTTTATCTCGCAGCAGGCAACAACCAGGCTGCCGCCGACATGGCGTCGAGGGTGATCAGCAATCCCGCCCTCGTCCTGATGAAGGACCGCTTCGGCTCGCGTGCCGCAGAGGAAGGCGACGTATATTGGGACCTCTTCCGCCGCGACAACCAAAACCGTGCCAGTGGCAACACAGAAGGCATATGGGTGGTTCAGATTGAGCCAAACGTAACCGGTGGTGCAGGCAACACAGGCAATGCCTTCTGGGTGAACGGCGACTTCTGGCAGGAGCGTTGGTGGGGTCCGCAGGTTGGACTGTTCCGTCTCGTCAATGCCGCCGAGGGCAAGGCAATAGCTCCTTTCGTATGGCCTACAGGCGACTACACCGGCGGTCGTGGCATCGGCAACTACTACAACACCGAACACTTCTTCCTCGGCATTTGGGGTGGCAAGGACAGCTACGACTTCAAGAACGACATACGCAATTCGAAGTACAACTATCCACGCTCGTTCAAGTACAACAGTCCTGCCTTCCTTGCAGAGTATGGCGAGCTGTTTGGCGAGGAGTTCGACGTGATGAATCCTAACCTGCCTGAAGGCTGGACAATACAGACCGGCGAGGACAAGCCTGGCATCACCTCTGCTCCCGACGCACTGCCCAACCGCTTCATCGGAGCATATCAGACAAAGTGTACGTCGCCGTTCAACCATCCTGACGCACAGTATCAGAACAAGGCGACATGGTTGCTCACGGGTACTGCCGGCAAGACCTATCAGGATCAGTATCTCTTCCGTCTGCCCGAGGCTTACCTGTTGCGTGCCGAGGCTTATGTGAAGTTGGGACAGAAGGACAAGGCTGCACAGGACATCAACGTGATTCGCCGCCGCGCCCACGCCTCCGATGCCACTGCCGACCAGATGGATATGGACTATATCCTCGACGAGCGTCTGCGCGAGTTCGGTATTGAGGAGCAGCGTCAGATGACTCTCTCGCGCACTGGCATGATGACTGCCCGCGTGAAGAAATACAATCCTTACTATTCTGCAGCACATTCGGCTGACGGCAAGGACTACGACGACCACTATTCGTTGTTCCCCATTCCACAGTCGTTTATCGAGGCGAACACAGATGCTAAGATTGAGCAGAATCCAGGCTATTGATTGCTTGTATAATAACATTTATTTGGTTAGTTATAGATTGTTTCATCTACAGTTCGTGAGAATGTAGGATGACAGATTGGTTCGTTTAGCACCAAAGAGTTCGCCTCCACGCCTCGGGTAGTGAAGTGCGGACTCTTTTTGCTTAATAATTATTGGAAGCTAAAGGTATATAGGATTCATGACAAATGTCTTAACTCCTTAACTCCTTAACTTCTTAACTCCTTAACACCTTAACTTCATAACTCCTTAAAAAATACAGATGAAGAATTTGAGATATTTATTGTTAGTGACTGCCGCTGCCTTGACCATGTGTGTCGAGGCAGCCGAGCAGTTTGTTTCATTCAAGCCCCAACAGGGCTTCGTAAGGTTTGACATTGCCTCGGCTAAGGTCGTGGTTGACGACAAGGAAGCCCCTGCCGTACACCATGCGGTGAAGAATCTGAGGGAGGATATAAGAAAAGTAGGCAGGCCCACCCCCAACCCCTCCCTGGGGAGGGGAGAGGGCTGCGCTATCGTGGTGGGCACGATTGAGTCGCCTTTGATTAGGAAATATATTAAGTCAGGACTGATAGATGAGAAGGAGCTGAAAGGCAAGTGGGAAAAGTATATTATAGCCCCCCTGCCCCCCCGTGGGGGGTTAAACAATGCGGCATCCAATGCGCAGCCTTCCCCCCTCCCCAGGGAGGGGATGGGGGTGGACCTTCCGGGGGTGGGTCATCTCCTCATCGTCGGCTCCGACCGCCGCGGCTGTGTCTATGGCGTCTACGAGCTGTCGCGTCAGCTTGGTGTGTCGCCGTGGTACTGGTGGGCAGACATTCCAGTGGTGCAACACGACGAGTTTTATCTTAAGCCGGGGCTTTATACCGACGGTGAGCCGAAGGTGAAATATCGTGGCATTTTCATCAACGACGAGAACCCTTGTATGCAGAAGTGGGCGAGGCTGAAGTTCGGCGGCATGAACTCAAAGATGTACGAGCGTGTCTATGAACTCCTGTTACGCATGAAAGCCAACCTCCTGTGGCCTGGAATGTGGGGAACGTTCAAGGAGTACAAGCCCTTGGTGCCTGTGTTCCAAAATCCCGACGGCACACTGGAGGGCAACTGCTTCAACTGGGACGACCCGATGAATCCACGACTCGCCCACGAGATGGGCATCGTTGTCGGCACATCACACCATGAGCCAATGCAACGCTCACAGCAGGAATGGGTGCGCACGAAGCAGAACTACGGCAACGGCGAATGGAACTACATGACCAACGAGGCAGGACTGAAGAAGTTCTTCCGCGAGGGAATAGAGAACACCAAGGACTACGAAAGCATGATTACCGTAGGCTTGCGAGGCGACGAAGACCGTCCGATGGCGGATGCCGGTGGCAGGGATGCAAACATGCGACTGCTGAAGAAAATCTTCAACGACCAGAAGAAAATCATCAACAGCGTGATGGGCAAGAAGGCGAAGGACACGCCGTTGGTTTGGACCCTCTACAGCGAGATGCTCGACTACTACGAAGACGGCTTCCAAGTGCCCGACGATGTCATCGTGATGCTGTGCGACGACAATTGGGGGGATATAAGGAAGATACCAAGCCCCCCCACCCCCCAGAGGGGGGATTCCCATGCGCAGCCTTCTCCCCTCCCCAGGGAGGGGGCGGGGGTGGGCCTTCCGGGGGTGGGCCTTCCGGGGGTGGACCATGGCCTCTTTGGCATGTACTACCACTTCAGCTACTACGGTGCTCCCCGCGCCATGAAGTGGTTGCAGCAGATGCAGATACAGCATGTGTGGCAGCAGATGGACATTGCGTATAAGAGTGGCATCGACCGAGTGTGGATAACCAATGTTGGCGACATCAAGCCGGCGGAGTTCGTCACCCAGTTCTTTATGGACATGGCATGGAATCCCGACCGCTTCAACGAGAACAACCTCATGGACTACACCGAGCAGTTCTGCCGTCAGTTTGCCGGCGACAAAGCCAAGGAAGCAGCCCGTCTGCTGAACCTCTACAACAAATATGCTGCACGAGTGACTGCCGAGATGCTCAACGAGGACACCTATCCTCTTGGCGAACTAAGGCAGTATCGCGACGAGTTTATGGCTCTCGAAGCCGAAGCTCTCCGTATTTTCCCCTCCCCAGGGAGGGGACAGGGGTGGGCCTCATACTATCAGCTAATCCTTTTCCCAATCCAAGCCCTTGCCAACCTCTACGACCTCTACTATTCGGTGGCGATGAACCGACATTTGGCGAATCTGAACGATATGGAGGCAAACGACTGGGCTGACCGTGCCGAGCATTGCTTCGAGCGCGACTCGTTGCTTACGCATTATTACAACAAGGTGATGTCCGACGGCAAGTGGGACGGCATAATGACGCAGACCCATATCGGCTACACGACGTGGCATGCCCCGCAGTTCAATACGATGCCCAAGGTGGTGCGTCTCGACCCTGCTACAGCTCGCCGTGGAGGAGTGGTCCATGAGATGCAGCATGGAGCAGTGGACATTGATGCCCGTCACTATTTCGCTGCCACAGCTGCCGACGGCTATGAGTGGAATGTCGTCCCGCATCTTGGCAAGACCTCATCGGCACTGACCCTTACGCCGCAGCTTGCTCCTGTCGATGGCGCATCGCTTGCCTACCGTTTCCGTGCCACTAATGCAGAAGGAAAGATGAAAGTAAAGGTGGTGTTCTCCACCGTAATGCCTTTCGTAAAGGGTGGTCACGATGTGGAACTTGGGTTCACTGGGTGTGAGTCGCAGACAGTAAACCTCAACAAGGACATGAACTGGCAGCACTGCTACGACCTGATGTATCCTGCCGGTGCCGCCCGAGTGATAGAGAAGGAAGTGGTATTGCCTGCCAGACCCTTGTCGTCCGACGGCGTGTTCGAGCTGGTCCTGCGTCCTCTCACTCCTGGCATTGTGGTTCAGCGGGTATGTATTGTTTGCGATGGCTGAATGGCATGTTGTTGGGAGTTAAGGAGTTAAAGGAGTTAAGGAGTTAAGCCGTTAGTATTGAGCATCGGA
>JBJEAS010000114.1:0-34778 GCA_051869235.1 Prevotella sp.
CCGGGATTTTCTTAATGGCATAATAGCTGGCATAATGGCATATTTAATGGCATGACCATAACAACAACCCTACAGAGCGTAGAGGAAACAGTGTAAACAATATTCAATGTTAAACTATCTTAACCGACAGAAAATAATTTGCTGATTACTTGCATATATGAAATTATTGTTGTACCTTTGCACCGTAAAAATAAATCAAAGCGCGCTTCAACGTCTCGAACGCATCTCGAAGGCATCTCGAACAAATGCCGAAGGAAGCAAAGGGGCAGGATTTAACAAAACAACATTTATCGTTTAACAATTTAAAAACATTTACATTATGGCAAAAATCACACCAATCGATGTCATCAAGGGCATCAGCGGAAAGTATGGCAGTGGCTCCAACGACTACTTCGCCACCAACAAGAGCTCGAACAAGATTCACCTCGCCAAGCTCGCAAACCCCTACCAGGGTCCATACACCGAGGCGCAGATGGCTCAGCGCGAGAAGTTCACAAGCCGTCAGATGGCGGTGACGGCATGGCTCAACGCCAACAAGCCGTCGGCAGAGAACGGCATGAAGGGCACCGCAGCCTACCAGTGGGCAATGAAGATGAAGAAGAGCATGGCTCTCTCCACCGTCAGCCAGGTCGTCTACAAGTACCTCGACGAGGAGAACAACGTCAAGCTGCCTGAGGGCGCGGGCGAGGCAAGCGAGCCTGTAGCACCAGCCGACCCCGACGCAACGAAGTATCTCCTCACCCTCGTGGCTAACCCCGACGCATACGGCACGGTGAGCGGCGGCGGCGAGTATGAGCCGGACACTGAGGTGGAGCTGAAGGCAACGCCACAGAGCGGCTATAAGTTCAGCCAGTGGAGCGACGGCGACATGAACGCCACCCGAACCTACGTCACCACCTCTGAGGCAGTGACTCTGACCGCGGAGTTCGTGGCTGACGATGGCGAAATGGGCAGCTAAAAGAAAGGCCCACCCCCGACCCCTCCCTGGGGAGGGGGGATGGCTGCGCTTGAGATTAAAGAATTAAAGTTCGAGGAGAGAGGAGTGTGGAGAGAGGAGTGAGATTACCGAGGTGCAAGGGCTGGGGGTGTGGGCTACTGGGGGTGTGGGCGTCCCGCCCGCACACAGCGCACCATCAGCCGCAAAATGTATTACCTCGTAGGCGAGGTGCGGGCGAGACGCCCACACCCCCAGCCCTTGCCGCTAAATATTCAACTACATTTATAGGGTGGGAAAGTTCAGACATTTAATTGCTGCGCATGTCTTATATGGCGCAGCAATTTTTTTTTCGGAAATTTACGGATAATTTTCGACAATTCGCGTTCAAAAAAAAGAAAAGGTATAGAACGTATAATACTCGTTAATGTACCGTAAATTTAAGTGAATATTTATTTTTGAAAATTGCTGTCTAATTGCGTAAATTGCTGTTGACAAAGAAATATGATGTTTTTATTGAACAGCAATTATCGGACACTTGCTTTAACTTGACTTACTTCCGAAAGTTAAATCAATCTAATAATTTTGTAATATCGAATATTATTCGTAACTTTGCCGCAAAATATGCGACGATATTTGATGAATAACGTCGCAAACGGGTCAAAAAGAGCTGAAATATGTACATACACGAAAGAGACAATTGGCCACATTTCAGATGGGAGCCTTCTGTTGTGGCAGAGTTGCTTGAGACGGTGGTTCGCAAGCAAGGTATGCTATATGGACGACTGTCTGCCTTGGGATTTGACAACAAACTCAAGGCTATGGCGGACAAGCGTCCAAGCTATTCCATCGTTTTCGACCCTCGCGACATTACTTCACTATTCTCTGACATCAAGATTGTGAATGAAAACCAAGCCTATTATCTCACTGCCCTATTCAAGGGCAAGACAAAGGTGCTTGAGCGCATTCTCCCCCTTGATGCCGAAAGATTCAACAGAGGCGACCTGACATTGCAGAATCTAATAGGAAAGTATTGCTCATATCTTAACTGAACATTCCCACCCTTTAACTTTCAGTACGGGCAAACTAATGCTTCAAGACAATCAGCTCTTTGGGTGCGCTGGCTGCTGGGGGTGTGGGCGTCTCGCCCGCACCTCGCCTACAAGGTAATATAAAAACCACGTAAGAAAGATTTGCCATACGGACATGTGCGGGCGGGACGCCCACACCCCCAGCAGCCATGCGGACATGTGCGGGCGAGACGCCCACACCCCCAGCCCTTGCCGCTAAATATTCAACTACATTTAAAGGGTGGGAAAGTTCAGTTAATAATATAAGTTTCGCAGGGCTCAACTTGTGGAGTAAGAAGGAATAAAAAAAGTTATCGCTCCCTGTGGTCGCTTAGCCCCATTTTTCATAAATAATCGACGGTAAAAAAATAACCGAACAATTCATTGGCAATTGGTGCAAATGATTTGAAGAATGCGGTCGGACGAGCGACCGTCCCAACGGTCGGGCAGCGACGAATGCTTCCAATTGCCCGTTGTCATTCCGGCAATGGCAGACTGCAACTTGTCGATGTCGTAGCCAACCAGTACATTGGTTCCCTGAGCCACCGTCTCTATGTGTTCGGTATAGTCGTTGAGAGTGATGCACGGCACCTTGTTGAACGTCGCCTCCTCGGCAATGTTGCCCGAATCGGTTATTATGCCCTTTGCATGCGAGGTAAGATAGCCAAAGTCAAGGTAAGACAAGCTGTCGACGACGTGGAAGTTCGCCTTGTCTTCTACAAGTGGCAGTATCGTCTCGCGAGCCAATCCGTGCAAAGGAGCGATGACTTTCGTGTCGCCGACACACATGTTTACGGCAGAAAGCATCCTTTGCAGATAGTCCTTGTCGGTAAGCAGAGCCTTGCGGTTTATTGTAAACACGACATAAGAACCATCGGCAACGCCCAAAGTATCGAGACAGTCAGGACGAGTAAACCTATTATAATTATGACGCAGCGTGTCGATGATGATGTTTCCCACCATATAGACCTTTTGAAGTTCCGCCCCCTCACGGCTGACAATGCTGCTTGCCCCGGCTCCGGCAGTGAACAGAAGGTCGCTGAGTCCGTCGATGACAAGCCGGTTTACCTCCTTTGGCATGGAGAAGTCGAACGAGCGCGTTCCGGCAACGAGGTGGGCAAGCCTGACGCCACGCTTCTTGCACACTATGGCGACAGCCATTGTCGACGCCAAGTCGTCGACCACCACTACGACGTCGGTCTTCGCCTGGTTCAAATAACGGTCGAAGGCTCCCATGGTTTGACCTGTCAGTTCGTTGAGACTCACGCAGTCGACACCCAAGAAGACGTCGGGACGCGGGATCTGCAAATCGCCGAAAAGCGACGGCTCCAATGACGGGTCGTCTTCCCTGCCAACATAAACCAGGCTGCAGTCAACATCCTGCCCTGCCTCCTTCGCCTTTTCCACCGCCCAGACTATTGGTGCCAACTTGATGAAGTTGGGGCGGGCACCTGCTACCAATGTAATGTTACACATCATATTTCTTTTTATGTTTCTTTGCCTTTTGCGGCATCATGTTCGAATATCCTGTTCTTGGGCTTTTCACGCCCTTGTAAGTTTCCCATCGTTGACGAATCTTCCTCACATAGTCCTCTGTCTCAGAGCCACGCATGTAGCCATACTTCACCACGGGGTCGCGATAGAACTGCGGATTGCTCAGCTTCAGCACATATTGGCTCACATCGTTCCACGAGTGCGGATTGCCTCCATACTTCTCTGTCAGTGCCATGGCATCGCGAATGTGATGATAACCGCCATTATAGCTGCCAAGCACGAAGTTCATCTTCTCGTGGCGTGAAGGAATGTCGCTGAACTTCGCCTCCAGTTGTCCGAGATATTTTGCCGCAGCGGCAATGTTGCTTTCCGGGTCGTGGATTTTTTCGCGGGGCAGCCCGAGCATGTCGGCAGTGGCAGGCATTATCTGCATCAACCCCAACGCCCCTGCCCACGAGCGTGCCTGTGGGTCGAAGGTCGACTCTTGGTAACACTGTGCCGCCATGAGTCGCCAATCCCAGCGAATGGGCTGACAGTAGGTCATGAAGAGTGCGTCGTAGTGTGAAATCACCCCACCCTTCTTGTTGAGCATTGGAGCATAGACATGGCGCACCACACTCCTGGTGCTGAGCAGGAAGTCCTCCTCCTTCTTCACTTCAGCCATTAGTTTCGGCTCATACCATTCGTCGAGCGACTTTGAGAGTTTCGCCTTCTCGCGGTTCACTGTCCACTGCCCGATGGAGTCGTTGCCAGCACCACAGAAGACGATATTCTTCACGCTGTCGTCGGGTAGCATGATGTCCGACTTCTTGAGAGGATAAGCCAAGATGTCGACATCGCCGGCTATGAGTTTCCTCACCATTTCGAGAGTGTCGCGACACAGTTCCACCCTCACTCCAACACCTATCTTTTCAGCATAGCGCTGCACCAACATATACTGAAGTCCCAGCTGTCTGCCACGATGGTCATAATAGGTTGCAGGACCGCTGATGGTGGCAACAATCATCTCGCCGTTGGCAACGATTTGGTCGAGGTCGAAATCGTCGTCATCGGGAATTGTGTCGGTTATCTCCCCCCAAGGCGTCACCACCTTCTCCTGCCTGTTTGCCGTACACGAAGCAAGTGCAGCCGCAATGCATAAAAGAAGCGTCACGGTCGGGAAAAACCACGTTTTTTGCCTGTTTTTGATGTTTAGAATCAACAAAATACTGTTTTTTGGGTGCAAAATTAGTGATTTTCTTGCACAATCTATCATTAATTCGTAAATTTGCAACGTGATTTTCAAAATATATAATAAAATTAAAGTATGTTACGAATAGCAGTACAGTCAAAAGGTCGTCTTTTCGAGGACACCATGAATCTGCTCGCAGAAGCAGACATCAAAATCAGTTCAAGCAAGCGCACCCTTCTGGTGCAGTCGTCAAACTTCCCCTTGGAGGTGCTCTATCTCCGCGACGACGACATCCCACAGAGTGTAGCTACCGGCGTTGCCGACATCGGCGTTGTCGGCGAGAACGAATTTGTTGAGCGCGGCGAGGATGCTGACATCATCTCACGTTTGGGATTCAGCAAGTGTCGCCTCTCGTTGGCAATACCAAAGGACATCGAATACAACGGTCTTGAATGGTTCAACGGCAAGAAGATTGCGACATCCTATCCCGGCATACTTCGACATTATATGGAAAATCACGGCATTAACACGGAGATTCACGTCATTACAGGCAGCGTAGAGATTTCTCCCGGCATTGGACTTGCCGATGCCATCTTCGACATTGTAAGCAGCGGCTCAACCCTCGTAAGCAACAATCTGCGCGAGGTGGAAGTGGTGATGCAGAGCGAAGCCTTGCTCATTGGCAACCACAACATGGACGAAGAGAAACGGAAGACACTACAGGAGATGCTGTTCCGTTTTGAAGCGGTGCGCAGTGCCGAGGACAAGAAATACGTCAGAATGAACGCACCCAAGGCTCGTCTGAAGGACATCATCGACGTTCTGCCGGGCTTGAAGAGCCCAACGATTATCCCTCTTGCCGACGAGGAATGGTGTTCTGTACACACGGTGCTCGACCAGAAGCGATTCTGGGAGATTATCGGTAAGCTGAAGGAAATGGGAGCACAGGGTATTCTCGTCACGCCAATAGAAAAAATGATTTTATGATAACCATCAAATATCCAAAACGCGAGCAGTGGACGTCGATAATAGAACGTCCACACCTCGACGTATCACAACTGACAGCCACAGTGAAGGGCGTGCTTGACGACGTAAAGTCAAGAGGCGACGAAGCCGTAAAGGAATACGAACTAAAGTTTGACAAAGCCGAGCTCACTGCTCTTGCCGTCACAAATGAAGAGCTTGACGAGGCAGAACGCCTCGTCGACGCAAAGCTGAAGGAAGCAATACAGCTTGCCCACGACAACATCAAGGCATTCCACGAAGCGCAACGTTTCAATGAGGTGCGCATAATGACGCAACCCGGAGTTGAATGTTGGCAAAAGAGTGTCGCCATAGAACGTGTGGGACTTTATATCCCCGGAGGCACCGCACCACTCTTCAGCACTGTGCTGATGCTTGCCACACCGGCGAAGATTGCCGGTTGCAGCGAGATAGTGCTGTGCACTCCTCCTGGACGCGACGGAAAGGTGAACCCAGCCATTCTCGTAGCTGCACGAACAGCGGGAGTGAACAAGATTTTCAAAGCCGGTGGCGTACAGGCGATAGGCGCAATGGCATACGGAACGGAGTCGGTGCCCAAGGTGTACAAGATATTCGGTCCGGGCAACCAATACGTCATGGCGGCAAAACAGCACGTCAGCCTTCACGATGTGGCAATAGACATGCCTGCAGGCCCTTCGGAGGTTTGTGTAATAGCCGACGAGAATGCCAATGCGGAATTTGTCGCCGCCGACCTTCTGTCCCAAGCCGAGCATGGCATAGACTCACAGGTGCTGATGATAACCACCTCAGAGGCAATGGCTTCAAAGGTGGAGAGTGAAGTGAAGCGTCAGCTTGAATTGTTGCCTCGACGCGACATGGCAATGAAAGCCCTCGACAACAGCAAGATTGTCGTTGTAGAATCGGAAGACGAGGCGATAGAACTGTCAAACACATACGCCCCGGAACATCTGATACTGCAAACCGACGACTATGCCCAACTGGCACAAAGAGTGGTGAATGCAGGCAGCGTATTCCTTGGCAAGTATGCATGCGAGAGCGCAGGCGACTATGCCAGCGGAACGAACCACACTCTGCCTACACATGGCTATGCAACGGCATACAGCGGCGTAAACCTCGACAGCTACTGCAGAAAGATCACCTTCCAGCATCTGACGGAAGAAGGCATACGCCGCATTGGCCCTGCCGTGGAGACCATGGCAGCAGCCGAGTCGCTCGACGCTCACAGGCAGGCAATGACGGTGAGACTTAAAGAAGTGAAGAATGAAGAGTGAAGAATGAAAGACGAAAGTTGAAAGATGAAAGAATTGAAGGAACTGACGCGCGAGAACATTTGGAACCTTGCACCATACAGTTGTGCCCGCAACGAATTCAGTGGGCGCAACGCAAGGGTGTATCTCGACGCTAATGAGAATCCATATAACGGTCCACTGAACCGTTACCCCGACCCATTGCAGCTCGAAGTGAAGAAGCAGTTGGCGAAAGTGAAGCGAGTGCCCGAAGAATGTATATTCGTAGGAAACGGAAGCGACGAAGCCATCGACTTGATGTACCGCTGCTTCACCGAACCAAAGCGAGACAATGTGGTTGCCATCGACCCTACATACGGCATGTACAAAGTGTGTGCAGACATCAACGATGTGGAATACCGCCCCGTATCCCTTAACGACGACTTCTCGCTCAATGCCGAAAGACTTTTGGCATCATGCGATGACAACACAAAAATCATTTGGCTCTGTTCTCCAAACAATCCTACGGGGAATGCCTTGGACAGGAAAGAGATGGAGAAGATATTGACCACATTCGAGGGACTTGTGGTGATAGACGAGGCATACAGCGACTTCAGCAGTCAGCCAGCATTCCGACTGGAGATAGCGCAATATCCAAATATTGTGGTGCTCAACACAATGAGCAAGGCATGGGGTTCGGCTGGAATACGCATGGGTATGGCTTTCGCCTCGAAGGAAATCATCGACATCATGAACAAGGTGAAATACCCTTACAACATCAACCAACTCACCCAACGCGAAGCCCTCAGCCTGCTGAACGACCCATACGAAATAGACAAATGGGTTCGTACAATCCTGCTTGAGCGTGCAAGGGTGATGGATGCCGTAAAGGTTTTGCCCATCTGCCGCAAGGTTTACCCTACAGACGCCAACTTTGTTCTCGTAGAAGTAGAGGATGCTCAAAAGACCTACGACTATCTTGTCGACAACGGCATAATTGTCAGGAACCGCAATAAAGTCCATCTTTGCAACAACTGCCTACGCATAACAATAGGTACGAAAACGGAGAACCAGGAACTTCTTGCCGCCCTCCGTACAATGTAAGTGATGATAATATAATAAATAAGTTAAAAACACCAGCGAAGTTGGAGTTCGAGATTACAAGCCGACGAAGCGTCAATCTGTTGCAAGCCACTGCCTATGACGTCGCGGTCGAAATAGTCTGTAACTCCAACTTTCGCATATAAGGTCAAGGCATCGACTGGTTTCCACCTTATATATAAAGAATACCTGATGCCACGACCATAGAACGAAGGCATACTAAAGGAATAGAGCGGTCCCGACTCATAGGAATAAAGACGGCTGTCATAATCGTCGGTGATGTAGTATTTGAACGAACCATTGACAAACAACCTGCCAAAGGTTAAGCCCAACGACTCGCTGAACATGATGCCGCGAGACACTGTTTCGTATTCCGACATCGAAGCGTCAATCTGTGTGGAAGTCCTGACAACACCATTGTCCCACGCAAGTCCCAATCGTGCCCGCTGCTCAGTCTTCCATACCAAAGGCTTTATTTTTGTCGACACGGTTTCGTAGGTGTCTCTCTGTCGACGGCGCAACCTATAGCGAGCCGTCAGCGTCAGACTGCCAAACTTCAGCATCGATGAAACGAAACCGTCAAACGCCTTGGAAGTTTGAGAGACCAAATAGCGCGCCCACGGGAAATAGGCATAGTCGAAATACGCACTGACCAGCGAACCATAACGTGGCTTCCATTCCAATCCGGCATACAACCCACTCTCGTTCTGCACCCTTCCACCTTCACTGAAGGCATAAGCATGTATGGCATTGTATTTCAACGAGAAGAACCTGTGGAGCAGTATCAGGCTGACTTGTGGAGAACAGCAGAACGTAAGAGTGTTTATGGTGGCTAAATGCCCACGTCCGTCGAGTGCCGTCTCACCACTTGCGAAAAAAGGATAGCGGCGATAACTGTAGTCGATGCCCGTGTTGAAGAAATCGTGTCCCTGAGGATAGAAACGCCTGTATAAGGCACTGGTGTTGGGACTCAACTTTCGGTCGATGTGTGTTGACATTGCCGTTGCTCCAAGATGGAAGTCGTTCTTGTCGAAAGCCATACTTACTCCAAAGTCTGACATCGTCGTGTTGTTTTTCTTCCCCATTTCGCCTTCACTTCGATGATAGCCAGAGTAAATCAGAGTGGAAACGGAACCGTCGTCGTTCAAAGTGGCATCAACCTTCCGACATGAAACGAAACCGGTGAGATGCAGGCTTTTGTTCAGACGAAGCGTGGCGGCAGCTCCCTGCAGATAGCTTGCCTCCGACCGTGAAGAGTGGGCACAGACAGTGTTGTTCGTCTTTCCACCGAACGACTGCAGCATTGACATCTTGCCCAAGCCAAAACCCATATTCACCACAAGCCCCATACCTACGCTTACCTTATACCGCCCCAACGCAATCTTACTGAAAGGCCCTACATCGCCTACTACAAGATAAGGAGAGTAATAATCGTACCCCATACCGTTCTTGTTTGCAAAAAAGGGTTCTCCTGCATCCTGCGAAGCTACAATGCCAAACTTCAGTTTGTCACGATAAGAAAAGCCATACCTCAACCAATGCTTATACTGGTAGCCAAGATAGCCATTGACATCGCCCTTACGCTTGTAAGTGGGAATGGAAGAATATGCCATAAATTCACTTTTCCCGTAGCGGAGCACATTATTCAGGTTGAACGACCTGTCTTCCTTCTTCTCTCCAACAACGATGAAGCAAGCCAAAAGCTTGCGGCGATAGAAATCGAGTGACTCAATGGCACTTAGCTCATTCTTTGACTTCATGGGTCCATAGCGGTCAAGATATTCCATGATGTCCATCACCTGCTGTGAACTTAAAAAGGGAAGAACCTCAAGTTCCTCCCTTTTTGTATCGTTTATGTCGATTGGATTACTTGCCATGCCATTGAGCAACTCGTAGACATCGTCGAGAGTCTCCGGGTCGGACTCTTCCTGGTCGGAAATTGCCTCATACCACTTTTCCCAATTCTCAGTGTCGTCGTCAGCCCATAAGGCATAAGGGCGGCTCATGAGCAAAAGCAAAAGAGCCACCAGCCTCATTGTACAATACGCTGCATGTTGAGTTCGGTGATTTTATCGTCGGAAGACACCTTAGCGGATACCTTATATGTATTGAAGGCACCGTTACCCTCCTGGGAATGTTCTATGGTTTGGTCGACCGAGAAATTTACAGTATAAGAGAAATTGCCATTTCCATCGTCCGACTTGTCTATTTTCCAGTCGTTGTTCAATCTGTAATCAACCTTGACCACATCGGGGGCTTGGTGAACCTTGTGCATATAGCTGATGACGTCGCTCTTGGATGCATTTTCCCTATGGAGGAAACTGGACAGGATATTGTCTACGCACGAGGTGAGGGCGACTTCATCGTTTGCGCCAAGGGCATTGAAGAAAGTGGTGAAAAGGCGACTCATCCTCGCCTTGTCGCCGTCGTTGACCTTACGGGCATCCATTTGAGTGTAGGCATCGTGTGCCTGGTCGATATACATTCCCTCAGGATGTTCCTCGATGTATTTCTGATATGCCTCGGCAGTGTTTTTCTGCGAAGCGTCAATCCAGTCGAGCGAGTCAATCTTTATCTTTGCCTCTACAGCATGGATGCTGTTGGGGTGAAGTTGCATATACCTCAGAATAGCCGACTTGGAATTGCTGACTACAGCGTTTGTCCAGTCTACATCAACCTTCTTCAGTATTTCAAGATGACTCATTATGGAATCGCGATGCTCGACGGGTGCGTCATTATACATGTCGAGGTAGTTCTGAAGAACGGCAGGCTCAGAACTCATCATGGCATTCTCATACGCCTCCTGCTCGTTCTTCACCTGTGTTGTCTTATAATAATACAAGCCAACAAAGACTATCGCAAGGGCAAAGACAAAAGCGATAATCCATGGCGTGAGTGGTTTCTTTTTGTTATTCTTTGACTTGACAGCAGATGCGGCATTGTCGACAGTTCTGACGGCAGGTTTTTCCAAAACAGGTTGGACAGGCTGAGCCGCAACATTCTTTTGTTCGATAGGACAATGACAGACGGGACATTCCGCTTGGTCGTTAAAGACGATAGCTCCACATTCGGGGCAAGCCGTTACCTTGCCGGCAATGCCCACTCCACAGCTTGGGCATGTAGCGGCCTTGTCACTTACCTGATGACCGCATTCAGGACATTTTATTATAGCCATAATTATGATGTTTTTTATTTTTCAATCTTCAACATTCAATGTTTAATGTTCAATCTTTAATCTTCATTAGTGTCGATACCTTATTTCCTTCAACCCATGCTGTCCCATGAAACGACTTTTGTCGACATAGCCATTGACCCCGACAATGCGACCTTTGCAAGTGTACTGCCACATTATATATTCACGGTCATCGGCGAGTATGGGTTCCTTGCCGTTATATTGAGCTATCATAAGAGGATAGCCATCTATCTTTCCTACAAGCCACTTGTTGTAGAAATTGGTGAATGTATACAATAAAGGCTTCTGCCTGTAAGCCTCCTCGACAAGAGTGAGAAACTTGTTAAGCGAGTCACAGAACTCCGCCGTCGACAAACCTCCCTTTGTCTCAATGTCAATCATCGGGATGAGGTCCTGCTCGCCGGGACGGCATTGGGTCATGAAATTCTCCAACTGCTTCTGCTGGTCAGTCTTTGGTCGGTAAAAGTGGTAGCTGCCAACCTTCAGACCATGTCTGTGTGCCAATATAATGTTGTTTTCGTATTTCTCGTCTATTCTGTCGCCACCCTCCGTTGCCTTGAGATAGACATACGCCATTTTGGTGTTTTCACCCACCGTTTCCCAAAACACTTCACCTTGATAATGGCTAAGGTCGATGCCGTGGACATGAGTACAGGTGTCTTCACACTGTTCGTACATATTTTGCGCTTTTGCGCCAATAGAGAGAGCCAAAAAGGCCAATATTGTCAGTTTTTTCATCTTATAAGTCAAATTTAGGTGCAAAGATACAAACTAATAACAAAAAAATTGTATCTTTGCACAAAAAAATAAGAATATGAAATATTTATTAACCGTATTATGCGGTTTATTCTTGCTTGCAAGCTGCAAAGACGACAACGACGACCCGGTAGAGGAACTGCTGGACAGGACGGTGATTCTTTATGTGACAGGCGACAACAATCTGTCGGCTGACGCAAAGGATAACATTACCTCGTTGGCTGCCGGTTCCATTGGCATCGACAACGGGAAAATAGTCATTCTGGTTGACAACTACGAAACCAAGCCGACAAAGTTGGTCATCAGCAACGGCAAGGTAGAGCTACAGGAGGAGTTCGACAATGAGTTCTACATGACCAGCCCTTCCATGATGCAACTCTTGTTGACTTCTGTAATGGACGAATACAAGTCGAAGAGCTATGGACTTGTCATTTGGGGACATTCGACGGGTTGGCTCGTTGAGAAGGACACCATTCCCTACAATCAAGTGAAGACGAGAGGTTACGGCTATGATGACAATGGAGGCGGAACTTCGAAAACCGCCATCTGGATAAACTATACCACAATGGCTAAGGTACTGGAGTCGCTTCCCTCGAACTTCGACTTCATTGTAGGCGACTGCTGTCTGCTGCAATGCGCCGAGGTGGCTTACGAGCTTCGCAACTGCACCGACTACCTAATCGGTTCACCTGCCGAAACACCCAACGATGGTATTCCATACAAGGAAATAGTACCCTATATGTTCGACTCTTCCGTGGACTCATACATGAAGATTGCGGAGGCAATAACCGACAATACTATCGTGAATAACGGAATATCATACAACCCGCCATCGTCGGTCATCAGGACAGCAGGAATGGAGAATCTCGCCGCCGCCACCAAAAAGGTTATTTCACAAGGACAACTCCCCTATCCCATCAACGACTCGCAAGCGGTATACTATTACATTTATGGAGGCATAAAGATAATGTACGACATGCAGAGCATCTTCAAGAACAATGTGCCTGCCGAGGCGTACACCGAATGGAAGAATGCCCTCGACGCTGCCGTCATTTACCGAAAGGGCAGCAGTCGATGGGCAACATCATATGGTTGGTTGAACGACTTTACCGTCACCGACGAGAATTACGGAGGTATGAGCATGTTCTTCCCTATGGACAAATACAACAAGATGACAACATACCTGCCCAACGAACGCATTAGCGAAATGCAATGGTACAAGGCGGCGGGCATCGACCAATATGCAAGATGACACAACAGCAGAGAAGAATCAAAAACAGCAATAACAGAAATACAATGGAAGAAAAGAAACCAATCGAAAGCGAGGAGAAGAAAAGCCTCAGCTTCGTAGAACAGATTGTAGAAGGCGACTTGGCAAAGGGTAAGAACGGAGGAAGAATACAAACCCGATTCCCACCAGAGCCAAATGGATACATTCATATCGGACACGCAAAGGCGATATGCATGGACTTCGGCGTGGCGGAACGCTACAATGGTGTTTGCAACCTCAGGTTTGACGACACCAACCCTTCTAAGGAAGACACTGAATACGTTGACTCCATTCTCAACGACATACAGTGGCTCGGATTCAAGTGGGGAAATGTTTACTACGCATCCGACTATTTCCAGCAGCTATGGGATTTTGCCATTTGGATGATCAAGAACGGACTTGCATACATTGACGAGCAGACCTCGGAACAGATTGCACAGCAAAAGGGCACGCCAACGACTCCCGGCGTCTCGAGCCCTTACCGTGACCGTCCAGTAGAAGAGAGCTTGAGACTGTTCGAACAAATGAACACTCCAGAGGCAGTGGAAGGGTCGATGGTGCTAAGGGCAAAACTCGACATGGCAAACCCGAACATGCACTTCCGCGACCCTGTAATATACAGAATAATCCACACACCACACCACCGTACAGGAACAAAATGGCACGCATACCCGATGTATGACTTTGCCCACGGACAGAGCGACTTCTTCGAAGGTGTCACCCACTCCATCTGTACACTGGAGTTTGTTCCCCATCGCCCGCTTTACGACAAGTTCATCGACCTGTTGAAGGAGATGAGAGGCGAGACGAACGACATTGCGGACAATCGTCCTCGACAGATAGAGTTCAACCGCTTGAATCTTACCTACACGGTGATGAGCAAGCGCAAACTGCATACTCTTGTCGACGAGAAGCTGGTGAGCGGATGGGATGACCCACGCATGCCTACAGTATGCGGAATGCGCCGTCGCGGCTATTCATCACAAAGCATTCGCAACTTCATCGACTCTATAGGATATACGAAATTCGACGCCCTTAACGACTATGCCCTGCTCGAGGCGGCCGTTCGTGACGACCTGAACAAGAAGGCTTGCCGCGTATCAGCAGTACTGAATCCGGTAAAACTCATCCTGACAAACTATCCTGAAGGACAAACGGAAGAGCTTGAAGCCATCAACAACCCCGAAAACGAGGCTGACGGCAAACACAACATCACATTCAGCCGTGAGCTTTGGATAGAGCGCGAGGACTTTATGGAAGATGCTCCGAAGAAGTTCTTCAGACTTTCGCCAGGTAAAGAGGTGAGATTGAAGAATGCCTATATAATAAAATGTACAGGATGCAAAAAGGACGAAGAAGGCAACGTCACTGAAATATATGCAGAATACGACCCACTCAGCAAGAGCGGCATGGAAGGTGCCAACCGTAAGGTAAAGGGTACACTGCACTGGCTCAGCGTAGACCACTGCGTGAAGGCAGAGGTGAGACTCTACGACCGCCTGTTCAATGTGGAAAATCCTTCTGCCGACGAGCGCGACTTCCGTGAACTGCTGAATCCCAACTCACTTACCGTACTCAGCAACTGCTATGTAGAGGAGTATCTGAAGGAAAGGAAAGCAGGCGACTTCCTGCAGTTCCAGCGAATAGGCTACTTTACTCTCGACCCCGACACAACAGCCGACAAGCTCGTTTTCAACCGTACGGTGGGACTTAAGGACACATGGGCAAAGATAAACAAATAAATGCAGATAGACGAAGAATACTTTAACAACGAAGATTTCAAGCAAAATCTGAAATCATACGAAGATTCCGTCAAATCGGGGCATCCAATATTCATGGATGCCGACGATTTGACGGATATCATCGACTATTACAATATGATGCACCAGGACAAGAAAGCGGAAGAGACGGCAGACTACGCCTTGTCGCTTTTCCCCGGTGCTTCGGGACCCATAACATATAAGGTAAGAAGGTATATTGACGCCAACGAGTTGGACAAGGCAGAACAATTGGTAGAAAACGTCTCCGACAAAGACATTGACTACAAGTTCATAAAAGCAGAAATATACATTGCCAAGAACGACCCTGACGAAGCTGACCAACTGTTCGAGGAAGTCATGGACATTGCCGACGAGGACGACTCGGACAACTGCATCCTCGACGCCGTCAACATATTCTTCGACTATGGCTATTATGAACAGGCTTATAAATGGATAAAAAAGGTTGAAGACAAGTCGACGGACGACTATATCGAGCTGAAAGTAAAGGTAATGAGTGCATTGGGTGCAATCGACAAAGTCGAAAAAATGCTGAACAAGATTATCGACAACAATCCATACGAACATAAGTACTGGAACATGATGTCATGTGCCCAACTGATGAACGAAAAAGTTTCAGACGCACTTACGAGTAGCGAATTTTCACTTGCCGTCAGCCCCGACAACCCAGGAGGCATAATGTGCAAGGCACAGGTCTTATGCAAGATGTTCCGATATGAAGAGGCGGCAAAGTATTACGAGAGATACGCGGAATATTATCCCAACGATGCCAACAGCCAACTGCAGATTGGCTATTGCTACATGAACGTATCGAATAATGAAGGTGCCATAATTGCATACAAGAAGGCTGAACGACTGGCGGCGGACAATGAAGAAATACTCAGTTCCATATATGAGAATTTGGCATTGGCATACAGTCATCTGTCAGATTCCGCGACAGCATTGTCATACATCGACAAGCTCGCGGCTCTTGGCGACATAGTTGACAAGCACCATGTTGAGCTGCTTAAAGGCTACGTTTTTTTGGAAACCGGTAAAAGCAAAGACGGCATTTTTGCACTTGCAGGCCTACTGGAGGAAAGCAACTACGACCCCATCTATGTTCTCAAGGTAAGCGTCGTTCTCTACGAGAACCATTTCATTGATGCGGCATACGCTTTGATGCGCGACAATTATCCACTTAACGACGACACGACTATATTTGGATATTCATATTATGCTTTATACTGCTACGACCTTGGGAAGGAAGATGAGTTCTTGAAGTATCTTGAAAAAGCAGTAGACCGCAATCCAGAAGAGGCAGAAATGGCACTCCACCATCTTTTCCCTGACGGCATGCAACCTTCAGAATATGTAGAATTTGTTAAGAATAAATACAAGGAATAAATAGATGAATCTTACAACAAGTCTTTTAGACAATTTGAACTATGGTACCATTTTGCTTTTAATGTTGATTGAAAGCACCGTCATTCCATTTCCTTCAGAGGTCGTTGTGGCCCCTGCCGCCTACCATGCCGCAGCAGGATATCAGAACGTGTTCCTCGTTGTGGTATTTGCAACCATCGGAGCCGACCTCGGCGCTGCCATTAACTATGGTTTGGCATATTATCTTGGAAGACCTATAATATACAAATTCGTCAGGAGCAAATGGGGGAAATTATGCCTCCTGAACGAAGAGAAGGTGATGAAGAGCGAAAAATACTTCGACGACCATGGAGTCATTGCCACACTGACGGGACGACTGTTGCCCGTAATCAGGCAACTCATTTCCGTTCCCGCAGGCTTGGCGAAGATGAACTTCTGGAAATTCCTGCTTTTCACTACAATAGGAGCAGGTGTGTGGAATACAATACTTGCGGCGTTGGGTTGGTATCTACATTCCATAGTACCCGAAAGTCAACTCAACGCTAAGATTGACGAATATTCAGAATACATTAAGATTGTAATTATTGCCGTTGTCTTGATTGTTGCCGCCTTTTTCTCAATAAAAGCACTGATAGTGAGACGAAAAAAGGCAAAATGAACAAAAAGACCGACATTAATTTGGATTATTTCACATTTTTGTGTACCTTTGCCCGATAATATAGAAAGGACTGATTATGGCACTAAGAAAAAATCATTTGGTGATTATGGCCGGAGGAGTAGGAAGCAGATTCTGGCCAATGAGTACTAACGAAATGCCTAAGCAATTCATCGATGTACTCGGCACCGGCAAATCACTGCTTCAGATGACCATCGACCGTTTCGAAGGCATCTGCGACTTGGAAAACACGTGGATTGTCACCAACGTGAATTATGTCGACATTGTAAGACAGCAATTGCCTGAGCTTCCCGTAAGCCACATTTTATGTGAACCATGCAGGAGGAACACCGCCCCATGCATCGCTTATGTTAGTTGGAGAATCAAGGCAATCGACCCTAAGGCAAATATCGTAGTGTCGCCAAGCGACCACGTAGTAACGAACACTGTGGAATTTCGCCGAATAATCAACAATTGCCTAATGTTTACAGGAGAGACCGACTCCATCGTGACACTTGGATTGAAACCTACACGTCCGGAAACGGGCTACGGATACATTCAAGCCGACCTCTCCACCAGTTCACTGCGCAACAAGGAGATTTTCAGAGTCGACTCTTTCAGGGAGAAGCCTGATTTGGCGACAGCAGAACAATATATAAAGAAGAACAATTTCTTCTGGAACTCAGGCATCTTCCTTTGGAATGTCAGTACAATAGTGAATGCATTCCGTGTCTACCAACCTTCATTGTCCAAGATTTTTGAATCCATCCTTCCCATTTATGGAACGGAAAAGGAACAAGAAACCATAGACAAGGTTTTCCCTACATGCGAAAACATTTCCATCGACTATGCCATCATGGAAAAGGCGGAGGAAATATTCGTATGTCCTTCCGATTTCGGTTGGAGCGACCTTGGCACATGGGGGTCACTGCTCACACAGACAAAGAAGGACCTTTATGGCAACGGTTGCATAGGCAACGACATTCATCTATATGAATCAACCAACTGCATGGTTCATACACTTCAGGAGAAGAAGGTCATCATCCAGGGACTTGACGGCTACATCGTGGCTGAAAACAATGATACTCTTCTAATATGCAAATTGTCCGAAGAACAAAGAATAAAACAATTCATAGAACAATAGGAAAGAGAAAAAAAGTATTATGGAAAAAAAAGTTGCTCTCATTACAGGAATCACAGGTCAGGATGGATCATATCTTGCTGAGTTTCTTATCGAAAAAGGCTATGAAGTCCACGGACTTCTGAGACGCTCGTCGTCATTCAATACAGGACGCATAGAACACCTGTATCTCGACGAATGGGTTAGGGACATGAAAAAGGCAAGACTTGTCAATCTGCATTGGGCAGACATGACCGACTCTTCGTCGCTGATTAGAATTATTGGAGAAACAAAACCAGACGAGATATACAATCTTGCTGCACAAAGCCATGTAAAAGTCTCGTTCGACGTTCCTGAGTATACGGCTGACACTGACGCCGTCGGTGCACTGCGTCTGCTTGAAGCTGTAAGAATATGCGGTCTTGAAAAGACATGCCGCATCTATCAGGCTTCCACTTCCGAGCTTTACGGAAAAGTACAGGAAGTTCCACAAAGCGAAACAACACCCTTCTACCCACGCTCACCTTACGCCGTAGCGAAGATGTATGGCTTTTGGATAATGAAGAACTACCGCGAGTCATACAACATGTTCTGCTGCAACGGTATCTTATTCAACCACGAAAGCGAACGCCGCGGCGAGAACTTCGTTACAAGGAAGATAACACTTGCCGCCGCAAGAATTGCTCAAGGATACCAGGACAAGCTATACCTCGGCAACCTCAATTCGCTGAGAGACTGGGGATATGCAAAAGACTATGTGGAGTGCATGTGGCTTATACTGCAGCAACCGCAACCTGACGATTTCGTTATTGCTACAGGCGAATATCATACAGTAAGGGAATTTGCTACATTGGCATTCAAGAATGTAGGCATCGAACTGGAATGGAAAGGGGAAGGCGTTGACGAAAAAGGCTATGACAAAGCCACTGGAAAGTCGCTGGTGGAGGTAGACCCGAAATATTTCCGTCCTGCCGAAGTGGAACAACTCCTCGGCAATCCTGCGAAGGCAAAGGAACTGTTGGGTTGGAACCCTACAAAGACATCGTTCGAGAAGCTTGTCAAGATAATGGTGGAACACGACATGAAGTTCGTGAAGAAACTATTCGTTAAGGCACAAATGGCAGAATAAGAAATGGCATTGGACAAAAATTCTAAAATATATGTGGCGGGACACCATGGACTGGTTGGTTCCGCCATTTGGAATAACCTCAAAAAGCGTGGCTACACCAATCTTGTCGGTCGTTCACATAAAGAACTTGACTTGACAGACCAACAGGCGGTGAAGAAGTTCTTCGACGAGGAGCGTCCCGATGCCGTGGTACTTGCAGCAGCTTTCGTTGGAGGCATCATGGCAAACTCCTTATATAGAGCCGACTTCATCATGCAAAACATGATGATGCAATGCAATGTGATAAGCAATGCCTACTCGCATGGAGTAAAAAAGCTTCTTTTCCTCGGGTCAACATGCATCTACCCCAAGAATGCTCCACAACCAATGAAGGAGGACGCACTGCTGACATCACCGTTGGAATATACCAACGAGGAATATGCCATTGCGAAGATAGCTGGTCTGAAGATGTGCGAAAGCTATAATCTGCAATACGGCACAAACTATATTGCCGTAATGCCGACAAACCTATATGGTCCCAACGACAACTTCCATTTGGAGAACAGTCACGTCATGCCAGCCATGATGCGTAAGATTTATCTTTCTAAACTGCTCCACGAAGGAGAATGGGAAAGGATAAGGAGAGACATGGACAAACGTCCGGTTGAAGGCATCAACGGCGGCAACACACAGGAAGAAATCCGTGCCATTCTTTCAAAATACGGCATTCAATCCAATAAAGTTGTCCTTTGGGGAACAGGAACACCACTGAGGGAATTCCTTTGGAGCGAGGATATGGCAGATGCCAGTGTACACGTCTTATTGAATGTTGATTTCAAGGATATCATAGGCATTGAAAAATATTCGTCAGTCTTTTACGGAGCATCTACATCGGGTGAGGTAAACCGCGACAACAGCCAAGGCCGTGGTGGCGCCATACCGCAGTTGGGTGAAATCCGCAACTGCCACATCAACGTAGGAACGGGAAAGGAACTGACAATCCGCAGCCTCTCTGAAATAATTGTCCGCACCATAGGTTTTGACGGCATCGTGGAGTTTGACTCAACAAAGCCCGACGGCACGCCGAGAAAACTCATCAACGTCGACAAGCTACATTCCTTGGGTTGGACCCACAAGGTTGAAATAGAAGACGGCGTAGAACGTCTGTTCCAATGGTATAAAGAAAGCCTAAAATAACGAGAGAGCCGAACTTCATTGTTCGGCTCTCTTATTAAATACTTATTGAATATGCTTTTTCAACTGGCTCTTCCACTCTGAATAGGCATTGAGATACTCTGAGCGTTTCGCCTCATTAGGTTCAATGACCATAAGCTTGTCAAGTGTAGCAAATGCCTCATTGTTGTCCTTATAGATGCCTGCACCAATACCGGCTCCCTTTGCAGCACCTACACTGCCGTCAGTGTCATAAAGCTCGATTGTGGCTCCGCTGACACCTGCCAATGTCTGTCTGAAGATGTCGCTCAAGAACATGTTTGCCTTTCCAGCATGTATCTTCTTGATGTTCATACCCATCTGCTGCATAATTTCCATACCATAGCAGAAACTGAATACGATGCCCTCTTGTGCAGCTCTAACTATGTGCGCGTTGGTATGCTTATTGAAGCTGAGACCAGAAATAGAGCAGCCTATTTCCTTGTTTTCCAATACTCGTTCTGCGCCATTGCCAAATGGAATGACGCTGACACCCTCACTTCCAATGGCAACACTTGAGGCCAAATCGTTCATTTCCGCATATCCGATGCCAGAGGACAGAATGTTTCTTCTAACCCAGGCATTAAGTATGCCTGTACCATTGATGCAAAGCAGAACACCGAGACGTGTGGTATCTGAAGTGTGGTTGACATGTGCAAATGTATTGACTCTACTCTTCTTGTCGTAGTTGATGTCACCCAAGACTCCATATACAACACCTGAGGTACCTGCGGTTGAAGCTATCTCACCGGGATTGAAAACATTCAAGCTGACAGCATTATTGGGTTGGTCTCCAGCACGATAGGTAATGGGAGTACCTTTAAGCAAACCCGTCTCTGCCGCTGCTTCTGCCGACACCTCACCTTGAACACTGAAGGTAGGTACGATGTCAGACAAGAGAGAGTGGTCGAAACCATAGTAATCCATGAGGAAATCGGCAACCTTGTCTTCCTTGAAATCCCAGAACATACCTTCGCTCAAACCACTAACGGTAGTGTTGGCAACGCCTGATAGCCTCATGGCAATATAGTCACCAGGAAGCATTACCTTAAATATCCTCTCATAAGTCTCCGGCTCGTTCTCCTTCACCCATGCCAATTTGGCAGCGGTGAAGTTGCCTGGAGAATTCAACAAATGCTGCAGGCACTTTTCCTGTCCAATGGTACGGAAAGCCTTGTCGCCATAGCTAACAGCTCTGGAATCACACCAAATGATGGAAGGTCTTAAAGCATTGAGATCCTTATCGACACACACCAAGCCGTGCATCTGATAAGATATTCCAATAGCCTTAATCTCCTCTGCCTTGGCATTGGAATCAGCCATGATTTTCTTAAGACTCAGTTTTGCATTGTCCCACCACATTTGCGGTTCCTGCTCAGCCCAACCAGTTTTCACTGCCTTTATTGGTGCCTCACGTTCAGGATAAAATGCCGAAGCGACGCATTTTCCTGTATCTGCGTTGACAAGCGAAGCCTTTACAGAACTACTGCCTATGTCAAATCCTAATAAATATCTATTTGCCATAAATTTGATTTTTAACACTAATAATACGTTTTCAGGCTCAAATTCCCCCCAAAAAAGGCATATCAGAAAAAAAAATATCATAAAAACGCATTTTTTTTGCTATAAATTGCTATTATATCAAAATATTTTTTACCTTTGCAGTTGTGAACAAGTAAAACCTCACATTTCTCGATGTTTGGCAAACAAATTCACATACTAAAATTATTACCTTGACAAATAAAAGCTTTTATGAAAAAAAAGATTCTTATACTCGACGACAAGGAGACAATTGCAAAAGTTCTCTCCATTTACCTAATGAGCGACTATGAAGTTCAATGGTTGCCAGATGGACTACAAGGTGTTAAATGGCTTCAGTCAGGCAACACGCCAGACCTGATTATTTCAGACATTCGCATGCCTGGAATGAGAGGCGACGACTTCCTTGAGTGGATAAAGCAGAACGAGCTGTTCCGCCACATTCCCGTCATCATGCTTAGCAGTGAAGACAGTACAAACGAGCGCATACGCCTCTTGGAAATAGGTGCTGTGGATTACATTGTCAAGCCTTTCAATCCAATGGAGTTGAAAATTAGAGTTAAAAAGATTCTTCCTAACTAATCACTTATATATTATATGATAGGTGTAGTATATCTTGGAGACAACCAAAGCACCAGAGAAAGACTTAAATACATACCTGGGCAATTGGTTCGTATGACAACAGCTTATAGAGATGCTGCGAAACTTTGCGTGCCAAAGGTTCGCAATGAACATTTCATTCTCTTTTTCGAGCGTGCTGACCAGAATAGCGACGTGACAGCCATCACCTATCTCAAGAAGAAGTGTCCCAACCTTTATATCATCCTTTTGACCGATGAAATGTCACAAGAGGACAGGAAGGTTTATCAACAGTGTGGAATAAACGATACCATCAAGAAAACCTCTACCGTTACGGAGCTGAATAAGAAGATTCAGTTCATAACGGACAGGGAGGGTATACTGTTTGAAACCATCACACCCAAGTTCAAGATTCTTCGTTTCAAGATTCCACTTTGGAAGCGTCTCTTCGACATTTTCTTTTCTGCAATAGGCATTATTGTTCTTTCACCGATATTCATCATTACTGCCATTGCCATAAAGTTGGAAAGCAAAGGTCCAGTCCTGTTCAAGTCCAAGCGAGTTGGTACAAACTATGCCATCTTTGATTTCCTAAAATTCCGCAGCATGTATGTTGATGCCGACAAGCAGCTTAAGGATTTAAGCAAATCGCAGAACCAATATGCTGTCCACGACGAGCCTGCTAATCCAATGGACAACATGCCCGACATGATTGACGACACTCTTGGAGCGGAAATGCTGATTAGCGACGATGAAGTGATGTTGGTCGGCGACGATTTTGTGGTTTCAGAAGAAGACTTCAACAAGAAGAAGAACGAGGAGATACAAAATGCCTTCGTAAAGATAGAGAACGATCCACGAGTGACTAAAGTGGGTGCTTTCATCAGAAAGTACAGTATTGACGAACTTCCCCAGTTGATTAATATTCTGCGTGGCGACATGTCCATTGTCGGCAACCGTCCTCTCCCACTCTATGAGGCAGAGCTTCTGACAGCCGATGACTGCATAGACAGATTCATGGCACCTGCAGGCTTAACAGGTCTTTGGCAGGTAGAGGAACGAGGCAAGGGTGGCGCAATGTCGGCAGAAGAGCGTAAGCAACTTGACATCAAGTATGGTCAGACATACAATTTCTCCCTCGACATGAAGATTATCTTCCGTACTCTTACAGCATTTGTCCAAAAGGACAATGTATAACAGAGCATAACTATCCGTTTTACCCCTAAATAATGCACCTTAAACGATGAATAAACTTCAAAAGACAATCATAGCACTATCCTTTTCGGCTGTTGCGGTACCTGCAATGGCACAATTCGACAAGAGTGGTATTAATGCTGGTTTCTTTGACTCCAGCGAAAACAGCCAATTGAACTTCGTTGATTTCCACCTACCTCCATTGGCAGTACTGCTCGAGAATGCGAAGTCTAATCCCGACATTCTCATATTGGCAAAAGAACAGCAAATAGCCAAGGCAGAAGTGGAAAAGCAGAAAAGGCACATCTTCTCCTACCTGCAAGGACATGCGAGCTATAGCTACGGAAAGGCAGACATGTGGGGTAACAATTCTTCTACATATAGCCCTACCCTTTATCAATTCCAAGGCACGGAACAGAGCTATTGGAACATTGGTGTTAGTCTGGCAATACCCGTTGAGGACATTTTGGACCTTAAAGCGGCTGTTAGGCGCAAACGCCTCGAGGTTGACAAGGCTCAACTTGAAAAGGATGCTGCTTTCGACCAATTAAAACTTCAAATTGTATCATTGTACGTAAAGATTACCAACGACTTGGTGTCTTTGAAGACAGCAAGTGAGACGGCCGCCATTTACCAAGGAGCAGGCTCACTCAACCAAGAGCAATTCCAGAATGGCGAAATGTCAATAGAGGCGTTTGCAAAAACCAAGGAATACGAGAATGGAGCTGTAGCTACTTACCAAGCACTTCAGACTCAAATTACGACGAACATACTTACGCTCGAAATACTCACCCATACACCCATCATCACCAACACGCTTACAGACGTGACACTCGATGAGAAGGTTGAGAAGAGCCAGAAGGAGTTGGAAAAGGAGAACAAGGAATTCCAAAAGCAGCTGAAGAAAGAGATGCAGGAAGACAAGAAGAAGCTGGATGAACTTGAGAAAGCCGACAAGAAGGCGGACAAAGCAGAAAAGAAAGCTGCCGAAGAATCCAAGAAATTAGCCGACAAAGAGGCAAAAAGAAATGCGTCAAAGAAATAACAAATGCATCAAAGTAGAAACAATAGTTCATTAACAAATTAAAACTTTTAGAAATGGACATTTTCAGATACATCGTCAGATTTTTATATCGCATTCGTTGGTATCTCGTAATACTGCCAATGATAGCACTCGTCGTTGCATGGTTCATGACACGCAACATGGAACGTCAGTACGATACAAACACCACCATATACACTGGTATGATTACGGGATATAATATTGAAGGTGGTACGGGTACTGCAGGTGGTAACGCTCAGACAAACATCAACAACTTGATGCTTATCATAACGACAGACAATACAATACACGAGGTGGCTCTTAGGCTTTTTGCACGTTGTATGATGTATGGCAATGAGAAAAAGGACAACAACTACATCTCGGCAGAGCATTTCCGTGCACTTAACGCCAGTGTTCCAGCTGAAGTGAAAGCACTTATAAACAGGAATAGTGAGGATGCAACATATACAAGCCTGAAGGCATACGAGAAGCCCACTCGCGACAACTATATTTTCGGCATCACAAACTATCATCCTTATTTTGGACTGAACAACATCACATCAAGGTTGAAGGTAACACAATTCAACAAAAGTGACATCATCAACATTGGCTACTCTGCCAATGATGCAGGTATTGCATACAACACGTTGGACATTCTCAACGACGTTTTCGCCCGCCAATATCAGCAGATTCGCTATGGCGAGACAAATAATGTCATTAAATATTTTGAACGTGAGGTTGCAAGACTCTATCGCATGTTGTGTGACGCAGAGGACGACCTCATCGCCTATAACATCAAGAATCGCATAATCAACTACGGCGAACAAACCAAGGTAGTTGCCGGACTTGACGGTACTCAACAGACATCAGACAACACCCTTCTGATGAATTATACCATAACCAAGGCAATGATGGACTATTTGGAGCGTCAGTTGGGCAACAGGGTGCAGAGGATATCAAACAATAAGGATTTTACAGACAAGGTAAAGGATATTTCCAGAATCCAGTCGCGCATCTCCAATCTCCGACTAATGTCAAGCGAAGGAGGTTCCAACAACGCTGAGGCTCAACAAGAACTTGCCAATGCCCAAAAGGAGCTGAAAAAGACTACCGATGAAGTAAAGAACTTGACGAAAACTTTACAGGCAGATGCAAGCAGTACAGACCAAGGTGTAAGGTCATCAACAATGATCGACAAATGGCTTGAGCAGGTACTGCTGTTTGAAGAGACAAAAGCACGCTTGTCAGCACAGGATATTATGCGTCAGAATATTGATAAGCAATTTTTGTTCTTCGCTCCTATTGGCGCCACATTAGGTCGTAAGGACAGGCATATCGGGTTTGTTGAAAGCAACTATATGGAGATGCTCAAGGCCCTCAACGCAGCTCGTTTGCGTCAAAGGAACCTGCAGATGACTACGGCGACTTTGCGTGTACTCAATCCACCATTGTTCCCGCTCAATGCACTTCCTACAAATCGCATCATGATTCTCTTGGGAGCATACCTGCTTACGTTCTTCATGACAGCAGTCTACTTCTTCCTGATTGAACTTTTGGACCGCACCCTTCGCGACCGTATGCGTTCTGAGCGCATCACGAAGATACCTGTCCTTGGTTGCTATCCAAAGGAGAGCAGTCTGCGTTATCGCCGATACAACAAGACCATCGCCGACATGTCGCTTCGCCAGTTAAGCAAGGCACTCCTGCCTCACTTCAAGACAGGTCAGCAGAACGTGCTTAACCTCATATCCACCGACTCTGCCAATGGAAAGAGTTATCTGGCGCAGGAGCTCGAAAACTATTGGATTTCCATCGGTCTGCAAGTGCGTCGACTTACCTACGACGAGGACTTCTTGGCAGACGACAGCAAGTTCATAATGTCATCAAGCATCAAGGACTTATGTCCAGACATACTTCCCGATGAGATTGCAATAGTGGAATATCCAAACCTTAACGACCATTCCATTCCTTCTTCCCTATTGAACATGGGAACAGTGAACCTTATGGTTACCAGGGCAAACCGTACATGGAAGGACATTGACCAGAAGGCTCTCAAGGAAGTGCAGTCACAACTTGACGACCAGAATACACTCTTTATGTATCTCACCGAGTCGAGCCGATATGCTGTTGAGGAATTTGTTGGTCAGTTGCCTCCATACACCCGATTCAGCAATTTCGTCTATCGCATTTCACAACTCGGTCTTACAGCAACGGAAAATAGTCACGCAAGCTAATGGCAAATACTGTTTCTAACATAAGAAGCTATTCAAAAGAAAATGGAGGAAGAGCCCTTGTGCTCCTTCTCCTTTTCTTTCTTGCAATCTACAATTTCATAACGACTGGTTATTCTGCTTTCGCTACAATAATCAGCATTCCAGCCTTGTTGCTTGTAGGATATATCTTCGCCAAGCACAAGATGGTGTTGTTCTATACCTTATTTTCCATCAACTTCTTCATTTCATTCATTACCCGACACTACTACATACCTCTGCCTACTTCATTGATAAATGAGATGCTCGAGATTTTGCTTATCGGATTGGCGTTGCTTGACGTTGCGCAATATCGTTTTCGCGACACGCTGAACGTCATGCTTCTCATGCTTATAGTTTGGTTTGCGTTTTGTTGCATCGAATTGTTCAACGATGCCTGTGGTCTTGGCATTGACGTTTACAGATGGTATACTGGTGCACGCCTTATGTCATTCCAATTGGTTTACGCGTTGATTGTAGTCACGATATACATCAACACACCTTCTAAACTAATCCAATTATTGATGGTATGGGCTTGTTTCATTGTCTTTGCCGCCTTTTGGGTTTGGAAACAGCGAAACATAGGTCTGACCAATGCCGAGAAATCATTCATTTACAACTCGCCAGCCCACTTTATGGGAGGAAGGATTAGATATATGTCATGTTTCTCCGATGCAGCCAACTTTGGTGTTCATCTTGCAGCCGCAGCGGTTTCATTCATCGTATTGTCCATATTCCTGAAAATAACAAGGCTTAGGATTTTCTTCATCTCCGTCGCAATGCTTGCCATCTATGCGTTCTTCCAATCAGGAACCCGAACTGCCATGGTATGCTTCATTGCAGGATTGTTCATATTCCTTGTACTGTCAAAGTCTAAAAAGGTGATGATTACTGCGGGAGCAGCATTTGCCGTATTCCTCTACATATTGATATTCACCAATATTGGTAATGGCAACGCGCAAATTAGGCGTATGCGTACTGCCTTCGACAAGGAGGATGCTTCTATGGGTGTCCGTGACATGAACAAGGAGACATTGAGGAAATACATGGTCGATGCCCCCTGGGGTGTTGGCATTGGCTTGGAAAATGCTGATGTCCCGGCATACAATAAGTTCAAGTTGATTACCCAAGTACCACCGGATTCAGAATATGTGTATATCTGGGTGAGAACAGGAAAGGTAGGATTGACTGTATTCATTATTACAACAGTGGTAATGTTTTTGGGTGCTTGTTTCATTGTTCTCTTCCGAATCAGGAACAACTCGTTGCGTGGTGTCGGCATTGCATTCACGGCAGCCTTCTTCACCATTCATTTGGGAGGTTATGCAAACCAGATACTGATGCAATTCCCAAATATTATAATATTCTACGGAGGCTTGGCACTTGTATATGCAATGCCTGCAATGGAGGAGCAATGGAATGTCTGGGAAGTCGAGGAGCTTGCAAAACAAGAAGAACGTAAACGGTTAAGACTTGAGAAGAAACGTGCATCAAGAGTGTGAACTATCAATCATTACGGTCAATTACAATGGGCTTGCAGACACTTGCTCGTTGCTTGACTCAATCACTCCCCTCGACAGTTCAACGGAAGTGATTGTGGTTGACAACGCTTCTCGAAATGACGAGGCACGGCAAATAGCAGAGCGGTATCCAATGGTCAAAGTGGTGAAAAGCCCAACAAACCTCGGATTCGCAGGAGGGAACAATCTTGGAATAAAGGAAGCCAAAGGCCGCCATCTGTTTTTTGTCAACAACGACACTGTTTATAATCCCGATGAAGTCCATTGGCTAACAACAAGACTTGAGCAATCTCGACAAACGGCAATTGTCTGCCCTAAAATACGCTTCCATTGGGGAGAGAAACGAATACAATATGCCGGCTACACTCCTCTTTCAAGAATTACATTGAGAAACAAGGGAGTTGGATATGGCGAGGTTGACAACGGGCAATACGACGAGGCACACCCTACCCCATACGCCCATGGAGCTGCAATGCTTGTAAAGCGTGAGGCAATAGAGCAAGTGGGCATGATGCCGGAATGTTATTTCCTCTACTACGAAGAGCTTGACTGGTCAGTCATGATGCGCAACAAAGGGTACGATATATGGTATGAGCCACGTTGCACTGTCTATCACAAGGAAAGCCAATCTACAGGAACGGAAAGTCCACTGAAAGCATACTATCTGTGCAGGAACAGACTCTTGTTCGCCAAGCGCAACATCTCATTCCCCACCCTGTTGGCAACCTACCTTTATCTAATATGCATTGTATCTCTTAAAGACATATTGAGATATTCATTGCATAGACAAACCGACCATATTAAGGCAACATTGAAAGGACTATTTGATTTCATTAGAATATGACATACTGGGATATACTTATAATTATAGACGCACTGCTTTTCATATCGATAGCACTGACTGTCGGCTACATGACAGTTTTTGCCATCACGTCACAGTTTGCCCGTAAACACGAGATACCAAAGACGAAACGCCTCAACAGATTTATCGTTCTTGTTCCTTCATACAAGAGCGATGCTGTCATTGAGCGCACGGTGAAGTCTATTTTGGGACAGACATATCCCCAACGTCTATTCGACGTAGTTGTCATTTCAGACCATCAGGACGAGATGACAAATTTCAAGCTGGCACAACATCCTATAACACTGTTGACCCCCAACTTCAAGTACAGCACCAAGGCGAAGTCGCTTCAATATGCCATAAACAACCTTCCTCAATTCAAGATTTACGACATTGTCGTAATTCTTGATGCCGACAACATTGTCTTGCCCGAATTTCTTGAAGAGTTGAATTCCGCATACGAATACGCTGGGACAAAAGCCATTCAGGTCCACCGTCTTTCAAAGAACCGCGATACTGCATCAGCCATGCTCGACGCAACCTTCGAAGAGATCAACAACTCCATTTTCCGTCTTGGCCATATTGCCGTAGGCTTGCCTTCTGCCATATCAGGCTCAGGCATGGCATTCGACTTCAACTGGTTCAAGGACAACATCGTGAAGACCAATGCGGCATGGGAAGACAAAGAGCTTGAGGCACTTCTCCTTCGTCAGCACATCTTCGTTGACTATTTCGACCATATCTTGGTTTTCGACGAAAAGACCCGCCGCAGCAATGATTTCAACCGTCAAAGAAGCCGCTGGGCTACAACCCAGTTCTACACCATCATCAAGAACATCAAGTATCTGCCAGCCGCAATATTGAACAAGCAGTATGACCTTATCGACAAGATCCTTCAATGGATGCTTGTGCCGCGTACCATAATGATGGGTGTCATTTTCATTATGAGCATTGCGCTTCCATTCATCTATTTCACGCTTGCAATAAAATGGTGGATTGTGGCAGCGTTGATTCTCTTTGTCTTTGCCGTGGCAACACCCAATTATCTTGTAGATAAACATTGGGACAGGGCATTCTTCGTAGCACCTTTCATAATGTTCAAATCCATATTCAATGTACTGAACATCTTTAAGGGGAAAAAGAAATTCATCAACAACAACAAATAAATCCGATTGCCTATGTTTTGGAGCACAATACATACCATCGACCTATTGCTGTGGTTTTTCACGGCATGTTCAGTTGCGTACATTACTTTTTACGCACTGGTGAATGTGTTCATCCGCAAGAAGAAGGTGGGCATTACGGGAACAAATGGCATTTCACAGTCCTCTTTCCTCGTCATTTTCCCTGCCTACCGCGAAGACAATGTCATCCTACATTCAGTAGAATCTTTTCTGAAGCAAGACTACCCCACAGAAAAATACAAAGTCGTTGTTGTTTCCGACCATCAGAAAAAGACAACAAACGACAGTCTCTCACTATTGCCAATTACTCTCTTGAAGCCAAATTTCTTGAGAAGTTCGAAGGCAAAAGCCCTGCAATTTGCAATTGACAACAGCGGAGAGGAATACGACCATGTTGTAATTCTTGATGCCGACAATGTAGTCAACACCAATTTCCTGACTAAGCTCAACACACTGTTGTCTTCTGGCTTTAAAGCCATACAATGCCATCGGTGCGCAAAGAATTCCGACAGTTCAATATCCATTCTCGATGGCATCAGCGAAGAAATAAACAACACATTGTTCAGAAAGTCCCACAACGCCATTGGACTTTCCTCTGCCCTCATCGGCTCAGGAATGTGTTTCGACTACAATTGGTTCAAGACAAATGTGCAAAAACTATCCACAGCAGGCGAGGACCGCGAACTTGAAGTTCTGCTAATCCAACAAAACATCTTTATCAAATATGCCGAAGACATCCCCGTCTATGACGAGAAAGTAAGCAACGAGGACAACTTCCAACGACAGCGTCAACGATGGATGTCGGCTCAAATCAATTGCCTACTCTCCATGCTTCCTTCACTGCATAAAGCACTATTCAAAGGCGACATAAATTACATTGACAAGACAATACAACAGATGCTCATACCGCGTTCTATGCTGATAGTATTCACCCTCGCATTGTCATTGTTGACAACAGCTTTTGTCCCATGGTGGTGCATAAAGTGGTGGGCACTGTTCCTCGCTACAGCATTGTCGCTGTTAATGGCTATACCATACAAAATGCATTCTCGTTCACTTTTAGGAACGCTTATGGTTCTGCCTAAATTAACGTGGAAGATGTTGAAGAACGTTAGGCACATAGACCATAAGAACAAAGAATTCCTGCATACTAACCATTAATAATTCGTCGTTATGGATATAAGCATCATCATACCAGTATACAACACAGCACCCTATTTGGAGCGCTGCATCAACAGTGTACTTAAAAACGACTGCATAGAAAAGGAAATCATACTTGTTGACGATGGTTCGACAGATGGTTCCTCCAGTATATGCGATGATTATTCCACAAGATACCCATTCATCAAGACACTGCATATTGAGAACTCTGGTCCTGCATCGGCAAAGAACCGTGGATTAGACATAGCCCAAGGCAAATATGTTGCTATGATTGACAGCGACGATGAAGCAGATTCGCAAATGTTTGTGAAGATGCTTGGTGAAGCAAAGAAGAACGACGCGGACATAGTTTGCTGCAACTACAAGGAAAGACTGCCCGACAACTCCACCCGTCTGTTTAACTACAGCCATGACATCGTAATGCTTGACAATTACGAGGGGCTGGAACATTTTCTGATGAAGAATAAGATATTCACTCAATGTTGGACGAAGATTTATCGGCGCGAACTGCTCAATGAGCATTCCATACGAAACATTGAAGGATTGAAGACCGACGAAGATTTCATCTTCAACATCATGTGTTTCGTACATTCACAGAAAACCATCGTCATTGATTCACCTTTATATATATATACCATAAGGGAGACTTCCCTGTCAAAGGACTATTTCTACAAGGACATTAGTGCTTATATAGACAACCGTCTGCTGCGCTTTGAAATAGTAGATAAAGAACTTAAGAGGTTTGCCCCAAAAAACATAAAACACTCCGTATTCAACAGATTGTTCTACTCTAACGAGTTGTTGGGAAGGATAGCACTGTTTCCCGACTACGGCAAAGACAAGCGTACAAAGAAAGTCATCCACTATATGCGTAACCATATTCTATATGCACTTTCTGTACATCGACAAATAGGTTTCAGCATTGCAGGATGTCTGATGCTCTTGCTTCCCACTTCGTTATACATGAGTTATAGACACCACAAAATCAAATAATGAAAGCTATGGCAAAATACACGATAATAACAATTAACTACAACAATGGCAAGGAACTGCGCAACACTATTGAAAGTGTGATAAACCAGACCTTTCGGGATGTCGAGTACATTGTCGTTGACGGCGGTTCCACAGACGATAGTGTGGAAGTCATAAAAGAACATTCCGACCGCATCGACTTCTGGATTTCAGAAAAAGACAATGGTGTATATAACGCCATGAACAAAGGCTTGCGTCATGCACATGGTCAGTACGTTAACTTTATGAACTCGGGAGATTCTTTTTACTCTACCCATGTTCTTGAAGATATTGACCGCCAAATAGGAGATACGGACATATTGTTCGGCAATGTGTGCGATTCGGTTTCAGGCAAGCGTTATGGTGGCATAAAAGCAGGCAGCGAGGTGACCTTCCTGACATTAAAGAAGGAGATACTATGCCATCAGGGAACGTTCTATCGTCGCGAAATCTTCGAACGTCATCAATACGACGAGAGTCTAAGGCTCATTGCCGACTGGAAGGTGAACGTGCAAGCCATTGTTTTTGACAATTGCAAGGTGAAGGTAGTTAACACCATTGTCGCCAATTATGACCTGAGAGGCATGAGCAGCACCCAAAGCAAGCTACATGCCGAAGAACGCCAAAAGGTAACGGCAGAGCTTTTCCCCGAACGCATTGCAAAAGACTACGAGCATCTGTACACTGAAAGTGAAATGCCCATAGTTGGTCTTCTCCCCGAACTGAAGAAAAGAGGGAGAGTACAGAAAATAGTTTATTTATTTGCTAAACACATATTGAGGCTAACAAAATAACTTAGCGAATACCTCAGACAATAAGAACTTAATCTTATTTGGTGTACTATAGCCTATATTGTGCCAGACTCCATTTGATTCTGGAAACATTAGACTCCACTTCCTGAGATTTCTATGTTTGGAATCTAATACATAAGAAGATTTGCATAAAAACTTCCTTTGCAGCAGTTCCAACTTTAACATATCGTAGACACCCTTTTCCCTGTAAAACGTTTCTACCATACGGATTGCATTGGCAAAACTATTAATTCGAACGTCACTGTCAGTACTGCAATAATTATTGGGATTATATTGCACATAGTGATATAGAGCCTTGTCAACAGATGAAAAGGCTTGGGCATAATAGAACAACTTGCAACAGAAAATATAATCTTCCCCAAAATGTATTTCCGGCACAAACGAAAGATTATTTTGGGCAATCAATTCGCGACGGATTAACAATTTCCACAAAACACCCTTAATCTTCAACAATGTCATCGCCTTCATTGCCTCTATATGATTAGAAGGATAAGTCTGTTTACGAAGTACTTTCCCATCTGGATAATCCTCGTAATAATTGCAGCCAACAACATCTGCACCTGACCGTTTGGCTTCACCTACAAGCTTTTCTACCATATCAATTTCTATCCAATCATCACTATCTACAAACAAAACATAATCTCCATGCGCATTATCAAGAAGCGTATTTCTAACTACTGCGATGCCATAGTTTGACGGATGTTCTATGATTTTCACCATATCCACGTGATTAGGATACTTCTTCAGAATATCATGAAGCACTTTCATGCTATTGTCTGGAGTACAATCGTTGACAAAAACATATTCAATGTTTGAATACGTCTGAGAAAACAATGACTCTAAACACCGCGAGAAAAACTTCTCGACATTGTAGACTGGTACCAAAATTGACACTTTCATATATTGCTGCTTTTTATGTGCAAAAATAGAACTTTTATTTTAAGTATGCAAGCAACATAATATGTTTTTTTATTTATTTGCCAAAATAATGGTGACAAAATGAATTGCGACTTCTTCCTCCTGCCTAACATGACCCACTATCACGCAAGCCACAGTTATAACCTCGAACTGAAATACATGTCAAAGGCTGACTATACGGAAGAGAAGGCTGCCCAGCAATGCATTTACTGCCACAACATATTATACAATTTGTATTATAGAAAATGTATATAATTTAATTATTCAAAA
>JBJEAS010000115.1:0-8180 GCA_051869235.1 Prevotella sp.
TGCGACTCTACGCTCTACATGATTGCCGTATCACTCGAAATGTCGGATGAGCCTACTTTGATAAGGTTCTGAAGAGGTTGGTTGTCAAACTTCAACATATAGTGAGCCTCATCAACAATGGTGAAATGCCTTATTCCATACCTTTCCTTGTTTGTAACCTGAGGCGGCAACTGCTCACAGATGTCATAGATCTTTGAAATGACGAAATAAACCACAGCCTTTGCATATATACCCTCCTTTGGACATCTGCCCAAATTGATGACATAGCAGTCGTTGAGAAGATCAATCTTGTCTTCCTCCTCAAACAGCTTGACCTTACATAGCTGGTTGAGTATTGAGGTAACGCTGTCTGTCCTATCCTGTTTGCCATCAGGCAGCAGTTCTCTATAGTTGTCGAGGATTTCATCAAAAGTAATAGGTTTGCCTTTTTTGTCGAAATAAGCATTCTCAATTGCCGTACAAAGTCTTTCATCCATATTTGCACTTATTCTTGCATCTCCGACAGCAATTGACACTAAAGCCTTCGACATGGCTGATGCGTAGATGACGACATCGTTTTCCGAACTGCTGGAAAAGTCCTTGAAAGGAGTGAATGGCAATGGGCGTTCCATAGGGTCAAGTATTGCACTTTCATCAGTCTCAAGGATGTCAAGCCAACCTGCATTTTCTGCATCTGAAAACTCGCCTTTGTAGTCAAACAACAGGAAGTTGACGGGATAAGGTGTTCCTACGGAAGCCATACGCAACTGTTGGAGCAGTACAGTCAACAGATTGGTCTTTCCCGAACCAGTAGCTCCCGCTATAAGCATCTGAGTGTTGCTTATGCTTCTGTTGTTTACGTCGATATATGCGTCCATGCCATTGTCATACGTGCCAATATGAAGATTGAGAGCTGGTATTTCCACCCCTTTATCACCCACTCTTGCATGGTTGAAAGTGAGCCATTCGTCCAGCGTCTCGTCATTCTGCAGAATGCCATGACCCCTAATTATCTCATAACCAATGATTTTTGACAGTTGTGATGGACTTTCCCATGTTACGTCAAGATTACCGTATCTGAGTTTTATCAATGCTGAAAAAACACGTTTGAGATTGTCCTTGGTGAAAAATGAAGCATTGTATGTATAATTCGCCTTTGATACGACAACCTTCGCAACCTCTTCCATGTTTCGCTTCCCGTTGTCGCTCAATCCGACCAAAAGACAAATACGCTGCACCGTAACTTTTGGAACAGTAACCGGTCGGACATTGTCGGTGTATTCGGCAAGATTAAGCCTCTGCTCCAACTTTTGCTTAACGTCCATAAGCAGTTCGTTAATGCCATCGAATGGCTTTGCAGCCTCAAAGTTCAATTCTATCATATTTGTTTTCAGTCATTTATTGTTTCACCAAAATATCCCTCAACTACTTCCGTACACTGTCTTTCCTTGTCTCTCTTGACAGTATATGCTCTTGATATGAAAGGCATCAGACGCTTATAGTCATCCTCAGCACGTATTTCCGTGTCTGTACTTAAGAGTATTGTTTGCCTGGCAAGGTTAGGGAAATAGTTTTCTATTATTGTTGCACGGCTTTCCTTGTCAAGCACTCCCATCACGGTGTCAATCATCACAGGCGGCTCATAGTCGCCCAACTCATACAGCACTTTCAGCAATACTTGCATGACGGTTTGCTTTGCCCCTGCATTAAGCTGGTTTAGTGGTATCTCATTGCCAGCCTTATGGTATATTTTGAAAGAGATGTCATCGTCATTGTCTGACAGCGTCACCTTGCTTATTGTTCCTGAATAGGACACGAGATTGACGTTAAGCAGTTCCTTCATCATGTTCTCCATTCTTGTCTTCCTTTCTTGCAGAAGTTTGTGCTGAAGTCGCTTGAAGAAGCTGGGCAGTTTCTTCAGCATTTCATATTGTGGGTTTGCCTCGTCAGGTGAGTCGAATTCGTAGGTCTCAAGAGTCTTCTCAACCCTTTTCACCTCCTGCTCCTTTTCCTTCAACTGCTCTTTTAGTTGAGCTGCCAACACCTCGTTGTCGTCATATTTTGTTATGAAGGAATAGTCGTCGCCATTAAGCTCCTTTTTAAAGTTTCTAAGTCTTTCCTTCAGTCGTGGCAGGTCTTCCATTTGGTAGTTTATGCGCTCACGCTGTTGTTGAAAAGACGGGTATGGGTTGGCAACTCCTGGCATTATTATTGCGTTCAGAGTCGCCATGTCGCTATCGTCAAGATAGTCATATTCGTCTTTCACGTCGTTGTTGTCCCTGCTGTATTTTATGGCATTGACAATAGCCTCAACGTCAACATCATTTGGCATATCATATTTGCCCAACATTATTTCTACCACTTTTCTTGTAAGGTATTCTATCTGTATGTCTGTCAGATTGTTCTTCCTTTGTTCCTCTATTCCACCCTTATAGTTCCTTATGGCTTCCACCTCGTTCTTTATTGCATTTGCCAATTTCTGCATTATCACATCCGTTTCCAACGACTTTGTGATGTCGTCGGCCTGCTGGCGGTAAGTTCGTTCAGCCTTGTCAATGTCGTTGATATTCGACTCCGTCTTGGCAATTTTATCGAGTGTCAGCTCGTCTTCCTTCTTCCCGTTCTTCAACCGTTCATATTGTTCTCGATGATTTGTGGCATAGCTAAGGGCTTCATCATACTTGCCTCGCAATGCCTGCAGTTCTATTTCAAGCGTTCGTTTCTTCTCTTGGAGTGCCTTATACTCATCCCGCGCATTTTCATTATTGAGTCGATCGGCGTTGGCGTTCTCCAACAACTTGTTTGCCACATTCACCAAGAGTGTATATTTGTTGAAACCCATTACCGACTTGATGCTGTCGCGTATCAGGTTGTTTATCTGCTCATCTTTCACAAGCTCACTCGTCTTCATTGCGTCGAAGAGGAAATATTTGCTCAGTTCAGATGGCAGGTTTGCCTTTATTATCTTGCTTACAGCCTGCTCGTTGAGTGACTTCTCTTTAGAGGGGGTATGTGTGCCATACGAATATGTGTTGCCACCTATGTAAAGGGTAACGTTTTCCCTAGGCTTGCCGTTGAGTATTTGGTAAGTCCTGCGAAGCTTATATTTAGTAAGCGTATTAGTAACGATGCCTTCAAACTCCACCTCAAGCACAATGCGTTTGCCCGTTATGTCTTGCACTCCGGAGTTGAACAGCTCACGGTAATGTGCCTCTCCATTGATATTCAAGCCGTATAAGGCACTGTATATCGCATCGAACAAGGTAGTCTTTCCGCTGCCATTCATTCCTCCGATGAGCAAGATCGGTCTGTCTTCGCTCTTGACGGAGATGTCAAGGTCGAGGTTCAGATATGTTTTGTAGTTCTCTACGTGTATGTGGTTTATTTGCATGGGATTTACTCGTTTTTTAATTGTTTCAACGCCTTGTTAAGCACTTTCGTAACCTCTTTCTCAAAGAGCGTATTGCTGTTGCTCTGACTTTTCTCATCGTTCAGTGGTCTTAGAATATACTCCTTAAGCCACTCGCTGTCGATTCCGTCACAGTCGCAAGCAGCCTCAATTATTCTCATGTCCTCATTTTTCACACCATAGTGAAGAAATGTCCTGTCGATTCCCTTACTCATAACTTCCTCAGATTCTTTAATCCTTTAGTTTTTATTCTTTAATTTTTAATTCTCCGATACCTGTCTGGAAGGAATGCCTCCCAATCTGCCGTGTCGTATGAATTTTCTATCGGCATTGAGGAGTAGAGCCAGTTGTCGCTGCGGTCACGGTCGTGGATTATTATGCCGCCAAGAATGTGCTTGCCGGCGTTCTCCTCCTTCTTCATGTATTCCAACAGCGCATTATGCTTTTGAGGTGCCTCGGAGTCGCTGTTCTCGGTCTTTGTGTCGAAAAGGAACACCTGACCGTTCTTCATCCTTATCACGAAATCAACATAGAAGAGCGACTTCATGCCTTGGCTGTTGACGTAAGGAACGGCATAATGTTCGCAACCGCTGTCACCATTCTTATACCACCAGTCGATTGAGTCGCGATGGGATTCAAGGAAGGCGGCAAACTCCTGTTCGGGCGTTGAGGCTGTGCGAAGTTCGATGAAGGGCAAGAGGGCATGGTCCTCCACCTTATCCTTTATCACATGGTTTTCCTCTGTATATGTCCTGTCCTCAGGCACTTCCCATTCATACTGCTCGAAGCTACGGCTCTTCGCAGCCTGTTGCCTCTGCTCCAGTATTTTTTCATATCGTGCAAGAGCCTTTGTGACCACTTCAGCAAACTTCGGGCGGTTTTCGTGATAAAGCACTACCTTTTTTGCTTCTGTCTCAAACAGTTCAAACAGGTTTTCCATCACCTCAAGCAGATAGTTGGCGAGCACTCCCGTGCTGTGAGCCTTCTCAAATCTTCCCAACATCTTTCTGCACCAATCCACATAAACGCGGTCAACCTCGCCAGCCGTTCTCGTAAACTTTGCCTTCTCGCCAATCTCAATCGTGGTGTTCACGTCGTTTTGGAAGAAGATGTCGGTGGGAATCTCGATGTTCACGTTCTTCACGTCCAAGCGTATGCGCTGGCGTTCGGCTGCCTGTCGGTTTTTTGCAATTACCGATTGGCCGTTTTCTTCATTTTCCTGTTCTTCCTCTTCATCGGTCAAAAACGCCAATGACAGTTGGGAAGAAACAAGCCATATGTCTTCAAACGCCTTTGTAAGCACACGGCGGAAGTCGGGGCCAAGACGATTGCGGTCGGCACTGCGCCGCACCTCGTAGTAGCTTACCAACTGCACATTCTCCAACTCCTCACGGCGCACCGCTTGCAGCATCGACTTGTGCAGATAATCCTGGTCTGATATGATGTTTATCTTGTCCTTGCTTATGTCGGTATATACATATCCCTTGTTCAGCAATGGGTTCTTATAGTAATGCTGTTCGGGCATTCGCAGTATTCGTCCAACGGTCTGAACCGTAAACTCGTTGCTCGTCAGTTTGCGGAATATCAACAGCACGGCGGCTCTCGGGCAATCCCATCCCAAGGCAATAGCCTCTTTGAACAGCAGCACTTCTGTCATAGAGTCATTCTCCTCCAGTCCCTCAAGATTCGTTTTCTCTTTTGATAGCCAAATAGCAAGGCGGTTATTGTCGGTGCTTATACCTTTTATAATGTCAAGATATTGTTTCACCTGGTCCATTATCTTCTTGTCCTCAGGGCTAAGGTCTTCCTTGGTGTCGTTAGGCAACTGTATAAGCAGCAGCGGATTGATGTTCACGCCTTCTTTCCTGTATGCTTCGGCTATTTGTTTGCGTTTCTCCAATGCTTTCTTTATCAGATGTATATTAAGTTCATCTTCGGTGGTGTAGCCGGTGGTAATGTCCGGATTAAGCAGCACACCCTCTTTAATCATCTCTTCCTCAATTACCTCCTGTCGGCTAACAGTTACTTTATAGTCGGCATCGGTCTTTGGCGTAGCGGAGATTCTTATCTCCACCTTAGCCATTATGTTGTCGAGCACCTTCTTCGACTTGTCGGCAGTCTTCGACCAAAACCGATGTTCCTCGTCAATTATCACCACAATGGGTATTCCCTCTTCCTGCGTCTTTCGTGTGATGTCGTAGAGCGAGAGACCTTGTTCGTTTTCCCTCACAATGATGTTCTTCTCACTGTTTATGCTTTCCCAGTTTACGAACAGCACCTCGCCCTGATGTATTATTCCGTCCGTCTGGTCAAGCTCGTCGTATATCAGTGCATGCAACAGCTTTGTCTCGGTGAAGAAGTTCTTCATTTTGAAGTAGCTCTGCTGATGCAGTTTGTTTGGGGCAATCCAGATGAAAGCCACCTGTTGGAATGGCAGGTCGCTACGGCTTTGCAGTTCCTCGGTGAGAGTGGCGAGCATTTCGCTTGCCATCACCGTTTTTCCAGAACCAGTAGGAGCCTTGAATACAAGCTGTTGCCTCTGTTTGCTCTGTCCCAACAGGTCTATCACCTTTCCAACGAGGTCGGCTACAGCCTTCTGTTGATATTTCAGTTGTTTCATACGCTATTCAAAATTAAGTTCCAAACTCTGTTCCACTGGGGACGTGGGCACTGGGGGTGTGGGCGTCTCGCCCGCACTATCCTCCAAAAGCACTTTGTCCCTCTTTTTCGGCAACACTCTCCTGTAGGCATCGTATATTGCTGCTGGTAATGCTACAAGTTGTACTTTGCTTTCAACCTCATAGAAATTGTCGTCGAAGGCGTAGCGGTCAGGCGAGAAGATATAGATTTTCAGTCGCTTTCCGCCGAAGTCGAGCGTCTTTATCTCCTCGGCTATTTGGTCAGCCAGTTCCTCGCAATAGACTATCAGCATCCGTCTCTCTCCCTTCTCGAAATATCTTGCCGCCTTAGGGTTGAGCCTATATCTTCCGAATCTCCTGTTTTCTTCATACAGGTCTTCCTTGATACAAAGCAGTTCCGTAGCGGCAGCCATCAGTGCCCTCATGTTTCTCGGACTTTTCTCTCTTGGCAGAAGTTCTGTCTTGTAATATCTGAGCGAGTTATTCTTCAATCCTTCCACTTGCTCACCCTTGGGAGTGGTATAACCGTTAATAGCTTTTTTACTCCTTATATATGTTACTTCATCACAAATTTGATTTTCATTGTTTGTAACAATGATACATTTCCTTTTCCCTCCATCTTGCATATTTACTATAGTTGTAGCATGCAATGTTGTTCCACTTCCGGCAAAAAAATCCAATATTGTCGCATTTTTATTTCTTAGTATATTTTTTATCAGATATGTTGCAACATTTATACTTTTAGGATATGGGAACTCGATATTCATATCATATAACAAATTTTCACTACTTGAACCATCATTATAAATGGACGGAACATTTTCCATTTTGTTATCTTTGAGATAATATACACGCTCAGGAATATTACATTTTCCATTTTTATTAGTGGTAAACGCAATACATCCTTTGACGACCATATTATCGTAAATTTCACATTCCGATGTTCCTAACATTTTTTTCATAGTAGCCTGAGGATATCTCCACCCTTTGGATGGCATCGGACATTTCTCGCCTGTAATTGGATGGAAAAGTGGAATCCAATATTCCTCCGGAGCTTTATCCTTATTTGGCCATGCCATTGAAACAGTACGGAAAACCTCTCCATTTTTATCGATGTATTTATATGCTTTCTCGCCTTTCGCAAAATCACTTTTCTTTAACCACAATTGAAATTCATTTGTGATTTGAGCAAAATCATAGTCTATTTGAAAATTCTTAAATAATTCTTTCGGGTAGTTGTATGCAGATAATACAGATTTAACATCTTCTGGTATATCTTTGTTCCCTCTTCTTGCAAAGAGCCGAGAAGCCTTGGATATTATCTTATTTGCATTTGCTTTTTCCCTCATTAAGGATTCATTATCTTGAATAAACATTTCTTTATTTTTACAGAATACTAAGATGTATTCATGCATTACAGCTACATTCTTAGCATCACCTTTAGGATTCATTTTATTCCAAACGATAAGACCCAAATTGTTGTTTTCTGAGAATATTTCTGTTCTTAATAGTAAATTTAATGCATCGAATTCATGTTCGTCAATGTGAACGATCATAACACCATTTTGCTTAAGAAGCTTTTTGGCAATAATTAGCCTCTTGTGCATAAAACAAAGCCATTTTGAATGCTTAAATGGATTTTCTTTATCTATATAGTCATCGTTATATTTGAAGTCTTTGTCCCCTCTATTATAGGGAGGGTCAATATAAATGATATCAATCTTGTCCTCATGCGTATAACTAAGAGCAGTAAGGGCTTCGAGGTTGTCACCTTCAATTAGAATATGGTTGGGAGCATCGGGAGAGTCGGAGAGGATGGCTCGCTCTTTCACTTCCTTGAACACAGGAAGACTGTCTCGAAGACGTTCCTCTACATCCTCGGGCTTTTCTTCCCACACAAGACCATATTTCTTCTGCTTGTTCAAAAGTTCAAGCAGTGCCGCCTTCTCTTCGTTGGTAAGTCCGTCAAGGTCTTTTATCTTTTTTCGTAGCTCAGCTTTGTTCATTTTAAGTTTTTAGCATAAATGATGGTCTAAGCTCCCAACGACCTTGATTGTTATTTCTTTGTTTACCGCAGGCGAGACGCCTGCGTCTCCAATGTGCTTCGCCTGGGTTGCGGATATAAAAAGAGTGGAGCTTGCACTATTGCGCTC
>JBJEAS010000116.1:0-34138 GCA_051869235.1 Prevotella sp.
CTTCTTTTTTACTCAACTTTTTTTCAAACTATCACTCCATTTCCCGGAAGAGCCTTAAAAATTTCTGTAAACGTTGCGAAGCGCATCGGGATTGCCCATGTCGAACATTTCGCCATCAATCTTCACTCCTACCATTCCATACTGCTTGCGGACAGCCTCGAGAGCCGTCGTAAGTTCTATCTCACGCATGTCGTCATGATTCTCGTAAGCTTCGAGGATGTCGGCGGCAAGCTGGTCATACACCTCTGGAGTGAGAATATATTGACCAAACACGGAGTAGTATTCCTTCGAACCATCAGGTGTCGGCACGCCAAGATATTCTTCGGCATATCCAACAGTAGGCTTCTCTGACATTTGCGACACATTCATTATAGTATGGTTCTTATCCTCCCATACTCCACTCAGAATGCCGTAACGACTAACGTCTCCCAACGGTATGGAGTGTATGCTCAGCGTCAGCTTGTTGTGCAACTCATATTTCTCAATGAGCTGCAATGCGCAGGTCTTGTTTGTGGCACTGCGGTAAATCGTATCGCCAAGCATCAGCAACACAGGCTCGTTGCCTGCGAAGTCGCGCGTCTGATAAACGGCATGTCCAAAGCCTCTCTTCTCGGTCTGAATGACATACTGCAAATGCTTGCCGATATTATGAATATGGTTTTCGTATTCCTGATTCCTTGAACTCAGTTTCGCAATGTGTTCGGGAGGCAATGGCGTCTCGAAATAGTCGCGATACATCTGACGTTCCTCCTCTGAGCCTAACACAAGGCATATATCCTCTATCCCACTTGCAACAAGCTCTTCAAGCAATATAAGAATGACAGGCTTTACCATTCCGTCCGAACATGGTATTGGGAAGAAATCTTTCTTCAGGCATCGTGTGGCAGGATAGAGCCTGGTTCCATAACCAGCCACTGGCACTACGGCCTTTCTTACTGCATGAACAGGACACATGGTGAGCTTGTACGCCTGCATGCCACACGAGTTGAGATAATCAACAAGCTTCAGCTGCGACTCCTCGTCGTGCGCAAGGAATTGCACCGAACCATCTCCATGCGAACCTACACCTTTTCCTCCATAAACCAAGGGAAGGATGTTTGGATCGCTTAGTGTACGCTGTAGCTTTGGTGCCTCAAGGGCTCTCGACATTGGAGCTATGTCACTGTTGAAAAGTTTTTCTGCTTCGGTCATCAGTCTGCCTAACGCCTCGACATCCCCTTCTGCCATGTATCTCACAGCCTTGTCTACAATCTGCTGGTTCTTTACTCCCAAAGCATTCTGCAGACGCTCCCCCACTTCGTCGGAAGCGAAAGGATAGGCACGGTTGAGGTCGCTGAGAATACGTATCGTGTCCTTGTTTGCGCAAAGGTCGGCAAACACCCAATACAAATGTTTCTTTATGTTCAATGCTTGAACCGACACCTCGTCGCCGTCGAAAGTCATAAGACTTGGCTTAACGCCAAAAGCACAGGCCTGGTCCAGTCGTCCGCAGCGCGACTGTGTCCTCAACTCGCCGAGATATGCTATGTTCATCTCGCCGAGCGTGTTCAAGTTCAGCTTATACAGGATATTGAAGGCACGGGCAACAAGCACGCAAATAGCCGCACTGCTTGACAGTCCACTCTTTATGGGCAACGTCATGGAAGTGATGCGGATGCGCACACCGCCGACTTTATACCATTCAAGCATATATGATGCCACACCGGCACAATAGCAGAAAAACGACCCGGACTTAGCAATGTGCTTCAAGTCTTGTTCGTGCATGCGACAAGAAAAATCATGCCATACGTTAGTTATTTCAGGTGCGTCACTAAGCATCTCAAACACAGGTGACTTTTCCACCTCAGCATAGATGCCTTGCTCTATTCCCGTCACTATCGCCGCTCCAGGAACGATGTCGGCATTCATTGTTCTATAATGTCCAGCCCAGTCCGAATGTTCTCCAAATAGACAAAGTCGACCTGGAACAAATAGTTTTATCATATAATTTTATTTCGTTTTTAGGTTTCCAGTGCAAAGATAGACATTTTGCACGAAATATTATAGAAAAATTGAAGAAAATTTGGTGATATAAATAAAAATCTTTAATTTTGCAGTACATTTTCATTATTAAACCATTTAAAATCGACTCGCCTATAAGGAAAACTTTACTTAGAACAATAAAATTAAGTAAATGGAAGAAAACAAAATGAAGACCGACGAACAGTTGGCCTTAGAGTATATGGCGGGTGACAACAAAGCATTCGACGAGATTCTTTGTCGTTACAAAGACCAGATATTCTCTACAATATACAATAGACTTAATGACAAAAGTGCCATTGACGACATCTTCCAAGATATCTTCATTCGCATCATAGTGTCATTACGCGAAGGACATTACTCGACAAAAGGGCAATTCAAATTCTGGGTGGCAAGAATTACTCACAATGCACTCATCGACCACCACAGGAAAAATAAGTTGTCAGTGGCTGACGTCAATGAGCAAAACGACCTTAACTTGCTCAAAGGTCAGGATGTCATCGACATCTGCGAAGAGGAGAAGATAGTGAAGAGCCAAAACCTTGCCGATGCCGTGAAGCTGATGAACCATTTGCCTTCATTGCAGAGAGAAGTCGTATATATGAAATACTTCGAGAACAAATCGTTCAAGGAGATTGCAGAGCAGACCAACGTCAGCATCAACACATCGCTTGGCAGAATGCGCTATGCCATAATCAACATGAGACGAATGGCAAAGGAACATAAGGTATTGTAAGGCACAACGCCTTACAATACCCTTAAACTATGTATTACCGACAGTGGATCGGCTGCCTTGAACACATAACTACCGCTAACCAGCACATCGACACCCGCCGCAACGAGTCTTGGTGCCGTCTCGTTCTGTACTCCACCGTCAACCTCGATGAGTGCCTTCGACCCACTCTCCACTATCAGATTCTTCAGTCTCCTCACCTTCTCTATAGTGTTCTCTATGAACTTCTGTCCGCCAAAGCCAGGGTTGACGCTCATCAGCAACACCATATCCACGTCGCCGATGATGTCTTCAAGCACCGAAACGGGAGTGGCAGGATTCAACGTGACACCTGCCTTCATACCGGCATCGTGAATTTCCTGTATGGTACGATGAAGATGTGTACAAGCCTCATAGTGCACATTCATCATCATTGCACCCAACTTTGCAGTCTGCTTAATGTACTGCTCAGGATGCACAATCATGAAATGTACATCAAGTGCCTTCCTGCACTTTGACGCTACAGCCTCCAAAACAGGGAAGCCAAAAGAAATGTTTGGAACGAATACACCGTCCATAACATCCAAATGAAGCCATTCCGCCTCACTGTCGTTTATCATTTGTATGTCGTTGTCGAGATGCAGGAAATCGGCAGCAAGCAACGAAGGAGATACTATTGTCATTTGATAACTTTTTTATGCTTAAAATTCAATTCAGACAAAATGGCACCACCACGCCGTCCTTACATATCCGAGGACGATAGGTATAAGCCACCAAACGGATAAAGTCCAATGTCTTTTGACTTGGCTGAAGTTCTTCTTGAGTAAATATTTTCTTCATAGGCAATGTTGTTTTTATGACTCTTTATTATCATAAACGAACAACCATGCCCTTTTATTATATTTTCATCAAGAAAAAAATCAAACAGCAGAAATCACTCAAAATGATACTCGCCCAAATCCTTAATGCCATTGAGGAAATCGGAGGCAGACATACGTTTCTTGCCTGCCAGCTGCACTTCGGTCAATTCAAGAGCAAAATTGTCTCCGCAATTTACCAATATGCGTCGACCGTCGACAACTATAGTACCAGGTTGTGTGGCGATGCCTTCGTCGGTCTTTCGTGTAGCATAAATTTTCATCACCACTTCCTTTCCCGACGGCGATACGAGATTAGTCCATGCGCCAGGTATCGGACTTAGTCCACGAACGAAATCATAGTTCTGCTTTGCCGTGCGCGTCCAGTCAATTTTGCAAGTCTCCTTGAAAATCTTTGGAGCCATCTTCACCTCTGCCCCTTCAACAATCATCTCCGTCTGAGGCATTGAAGGCGGATTGCCGTTTTCTTTTATTATATACTCTACAGTCTTGAGACAAAGGTCAGCACCAAGGTGCATAAGTCCATTATATACATCCTCAACGTTGTAATCGTCCTTTATGTCGAATGGAGCCATAAGCAGCACCTTGCCGGTATCAACACCATGGTCGAGGAAGAATGTAGTCACCCCGGTTTTCTCCTCACCATTTATAATTGCCCAATTTATGGGGGCAGCGCCACGGTACTGGGGCAGCAATGCTGCATGCACATTGAATGTTCCATACTTCGGCATAGACCAAATCTCCTCCGGCAACATTCTGAACGCCACCACAATCTGTAGGTTAGCATCGAATGACCGCAGTTCTTCCTTAAAAGCCTCGTCCTTCATCTTCACGGGCTGAAGCACTGGAATATTATGCTCCAATGCATACTGCTTCACAGCCGAAGGCTGCAGCACACTTCCGTGGCGGCCTACGGGTTTGTCTGGCTGGGTGACCACGGCCACCACATTATAGTTGTTTTCAACGAGTGCGTTGAGTGTTTCAACGGCAAACTCAGGCGTTCCCATAAACACTATTCGCAAATCCTCTTTCTTCATATATCCCAAAACCTTTAATCCTTTAATTTTTTATCCTTTAATTCTTATATTAGTCTTCACTCATGTCTGCCACCATCTTTCTATACATTCCATACATTCTCTGACGCGAGATGTAACCTTTCAGATGCTTTTCGTGATCCAACACAGGCAGCCAGTCGGCATGAGTGTCATCAAACACCTTCATCACGTCGGTCATAGGAGCATCGTCGTTCAAAGTTGCCGCAGGTTGGGTCATCAGTTGGCGTGCCTTGAAGTGGTGATACAGTTCAATGCGGAAGACGACATGGCGAATCTTAGTGATGTCGATTTCTCCCAACAGGTTTCCTGCCGCATCGAGCACAGGCAGAAAACTGTTTCGGCTACGGCTTATCTTATGGACAATCTGCCCCAACTCCATGTCGGGACTCACAGCCTTATAGTCGCGGTCAATAACACTGTCGAGACTCATGAGCGTCAGTATGGCACGGTCGGTGTGATGCGTGATGAGCTTTCCTTGCTTTGCCAGTCGCATGCCGTATATGCTGTGCGGCTCAAACATGTAAATCGTAAGATATGAACACACACTGACAATCATCAGAGGAACGAAAAGGCTGTAGCCTCCCGTTATCTCGGCAATGAGAAATATTCCCGTCAGTGGAGCATGCATCACTCCCGACATCACTCCTGCCATGCCCAACAAGGCAAAGTTCTTCTCTGGCACGTATACACCTAATTTATATATGTTCCACAGTCGGGCAAAGAGGAAACCGCTGAAGCAGCCGATGAAAAGACTGGGTGCGAACGTACCGCCGCAGCCTCCACCACCATTTGTTGCCGACGTGGCAAACACCTTCGACAGCATCACCAACGCCACATAGAGAATCAGCAGATGACTCTGCCCTGCAAACAGCGAGTTACTCATCACTCCATTCCAGTCAGCTTCAGTGCGACCGTTCAGCAAAAGGTTTATCGAGCTATAGCCCTCGCCGAAGAGCGAAGGGAAGAGGAATATCAAGAGACTCAATGTCACGCCGCCAAGGGCAAGCTTCACATATGGTTTATCCTTGAACTTGGCAAAGATGTCCTCACAGAACGTCATAGTGCGGATAAAATAGAGGCTCACAAGTCCGCAGAAGACGCCAAGCAGGATACAGGCCGGTGCTCGCTCAACAACCCAGTCACCGTCGAGATGGAAGGTGAACAAAGCCGTTGAGCCGCTGAAGATATAAGTGAAGCACGTTGCCGTTACACACGAGATGAGGATGGGCAGCAACGATGCCATTGTCAGGTCAATCATCAGCACTTCAAGCGTGAACACGAGTCCGGCTATCGGGGCTTTGAAAATGCCGGCAATGGCTCCCGCAGCACCACAACCCACAAGCAGCATCAGCGTCTTGTTGTCCATGTTGAACAGCTTGCCAAGATTGGAGCCTATGGCAGAGCCTGTCAGCACAATAGGAGCCTCGGCTCCCACCGAACCGCCAAAGCCTATGGTGATGCCCGAAGCCACCACCGACGACCAGCAGTTATGCCCTCGCAGTCGACTACGCTTGCTGCTTATGGCATATAGGATGCGTGTTATTCCATGACTGATATTGTCCTTCACTATGTATCTCACGAAGAGCGACGTGAGGAAAATGCCAATCACCGGATAGACGAGATAGAGCCAGTTGGCTGATGACTTGTTGAACGAACTTGTCAGCAACGCAACAATCTGATTGATGACTCCATGCAGCACAAGAGCAGCCACAGCGGAGAAGAAACCAACAAGTAGAGCGAGAAAAAGAACAAAAGCCCTCTCGCTGACATGTTCCTCGCGCCAACGGCAAAAACGTCCAAACCAGTCTTTCTGTTCCATTTCTTTCTTCATCGTTCTATTTTCTTATTATCTCCACCTCTCCACCTATTCCAAGTTTAATGATGCTCGAAGGTTTGTGCGGCTTATGCTCCTGGCGTCGTGTCCAGCAAACATAGTCTACGGCATCTATTATCTCCTGCGAGATGTCGCAATAGTTCTGTGCCGTAGGCTCACCCGATATGTTTGCCGATGTGGATACTATTGCCTTTTGGAATCTGTAGCACAGTTCCTTGGAGAATGCCTCCTGAGTGATGCGCAATGCAATGCTTCCGTCTTCGGCAATGAGATTGGGAGCAAGGTTTACAGCACCGTCAAGAATGACCGTTGTTGGTTTGTCGACACAATCCAACAGCTCCCAAGCCACATTAGGAACCTGACGCACATAACGTTGCAGTCGAGCGTCACTGTCAACAAGACAGATGAGTGCCTTTGAATCCTCACGCTTCTTTATCTGATACACCTTTGCAACGGCATCGGCATTCGTCGCATCGCATCCTATTCCCCACACCGTGTCGGTAGGATAGAGTATCACCCCACCCTTTCGCATCACCTCGACGGCATTTCTTATGTCTTCTTCTGTTTTCATTTCTTCTTGTTAAAAAATAATTTAATGAGGAGAGTGGAGAGTGGAGAGAGGAGTGAGAATACTTTTGCAAACTATAGGAGAACTCCAAACTTGTTTGAGAGCTATCCCGAGTGCAGCTGACCTGGCTTTCGCTATTCTCTCTCCTCACTCCCCACTCCACACTCCTCACTCCTTAAAACTCATTCCTCAAAACTCACTCGTAAAGTGGAATTTTATTTTCTTGAAATCTTCTTGTGCCATGCTCAGCACATAACCGCTGTCGGCAAGGAAAACGTCGCGGCCATCCTTGTCCTTAGCCATATACTGATACTTGCGTTTCTTGAAATTCTCAAGTTCAGCCTCGTCGTCGCTCTCTATCCAGCACGCCTTGTAGAGATGCACCGGCTCCCAACGGCACTTGGCATTGTACTCATTCTCAAGTCGATACTGTATGACCTCAAACTGCAACTGGCCTACCGTTCCTACAATCTTCCGACCGTTGAACTGATTGACGAACAACTGTGCCACACCTTCGTCCATCAGCTGGTCGATGCCTTTCTGTAGCTGCTTTGCCTTCATTGGGTCGTCGTTCTCGATATATTTGAACAGCTCCGGCGAGAAACTCGGCAGACCACGGAAATGCAACTGCTCGCCATCGGTCAACGTGTCGCCAATCTTAAACATTCCATTGTCGGGCAAACCTACGATGTCGCCAGGCCAAGCCTCGTCAATAGTACTCTTGCGCTGCGCCATGAACTGTGTTGGCGAAGAGAAGCGCATCGTCTTGCCCTGACGCACATGCAGATAAGGCTTGTTGCGCTCAAACTTGCCACTGCACACCTTGCAGAATGCTATGCACGAACGGTGATTAGGATCGATGTTTGCCGTAATCTTGAAAATGAATCCCGTAAACTTCGGCTCTTCCGGATTCACCATACGCTCTTCTGCCTTCGTGGGACGCGGACTTGGCGCTATCTCAACAAAGCAGTTGAGAAGCTCCTGGACACCGAAGTTGTTCAATGCAGAACCGAAAAAAACGGGAGCTACCTCCGCATTGCGGTAAGCCTCGATGTCAAACTCTGGATACACGCCATCCACCAGTTCAAGATCTTCGCGCAACTTTGCCGCATCGGCATCACCTACATGAGCCTCCAACGCTTCACTGTTGATGTCCACCTCAACCTTCTCCGTCACTCGTTGCTTGTCTGGCGTGAAAAGGTCGAGCTTGTTTTCATATATGTTATATACACCCTTAAACTTCTGCCCTTGATTGATGGGCCAGCTCAGAGGGCGCACCTTGATTTCCAATTCCTGTTCCAATTCGTCAAGAAGGTCGAGTGGGTCACGTCCCTCACGGTCCATCTTGTTGATGAAGATTATTACTGGCGTATTTCTCATTCGGCAGACGGTCATCAACTTTCGTGTCTGCGTCTCCACACCTTTAGCACTGTCAACGACAATGATTGCCGAGTCAACGGCAGTCAAGGTGCGGAACGTATCCTCGGCAAAGTCCTGGTGACCAGGCGTGTCGAGAATGTTCACCTTATAGTCAAGATAGTCGAACTCCATCACCGATGTCGACACTGAGATACCACGTTGTTTCTCAATGTCCATCCAATCTGATGTTGCAGTCTTTCTTATTTTGTTGCTTTTTACGGCTCCCGCCACTTGTATCTGTCCACCAAACAACAGAAACTTTTCGGTCAGTGTTGTTTTTCCGGCGTCAGGATGCGAAATAATCGCAAAAGTCCTTCTTCTGTCAATCTCTTTATTCACTATGTCTCAAATTTTCATTATTATTTTCTACCCTCTACTTTCAACCTTTCAATACACTTCCTCAGCGATTCCTCCCAATAGGGAATCTCAATGCCGTACGTCTGTTTTATCTTCGTCTTGTCGAGCACGCTGTAAGGTGGGCGGTTGGCAGGTGTAGGATATTCGCTTGTATGCAGAGGGCGTACATGGCACGACGTTATGCCCGCAATGCGGTGAATAGCCTTCGTAAAGTCATACCAGCTTATCACTCCCTCGTTTGAGAAATGGTAGACACCTGGCTTGATTCCCTTTTCCACTGCCGTCATTATTGCCTGTGCAAGGTCACCGGCATATGTTGGAGTGCCTATTTGGTCGAATATTACGCCCAGTTCAGCCTTTTCATTTCCCAGACGAATCATCGTCTTTACAAAGTTGTTTCCAAACGTACTGTAAAGCCAAGCCGTGCGTATGATCATGGCACGTTTGCAGAATTTCTGCACGCCCAATTCGCCAGCAAGCTTTGTGCTTCCATAAACGCTATCAGGCGATGGGGTGTCTGTCTCTACGTATGGCGTGTGTGCCTTGCCATTGAAGACATAGTCTGTCGACACCTGTACTATCCAACCTCCACGTTTCTCCACGGCAGCGGCGAGGTATGCAGGAGCCACAGTGTTTAGTGTGGTGCAAAGTTCCTTATTCTCCTCTGCCTTGTCCACAGCAGTATATGCAGCACAGTTTATTATGCCGTCAATCTCATGACGACCAACGAAGTCAGCCACAGCCAACTGGTTCGTAATGTCCAGTTCAGCCACGTCCGTGTTAAAAAACGCATGTTGTGGAAAATTCTTCTCCAACAACTGTATCTCATTGCCCAACTGTCCGTTGCAGCCTGTTACCAATATATTCATAGTTCTCTTTTTCTTAATTCTAAAATTCCAACCCTTCCTTCTTGTCTTTGAAGTAGTAGTCGTTCAGCATACCTATCAAGGTCGTAATCTCCTTCACTGCATGTGCAGTGTCTGGGCTGATTTCCTTTTTCTGCAATCTGAGCATCATCATGCCATAGAGCGAGTTGAAACAAGTCTCTATCTCGTTTTCCTCCTTGTTGGCACCACGGTTCCTCAACTCCACAATGTAGGGCAGAACCTTGTAGTATTCCGATGTATAGAAAGGATATTTCGTACTTTCCAATAGTTGATGATGCAGGTCAGCCAACAGTGCGAGCGTTGTCTTGTTTATCTGCAGATGCCCTTTTTCTCGACATCCCTCCTCGTTCATCATTCTGAGCAGATTGCCAAACCAGTCGGCCTCTTCCTCCTTTTGCTCGTCAGTATAGTCAAACTTGTCGATATACTCCCTTCTTATTCTTGAAAGCGAGCAACCAAAAGCCCTTATCGTATCTTCCACCTGCCACATATATAATATGTACTCGGCAATATTGGTTTTTCTTAATTCCTGAGCAATAAACATTGTTTGTTAGCTATAAAGATATGTTACTTAACTGTTTATACCAAAAAATCTGTAGAGGTTGGTCACAGTGCCCAAGAACATGATTATCGAGCACAGCACCACTATGGAGCCAATGACCTGATTGATGAGGCGAATGCCGTTGTCGTCAAACTTGCCGCGAATCTTGTCGATTAGCCATGTCAGTCCAAACCACCACAACAATGCTCCAAAGACGATGCTCATGAATCCTACCACCATTTCGAATGGGTGGTCAGGCATTACAAAGGCAAACTGGGCAAAGCACGCCACAAAGAGAAAAATTATGAGCGGATTGGAGAACGTCACGAGGAATGCTGTCATTCCGTTGTGGAAAAGGGTTCCCTTCCCGTTGCCCGAGCGGTGAATCTTTTTCGTCGGATCCGACTTGTATGTGTAAATGCCAAATGCCAACAGCATCACGCTACCTACTATCTGAAGGTACATCTTCGTCTGCTGGTTGCTTAACACATCCATTACATAGCTCATTCCGTAGCCCGTTATGGCAGCGTAAATCATGTCACTCAACGCAGCGCCAATGCCCGTTATGAAGCCATACCACCGCCCCTTGTTCAGCGTGCGCTGGACACAAAGCACTCCCACCGGTCCCATTGGTGCCGATGCTATTAGGCCTATCAACATCCCCTTTGAGATGAAATTTAATATGTCAATATGTATCTGAAACGGCATAACGAGTGCAAAATTGCGAATTTTTTGCTAAATATACAAGTTTTTTCGCCTATTTTTTTGAATAATCACATATTTTTCATAACTTTGCCACCAAAATCACAGAACTAATATTAAAATATTAACTCATACAATAAAACAATGAACGCGCAACCAATCATGAAACCGTATGTCATCGGTTTGGATTTGGGTGGAACCAATTCCGTTTTTGGCATTGTCGACAGCCGTGGCGACATCAAAGCCACCACAGCCATCAAGACACAAAGTTATCAAAACGTAGAGGATTATGTCAACGCCTCCATTGAGGCACTGCAAATCATCATCGACCAAGTGGGAGGCATAGAGAAAATCAAGGCAATGGGCATTGGAGCGCCCAACGCCAACTACTATACGGGATGCATCGAGAAGGCTCCAAACCTCGTTTGGGGTAAGGGCATCGTTCCGTTGGCTAAGCTGTTCAGCGACCGCCTCGGCATTCCTGTTGCCATGACAAACGACGCCAACGCCGCCGCCATTGGCGAAATGACCTATGGTGTGGCTCGTGGCATGAAAAACTTCATCGTCATCACACTCGGAACAGGTGTCGGCTCCGGCATCGTTGTCAATGGTCAGCTCGTATATGGAAGCGACGGAATGGCTGGCGAACTCGGACACGTTACAATGGTGCGAGGTGAGGAAGGACGCCTTTGCGGCTGCGGACGCACGGGATGTCTTGAAGCCTATTGCTCTGCAACGGGTGTGGCACGCACAGCACGCGAAATTCTCGCCAATAGCGACGAGCCTTCTCTGCTACGCGAACTCGACCCACAGGCTATCACTTCTCTCGACGTAAGCATTGCCGCCGGCAAGGGCGACAAGGTTGCCAACGAAATCTTCGAATTCACAGGCAAGATGCTCGGTGAGGCTTGTTGCGACTTCGCCACCTTCTGCAGCCCAGAGGCATTCATCTTCTTCGGCGGTTTGATAAAGGCAGGCGACCTCATCATGAATCCAATCAAGAACGCCTACAACGCCCACATCCAGAACATCTTCAAGGGCAAGGCACAGTTCCTCATCAGCGGACTCGACGGTGCTTCAGCGGCAGTTCTCGGCGCAAGTGCCATTGGCTGGGACATACAATAACATGCATAGTCTGGCGGATTGACAGTTTACGAGTTGCAAACTGCCAATCCGCCGACAATCAATTTTCCACCTCCTTCAACCACTCCGTTATCATCTTCAGCACCTCAACGGAAATGGTTTCTTCTATCTGCTGATATTCCACTACGTTTCCTGTCTTACAATGCTGGAAGAGATGGTTCAGGTCGTCGAGCGAAACAATGGTAGGCTTGCAGTTCATCAGCCCATGCTGCAAGGCAGAGATGTTCCTTACACAGTCCACCTGCATGTCCTTCTTTCCGTTCAACGCCAGCACAGGACAAGTTACTTTCGGCAAGTCCTTCCTTATGTCGAGAGTCAACATACGACGCATGAAAGGCACATCGACCTGTTTCATCAACATCTCGAACAACGACCTGAGCAACACAGGCACGTCCTTGCGGTCGACATCCTTCACGCTCTTTCCTTCCGCCAGCTTGTCAAAAGCATCCGACATGGCATTGCAATAGGCGTCTACCGTCTCCTTTGGCAATCCCAGAGGAGCCATACCCTGACGGTTCTGCATAAGCAGTGTCTCCTTGCCGGAAATGCACATTCCCGCCATCGACACCACGAAGTCAGCCTTTCCTTCGGCGGCAAGCATTAGGGCTATCGTTCCACCCTCGCTGTGCCCCAACACAGCGACCTTCTTGAACCTCTTTCGCAGAAAGTCAAGGCCCGCCTCGGCATCCTTCTTGAAGTCGTCAGTAGTGAAGTTCGAAAAAACCACTGTCGAATCGCCATAGCCTCGGTCGTCGTAGCGCAGCGATGCTATGCCCTCACGCGCCAAGGCATCGGCAATCACGGCAAACGGTTTATGCTCAAATATTTCCTCATCGCGGTTTTGCTGTCCACTGCCAGTGACCATCAGCACCACTTTAGTATTGTCGTTGCAGTCCTTCGGCATCGTCAACGTTCCGCTCAATGCAAAGTCGCCATTGGCGAACGCCACTTCCTCCGTAGTGTATGGGAAAGGTGCTACGGGGGTCTGCGGACGGTTTACCTTCGGCTTTCCGGGAAGCAAAGTCATGGGAAACGACATTCCGTTTTGAGTAAACGTTCCCTTTATGCTACTCCCTTCCATAGTTCCTTCGAAGTCGGCAGCAGCCATCGGAACCTTTATACGTATCCTGCCGCCGTCCAGCAATTCCTTCTCCGCCTTTATTCCCTTTGCGCCCTGCGAGGGAGAGTCGAGAGAACATCCTTCGGAATCAAAATTGAAAACCAAAGGCAACTTCACGCCTTGGACTTCAATTTCTCCTGTCCATGCCCCTTCTTGGGCATTGGCTGTCAAAGCAAGGCAAGCAAGCAGAACAGCCCAAACAAACCTTTTCATCTTCATCGCTTATCTTTATATTTTTGGAAGTTTCTTAGTATTCGATAGATCAGATTCTCTGTCTATAATTCTTAACGTCATTGTCGGTCATCGCTGCCACACAGGAGTCCGACCATACGTTCTCGGCAGTCTCTATCATGTCTATAATGGTATATACGGGAAGGATGATGCCCATGATGGCTACAGGGGCACCAATGCCGGTCATCAGCGAGAGGGTAAGGAAGAAGCACCCCATCGGCACTCCGGCATTGCCTATCGCCGAAACCACCGAAAGTAGTAGCCAAAGAAGCATGGTGGGAATGGTCAGTTCGATGCCTCCATTCTGCATTACGAATAGCGAGGTGACAAGAATGAATGCCGCACAACCATTCATGTTGATGGTGGTACAAATAGGCAGCACGAATCGTGCCACCCTTGAACTTACGCCAAGTCGCCTCTCTGCCGTCTCCATCGTCACTGGCAGTGTGGCTGCAGAGCTCTTGGTGAACAGCGCCATAAGCACGGCAGGAGTCATCTTGCCAAGTGTCCGCAACGGATTGATGCCCCGCGAAAGGAGGAAGAGGGGCAATACGATGAAGAATTGTATGCAGTTGCCGCCAAGTATAACGAGAATATACTTGCCAAGCGAGTCGGCTGCCACACCTGCAGATACCTGTGCCGCCAGTTGTTCGGCAAAGGCGAGTATGCCAAGCGGCAGCGTCCATATCAGCCAATGAATGAGCTTGAAGAGCAGTTCCTGCAACCCTTGGAGTCCCTTTACTACAATCTCCACACCCTCAGTGCGTTTCATCTTTGCCAAAGCCATGCCAACGGCAAAGGCAATGAAAATAAGCGACAACACATTGCCCTCAAGAAAAGGACGCACTATGTTGTTTGGCACTACAGACAGGAAATGCTCCTTGTATGACATTTGCGAATACTCTGAGATTTCCGACAATCCTGCTGAACCCGCAATGCCTTCAGGCAGGTTTCCCGGAGCCACGATGACATAAAGCAGTAGACCTACTGCCGCTGCTGAAACGGTGGTAAGGATAGTATATTTGAGTGCCGTGCGGAAGATTCGCCCCGAGTCGCTCTGAGAACCGAGCGAGGCTAAGGTCGTGATAACGGCAAGTACAATGGTTGGCACGGCGAGCAGTTGGAACAGTCGTGTATAAACACTCGCCATGAAGTTCATCACCTCGTCAATCCATCCGATGGCAGGCAGTCCCAATGCCACTCCAGTCACCAGCGCACCAATCCAAAGCAGCATCTGTCGACGCTGTCCTTTGGCTGAAGTATTCCTTGTGGTCACTTGTTGCTTTAACGTCTTCATCTTGCCGTCCTCCTGCTTTCCACCGACATCTGCACGCTGAGGTTAGGGGTTATGTTGCATCTTAAGGCGGCACCGATGCGGTCGCCCATTTCATTGAGGTCTTGGAGACAATATGGGATGGGGACGTTGGTCACTATCGATTTCTGACCATAGACGTAGCCCTCCCATTGCTCACTGAGCTTATATCCAAGCACGGCTGTCAAACCGGCATCGCGGAATGTAGTGTTTGCCCAATACATATTGTCGAGATAACCGCCTACAGCTATCGAAAGGCGTGGGGTGAGGGCAGTGGCATATTGCACCGAAAGGTTCTGAGCAAAACCGACGCCGCCATAAGCGTGCTTGCCAAACTGTGAGAAGATGGAGGCCCCGAGACTTAGGTTGACACCCTCATGCAGTCGCCAGTTGCTCCATGTACCGCCGAAATAATATGGATAATAGCTGCAATCCACAACCCTGCCTCGGTCGTCAAGTTCCGGCAGGTGTAGACTGTCAATACCGACACCGAATTCCGACAACGTCGTTGTCGACATCTGAGGAGATGTAGGCATTGCCATCTTCAATAATGGGTTATAAAGCTCATCGTAATACTCAGCAGTCTGTTTCTGCTGTTCGACTTCCTGAGCATAGGCGGCAAGTACCGTCATTGTTGCCAACACTATAGTGATAATGTGTTTCTTCATATTCTCAACTGTTATTTTCTGTGCAAAATTAGGTATTTTTGTCGAATTGGCAAAGGTATTTTGGCATTTTTGTCGATTTTTAGTATTTATACTTTTAATCCACCACTACCCTACTCCATCGCAACTATATGTTCGACAAGACAAGACCATACCATACTCAACTTCCGGAAAAGATTTCGGCCAGGTTGCCAATTTGTCCTTTTGGCTTAAAAGCATCAGACTGCATATAACGAAGAAGACTATACAGGAGTTGGCGTATTGCAGGATCGGTTGACTCCGACAGAAGGTCTATGGTAGACAATAGCAATTTGCCGTCGCCAACCCGAGTCTCCGCAACGGATGCAAGGCGGCGGTTGGCGGTGAAGTTGTCCACCGATTCCACTATTGGCGTCAGTCCAGGGATAGAGTCAACGACCAGCACCTTCTGCCGCTTTGCCAATGTCCACCACTGCCAGTCGCTGTGCATGTCGGTGGGGAACGAAGCCAGTGCGGGATGATTTGGATTGCATAGCAAGCCCATGGTTCCCGCCTGATCAGGGAAATGGACGGGACTCCAAAATACTGGCACGAACTTGCCGTCAACACCCTTCACCTGTTCTGGTTTTGGCGAGAGCAACACCTTCGCACCTTTCGCTAAGGCGGCTTTCGCATCAGAAATGTCTGCCGTTACCACAATGCCATCTGAGGGCAGTTGCTCGATATTTGGGAATATCCAAATGTTCCATGTGTTGCGCCAAGGCGTATTCTCAACCTTCACCTCAAAGGTAGCCCTCGTGGCTTTCGATACGAAGGAAATGTCTGCCGACATCTCGCCCACAAAAGTGTTCGTGCCTTGGGCAAGTCTTGGAGTACTCCATCGCCCCTTGGCTATGGTTTTGCCTGTTTCGGTATACAGGCTCCATGCCACATCGCTTGCTATTATGTCGTCGGCACCATAATTAGCTATCTCCACCTTAGCCTCAAATTTCTCGTCCGCTCTATAGTTTGCCTTGCCGAAGCGCGCCAATGGAACCACTGGAGCGGCAAACTGTCGGAACCATGTGGTGTCAACAAGTTCCTTTGAATCCCAAAAAGCATCTACGAGACCCACTAAAGCCGTTCCCTGTCCTGAGAAATCCTGCAGTCCGAGAAGTTGGATGCCGCTGTTGCCTTTGGTCTTCATAGCACGTTCAAACTCTTCCTTGTAAAGAATGGCGGCAAGGCGACCGGAAGCCTTGAAATAGTCATCGGCACGACTTAGCAATCCCTTGTCTTTCAGGTCGTCACGTATTGCCTTGAAATTGAGGGGGTCAAGAGTGCCGGTGTATTTCTCTATTTCGCGGATGTTGGGATATACTGCATACTGTCCCACCTCATGGGTGATGAGCGGAACACTGAGGCATGACGCAGCGTTGGAGAAATCCTTGTCGAAACAAGGAGTCTCGGTATCGAATACTCCTTGTCCGCGCACCCAACCGTTGTCGGTCCACTGCGTGACGAAGAACTCGTCTTCGGGTTCATGATGTGCGCCGTGCCCCTTCTCGAAGGTGAACGATGTGGTAGTATAAAGATGTCGACTGTCACGCTGCTTCATGTGTCTCACCATCTTGTTGAGGAAGTCGAAGTCTGGCTGAAGCTCGTTTCCGCAACTGATGAGGCATAGTGAAGGGTGATTGCCGTAATTGGCCACTATCGACTCGAACTCATTGTAGAGGAATCTTGACGTAGGCCCGTCCTTGTTGACGTTAAGCGACCACAGAGGCAGTTCCACCTGCAGGTAGAAGCCCATGTTGTCAGCCACTCTGAAGGCAGCGTCTGGCGGACACCAAGAGTGGAACCTGAGATGGTTGAGTCCCCAACTGCGAGCCGTCGTGAATTCCTTTTTCCAACCTTCTTCGGTCATTGGCGGCGTACCAGTGAGGGGGAATATGCAGCAGTCGAGAGTGCCTCGCAGCCAACAAGGTTTGCCGTTTATTGAGAGTTGTCGGTTGGCATTGGAGATGTTGCGCATTCCGAATTGAACCTCCTTCATGTCACTCTTGCTCGACACTTGAAGTGTATAGAGACGAGGAGAGAACTCACTCCAAAGCTGTACGTCGGCTCCCATGTCTATTGTGTAGGTAGAGTCGTTCTGGCGCATTGGCTTAAGTGTCGCGCCGTCAACGGCGAACGTAAGGTCTTTGGCCCTTGTCTGCACTACCACCATTGCGCTGTGTGTAGCCACGTCGGGATATACGTCAACCCTGTCTATCGAGTGTTCCCCTATAGGTGTGAGCGACATTCTGCCCAAAACTCCGTTCCACATTACCTGCGTGTCGTTGGTGTAGGAGTGTGCAAGGTCGTTCACCGAAATGTCATATTGCTTCGAGTTGTCTATGCAGATGGTTATGGTGTGTCTGCCTTTCTTCAGTGCAGGGATTTTGAACTTATGTGGAGTGACGAGGCTTTCCTGCTTGCCTTCCACCGCCTTGCCGTCAATCCATACACGGCTACTCCACATCACCCTTTCGAGCAGCAGCTCCAATGGTTTGCCCTCCATGTCCTTGCCAAAGGTAAAGTCGCGCTGATACCATGCCTTCCCCACATAAGAGTAGCGTCGGGTGAGGCGTAAAAGCTGTGGTTTCCTCAACTCAGGTTTCAGTGTGTTGGGCTTTCCCTTGCGGGCATCATCCGTCGTGCCTGGCAATTGTATGTTGTCTGCCAGCTGCCTGTTGTACCATGCCTCACTTTCACCTATACCGAGCGAGTCAAGTTGAAATCGCCATTGTCCGCTGATGTCCATTGGCTCTGCCGCATACGCCATGACATTTAGGCATAAGCAAAGCAACATTGTCATTGTCTTTCTCATAATTTCTCCGTCATTGATTTAAACTGCATTACACTGATATGATTTATGTCGAGAGTCTCCACTTCGGAAAGGTATTTCATTGCCGTAGCCTTGTCGCCCAAACCGTAATGTCCAAGAGCGAGCATGAAGAGGCAGTGAATCCTGTTCTTCGTGTCCAATGAATCTTCCCAGATGAGCAGGTCAGGCAGGGACACGGCAAAATAGTCCATCGTCACTTTCTCGAATATGTGGTTCTTGCCGTAGCTTATGAGTTTGTAGAACCGTCCGTTCGCCTCGTCCTTCCTGCCAAGTCTGAGCAGTGCCATTCCCTGATAGAAAATCTTGTCGGGCTTAGCATCGTTGTAGTACATTGCCGCAGCAGGCTCTTGCGGACCAAGCGTGGCTTTCTCATACCATTTGTGGGCAGCATCCGTGTCGCCAAGTCCCTCGCATGCCTTGCCGAGCAGATAGTGGAAATCGTTTTCCTGTACTCCGTGGAGCTTGCCTTCTCCCAAATGGTGTGGATAGTCAAGACACTCCTTCAGCAGTGTCATCGCCTCGGCGCAGCGACCTTCGGCTATGGCATCCATAGCCAACTCCACCCTTGCCACCTGATACTGTGTGGTCACCTTGCCTTCCCCGCCTTCCCACGGGTGGAACGTGTGGCTGTCTATCAGCTCCTTCGCCTCGCGGTATCTGCCTGTTTGGTTGAGCAGCGTGGCATACTCAATCAGCAGGTCGTCACGCTGTTCCACGAGTTCCCTGTAGCTCTCAAGAAAAGCCAGGCGTTTGGCGTGTGGTTTCTGCATACGCTTATAGAGCTGGTCAAGTTCCATCAGTATGCGTGCGTCGGTGCAGTCAAGGTTGAATGCAAGCTCCATGTTGCTCACGGCATCGTCGCGTCGCCCTTGCTTGTTGAACAGGAGCAGGGCAAGGTTGCGCCACACCGTGGGGAACTGCGGATTGATTTGCGACGACAATATCCAGTTGCCGCTTGCCTTGTCATACTGCCTCTTGTCGTAGTAGAGGCATCCCAAATAGTAGGGTGCGAATGCTCCGTCGGGATTGATGGCCTTGGCAGCGTTGAGTGCAAGTATGTCCTCAAGGCGGTTGGGGAAGCAATAGGCGGAATCCATGTTCTCGGCATCCTTGAAGTTGGTTGTCGCCTCATCCGTCAAGCCAAATTCCGCACAAGCCCAACCTCTATAGTAGAGCGTCATCGGTGTCGAAGCTCCCTCGCGCAGTGCCATGTCGAGCACGCTGACCGCCTCCTGCCAGCAGCCTGCCTGTGCATAGTCGAGGGCAAGCTCATGGTAGTTGTTGGCACAGCCGTGCATCAGTTGCTTCATCGCCTCAAGCTCGCCGTTGTCGCCCGAGAGCAGATATTTCTCGTAACGTGCGCCATAGTTGAACAGGTCTATGGCAAGAGCCTCGTCACAAGCTTTCAACGACTCGATGGTCCTGCCTGCATGTCTCAGTGCGGTGGCTTTCAGTGCCCTTGCCTTGTGGTTGTGCCAGTTACTTATGAGGCTTCGCTCCAGTTCGTCGAGGGCATCGTCGAGGCGTGACTGGCTTATTGAGATTTGTGCTGCGGCGAAATATCCTGCATCTGCCCATGCCTTGTTCCATGTCGATTTCCAGAACCACTCGTATGCTTCGTCCTTCTTTCCCTCGTATTTCAGTGCCAGCGCAAGGTTGTAGAGCGGCTCGCCGTCGTAGGGGTTGGGGGTGCGTTTCTGCAGCACTTTCTGTGCCACGCGCAGATATTGCTCCGCCTTCATGAAGCGTCCCTTGCGTATGTACCACAGTCCAAGGGCGTTGTTCGACCGATAGTCGAGAGGGTCGCGTCGCAGTGCCTCCTCGTAGTAATCTACAGGGCTATAGGTGGCATGCCGGTACTGTTCAAGGTGAAGTCCAGTAAGGTAGAGCTGCTCACATGTCTTTATATCCTGCGGCAACAATGCAGCCTCGGCAGCGTTTGGCGTGGGTTTTATGTCGTCGCTCTCGGGTTGCCACCTCATCAGGGTCTTGCTGTAGGTAGCCTCGGTGGAGAGAACGCTTAGTCTTAGGTCAGCCCACTCCGCATTGCCTGTTTCAATGTCTGCCTGCATAACGTCCTCAGGCGAGAGCGTCAAATCCTTGTCATAATAGGTGTTGCCGTCCTTGTCTGCCAGAACAATGCGTGTCGTCAGCCTCCTTGTCGCCAACAACTTTAGGCAAGCTTTGCCATCCACCATTTCTATGTTCATCACGAGGTCGCGTGTGGCGTTTTTCACTATGCCCAGTTCCCTGTAGGGCATGAAGTACTGCGTGAAATGCTTCTCCTCGTAGGGCATGAGCCATGTGAAGTCGGGCTGGTTCTCAGTATATACTCCTGCCATCAGTTCTATGTACGGACCGTCGTCGTCGGTGAGGTTTCTGTCCCAGGCACGTCCGAAGTCGCCGTTGCCCCATGTCCACTGCTTTTTGCCCGGACTGAGGTGGTGGCTCGCCACGTGTAGCATACCGCCCTTGGTGTCGTTCTCGTAGCCACCTTCAAAGTCGTATTTCGAGTTCACCGCCATATACGATGTCGGCACCTTAATGTTCTTGTAGTTCGAAATGTCAACTCCCGCGCTGTAGTCCATCTTGTAGTATGTGCCTGTGGCAATGGGGAAACTGCTCACGGCACGTTTGCCATGGTCGAACACCGCATTTATGTCGGGCGGGAACACGCTCTGATACTGGTCGTTCACCGCCACGGCAGGGTTTGCCCACCACAGGAACGTCTGCGGCACGTCGGTGCGGTTGTACAGCACTCCCTTTATCTCAAGGAAGGCGCATCCCGGGCGCAGCGTGAAGCCCGCCATGCCCTTTTGGTGGAACATGCGCTCCTGCTCGTTCACCCACACCGTCACCGAGCCGTCTTCGCTCTCCTCTATCGTATAATCGATGGGAAGGAATGTCGATGGGCGATGGTGCTGCGGCCAGTTGAACTCTATTCCACCGCTTATCCAAGGTCCCGTGAGTCCCACAAGAGCTGGTTTCACCACATGGTTGTAATAAACGAAGTGGCGCTGCTTTATCTTGTCGTAAGCCATCTGCACCCTACCGCCAAGCTCTGGCAGGATCATCACCTTTATATACTCGTTCTCGATAAACACAGCGTGGTATTCCACGTCCTCCTTCTCGTCGGAAATCGACTCAATCACTGGATATGGGTAAACCACTCCCGACGAACCCTGATAGACTCTCTTCTCCAAAAATATCGGGTTCTTCTCTGCCTTACCTATCTTATATGTAGGTATGGTCACTTTTTCTTTCCAAGCTTTTACCATTGTATTTTATCTTTTTTTAATCCATTTCCTCCAGCCTCTTCCCCTTTGTCTCCGGCAATCGGCAGTAGAGGAACAGGAAACCTGTGGCGCACACGGCGGAATAGATCCAGAACGTGCCGTAGCTGCCCAACGCCGAGTTGAGAAACGGGAAAGTATAGGTCAACGTCGACGAACCCACCCAAAGGGCAAACGTGCAGATGGACACCGCAACGGCACGGATGCTGTTGGGAAACAATTCAGAGATGAGCACCCATGTACACGGACCCAAAGTCATGGCATAGCAACCAATGGCTGCAACCACAAGCACTATCATGAACACACCCGTGACCTGCATATAGTAGCAGCAGCCCAGTGCAAGATAGACAAGACATAAGCCTCCCGCTCCGAGAAGCATCAGCAAGCGGCGGCCCCAGCGGTCAACGGTGTTGATGGCAACTATGGTGAACACCACGTTGGCAATGCCCGTTATCACGATGTTGAACAACACATCGCCCACTTCATACCCCGCGCTTTGGAATATCTCCTGGGCATAGTTGAAGATAACGTTCGTGCCACACCACTGCTGAAACACTGCTATGAACAAGCCTAGCATCAACACCTTGCCATATTTTCTCAGTGAGCCGATGCTTCCCTGAACCTTTACCCTGTCGTGTCCGCTTTCAGTCACCGCAATGTCGCCACATCCCAGCCTACTTGTTATTTCCTCAGCCTCGCTGCATCTTCCCTTCAACATGAGCCATCGTGGACTCTCAGGCACGAAGAGGGCAAGTGCGAAGAATGCAGCCGAGGGTACTGCCGCAGCCCAGAACATCCAGCGCCAACCCATCAGTGCGTTCCAACTGTTGGCTGCAATGCTGCCGCCTTGAATGTCGTCGGCAATGAGCCAGTTGGTCACCTGTGCGCCAAGTATGCCAAGCACTATGGTCATCTGGTTGAGCGACACAAGGCGACCGCGTATTTCCGAAGGCGACACCTCAGCAATATACATTGGCGACAAGCCGGAGGCAACCCCTATGCCTATGCCGCCCACAAAGCGGGCGCAGAGAAAAGCCGTGAAGCCGTAGAAGGCTCCCGTTCCCAAAGCCGAGAAAAAGAAGATTAGCGACGACACTATCAGCAGCCGCTTCCTGCCAATCCTGTCGGCAAGACTGCCACACAGCATGGCTCCTATCATGCACCCTATCAGTGCTACGGTCATGGCAAGCCCCTGCATGGTGGGATTGTCGGCAATGCCAAAATACACCTCATAGAATGGCTTGGCGCCACCTATCACCACCCAGTCGTAGCCGAAAAGCAGTCCGCCCATGGCAGCCACGATGCAGATAAAATAGACAAATCTATTGTTCATATCGTTATTGGTTTAAATTTCACGCTGCAAAATTAATGCTTTTCCGCTACCGGACAAATAGAATTTCAATACAAAAAAATGGATAATCTTATTAAATCATGTCAATTCGTTTGCACACTTGACAGAGTTGTTGTAAATTTGTAGTCGAAGAAACAACATATATTGACATTATGCTGAGAATAAAGGACGGTTTTGCTGGCGAGCGGTCGATTGTTCTGCCGCAGATGGCGGTGGAGATGGAAATGGCTGACCCTCTCGTGTCAAGCCTATACATCACCGACATAGGCTACTATCCAAAGGCAACACACCATTTCCGCAACCGACAGTCGGCAATAAAATGCAACGTACTCATCTACTGCGTGGAGGGTGCAGGGTGGTTCCGCGTGGAAGGAGGTAAAGAACAAAAGGTGGTTGCAAACCAATATTTCATACTGCCTGCCGGCAAGGCACACGTCTATGCCGCCGACGAACACAATCCATGGACAATCTATTGGGTACACTTCAGCGGCGAGCAAGCGGAGATTTACGCCGAGGGTGCGCAACTGCCACAAGACATCTTGCCAAACATCAACTCGCGCATCAGCGACCGGAACAACATTTTCGAGGAGATGTTCGCCACGCTCGACATGGGATATGGGCGCGAGAACCTGCGCTATGTGTCAAGCCTACTCCACTACTACCTCGCCTCGCTGCGCTATCTGCAGCAGTTCCGCAACGCCAAGCACTCGCCAAACGTGGGAAAGCTGGAAGAAGGTTCCGTGGTTGCAGCTGCAATACACTTTATGAAGGAAAACATGGAGAAGCCCCTCAAACTGCAGGACATTGCCGACTTCGTGGGCTATTCGGCAAGCCATTTTTCCATGTTGTTCAAGAAAACCACAGGACACAGTCCACTAAACTACATCAACATGATGAAGATAAGGCACGCCTGCACCTTGCTCGAACAGACGGATATGAAAATCAATCAGATATGCCACAAGATTGGAATATCTGACTGCTACTATTTCTCCCGTCTGTTCAGCAAGACCATGGGACTGTCTCCGAAAGATTATCGGAAAACGAGAAGCTGACTTCCATATTGTCTTACCCCTCAAATAAGTTTCATCAGGAATCAACGGAAAGAAAACTCCAGAAAATGGAGGGTTGGAAGCAATCTCCAATGAACTCCGTAGATGCAGCTAATTATATGAAGAAAAACTTCGAAATGGCAAAAAATATGTAAGTCATTTTGAGGTCGAGCAGCACATTGCAGAATTTTATGCCAAAGAACACGGATTGTGGCTGCCTATGGAGAATGTTTTCGACTTAGGTACACCGGGACCTTCTGGCAACGAGAACGATACATACGTATCTGAAAACGTCATATATAAAGTTAACAACTTATTGTATTCAGGTGGAATTATCAATCATCATAATGACAGCATTGAAATTTGGGACATTGTTCCAAGGAATGTCCTTAAAGACAAATATGGAGACTTATTCGTCGTAGACGCTGAAATAAGAAAGATATAAAGGGCATAAAAGGCAGCGACAGCTATTTGCCGCTGCCCTTAAACCAAATCCAAACTACTACGATAAAGAGGATAAGTAGTTAGGACACTCACCTGCCCCACTGTCCTCGTGATACCTGTCCCTGTGATTCTTAAATGCCGCATTTTGCACGTCCAAACACCCAACAACTGTTAAAAGCACCCGTCAAATCATCACTTTTCATCCCAAATCCTTGCACAACTCAAATAAAAGTCGTACCTTTGCAACACAAGAACCCGCCAAGCCTCTCGACGATGCTTAAATCGGCGGGTCGTTTTATTTTTATGAAATACACTAAGGAATATTCATCACCATTTGAACTAATATCCATACTTCAAAGCAGAGGCTTGGATTGCGATGATGCAGATAATGCCACGGGAATTATTAGTTCCATTGGATATTATCGATTGTCGGGCTATTTTTATCCATTTTTGTTAACACCTAAGTCAGAACATTTATTTAAACCAGGAAGTACATTAGGAACAGCATTAAAACTATATGAGTACGATAGAGAATTAAGACAACTTGTTTTCAATCAAATCGAACGCATAGAGATTGCCGCCATGGGATTCCCCTCAGACAACTGGCAGGACGAGCCATTGTGGAACACACGATGACGAAGACAGGGACTGTCGAAAAAAAAAGAAGAGATGCATATGACAGGTGACAGGGCACTGTCCTACAGTGCAGTAACCTGATGCGGCATTCTCTCCGCAAAATAATGATTTTTTTAAAAGTTGGAGTTCGTCACACATTACATTATACATGCTATGTATTTTTTTATAAACAGCAATTATCAATAACTGAGCTTTTTTCGCAAGCTCAAGGAACTTCTTTTCCCTTCGGCCAGCGACCGTTGGCTTCCACCCCTTCCTATGCAGTGCGGTAACTTGCCCCCCCCTTGGGGGCATGGGTACAGTTCCTTGGTTAGTTTGATGCGAATCAGTGGAACCTGTCCCTGTGATTCCTAGAAAAACAAAGAAAATGATAGTTTTTTGTTACTTTTTTTTAATTTGTTGCGTATTTCACAAGTAAAATATGTACTTTTGCTGCAAATAATACTTTGTACGAATATTGTTATGCAAAACAAGAAGTCTATTCGTTTTTATAAAGATCATGAAGTGAGAGCCATTTGGGACGAAGAGAAATCCCTATGGTGGTTCTCTATTGTTGATATTGTGGCGGCTGTTACTGATAGCCCAAGCCCAAGAAAGTATTGGAGTGTGCTGAAAACCAGACTGAAAAAGGCAGGAAACGAGTTGACTACACGTTGTAGTCAACTGAAGATGACGGCTGCCGACGGCAAGCAATATGCTACTGATTGTTTTGCGCAGGACGATATAATCCAATTGGTGAGAGTGATTCCAAGCAAAAAGACAGCAGATTTCCTCGACTGGTTCGTATATAGCGACAGCACCATTGACGGACAGAGCAAGAAAAAGGCCTACACACTTCAGGAAAGCGGGCTGCTCGATGGCATGAAACCAGGAACTGTGAAGAGTCTCCAGCAGATACACGCCTTCCTGTTTGGCGGTTTATATGGCTTTGCGGGTAAGATACGAACCAAGACGATTTCAAAAGGAAACACCATCTTCTGTCTGGCAGAACACTTGCATCAATATCTTCAAACTGTCGAGTCAATGCCAGATACCACATTCTACGAGATTGTGGACAAGTATATTGAAATGAATATGGCTCATCCTTTCATGGAGGGCAATGGTCGTTCTACACGTATCTGGCTCGACTTAATGCTAAAGAAAAAACTTGGACTCTGTGTTGACTGGAGTAAGATTGGTAAGCGCGACTATCTCAATGCCATGATAGAAAGCGAGATGAATGGTGCCAAGATAAGAGAGTTGCTACACCAGGCTCTTACTGACAAGATTGATGACCGCGAAACATTTATGAAAGGCATCGACTATTCATATTATTACGAGCAAGAGGAATAGGATGTAGTTTAACTATTATCTGGCTATGGCTTTGCGGCATAGGGGCATGGGGACAGTTCCTTGGTTGGTTTGATGCGAATCAGTGGAACCAGTCCCTTTGATTCTAAGTCAACGCATTCTCGCCGTTTCTTAAATATATTGCCGATAATTTTTCTTCCATATCTCCACATAATAATATTATATTGAGAATTTTCTGCAAATATACGGCATTTCCATCATTCCTCCAAACTTTTCCACAATTTTCTGCAAAAAGAAAAGGCAGCGAACGCTATTTGCCGCTGCACTTAAACCAAATCCAAACTACTACGATAAAGAGGATAAGTAGTTAGGACACTCACCTGTCCCTCTGTCCTGTTAGTTTCCAACCAAATTAATTATGAATTATCATTTCCAATCCTCAGCCTCTATCGTCCTCCGGCTGTTGAGCGGTCTGTGCTTGCATCGGCGTTTATCAGTTTGTCGGCGCCACGTTTCTGACGGCCCCATTGCAGGTTCCATGCGACTTGTATGAATGGCATACGCATATTGATGCGCGTATGCTGTTCGTTGCGGTTCCATTTGTTCAGCGACTTTGAACTTTGGTCATATTTGCCAAACGGCATTAGGATGCCCGCGCCAAACTGCCAGTCTTTCCAGTTATAGGAGAGTGAGATGGTGTTGAAATCTTCGCTCGAGGTGATTTTCTCGCCCCAAAGGTCGCGCTGTGAGTAATTATATTCTCCGCTGAGCACGAAGCCCCAATGCGTTAGCTGCAATTCAGCATTACCGCTCCATCCGTCGTGGTTGATGGCATACCCCGTGCCCTTCATTCTTTCCGTGCGGTATTGCAGATAACCGCTGACCGTAAGCCATTTGGGAATTACTTCAATCTGAGGGGCAAGGAAGAATGAAAGGTTCTTCAGTCCGTCGCTGTTCTCGAACGTATTGACAAGACGGTCTCCCTCCCAATAGAGCATAGGCGTTATCGCATTGGGGGAAGTAAATGCCCGGATGCCGAACGAGCCGCTGACACGCGGTAGATTGAATCCGTAGCGGAATGTCAGCCTATAGGAATTTGCCGTATTTAGATTCTGATTGCCAACACGCCACTGGAAACCATCGAGTTGTTGCGGCACGACATTCGTTTCTGCCAATGACGGTGTTGTCTGCCATGAGGTGAAGCTGATCCGGAAATTATGGCTTTGATTCAATGAGTATGTAATAGTTGCCTGAGGACGCGGACTCCATGAGTGGCTGCCCCTATTCGATTCTTTAAAAAGGAAATCGGTATATTGGACTCCCATTCCTGCGGTGGCCGTCCATTTGCCGAGGCGTTGAAAAAATTCGGCGAAGAAATATACTTTGTCCTGGCGCTGATGATAAATGTCTCCACCGAGACTTTCGTATTTCGACCTGTTGCGATTGGCGCTGTATGATGCACCTGCGGTAAAACGTGACTTGTTCCAATTCTTAATGTAGTCGGCCTCTATGGCGTAGGCTTGGTTTCTGTCTTTGATATTGGTATGGATATCGGTCAGATCAGCCATTGTTGTCGGTATGGTTTCGATGTAGTCAGAGAAACTTTCACCAATATAAAAAGATGTACTGAAATCCACTACCAGCATCTGCTTATGAGCGAAGTGCTGTTGAAGATAGAGTGACAATGTTGGCGTAGAGCCCTCACTCCCTTGAACATCGGTCAGATGAACATCCTCTGAGCCATCACTGAGCGAGAGCAATCCGATGTATTTTGACTTGTTTTTCAAATGTGACCACATGCCAAACTCGGCGATAAATACAGTGGTGTCAGGGCGTATGTAATTATATGATGCCCACAGATTGTTTTGTGTGTTGTCAATATATCCGCCTGACGGTGTTTCGTTTCGAGTTAACGAACTCCCGTCAGGATAAGTGAAGGTTTCGGAATAATCTCGGTGAACTTTAATTTTGTTGGTAAGTTTAAAAGAGTTCCCAATCTCGAACTGAGATTTGCCAAAATTGAATTTTGCATCTGCCATATATTTACCCCATGCGATATTTAGAGCCGGCATTGCGCTGAGCTGCAATGAACCGCCGACGGCAGGATTGGCGACTATGAAATTCAGGACATAGTTCGCATCTCCGTAGCGAAGTCCGGGGTTGTCAATCCATTCCACACGTTTGATGGTTTCGGGAAGCAACGCACGCACATTGTCAATCGATGAAGGGCGTCCATTGATTCTGACTTGCACCGATTGTCCGGCGGCAGTAATGCTGCCGAGCGCGTCGTTCACCGACAAAGAGGGAATCATCAGATTGTTGAGCAACTGCATTCCGTTCTGTGAATGTTCAACTGCGCTCTGCGAGGGATGGTAAACATCCATGTCTGACTTACGGATCACCTTCGATGCAACAACCACGACCTCTTCTAACTCTTGTGTCTTTATGCTGTCCGGCTGTTCGTTCTGAGCCTTAATCTTGCCAGTATCGCCGCTTTGTGCGAATGCAAACGATATGAGAAAGCTTGTGAAGGCTAATACTGCTATTCTTTTCATGTTTTTATGATATGTAAAGCACTCTCCTTGAGTCTCTTTCCCTATAAAATGCAATATCTTACCCATATATTAAATTTCCGAGATTTTAATTTGCCAAATTCCTTTTTAGTCACTTATCTCATCTGAGAGCACTTTCCAGTACCCTCCCTTAGCAGGTCCTATGCGTACTATCGTATTGGCGGCTTTAAGCTTATTAAGCAGCAAACGCATCGACTTTACAGACATGTTACAATCATTGGCCAATGTGGGAATACTTATTTGGGGATTATCCTTTATTAAGGCGATAACTTTTTCATGCCCTTTTTCATGCCTTTTTTGCGCCCTTTTTGTGCCCTTTTCTTGCCCTTTTCTTGCCCCGTTGTTTCGTTTTCTTGTCCTTCTTCCAATACCGTAGTACTTGATGAAACGGACACGAGCACGGGGAAAGAAGTTCTGAGGACGCTTGCCAAAAAGTAGGATACAGGCAGTGCTGACTTGTGGCACATCTCCTTTGTAGGTCAGGAATCCTTTGTTCTCTTGCAGATATTCCATCGGAGACTTTCCGTAACCAATGCGCTTCATGTATGCTTTTACGGCATCCATATCAATATCCTCAATGGTGGCATCGTAGGCAGGACTGTCCTCATAATAGCGTTCACCCTTGTCATACATCAGTTGCAGACGTTCCTCAAATGGCAGTTTGCGTGACTTGTCGCCTACTCTCCAAAACACCTCGTCGGCTTGGTTGGCATGGAGGCGAGGACTGGCCGGGACATGGATTATCAGTATGTGGTTGTCATTGCCCTCGCTGTCTTGGCAAGGCATGAATTCTGTCGTGACAGAGATAGTGGGCACACAGAAATCGAAAGGAGTGCGAAGTATCTCGTTCAAGTGAGCCTTGTCTTGGTCAACACCCTCGACACGGCGAGTCTTATCGGATATACCTACGGCAATCATGCCGCCATCGGCATTTGCCATAGCGACAATGGTGTTGGCGAGAGCCTTCGGTTCGATGTGAATGCTCTTGCAGTCGAATGTCTGCCCTTCGGGCATCTGGCATATCTCTTCAATGTTATATCTCATATATTTGTTGTGTTTGCCGCAAAGTTACTACTTTTATCCGAGAATAAAGAATAAATCCACATAAATCTGTCAAAAAGAGTGTTATTTTCCCAAATACAAAGCATTTTTGTGTTAAAAAGGACCTGTTTCGTGCCTTTTTATATCACATGATTGTCTCCACTTGTATATTCGATGGGGTGGTTTGTACCCACCTCATCAGAGCGCATCGGAAGAACGTGTTGGCTATGTCTGGATTGTAGGGCATACTGCGATGGGAGGACAACAATGTATCCACTGTCCAACCGTCGGGAAGGACACCACCGTTTACTATCTGAAGCATATTGTCGGTCACTCCAATATATATCCTGCCGCCCTGCGCATTGGCAAAGCCGCATATCCACTGAAGGTATTTGTCGTTCCACGACTCCTTGTATTCTATGTTCTGACTTTCGTCGGTAAGTAGTGTAGTCATTCTTCCATCTGTTTATCGTCTTGTGCATTATCACTAATCACAAAAGACTTAGTTTGAGTGCAAATATACGGCATTTCCACCACACCGCCAAACTTTTCGCCAACTTTCTGTCAAAACAAAAGGCAGCGACCGCTATTTGCCACTGCCCTTAAACCAAATCCAAACTACTACGATAAAGAGGATAAGTAGTTAGGACACTCACCTGTCCCTCTGTCCTGCCAACTTGCTCGTTCCACGGATTGAGGCTCTGGACTGCCCACTTGTCTGAAACGAACAGAGTACAAACTCCACTAGGGTATATAATCCGCCCACTAATCCTGCCGACAGGATACAATATCTCCTGCCGACAAGATACAATATGGGCATAGACTAATCTACACCTTTAGTGGCGTTGACATCTGCTTTGTTTTATGACAAGTGCGAAATTGTCCAGATTTCAATCCGTCAAAACCAAAGCGTCGTAAACGCCTTTCTTCCCAAAATGTATTGTGGCAAAAGTCTTTTTACAAGACTACGCCACAAGTCTCCATCACCCTCCCGCCGAAGCATGAAGAATGATTTTGACGTGGCAAAGATAAGGATTTATTTGCAATCTGCCAAACAAATCCCTGATTTTTTAAAGGAAAGGGAATACTATTTTTATGAAGATACCTTCATTAGCCATCGCAGATACCTTCATTAGCCAAAGGGACACAGTGACAGGAGAGCGTCCCGATTTTGGATGATGGATAAAGTCACCGAATTTGTCATCCTCAATTAGTTAACTGAAAGGACAGCGACCTGTCACCTGTCCTACAGTGATATGTGAATGAAGACGTTACGGCAAAGCCGACACCCCTCCCTAAATCATTGTGATTCAAGGTGTTACACCCAGTCTTTGTTGTATATTCCATCTTCTTCATGTACTGTTTTTTATAATGTGGCTCATCACCTAGTTGCGAGCGAATACACCACGTTGCGCTGAAAAGATACAAATTTTCTCTTAAACAAATGTCAAAATGCTCAGATTATTTTTGTATTTACAACAGTTTAACGTTTTTAGCCGCCTTTCCGCTACAATTTCGCCTAAAATCAGCTGCAAAAGTATGGAAATGCCACATATCATGCAAGCTAACTTCGTAAATGCCAGCATCCACTTCGCAGCCCGCCCTCGCACTTGCCCATAATGACGATGCAAAGCAAATGCAAATCGAGAGCAGAACTTGCCAAGCTTGCTTGGGCAATTATGCCGAGATGCAGCTTTGCTTATCCAAAGTTAGCTCCATCCTTCCACATTCCCCAATATGGTTTGTAGATGCCCCATTTTGGTTTGTAAACGCCGCTTTTTTATCTCCAAACACCCAACAACTGTTAAAAGCACCCGTCTAATCCTCACTTTTCTCCCCAAACTCTTGCACAACTCAAATAAAAGTCGTACCTTTGCACCACCAGAACCCGCCAAGCCTCTCAACGATGCTCAAATGAGCGGGTCGTTTTTTTATATGCATATGACAGAAAGAATACCATTTGGCAAACATTATACAGAAGAACAGAGTCTTATCACTCTTCTCCAATCAAGGGGATTGTCGATAACCGATGTGAACAAGGCTAATCATTACCTTACTCATATCGGCTACTATCGTTTGTCCGCCTATATGTACCCTTTGCTTCGAGTGCCCAAAGAACAACACTTATACAAGCCTGGAGCAACATTCAGTAAGGTAATGATGCTTTATCGTTTCGACAAGAAGCTCCGTTTGCTGTTGTTCAACGAGATTGAGAAGATAGAGGTGGCAGTACGCAGTGCCATTGTCAAACATGGTTGTGAGGTAACCGGCGACCCTTTCTGGATGACTAATCCAAACAACTTCTCCAACCCCGTCAAGTTCAACAAGACTATTCGTCTGATTGAGGATGAGCTGAACCACTCGAAGGAAGAATTCATCACCCATTTCAAGGAAACCTACTCTGACCCCTTTCCTCCTGCCTGGATGTTGTCAGAGATACTGCCGTTAGGAGTAATGACGAATATATACTCCAACATCAAGAACAAGAAGATTAAGAAAAGGGTGTCCCAGTCCTTTCATCTGCAAATAGCCCCATTCGAGTCGTGGATGACCATTGTCACACTGACACGAAATCTTTGTTGTCACCATGCCCGCGTTTGGAACAAACAGAACACGCTGCGCCCCATGATACCTAATATCATGGTGAAACCATGGATAAACCTGCCAACAGATACGCTCAGGATTTATTTTGATATGTGCATCATCAAGTACTTCCTCAATATCATATCTCCGGGAAATGACCTGCTGGACAAGATGCAGGCTCTCTTCGCTGAATATCCCGAAGTTGACCTTGGTGCACTGGGCTTCCCATCAGGCAACTGGTTGGACGAGCCGTTGTGGAGCACCCGATGACGAAGACAGAGACTGTCGAAAAAAGAAAAGATGGGGTGGTTTGTACCCACCTCATCAGAGCGCATCGGAAATAATTTTTGCAGTGAAAGCAAATGCAAATCGAGAGCAGAACTTGCCAAGCTTGCTTGAGCAATTATGCCGAGATGCAGCTTTGCTTATCCAAAAGAAGAAAAGACCTTCCACCTCACCAACCCATCCCATTTGCATCACTTGACTTTATACCTCTTGTATATACAGACAATAAAGTAAAGTTGTCTGTATTTCTCTTCTCTTCCCTCATTTTGTCATCCAAACCTAACATTTGCACGTAAAAGCAAGTTAAAATCGTTAAATCTTCACTTTCCCTATACCCACAAATGGAACCCAATCCACTTTTCTACCGTATTAACTGCAAATAATTGGTAATCAATCACTTCTAAATACAAAGACTGTCCTTAAAGACAAATATGGAGACTTATTCGTCGTAGATGTTGAAATAAGAAAGATATAAAGGGCATAAAAGGCAGCGAACGCTATTTGCCACTGCCCTTAAACCAATTCCATGCAATTGTAGGAAGATACTAAGCAAAACAGGACACTCACCTGTCCCACTGTCCTGCATACTGAAGTTTCGCAGGTATTCGTAATCTCCCGATTGTAGGGGCAGACCGATGTGTCTGCCCGATGTCGGAACGACATACATCCACCGATTTAGCCCTCCGTGGTACGCCTTGCGGCGTCGGGCAGACACATCGGTCTGCCCCTACAGACGGCGGTCTTGTTACTTGCGAAACTTAAATTTTTACTAATGCAATTTAGTCTGCAAATATAGTCATTTTTTGCTATATACCAAAGGGCATAGCAAAATAATTAAAGTTATTTTGCATAAATGTTATAGTTTTCAATAGTTATTCACAATACAAACGCTACATTTGCAACCGAAAAAGTTGGAAAAGCGGCAGAAATGACACCTAAACAGGTTGGAAAAGTGGCAGCATCATACAATAATACCAATAATTATAATCATAACAATATGATAAACAGAAAGATATATGGCATAAAGAAGATGTTATGCCTATAGATGATATAAAGTCGGGTAAGGATTTCAAACTATCTTCCCATATATATGCTCATGTTCATTCGCCCAATTGAATATTGAGTGATAGACTATTGTCACAAAAGGCAACGACCGTTATTGTCGCTGCCTTTAAACAAATTATAAACTATTCTTATATTACTATCGTAACCATGTGATATTTGTTGTCTTGGGTTGTTGTCCTTTGGGGACACAGTGACAGGAGAGCGTCCCGATTTTGGATGATGGATAAAGTCACCGAA
>JBJEAS010000117.1:0-33638 GCA_051869235.1 Prevotella sp.
AGTTGACAAGTTGACGAGTTGACAAGTTGACGAGTTGACAAGTTGACGAGTTGACGAGTTGACAAGTTGTTACTGGGGGGGGCTGGGGGTGTGGGCGTCCCGCCCGCACCTTGCCTATAAGGTAATATAAAAACTACATCTTATATATGCCATGCGGACAGGTGCGGGCGGGACGCCCACACCCCCAGTAGCCCCCAGTTTCAACTAATTAACTCAACTTTCTGAAGTGATAATTCCCAATGTATAAGGGTTTTATATAAACCACAGAGATAAAGAGGAGAAGAGTTTTGGGACAATCAGAGTAGGTCGCAAGCGACGGAGCATGCAGAGCCTTCGGGCAGATGAAATCATGCGCAGCCCTCTATGAACTCTAAATGCCTTGGCATTCAATCTCTTTCATAATATAAAACTCTTAATCTCTTAATCTCTGTGGTTCAAAATTACTTCCGAAACTTGAATAATTAATAAATTCAATCTTTTGCGTTTCGTAGTCCATTGATTTCAATATGGCGATGGACTCAAGATGGTAGCCTGCTTCGCGCAGTAAGCGTCCGCCCTGCTGCTGACCTTTCTCAATGGCTATGCCTATGCCAACGACTTCGCCTCCAGCCTGATGCACGATGTCGATAAGGGCTTTCGCCGCCTGTCCGTCGGCAAGGAAGTCGTCGACTATGAGCACCTTGTCGGTGGCGTTTAGGTAAGGACGTGAGACGAACACGTTGTTCATGCGCTTGTGGGTGAACGAGTATGCCTGCGACACATACTTGTCGTCGGTGCTGTTTGCCGTCTCGCCCTTCTTTGCGAAGACCACAGGCACGTCGTAGAGGTCGCCGAGCAGTGTGGCAATGGCAATGCCGCTCGCCTCGATGGTAAGAATCTTGTTAACCTCCTTTCCACGGAAACGACGTTTGAACTCGTAGACTATCTGTCGAATTATGTCGACGTCAATCTGATGGTTGAGGAAATTGTCAACCTTTAGGATGTTACCTTCCTTGATAACACCGTCTTCAATGATTTTTTCTTCGAGGAAATTCATAAGTCATTTTAGATTTTGTGCAAAGGTAATACTTTTTTTCATAACAAAAGGTAAAATGTGGACAAATTTTGTTTGATGATAGAATTTTTATCATTACCTTTGCAGAAAATATTGTAATGAATGCGCAGCACTGGGGTGTGGGCGCTGGGGGTGTGGGCGCTGGGGGTGTGGGCGTCCCGCCCGCACCTTGCGGAAAAGGTAACTTAAACGCCGCAGAAGAAATATATGCCATGCGGCGAGGTGCGGGCGGGACGCCCACACCCCCAGCGTCCACATCCCCAGTCGTTGCCGCTGCATATTCATCTACGTCAAAAGGTGGGAAGGTTTAGTAGCAAAAGATATGAAAAGACTGAGAAACATAATGTTTGCAGGCACGGGAAGCGACGTGGGCAAGAGTGTCATTGCCGCCGCCTTCTGCAGGATATTCCGTCAGGACGGCTATAGTCCTGCTCCGTTCAAGGCGCAGAACATGGCCCTGAACTCATACGCCACGCCCGAAGGCCTGGAGATAGGCAGGGCGCAGGCGGCACAGGCTGAGGCGGCGGGAATAGCATGCCATACGGACATGAACCCGATACTGCTGAAGCCACAGTCGGACCACACGTCGCAGGTGGTGCTCAACGGTGTGCCCATAGGCAACCGCGACGCCTACAGCTACTTCCGCGGCGAGGGAAAGGACTTCCTGAGGCGTGAGGCGTGCGAGGCGTTCGACCGACTGGCTCGTCGCTATAACCCTATAGTGATGGAAGGTGCGGGAAGTATCTCGGAGCTTAACCTCAGAGAGCGCGACATAGTGAACATGCCCATGGCTCGACATGCCGATGCCGACGTGATACTCGTTGGCGACATCGACCGCGGCGGAGTGTTTGCAAGCCTCTACGGAAGCGTGATGCTGCAAACGCCCGAAGACAGACGGAGAATAAAGGGCATCATTGTGAACAAGTTCCGTGGTGACCTAAGACTTTTCGACGATGGGCGACGCATGATAGAGGACATCTGCCAAGTGCCCGTGCTCGGTGTGGTGCCATTTCTTGAAGATGTTGGAGTGGAAGACGAGGACAGCGTGGTGCTCGACAAGAAACGACGCAACGCCACGGAAGGGAAGACCAACGTGGCTGTGGTGAAGCTGCGACACTTGAGCAATTTTACCGATTTCAAGGCTATAGAGCAGGATTCAAGGCTTAATGTCTATTACACCACCGACCGCGATGAGCTGCTGAAGGCAGACATCATCATCGTGCCGGGGAGCAAATCGACGATAGACGATTTGCGGCGACTGAAGGATGAAGGCGTGGAGGCTACAATAAAGGATGCACGCAAACGAGGGAAGACCATATTGGGCATTTGCGGCGGCTACCAGATGATGGGAATGGGCATCGACGACCCAAGGCAGACCGAGGGCGATGCTGTTCACATCGACGGAATGGGTCTGCTGCCAATCGCTACTGTCATGGGCGAGAAAAAGGTGACTTGCCAAACGGAGTTCATTTTTGTTGACGGGAGTGAAAGGATGCGTGGATATGAGATTCACCAAGGCATTTCTACGGCAACGGACGACAGCTATCATCCGCTGACCATTAAGGCCGACGGGCAGACGGAAGGATGCATTGTTGACAGCCACTGCATGGGAACCTATCTTCACGGATGCTTGGACAACCATGCCTTTGTCAATTTCCTGTTAAGCGGTGTGGGCACTGCTGGGGGTGTGGGCGTCTCGCCCGCACCTCGCGTACAAGGTAACTTTAACGCCGCAGAAGAAATATATGCCATGCGGCGATGTGCGGGCGGGACGCCCACACCCCCAGACGTTGCGGCGTTTTGTGCGGGCGGGATGCCCACACCCCCAGACGTTGCGGCGGTTTGTGCGGGCGAGACGCCCACACCCCCAGCGCCCACACGCTCAGCGGGCGGCTTCGACTATGCGAGATATAAGGAAGAGCACTACGACAGGCTTGCCGACCATGTGCGGAGGCATGTTGATATGGCAAAACTGTATGAGATATTGCAGCTTTAATCCTTAAATTCTTTAATCCTTTAATTTCATCTACGATGATTACTGGACACGGTGACGACATACACGAATACGATGGCATAACGATGAACTTCAGTTCAAACATATATGCCCATGCCGACCTTCAGCCGCTGTTGGAGCATCTGCGGAGTAGGGTGGGGCTGATAGCCAACTATCCTGAGCCTGAGCCTCGCTCGTTGGAAGGGAAGTTGGCTGACATGTTGGGTGTGCCTGTGGGGTGTGTCGTAGTGACCAATGGCGCAACGGATGCCATTTATATCGTTGCTGAAATGCTTTGCAGAAAAGGCTTTGGGAAACAGAAGGTTATTAATCCTACCTTTGCCGAATACGAGGATGCCTGCCGTGCGGCTGGTGTAATGCTTGACGACTCTGCCGACGTGGTTTGGCTTTGCAATCCCAACAACCCAACAGGAAGCGTGTTGGAAAGCGGCGAGTTGAAGCGGATAGCTGATGAAGCGAGGCTTTTGGTGGTTGACCAGTCGTATGGTTTGTTTACCGATGTAGAGCCTCTTTCGGCTAAAGAGGCTGTAGAATTAGGCAACGTGATTCAGATTCATTCGATGACAAAGAGCTGTGCTATACCAGGACTTCGCCTTGGCTACATAGTTGCAGCAAGGGAATGGACGGATGAACTGCGAAAGCGGCTGAGACCGTGGTCGGTGAATGCGCTTGCAATAGAGGCAGGACACTATATCGTCGACAATGGCTTCCGTGCCGTAAAGGACGTTGAGGCATACCTTGAGGAAACGCAAAGGCTGCGTGGAAAACTGAACGAGATAGAAGGAGTCTGCGTGGAGCCGACGAGGACCAACTTCATGCTCTGCCGACTTCTTCGTGGAACGGCGGTAGAACTGAAGCAGAGACTTGCCACACGGTATGGCATCTTGATTCGCGACGCGTCGAACTTCAGTGGCCTCACACCGCAACATTTTCGTGTGGCGGCACAAAGCAGAGATGAAAACGACGCGCTGGTAATGGCGATTGATAGTTTAATGAGGAGTGGGGAGTGAGGAGTGGGGAGTGAGGAGTGAGGAGAGAGGAGTGAGGAGTGAGGAGTGAGATTAGTTTTAACTGCTGATTCTTTTGTAAGCGGATACTGGGGAGTGGGCACTGGGGGTGTGGGCGTCCCGCCCGCACCTCGCGTACGAGGTAACTTAAACGCCGCAGAAGAAATATATGCCATGCGGCGAGGTGCGGGCGAGACGCCCACACCCCCAGTCATTGCGGCGGCTTGTGCGGGCGGGACGCCCACACCCCCAGTGCCCACACCACAAGCAAACGGCATTTGAAAATAAAAAAGAGTAAATGAAATATGATTAGTCTGATAATAGGCTGGCTTCTGGACTTAGTGTTCGGCGACCCTGAACGGTTGCCACATCCTGTGGTGCTGTTTGGAAAGATGATAGCAAGGGGTGAGAAGCTACTCAATAGGGGAAGCTGGCGCAGAACAAAGGGAGCGTTGCTTGCCGTTGGACTTGTGGCGGCAACAGTTGTCGCCACCTGGGCTTTGCTCCAGCTTGCCGACGCTATATATATAATAATAGGTGTAGCGGTGAGGGCAATACTCGTGTTCTACTGTCTTGCAGGCACGACACTGATAAAGGAAGTGCGTGACGTGTTCCTTGCCCTCGACCGTTCGCTGGACGAAGGTCGCCGACAAGTGGCACGCATCGTAGGGCGCGACACATCGGAGCTCACACGCGAGGAAGTGCAGAAGGCTGCGCTTGAGACTCTTGCCGAGAACTTGAGCGACGGAGTGGTTGCACCACTGTTCTGGTATGCCATTGGCGGTGTGCCGGCAATGATGGGCTACAAGATGGTGAACACGCTCGACTCGATGATTGCCTATCACTCGCCACGCTACCTGCGCTTCGGCACTGTGGCGGCGAGAATAGACGATGTGGCAAACTATCTGCCTGCACGCATCACGGCTCTGCTGATGATTCTTGCGGATGGAAGGCCGGGGCTGATAGGCTTCGTGGTGAAATATGGTCCGTGTCATGCCAGTCCCAATAGTGGATGGCCGGAGGCGGCACTTGCAGGAATACTTGGTTGCCGCTTTGGTGGTCCACACAAGTATTTCGGCGAGATGTTCGACAAGCCTTTCATTGGCGATGCCGACCGTGAACTCACAACCGAGGATATGCGCAAGGCGGTGGGAATAAACCGAAGGGCGGAGATTCTTGCCGTGGCAATAGTAATACTGCTGTTGTTGTTGTGAATTTGCGCAGCCGCTGGGGGTGTGGGCGTCCCGCCCGCACCTCGCGGAAAAGGTAACTGAACTTTCCCACCCTTTTCTATGCAGTGCGGTAATTTGCTCCCCCTCTAAGATAGAGGGGGTGTCACGTAGTGACGGGGGCGTATGAACCGCCGCATAAGTAATATAACTCCACCGAGGCAGTACATACTCCCTCCCCCCCGTTGGGGGACTCCCCCTACCTTAGGGGGAGAGCAAGTTACTCCACTGCATTGGTTTAGCCTTAATGCTTACATATTCTAAGGTTATTCTAAAAGGTGGGAAAGTTCAGTAAGGTAACTTTCATGCCGCAGAAAAATATATGCCAATCGGCGAGGTGCGGGCGGGACGCCCACACCCCCAGTCGTTGCGGCAGCTTGTGCGGGCGGGACACCCACACCCCCAGCAGCCCACAACTATGTGGTGGCTGTGTAAGTTTTTAAGAAAAAAGTTTGTTCTTTAGGAAAAAGTTTGTAACTTTGCCAACAAAACTGTAAAAAATGGACGAGAATCAGAGAATAGAACAGCTCAGACAGGAGCTGCACGAACATAACCATCGTTACTACGTGGAGAACCAACCCACAATCAGCGACCAAGAGTTTGACGAGCTGATGCACGAGTTGCAGCGGCTTGAGGCGTTGCACCCGGAGATGTACGATGCCAATTCGCCAACACAGCGTGTAGGCAGCGACCTTAACAGCGAGTTCCGTCAAGTGGCTCACCGCTATCCCATGCTTTCGCTTGCCAACACCTACAACCAGCAGGAGGTCGCCGATTGGTACGACAGCGTGAAGCGAGGACTGGAGGGCGAAGACTTTGAGGTGTGCTGCGAGATGAAGTACGACGGACTTTCCATCAGCCTGACCTACGAGAACGGCAGACTGGTGCGTGGAGTGACCCGAGGCGACGGAGTGAATGGCGACGACGTGACGGCCAACGTGCGCACAATACGCAGCATTCCACTCGTGCTTTCGGGCGACGACTATCCGCAGGAGTTTGAGATAAGGGGCGAGATACTGATGCCCTGGAAGGTGTTTGAACGACTGAACGCCGAACGCGAGAAGGCAGAGGAGCCGCTGTTCGCCAATCCGCGCAACGCCGCCAGCGGCACGCTGAAGAGTCAGAACTCGGCACTTGTGGCAAGCCGACAGCTCGACGCGTACCTTTATTATATGTTGGGCGAACACGTGCCTTGCGACGGACACTACGAGAATCTGGAGCAGGCTCGCAAATGGGGCTTCAAGATTAGCGAGGGAATGAGGAAGGTAAAAAACCTCGACGAAATTTACGACTTCATAAACTATTGGGACACAGAACGCAAGAACCTGCCTGTTGCCACCGACGGCATAGTGCTGAAGGTGAACTCCCAACGACAGCAACGCTCGCTTGGATTCACAGCTAAAAGCCCACGATGGGCAATAGCCTATAAGTTTAAGGCTGAGCGTGAGCGCACACGACTGCTGGAAGTGACTTTCCAGGTGGGGCGTACAGGCGCAATAACGCCCGTTGCAAATATGGAGCCTGTGCAGTTGGCAGGTACAGTTGTGAAGCGCGCAACGCTGAACAACGAAGACTTCATACGCTCCTTCGACCTACACATAGGCGACTATGTGTTTGTGGAGAAGGGTGGGGAGATAATTCCAAAGATTGTAGGTGTTGATACAGACAGCCGTGAACCTGACGCTCAACCCGTAGAGTTTGCCAAGACGTGCCCTGAGTGCGGCACACCTCTTGTTCGCTACGAGGGCGAGGCAGCACACTACTGTCCAAACGACGCTGGCTGTCCGCCGCAGATAAAAGGCCGCATAGAGCATTTCATCTCGCGGAAGGCGATGAACATCGAGTCGCTGGGCCCCGAGACCGTTGACGACTACTATCGTCGTGGACTTATAAGAAATGTGGCAGACCTGTATGACATTGACGTGCAGCAGATAAACGGCGACGGAAGCCGCGAGAAGTCTGCACGCAAGATAGTTGATGGAATAGCAGCCTCGAAGGAAGTGCCTTTCGAACGTGTTGTCTTCGCCCTTGGCATAAGGCTCGTTGGCGAGACCTCGGCAAAACTCCTTGCACGACATTTCAAGAACATCGACGCACTGCAGAATGCAACACTCGACGAGCTGACACACATCGACGGCATTGGCGAGGTGATGGCAAAGAGTGTGATAACCTATTTCCATACTCCTGAGAACATGACAATTGTGGAACGCTTGCGAGGCTATGGACTGAAGATGAGCCTTAGTGAGGAGCAGCTTGCCAGCCACACCGACCTGTTGAAAGGTCAGACGATAGTCATCAGTGGAGTATTCCAGAAACACAGCCGCGACGAATACAAGGCCATGATAGAACAGAACGGCGGAAAGAACACAGGCTCCATCAGTGCCAAGACATCGTTCATACTGGCAGGCGACAATATGGGTCCTGCCAAACTGCAGAAAGCCGAAAAGTTGGGCGTAAGGATAGTAAGTGAAGACGAATTTCTTGGAATGTTGAACGGCTAAACGTAAAAAACGTTAAATTAATGGAACGTAGAATAAAATTCTTCATTCTTCATTCTTCATTTTTCAATTTTATTAGTACCTTTGCAGCCGATTTTCATAAAATAGTTGAATGAAGAATGACAATATAAAGAATCAGTACCGTGTTAATGAACAGATACGTGTACGTGAAGTCCGCATCGTAGGCGATGGCGGCTCGACAGTTGTTCCTACACGCCAGGCATTAGACATGGCACGCGACCAGGGAGTTGATTTGGTGGAGATTTCACCTAATGCCAATCCCCCTGTTTGTCGTCTCATCGACTATTCCAAGTTCCTCTATCAGCAGAAGAAGCGTGCCAAGGAAATGAAGGCGAAGCAGGTGAAGGTTGAGGTGAAGGAAATAAGGTTCGGACCTCAGACCGATGAGCACGACTATCAGTTCAAACTGAAGCATGCCAAGGAGTTCCTTGAGGACGGAAACAAGGTTCGTGCCTACGTGTTCTTCCGTGGACGTTCTATTCTGTTTAAGGAGCAAGGCGAGGTGCTGCTGTTGCGTTTTGCCAATGACCTTGAGGAATATGGTAAGGTAGAACACATGCCTTCGCTTGAAGGAAAGAAGATGTTCCTCTATCTGGCTCCAAAGAAGGCTGGTGTGGCAAAGAAGAGCCAGCAGGCACTTGATCGTGAGAAGAAGGCAAATGAGCAGAAGGAATCGGCAAAGCAGGTACAGGACACTGAGGTTGACATAGAGATTCCGGCAAACGGAGGCCTCTTCGCCAACGCCAAGATAAGTGCAGCGGCAAAGGAGAAGTTGAACATTAAGGACTAAGAAGAACTTTAATTCTTTCATCCTTTAATTTTTAATTTCTTCGAGAGTAACGAGAAGACAATGTGCGTAACGCCCGGTATATGCGTTGCCACAGTATAATAAATAACAATAAATTAAAACATTAAAAAAATGCCAAAAGTAAAGACAAATTCCGGAGCGAAGAAGAGATTCCGTTTCACCGGTACAGGTAAGATTAAGAGAGCACATGCTTACCACAGTCACATTCTGACAAAGAAGACAAAGAAGCAAAAGCGTAATCTGGTTCACGACACAATCGTTGACAGAAGCAACATGAAGCAGGTTCGTGACCTGTTGTGTCTCCGTTAATCCCTTATTGTCTAACATTTTAAAGTAAGAAAAACTATGCCAAGATCAGTAAATCACGTTGCTTCAAGAGCAAAAAGAAAAAGAATTTTAAAGCTTACTCGCGGTTACTTTGGTGCCCGCAAGAATGTTTGGACCGTAGCCAAGAACACATGGGAGAAGGGTCTCACCTATGCTTATCGTGACCGCCGTAACAAGAAGCGCACATTCCGTGCACTGTGGATACAGCGTATCAATGCTGCTGCTCGCCTTGAAGGCATGAGCTACTCAGTGCTGATGGGCGCACTCAACAAGGCTGGTATCGAGATTAACCGCAAGGTTCTTGCTGACCTCGCAGTAAACAATCCAGAGGCTTTCAAGGCTATCGTTGAGAAGGTAAAGTAAGAAGGAAATGAAGGTCATAGACCTTTTATTCCATAAATAAAAAAGCTGCAATTCGCTGGAATTGTAGCTTTTTTTGGTTTTAATTGCGAGAAAACAAAAAAAAATTAGCTCCGATGGCATTTATATCATAATAATTTAGTATTTTTGCATCATGAAGTTGGATTCATTCATTAGAACATACGGTCGAGAAGTCATGGAAAGCCTGAGGGAATGTCATGACGAAGATACTGTGAGGCAGGTACTCGGGGCTGCGGGATTCGAAGTTACCGACAAGGAACTTAACGATATCGTTGCTTTGGTTGCCATGTTGAATGGTGGCGTGCGTGAGCTTACACTCGATGAGCTTTCGCAAATAACTGGTGGATGATGGACATTGAAGGTTGGATATTGAACATTGAAGGTTTGGTAAAGTATGAAAAGGAACCTGTTTAGAAAAGAAACACTCGACGTGTTGGACAATCCTGGTCAGATAAATGACTTTATACGTGTCACAACACCGCCCTTATATATCGCTCTCATGGCTATGGCCATCTGTAGCGTTGTGGTTTGCCTTTGGCTTGCTTTCGGCACCATCACCGAGCATGTCAAGGCAGTGGCTGTCGTATTCCCTCACAATACCCCAAGCCGTGTATGTAGTGAAAACGCAGGCTCTGTCGATAAGCTGTTCGTTGCAAAGGGCGAGATGGTGGCAAAAGGAACACCGCTGATGGCCGTAAGGCACGACGAAACTGTTGACACCATAATGGCAGAAACGGCTGGAATGATAATCGACTGTAAGGTGGTGGATGAGACATTCCGTGCCCACGAGACCTTGGCAGAGATAATTCCAGACAGAAAGAACAGCTTGAACAAAGAACTGATAACCTATGTGAAATACAAGGATTTAAGAGAACTGAAGAAAGGTCTTGAGGTACAGGTAACTCCTGTTGACCTGCACCGTGAGGACTATGGCTACATAATTGGTCACATCACAAAAATCGATTACTTCCCTGTGCGCATTGACGATGCACGAAGTCAGTCGGCAATAAGAAACTTTATCGACACAATATTTCCCGACGAGACGGCATACGAGGTAAGGCTCGTGGTTGACACCGACGCAATGGACAGCTCGAAGCTTAAATGGTCGAGGACCCAGAGCAGTGACATCAGGCTCGGCTCAATGTCTTTCTGCAACGTGCAGATTATCACTGAGCGAAAGCCTGTATATAAGATGTTTTTTAGATTTTGACGTTGAAAGGAGAGGGTAGATGAAATCGAAGACTGTGAAGAATGTTCCCGTTATAATGCAGATGGAGACCGTCGAATGTGGTGCTGCGGCACTCTCGATGCTCCTTGCCTACCATGGCAAATGGGTGTCGCTTGAGCAGCTGCGTACCGAATGCGGCGTGTCGCGCGATGGCTGTAACGCAAGAAACATCGTCATGGCTGCACGGAACTATGGAATGGACGCACATGGATGGCGAGCCGACATCGAATCGCTTGAGAAAATGGCTCCTGCCATTATTCACTGGAACTTCAACCATTTTGTTGTCTTCAAGGGCTTCAGCAAGGGATTGGCATTCATCAACGACCCTGCTGCAGGCAGCATGGCTGTCTCTATGACGGACTTCAGGCGTTCCTACACGGGCATTGCCATTACGGCGGAACCTGGATCCGCATTTGAGCCAAGCGGACATCAGACTTCCATTTTCCACTACATACGCGAGAACATTAAGGGAGTGTCGGACGCTTTCATATTCACTCTCGTAATGGGTACGCTGATGGCTTTCGTCGGACTGCTCTATCCGCTGTTCTCGCAGGTATTCCTTGATGGCATAATAACAGGCAAGAACGACGAGTGGACTATTCCATTCTTCGTTGCAATGGGTGGACTGGTATTCTTCCACTTCGTGCTTGCGCTGCTCGACAATGTCTTTGGACGACGTTTCTCGGGAAGCATGTCGCTGAAGGGCAATGCCCGCTTTCTGTGGCATGCGCTCAATCTACCAATAGAGTTCTACAGTCAACGATATGTAGGCGATATTGTACAAAGGCAGTCGCTCAACGAGACCATTACCACAACCCTCGTGATGATTTTGGCTCCCTATGCCGTCAATGTGCTGCTGCTCATGATGTATGTCCTGCTGATGGCGAAATACAGTATTCCTCTGACTGTCATGGGATTGCTTGTCGTTGCGCTGAATATGTATGTTGTGGTGAAGGAGCGCGAGTTGCGCAACAACCTCAGCCGTGCCTTGGAACAAAGCGAGGGTCGTTTCTATGGCATCACCATGTCGTGTATCGACAACATAGAAAGCATTAAGGCTGCAGGTGCCGAACGCGGATTCTTCGAGTTCTGGGCCGGCAATTTCGCCCGTCGCAACAATCAGGAGGTGGCAATGCAGCGTAGGACGTTCTATCCGTACATATTCGGACATCTTGCCAATAGCCTGGTGCTCATTCTTGGTGCAGCACTGATTCTGAACGGAGAGTTCAGCATAGGTATGCTAATGGCTTTCCAGGGATTCATGTCTGAGTTCATGAAGCCTGCAATGGGGCTGATGACAGGTTCGACGACAGTTATTGAACTGAGGTCGCAGATGGAACGAATAGACGATGTGCTTGCCTATCCAATACAGAAACGCAAGTCTGAAATGCCGACAGGCGAGGAAGAGAGTGTGCCGAGTCAGATGAAATTGGGGGGAGAGCTGGAGCTTCGCAATGTCACATTCGGCTACAACCCAACGGCAGAGCCGCTGATAACCGACTTCTCGATGAAGCTCAGTCCAGGCCACAGCGTAGCCATTGTGGGTGCATCGGGTTGTGGCAAGAGTACGATAGCGAAACTCGTCTCAGGACTATACGCTCCGTGGAGTGGTCAGATACTCTTCGACGGACGTGACATAGGAGAGGTCTCGCATGACGAATTTGTAAACTCTGTGGCTGTCATAGACCAAAATGTTGTACTCTTCAACGATACAATTTCAGAGAACCTGAAGATGTGGGACCATTCTGTTGAGGACTTTACGATGACGATGGCTTGTATTGATGCAGGGATACGCGACGACATAATCTCGCGCCCAAGAGGCTTCAACACACGTCTTGTCAAAGGAGGCGGAAACTTCTCCGGAGGGCAACGGCAGAGAATGGAGATAGCCACAGCCCTTGCCCGCGAACCGGTCATTCTTGTGCTCGACGAGGCAACAAGTGCGCTTGACACTGTCATGGAGCGCGATGTGATGCAGAGCATCCGTCAGTGTGGAGCTTCGATAATAGTCATTGCCCACCGTCTGAGTACGGTGCGCGACTGCGACGAGATAATAGTAATGGACAAGGGACACATCGTGCAGCGTGGAACGCATGAGGAATTGATAGCCCAAGAAGGGCATTACAGAATGCTGATGGACTGTGACGACGACTAGTCGGCATAAAACGCAGAAGAACAACATAACGGAAGTAGAAGTAAGAAAAATGCTATTTGACGACCAGATAAACAAAAGGCGTGAGCGCGAGACGGCCAAACTGCGTGAGGTGTTTGGCGACACGGCCAAGGACATGGGGTTCAAGGTGGACAGAGGCTCTACTCAGAACTCGGGCAATCATGTACTCAACATGCTTCTTGAGTACCTGAGGGTGACCGACTATGTGCTTGACGACGATGACTTCATGACTCCCGACGAACAGCTTGAACGCATATTGCGGCCTATTGGAATCATGCAACGCCGAGTGCAGCTCGACGGTGCATGGTGGAAGATGACCATAGGACCAAAGTTGGGTCAGGACAATGAAGGCAACATGCTTCTGTTCCTTCCTGCCAAATGGTATTTCGGCTACAAGTGCATTGATGCAAATGGAAACGTGCGCCGTGTCAATGCAGAACTAATGAAGAGTGTGAAGCGCGATGCCTTGGCGTTTTATCCCGCATTGCCGCCAAAGTCGCTTACAGGCAAAGACTTGTTGAAGTTCATACTTAGGGTGCTTCCAACCTCTGCAATGTTCTCCCTTCTGTTGGCAGCTTTGGTAGTGAGCCTTTTTGGAATGTTCATACCTTTCATCAACAAGCAGATTTTCAACAATGTCATTCCTAATGGAATACTTGGTGACCTGTATCCCATGGCGGCCCTGTTCTGTGGAGTAGTTGTAGGCAGTGCCTTGATGGAAGTGATGCGCAACAAGCTGATATACCGCATAAAGGACATTCTGCAGATACACATGCAGACGGCATTCATGGCACGAATATTCACTCTTGGCACCGATTTCTTTTGGAAATATTCATCGGGAGAGATAACAAACCGTGTGGCTTCTATCCGACGCCTCAGTGCCTTTGCCAACGAGTCGCTTCGAGGAGCCTTGTTCACATTGCTCTTCGCCGTAGTATATGTGTTCCAAATTATTGTTTATGCTAAGGACTTGCTTGCACCCTCGCTTGTGGTGCTTGCCATTCACAGTATATTGCTCGTCGTTTATTTCGTGCAGATGCACAACGAGGAACTTGAGTTTGCCGACCATAAGTCGGAACTTGACGGAATGGAGTACGACCTGTTCTCCGGCATTCAGAAAATCAAGCTCACTGGTTCGGAAAAGAGGGCTTTCACAAAGTGGCTCGACCTCTATCGCCATTGTGCACACATTAGCTACAATCCTTCCATGTCGGTAAAGATAATGCCTGCTCTGATAATCCTATGTCAGATGGGAAGCATTGCGGTATTGTATTGGTATGCCATCGAGTCGAGCCTTGGAGTTTCCGACTTCATTGCATTTAGCGTTGCATATGGCATGATAGCCTCTGCACTGACTTCGATGACCGCCACGATACCCGACCTTGCCAAGATAACTCCATTGCTCAAGATAGCAGCACCTATATTGTCGACAGTGCCGGAGTTGCAGCCTGATGCACCACAAGTGCAGTACCTCAGTGGAAACATTGAGGTTAGCGACATCTCGTTCCGCTATGGAAGTGAGAGCAACTGGTTGTTCAGGCATTTCAACTTGAAGATAAATTCTGGAGACTATGTTGCTATTGTTGGCCCTTCTGGCTGTGGCAAGAGTACGTTGCTCCGACTTTTGCTTGGTTTTGAGCATCCGCAGGCGGGTGGTGTGTTCTACGACAACTATGACCTCTCGAAATGCGACAAGACAAGCCTGCGTCGACTCATAGGAACATGCCTTCAGGGTGGAAGCTTATTCTCTGGCGACATCTTCAGCAACATTACCATAACAGCCCCCAACAGCACAATGGATGACGCATGGCGTGCTGCTGAGTTGGCGGGAATTGCCGATGACATTCGTCAGATGCCAATGCAGATGCAAACAATAGTGAGTGAAGGAAATGCGAGCTTCAGCGGTGGACAGAAACAACGCATTCTCATAGCAAGAGCATTGATAGCCAATCCTTCCATTTTGCTGTTTGACGAGGCAACGAGCGCACTCGACAACATTAGCCAGAAACTTGTTGCCGAACATCTTGACAAGCTCGACTGCACCCGTATTGTCGTAGCGCATAGGCTGAGTACCATACGTCACTGCAACCGAATCATAGTGCTTGACAAGGGGACTATAGTGGAGGAAGGAAACTACGAACAGCTGATGGAACGAAAAGGCTTGTTCTACAAGATGGCAAAGAGGCAGATATAGTCTTCTACCTCTTTATATATTATACAGTCGATGGCGATGAAGATAAAAGTAAAACAACAATAAAAAGCCTGTAGATATGAACAAAGAAATCGTAATCAAAAACGAAGTGGAGGAGCTTGACAAGCTTGCCGCATTCGTAGAAGAAGTGGCTTCTGAATTAGGACTTGAACCAGAGTTGGGGATGAATCTAAATCTCGCCCTGGAAGAAGTGGTGTCGAATGTCATTCTTTATGCTTATCCCAATAAAGAGGAAGGCAATGTGATGATAGCCGCCAAAGGCGACGGCAAGTCGTTGGTATTTACCATTACTGACAAGGGAAAGGAGTTTGATCCGACTAAGGTGGAGGAAGCAGACATAACTCTTTCTGCCGAAGACAGGCAGATAGGAGGACTGGGTATTTATATCGTAAAGAACATTATGAACGAAGTGACTTATCAGCGTCTTGAAGGTCACAATGTCTTGACGTTAAAGAAAACGATAGAAGAATAAAGTACGAATCATTAACAAATATAAAAGTATAAAACAATGGCAGAAATTGTAAGGAACGGGAACAATGTTCTCATTAAGACAGGTGTCCGCATAGATACCATCAACGCCGGGGATTTTGAACGTGAGATAAATCCCATCATTACAGAATCTGGTGTAAACATTGAGTTTGACTGCTCTGAACTTGACTATATCAGCAGTAGTGGTCTACGTGTAGTGCTTAAGGCACAAAAAATGGTTACAGCCAATAAAGGTGAAATGAAACTGACAGGAGTGAAGCCTCAGATAAAAAAAGTCTTTGACATGACAGGCTTCTCAAGGTTCTTGAAGATTGAGTAAAGATCTTTTTGAGGGTAGATGGTAGAAGGTAGAAGGAAGAGGGTAGAGATTGCCAAATTCGCTTAAGTCTACCTTCTACCTTCCCAAATATACTTACTCCTTTATTCTCATCAAATACTTTCCGTAATCGTTTTTCGCCATGGGTTCTGCCAGATTATGCAATTGTTCTATGGTTATCCACCCTTTTTTGTAGGCTATCTCTTCCAGACATGCAACTTTTAATCCTTGGCGTTTTTCTATCACTTCGATGAATGTACTTGCCTCGCTGAGACTATCGTGTGTGCCAGTGTCAAGCCATGCGAATCCTCTTTGCAATGGCAATACCTTCAAAGACTCCCTTTGCAGATAATCCTGATTGACGGTAGTTATTTCCAATTCTCCTCGGGCACTCGGCTTGATGTGCTTTGCTACTTCAACAACGCTGTTCGGATAGAAATAAAGTCCAACGACTGCATAGTTCGACTTCGGATTTTCAGGTTTCTCCTCAATGCTTAAGCATTTCCCGTTTTCGTCAAATTCTGCCACTCCATATCGTTCAGGGTCGTTGACGTAATAGCCAAAAACAGTGGCAATGTTGTTCACTTCTGCATTCTTCACACTTTCTTTCAGCAAGCCCGTAAATCCACTTCCATAAAAAATGTTATCGCCGAGTACAAGACACGCGGCATCGTTGCCAATGAATTTCTCTCCGATGATAAATGCCTGTGCCAGTCCGTCGGGTGAGGGTTGCTCAGCATACTCGAACTTTACACCCAGCTCGCTGCCGTCGCCAAGCAGACGACGGAATGCTGGTAGGTCATGAGGAGTACTGATGATAAGTATTTCCCTAATGCCTGCCAACATCAACACCGAGATTGGATAATAGATCATCGGCTTGTCAAAAATTGGTATCAGTTGTTTACTGATGCCTTTGGTGATTGGATACAATCTCGTACCGCTACCACCTGCCAATACAATACCTTTCATACAATAAATGGATATTAATGAGTAATTTTGCGACAAAGTTAATAATAATTTCTTAGTAAGGAAAGATTTTATTGCGAAAAACATTCGAATATAAAGAAAAAAATGTAACTTTGCACCCAAAAAACTATATAAATGAATATATTATCAAAGATTTTCGGTCGCAAATCGGCCGATGAACAGCAAAAGACGGGAGGCATGGAGGATTTCATGGCTCTTATTCGAGTATATTTCCAAGCTTGTATGGCTGCAGATCTCGGTATAACGAATCTTGCTGCGCTTCCTGATTTGAGAGTGTTCAAGACGACGCTCCATGTCCCTACAGTAAACAACAGGTTGGGTATTGGCGAGCGTTCGCGTTGTAAGAAAATGCTTAAGGACATCTACGAGATGGACGATGTGTTCTTTAAGGAAATAGACCAGAGCATTCGCAAGCGTTGCCGCAAGATTCAGGACGTGCAGGTTTATATGATCCAGTTCCAGGGCTTCACACAAGACCTCATGATGCTTATAGGCAATCTAATGAAGTTTAAGCTGCGTGTGCCTTCCTTTATGAAAAAGGCAATTTACACAATGACAGAGAAGACCGTCAACGACATCTTCAACAAGAACGACTATACAGACCCAGGAGTGCTTAAGACTGTTGTTGCCATACGTCAGTATTCAGCCAAGTTAGGCTTCTCGCAGCAGTGGACGACGGCATTCGTATATAAGGTTGTGATGTTGGCAAAGAAGGAACCACGTCCAAAGGAAGAGGATACGAAAGCGAGATAAAATCGACTTTTTGGGGAGCGAGGACGCAAGTTTGATTAAAAAACATTAAAAAATCAAACGCTGCAGTCGTGATGTAAGAAAAAAGCAATACCTTTGTAAAAGTAGAGCTAATAATAATGAGTCCTTACGAAGAAACCTTGGCAAAGTTTGAGTCGCGTATGCGACAATTGATTCTCCAGTTTCAGCAAATGAAAGAGGAGAACAAGGAACTCTATGCCATGCTTGCAAAGAGCGAGGAAGACAACAAAAGACTCAACTTGCAGCTTGACGAGGTGAAGCGTCAGTTCGAAGCCTACAAGGCGGCGAAGATGATTGAGGTGGCCGACGGTGACCTTGAGGCAACCAAGGCGCGTTTGTCGAAACTCATTCGCGACGTCAATAAATGCATCACTCTCTTGACAGATCAATAAAAGCAAACGATGTAATGGCACAAGACAACGAAACCAAGCAACATATACGAATCCATGTCTATGACGAGGACTTCGACATCGCTGTACGACCAGAAGATGAACCTCTATACCGCAAGGCGGCTAAGTTCATCACTGAACGCTACAATCGTTATGCCGAAAATTTTAAGGGGCACAAAAGCGACCATACCATAGCTTTGATGACTCTTATCGACATTGCTTTGCTTTATGAGATGGAGATAGAGAAAAATGATGTATCTCCATACGACGACACCATGAAGCGCCTAATAGGCGAGATTGACAAGGTGCTCGGTGGAAAATAGACATGGAATATTAACATTATTGTTTTATTAAATAACTACTTTTTATGATATTGACGATTATTATAGCCGCAGTGGCACTCATTTTGGGTGGCGTTGGTGGATATCTTTTCTTCAGATACGTACTGAAAGGTAAGTACAAAGAGATGATGTCTACTGTAGAGAAAGAAGCGGAAGTTATCAAGGAGAAGAAACTTCTTGAGGTTAAGGAGAAATTCCTAAACAAGAAGAGTGAACTGGAGAAGGAAGTGCAGGTGCGTAACCAGCATATTCAGCAGAGTGAGAACAAACTTAAGCAGCGTGAGCTTTCGCTCAATCAGCGCCAGGAAGAGCTTGGTCGCAGAAAGAACGACCTTGACAATCAGCAGACACGCATCGACAACGAGAAGAAGATGCTTGCCATCAAGCATGAGGAACTGGAAAAGATGCAGCTAAAGGAACGTGAGAAGCTTGAAGAACTTTCAGGACTCAGTGCCGAAGAGGCAAAACAACGACTCGTTGAGGCTATGAAGGATGAAGCAAAGACCGATGCCCAAAGCTACATCAATGAGATTATGGATGAGGCAAAGCTTAATGCCAATGCTCAGGCACGCAAGATAGTAATACAGACAATCCAACGCGTGGCAACAGAGACGGCAATCGAGAATAGTGTCAGTGTTTTCCATATAGACAACGACGAGGTAAAGGGTCGTATCATCGGACGTGAGGGTCGTAACATTCGTGCCCTTGAGGCTGCAACGGGAGTCGAGATTGTTGTTGACGACACTCCAGAGGCAATCGTCATAAGTGCCTTCGACCCGATACGTCGTGAAGTCTGCCGCCTTGCACTTCATCAGCTCGTCACCGACGGACGCATACATCCAGCACGTATAGAGGAGGTCGTTCAGAAAGTGAAGAAACAGCTTGAAAACGAAGTCATCGAGACAGGTAAGCGTACTGCAATTGACCTTGGAATCCACGGCCTGCACCCAGAGCTTATTCGCATCGTGGGTAAGATGAAATATCGTAGTTCTTACGGTCAGAACCTTTTGCAACATGCACGAGAGACTGCCAATCTTTGTGCTGTCATGGCTTCTGAGCTTGGACTCAACCCAAAGAAGGCTAAACGAGCAGGATTGCTTCATGACATAGGTAAAGTGCCTGACGAGGAGAGCGAATTGCCGCACGCACTTTATGGAGCCAAGATAGCAGAGAAATACAAGGAGAAACCTGATATCTGCAATGCCATTGCAGCCCACCATGACGAGTGTGAGATGAACACTCTGCTTGCACCAATCGTTCAGGTATGCGATGCCATTAGCGGTGCTCGTCCTGGAGCACGCCGTGAAATCGTGGAGGCTTACATTAAGCGCCTTAACGACCTTGAGGCAATAGCTATGAGCTATCCCGGCGTCACCAAGACATATGCCATTCAGGCTGGTCGTGAGCTTCGCGTCATTGTTGGTGCCGACAAGATGGACGACAACGAGACAGAGGCATTGTCAGGCGAGATAGCAAATAAGATTCAGAACGAGATGACCTATCCAGGTCAGGTGAAGATTACCGTTATCCGCGAGACACGTAGCGTAGCATACGCTAAATAAGAATTCCCACTTTATTTTCCATATCATGATGACCTCTCTTGGAACATTGTTTCCGGAGAGGTTTTTTTATCTTTATCATTTACATTTGGACACCTTTTTCCATACAAATTATCATCTTAGAAAGAAAAAATGGCGTATTCTTTTGGCAATTGAAAAAATATTTGTATCTTTACCGCCGAATCTAAAAAATATCATCTATGACCATATGGTTGTTGTTAACATATCTGGCTGTTGCCGTTGTCTTGCAGTGGGCGGTTGGCAGTATTGATGTCCTACTGCTTGCCTTTCCCGTAGGTACAGCTTTGGGAGTGGCTTTCGTCGCCCTGTTGTATGTCGTGGAAAACGAATGGGGAGACCGCAAATGGGTGAAGTGTCTTCGCTCCACTGACATGGCCTGCTGGATTCTCTCACTGACTGCATTGGGGTGCATAGTAGGAGGGTCGCTTCCCTCTGAAGCCGCCTTTCAGACTTCAATGCCTTTTGTTGCCCTACTTGTTGCCCTTATGGTAAATCTAACACTCACGTTATTCCATAGGCTACATACATTCAAGGCGAAAAAGAACTGGACATTCATGGCCATACATGGTGGACTTTGGCTTGCCTTGTTCAGCGGACTTGTCAGCGCAGGGGACACGGAGGAACTTAATGCTCTTGTTGGAAGCAAAGAAGATACATCTACGGCATACGACAAGGCATTTCGTCCGACATCGTTGCCTTATTCGCTCAGACTTAAAGACTTCCAGGTAGAGACAAATGCTGCCGACGGTTCACCGACGCAATATTCGGCTCAGGTGCTTGTTGACGGCAAACCTGTTGAAATAGCAGTTAACAGTCCTTATGCCGTGAGTCCTTCAGAAGACATTTACCTAATGAATTTCGATTCAACAGGCGAAAACGGCAAGGTAGACCTTTGTGTGCTTATGATTGAAAGGCAGCCTTGGAAATATCCCATGCTTGTGGGAATATGCATGTTGCTTATGGGGACTGCCATTTGGTGTATTAATATAAATAAAAGAACCGACAGACAATGATGACATGGGATGTCTTTCTTCCGTTTGCCTTGATTTCTGTGGCATTATGGTGTATAGGAGCTATGGGTGCATTGCGTGATAGCGGCGGTAGAAGCCGCATAGTCATTTGGACCACAGTAGCAGGAATAGTGGTTTATTCATCATTCATTGTGGGACTGTGGATAAGTCTTTCTCGCCCGCCTCTTAGGACATTGGGGGAGACACGTCTTTGGTATTCCTTTTTTATGATTGTTTCTGGATTCATAGTATATATAAGGTGGAAATATCGCTGGATTCTGTTGTTCTCGACTATAGTGGCAGCTGTATTCATTGGCATCAATATAGCAAAGCCCGACATTCATGACCAGACTCTAATGCCAGCTCTGCAAAGCGCATGGTTCGTACCCCATGTTACGGTATATATGTTCTCTTACAGTGTCTTTGGCTGTGCATTCTTGCTTGCCGTGGGTGGCTTGTGGCATCACACCGACAAATATCTGCCTTCAACCGACCAACTTGTGAAGATTGGAATGGCTTTTCTTACTTTCGGCATGCTTTCTGGTTGTATATGGGCAAAGCAGGCATGGGGCAACTATTGGACATGGGACCCGAAGGAAACTTGGGCTGCTGCCACATGGTGTGCTTATCTCACATATTTACACCGTAGATTAGGCAAGTCGACTGTGAACGGCACTGTCGTCCCTTATGTCACCTTGATAATAGGTTTCCTCTTGTTGCAGATGTGCTGGTATGGAGTCAATTTCCTGCCTTCCGCTTCCGAAAGTATGCACAGCTATAATTGATATCTCGACATAATATTACTAACATCAACAATAAAAAACAAAAAGGTATGAAAAAAAACAGTAAATTAATTCTCGGTGGAGCGGTTCTCCTGGTAGGTTTGGCAGTAGCCTATCGAGCCGTCAACCAAGCTCCCGACAAGTCGCTGCCCGTAAACGAGCAGTTGACAGAGATTATGAATGACGGTGGCTGCGTGTTCTGCCATACGGCGAAACCAGACCTCCCGTTCTACGCTACATTGCCAGTGGCAAAGTCTTTGATTGCAGCACATGTTGAAGAGGGATACAAGTCTTTCGACATCGAACCGATGATGAAAGCTGTAGCTGCCGGCGTGGCTGTCAACGAGGTTGACCTTGCCAAGGTGGAGAAGTGTGTCATGGATGGAACCATGCCGCTCATGTCCTATTACCTTGCCCACTGGGGATCATCGCTTACGTCGGCAAAGACCGACATTGTGCTCGACTGGGTAAAGCAACATCGAGCACAGTTCTATCCAAATGAACTTGCTGCCGCTGAATTCAAGAACGAACCTATTCGTCCTATTCCTGACTCCGTTGCCGTTGATGCTGCTAAGGTTCAGTTGGGTAAGGAACTGTATCACGATACTCGTCTCTCGGGAGATGGCACCATCTCGTGCGCCTCATGCCATGCCATAGAGACGGCAGGTGTCGACAACCACCAGTTCTCTGATGGTATCGGTGGGCAACTTGGCGGCATCAATGCTCCTACTTCCTACAATTCCGTATTCAATTTCGTGCAGTTCTGGGACGGTCGTGCCGCTACACTCGCTGATCAGGCTGCTGGTCCTCCACTCAATCCTGTGGAAATGGGTTCTAAGTCGTTCGATGAGATTGCTGCCCGTTTGTCAGCCGATGCTGATTTCAGCAAGCGTTTCCTTGCTTCATACCCTGAGGGATTGAACGAGAAGACTATCACAGACGCAATAGCTGAATATGAAAAGACGCTTCTTACTCCTAATTCTCCTTTCGACCGCTATCTCAAGGGCGACAAGAACGCCATGACGGCTGAACAAATTGAGGGTTATGCCATCTTCAAAGACTATAAGTGCGCCACGTGCCATGCTGGTGTGAATATGGGTGGATTGTCTTACGAACTGATGGGACAGCGTGCAAACTATTTCCAGGATCGCGAGATGAATGCCAAGTCAGGACTTACCGACTCCGACAATGGTCGTTGGGCTCAGACCAAGGTTGAGCGTGACCGCTATCGCTTCAAGACTCCTACTCTGCGTAATGTAGCACTCACATGGCCATATTATCATGATGGTAGTGTCGCCACACTCGAAAAGGCCATTGAGATGATGGCAGAGTATCAGGTTGGGCGTAAGATGTCTGAAACAGAGATTGGCAAGGTGAAGGCATTCCTCGATGCACAGACTGGACAGTATCAGGGCAAGACACTGACAAATACTAATAAGCATGACTAAGGAGTCCTAACGTTGAGTTTAGTCCAAATCGACTTGTCGATTTGGACTAAACGACAACCATACCAACATCTTGGATGTCTGTGAAATCTACATTCTTCCAACAATAATTATGTTAGAAGAATGTTTTTTATTATATAAGATAATGCTTTTTTTGTAAAAGCTTGCTTATCCAAATATTATTTCGTACCTTTGCATAAAATTTTGCTGCACTCGGCACGAGTTGTTGAGCGATAGCGAAAAATTTGAGAGTAAACTCTCATTGCGCTCGTTTGCAAAATCTTTGCAACCAACCTATGCCCTCTATCCATCACCTGAATATCTGCGCTCGATAACCAAACAAGGACGCCATGGCAGAGTGCCGCCACCATCTTCGAGTTCCGCAAGGCGATAATGGAGGATTGGGGAAGAGATGCTCGTGGTTACATTAATAATTAAAAACAAATTTTATGACAAGAAAGACCTATATGACAATTGCGCTGGCCCTCTGCGCCATCATTAATGTCTTTGCCCAAAGGAACGAAAAGACTGTCAACTCCGGGTGGATGTTCAAGCTCGATGCCGAGAAATCGTTTGCCTGGGTCAACATACCTCATACCTATAATCTGGACGCATACACAGTGCGCAACTATTATCGCGGCAAGGCTGAGTACAGGAAAACCTTGTCAATACCCAACTATGATGCCGGCAAGTGCTATTACCTGCGGTTCGACGCGGTGAGCAAGTATGCAGAGGTTGAGGTCAACGGCACCCTCGTGACAAAGCACTCGGGCGGTTACTCCTCTTTTGTAGCTGATATGACAATGGTGGCAAGAGAGGAAAACGAGATAGTGGTGAGGGTGGATAATTCCTGTCAGGACATCACTCCGCTATGGGCTGACTTCACCTTCTGGGGAGGCATATATCGAGACGTATGGCTCATCGCCACTCCCAAACAGCACATTGCGCTCAACAACTATGGTTCGAAAGGCATCTTTGTCTCCACGCCCAACGTGAGCGAGAAGGAAGCATCGTTAGAGGTGAAGGTGGAAATAAGCAACGATGACGACAAGGAGGCAAGGGTGATTGTGCGCAATGACATCATCGCCCCCGATGGAAAGACGCTACAAAGCTGCAATCAAAAGATTAAGGTGAAAGCCGGGGAAACCATCTCGTCCATCTATAAGCCGAATAAGATTGTCAATCCGCAACTTTGGTCGCCCGAGTCACCAAGTCTATATAAGATTGTCACCACCATCATCGACTCCAAGACCGGCAACGTGCTTGACTCTCAGACAACCAAAACAGGCTTGCGTTTCTTCGCCTTTGATGCTCAGAAGGGATTCATGCTCAACGGCAAGCCTTATAAACTCCGTGGAACAAACCGCCATCAGGACCAATGGCCCGTGGGAGTGGCTCTCGACGACGAGGCTCACCGGCGCGACATCCGACTGATGAAAGACTTCGGCTGCAACTTCATCCGCATAGCACATTATCCTCAGGACGACGCCCTGCTGGAAGCCTGCGACGAGTTGGGACTGTTGGCATGGGAGGAGATACCCGTAATCGATATGGTGCCCGACAATCCGCAATATGACAACAACTGCGAGGAAAACTTAGTGGAGATGATTCGCCAGCACTACAACCATTCGTCAGTGATTGCATGGGGATATATGAATGAGATCCTGCTTATAGCCCCACGTCCGGGAACTCCCGAGTGGCCCGCCTGTGAGGAGCGCACCATAAGACTTGCCCGAAGACTGGAGAAGAGGCTCAAGGGGGAAGACCCGTACAGGGCGAGTGTTATGGCATACAACATGACAAACACTTATAATGAAATAGGTCTCGACCTCATAGATGTCACCGGGTGGAATCTCTATCAAGGTTGGTATGTCGATAAGTTGGAGGACTTCGACAAATGGTGTATTGACCAGCACCAACGCTATCCCTCGCGACCCATGATCATCAGCGAATGGGGAGCGGGAAGCGACCGCCGCTTGCACTCCGACTCGCCCAAGGCTTTCGACTTCAGCATCGAGTATCAGCAAAAGTATATTGAGCACTATCTGCCGTTCATCGAAGAGAAGGAATGGATTAGCGGCTGTGCCTACTGGAACTTCATCGACTTCAATGTGGCTGAGCGACAGGAGTCGATGCCGAGGGTCAACAACAAGGGAATGTTCTACAACAACCGTTCGCCCAAGGATGTGGCATACTATTTCAAAGCAATGTGGAGGGAAGACATACCCGTGGTTCACATAGCCACGAGAGACTGGGCGCATCGCCAAGGAGGAAAAGACAAACTACATACAATAAAAGTGTATTCCAACTGCGACGAGGTGGAACTGATTGTAAATGGTCGTACATGTGGAACAAAGCGTGTCGAAAACTGTTTCGCAACATTCTCAATACCTTTGGCAGAAGGCCGCACCATCCTGACGGCCAAGGGACATGGACAAAAGGGAGACATCACTGACGTGACGACAATAGACAACTGGTATATCCCGGAAACATACAACGGCGGCGAACTGGCAATCAACGTGGGCAGCAACTGCTATTTCACATCCTCGGTGAGCAACTTGACATGGCTTCCCGACCAACAATATGAGGCTGGCAAATGGGGATGGATTGACGGCAAACAGCGTTCGACAACCACGGAGGTGCTCAACACTGTTGACGGTCCGATATACCAGACATGGCTTGAGGATCTGACTGAATATCGCATTGATGCCCCCGCAGGCACATACGAAGTGGAACTGCTGACAGCCGACTTCAGCGGCAAGGCGCAACAGATGGCAAACCTCCTCGGACGTGCCGACGGCAGATCGCAGGAGCAAGGCAACACCTTTGCCATAACTATCTGCGGCAAGACTGTTGAGCCATCATTCTCTCCTGCATCCGAAGGCAGAAACATGCAAGCCAACAGGGTGCGATATATCGTGGAGAACCAAGGCAACTGCATCGACATCAAGCTGCAGCCCCAAAAAGGCAAGACCTTCCTGTCGGGTATAAAGGTGAGGAGACTATAAATACCACTCTCGCCTTACATCCTTTCAACGAAAATAGTTTGCTTGGCGACAAATAATATCGTATCTTTGCCACATGACAATGACGATTATTCTGATTAGTATAAAATACTAAATAATACAATGACATTAGAAATAAAAGGAAAGTAACAAGCGCAATTGAAATTGGGGATTCCTTATTTATTTACCAAATCTGTATATTGTGGTTAAGCTAACAGTGCGAGGCATGTATATTTTTGCGCCATCGGATGTTTGTTTCTCAGCACGGGCGTAGAGAGAGAAATCATTGCAGTCGGTGCGTAAGATATTTGTAGCAGAGAGAGTGAGCAGAAGCCGGTCTTTAAGCAGAGCCTTGCGTATGCTTGCGTCCATAGTGAAGTTGGTGGAGTACATCCTGATGTTGCGCATTGCTCCTCGCGAGCGGTAGGAGGCGTTGAGATAAACGGTCCATTTTTTAGGTAAGTTGAGTATGTTGTTCCATCCCGCATTGAGCAATGGGGATGACAGGTTGTTGACACCGTTAGCCGTCGGCATGTTGTTCCATTGCTTGTGTAGAGACATGGTGAGTGTGGGTTGCCAAAAGCTGATTTTGGGCGAAAGAATGAGTGTGGCGTCAAGACCGTGATAGTTGTCGCCATTATAATAGAGGAAGGCATAGATGGTGTAGTAAATAGGATGGCGGATGTAGGCATGGGCAATGCTTGCCTGAAGCCATTTGCGGTATTTGTATGTGAGGGTTGTAGTGTGTTGCCATTCCGCCAGTAGAATGCCTTCATCTCCCTTCTCGGCAAAGGTGCTGTCGATTCTTGAGTAGCTTAGGTTGGGCGACTTGATATTCTGCGAATAGGCTAATGACAGGGATGAGTTAGGGGCGGAATATGTCACCGACGCATTGGGATGCAGACGATTGTGATTGCGTGCGACAACCAGTTGGTTGATACCCTTCTCTTTCAGGTAGGCAAGAACCTCATCGTCGTCCTGGGCTTCATATTTTTGGTGTGTGTATTCATATCTCATTCCGCCTGAAATTGCCCATCTGTCCAACTTGCGCTCAATGCTTGCGAAGACTGCGGCTGTGTGTTCATATTGGTGAGCATGAATCTTGTCGTCTGTAGTGGCGAGATTGAAATAACGAAGGTTCATCCAGTCATAGTTGTCGGCAATACCAATAGCTATATTGGTGTTGTCGGTGGAGTATCTTGCCGTGAATCGTGACACTTCTGTAATCGAATGACGGTTGAAATACAAATCGTATAGTTTCTTATCATCTTGTTCCACGCCCACTGTTGCTTTTGGCACTTCGTATGTCAATTTCAGGTCGCCTGTCAGTTGCCATTTGTTTGCCTTACCGCTGTATGCCACATTCCATTCCTGCTTGGTGTTGGGCCAGTACAACCATTCGCTCTGTTTTGCCGTGGAATTAGGTTTGGAGGGATCAACTTTTCCTTCTTCGTCGGCAAAGAATATTTTCACTACCCTGTTGGAGGCGTTATTATGATTGTGAGCTTTTGGCAGTGATGAAAATTCGTATCTTAAGGACAGTTTATGGTCTTTTGTAACAGTCCAGTTCAAGCCTGTAGTGAAACCGATACTGCGGTTTGCCACTTCTTGTATGAGATCTATTGTCACCCGCTGGTTGAGGCGCAATCCATCTCCCGATGATTTCGGCGTGTAGTTCTGCTGAAACACGGTGGCGTCCCTGCGAATATTCTCATCCTTATAGCTGAACGAAGCTTCTACGGCTATATTCCCTTTATGCCACGAAAGATACTGGTCGAAATTCCATGCTGCGGTGTGCGTAAGGTCGAGCTTCAACAGCGACTCAGCCTTGAGCGTGTTTTCCTCCACTTTCATCATGGTTATCTTGATTAATGCATATATACCCTTGTCGTATTCCGCGTCGGGATTGATGATGATGCTGATTCTGTCAATGCGCGATGCAGACATACGTTGCAGTTGGTTAATATTGGAGACAAGCCTGTCGTCAACATATACTGCCGCCCTGTATTTCCCGTCGATGATGATATAATTGTCCAAAAGGTCAACACCGGCTTGTTGGGCAATAACATCCATTGCACTTGCCATGTCGGCGAGTGACGTTCCTGCCACTTTGATGTCCCTTGCGGCAGACATTATGGCAATACTGTTCATCATGAAGATGAGGATAAGAACAATAGTTCTCATACTATTACATTTTTAGTCAAAAAATCCCAACGACCTCACTGCGTTGATGGCATTGTGGATATAACCGTCGCCAGTGATGGGCCATGTGAATCCGAGTCGGTAGAGCACTTTGGTGGTGAAGTCGGAGTTCCATTCTATGGGTCGCAGGATGTGCCTGCTCGCCTTGGATTTATAGGAAAGCAGTCCGCCAATCTTGTCATCCATTCCATTTTCGACAGCCTTCATCAGGTGTTCCTGAAAGACGTTGTCTTCCACCATGTCAATCTTCATACCCATTTCATTCATCATCTGGACGATGTCGATGAGGTGGACGCGGTGACAGTTGTAGATATGGAATACGGTGAACTCAGAATTGGTGTCAGACAGCATCACTATGGCCTTAGCCACTGCGTCGATGGGCGAGAATTCATACTCCTTGTCGGCCAATGAGACAGGACAGCATCCGAGGGCGGTATAGCCTCTCAACGTGCGCATAAACCCGTTGGTGTTGAAGTTGATTTGGAACTCTCCGTCGGCATTGCGGCTCATGAGATTGCCCACACGCACGATCTTCCCCTTCAGACCCGACGGCACAAGATTGAGCAAAGCCTCCTCGCCGCGCGACTTGGTATCGACATAGACATTATAGGTAGTGTCCTGACCGAAGAAGAGGTCGCTCTCGCAGAACTTGCGGTTGATGTCAACGGCATTGTCCACATTCAGTCCGCCTACACTGAGCGTTGAGACATGAGTGATACGGCGGCCGGTGCGAAGACACATCTCGGCGAGATACCTCACGCCATCCACGTTTACGCGCTCCAGGGAGTCGTCGTTGCTGAAATGCTTGACTATCGCGGCGGCATTGATAAGTGTGTCGAACGGCAGGTCGGCAAGACTGTCAACAAGTGTCTTGTTGTCGATTTCTCCGTCGATACAGAATATGCGCTTGCCAACAAGGTCGGCATACGACTTGTTGAAATAATAGAAGCAGATGCCTTCAAGGCGTTCTTCGGGAGAGTCGAATCCTCCTTTGCGCACAAGGCAATACACCGTGCCATCGGTATTCTCGATGATATAGTTGAGGATATGAACGCCGAGGAATCCTGTCGCTCCCGTGAGGAGGTAGGTGTGGGCGGGCGTTGTGCCTAAGAGGCCGACATGCTCCGAACGGTTATATTCGAGAGCCTTGCGCCATGGTTGGTCGGTCGCAGTCCCGGATTCCTCTTTATCATTGTCGATGGTCACCTCTACAGAAGAAGACGCAGAGTCATCCGCCTCCTTTCCCTCCAAGTAAGCGGCAAGTTCGGCCGGCATCGCATATTGGAATATCTCGGAATATACCACATGCAATCCCTTGAGCATACACTTCATCGCCACCTTGGTGGCAAGGATGGATGTGCCGCCAATAAGGAAGAAATTGTCGGTGATACCCACGCGCTCCAATCCGAGCACTTCGGAGTAGATGTCGCAGATAGTCTTCTGCAAATCGGTCTTTGGGGCCACAAACGAACTGGTTGTCTCTTCCTGTTTCAATTCGGGAGTGGGCAATGCCTTCTTGTTCACCTTCTGGTTCTGGTTGAGCGGTATCTTGTCTATCTGCATCGTCACTGCGGGCACCATATAAGGCGGTTTTCTCTCCTCGATGAAGGCGTTGAGACTCTGAACATCCACCTTTTCGTCGCTGACGATATAGGCGCAGATGAACTTGCCGCCACCAGGGGCATCAAAAGCCTGGACGGTGGCATCCTTTATCTGAGGATATTCGCGTACGACAGCCTCCACCTCGGTGAGCTCGATGCGGAAACCGCGAATCTTCACCTGGGCATCCTTGCGGCCTACAAACTCGATATTGCCGTCGGGCAGCCAGCGCACGATGTCGCCCGTGTGATAGATGCGCTCATATCTCTCCTCGTTTGAGAATGGATTAAGCTCGTAAGCCTGTGCGGTCTGCTCGGGGCGATTGAGATAGCCGCGGGAAATCTGAGGGCCGGATATGCACAGTTCGCCTGCCGCACCAATCGGAAGCAAGTGCTTATGCTTGTCGATGACGTATGCCTTCATGTTATCAACAGGCCGACCGATGGGGACATTGGCATACAGACGGTCAACAACAAACGATGTCGCAACGATAGTGCCTTCGGTAGGACCGTATGCATTGTGGAGCGTGAAGTTCTTCGGAGGATTGCATGGCACGAGTTTCTCACCGCCCACATTCAGATGGTGCAGCGAGTGGTTGTCAATCTCGGTGGCAAACTGGCGGCCTATCTGTGTAGTCATGAGACTATGGGTTATGCCGTTGTGCTCGAAGTAGTCGTTGAGTGCTACAAGGTTCATTCTCAGGTCTTCGCTGATGATGTGCACCGAGGCACCAATGGTCAGGGCAGGCCATGTATCCATCATGTTGGCATCGAAACCATAGCTGGCATAAGCTGAGGCACGGCTCTCGGATGTGAGATGATATTCGCGCTGATACCAATGGCAGAATGCCACGATGTTGCGATGTTCTATCTGGCAGCCTTTGGGCGTGCCAGTGGAGCCGGAGGTGTATAGGAGGATGAAGAGGGAGGAGGGGAGAGGGGAGAGCGGGAGCACACTCGACGTTGACGCGCCGAGCACTGGGGCTGACGGACTGGGGGCTGACGCGCCGAACACGGGGGCTGATAATTCATCTATATAGATGATGTCGCCTTGGTATTCATTCACCTTGGGGCGGAGGGAGCGGTCGCAGATGAGGAGGCGGGCATCGGCATCCTTCATCATGAAGTTCAGCCGTTCTTCGGGATAGGTGGGGTCGAGCGGCTGGTAGGCGGCACCGGCCTTCAAGATTCCGAGTGAGGCTATCGCCATATATTCGCAACGGGGAATGAGTACCGATACCACCTGTTCACGTCCGATTCCCTTCTCGTGAATCATCCAGGCAATGCGGTCGGACCATTCGTCCACCTCTTTATAGGTGTAGATACGTCCGTCATATACCACGCACTCGTTGTCAGGATACATGGCGGCAGCCTTGCGGAAGAGCGAGGGGATGGTCTGCGTGTTGTCGTAATCACACTCTGTGCGGTTGAACTCGTCGAGAACGGCTGCATGACGCTTGTCGAGCATTGTCACGTCGTTGATGTTCTTGCATACGGCAAACTGGCGTGCCGTCTCACCAATACTGCTCAGGATACCGTCTATCGTGGCAGACGAATGCTTGCGTGGATCGTATTCTGCCATGTACTCCAAGCACCCCTCATGGATGAATATCTGCAGCGTGATGTCAGCCTTGGCGGTATTCAGACTTACGGGTATGGCAGTGGCAGGACGACCAGCCAACTCATTTACGCCGAAACTGTCGCCCTGATAGGCGAGCAGGGTGTCTGCCGTAACCCCATACTCATGGTTGGCTTCGGCAAATGAGAAAAGGTCGTTCGCCATGAGGTCCTCTATCTGTGAGGCTTGACTGCGGATGATGTCGATGACGGCAGCTCCGTCGCTCATGCGGAAACGGCAGGGCATGGTCTTCACCATCATATCCATGGTGCGCACCTTGCGCGAGTCATTGCGCCCGTTGTATATTGTGGCGAATACAGCCTCGCTGGCATTGTTGTACTTGGCAAGGACGAAGCCGAACACCGCATTGAAGAAGGCGTTCTCGGTCACTCCGTTCTTCCGGCAATAATCCCTGATGGCAGATGTGGATTGCCTGTCGTCATGAAGTGTATTCCAAGCTATCTTCTCTTCGGGAGCAACGGCAAGGTCATCCGTGGCAAAGCCAGCAATGTCCTCCACGTCGCCAAACAGCGAAGCATAGTAGGACTTGGCTTTTGTGTATGCCTCGGTTGTGCGCTCATATTCCTCCAACTGGGCACATTCGAAAGCGTCGATCTTCTCTTCCTCTACCGGCTCACCATTGTATATATGGTTGATGTCTTCAACAAGGATATTCATCGAAGTGCCATCTGAGATGATATGATGGAAGTCGAGATAGAGATAGGGATGACTGTCTGTTTCGATTATCTCAAAGCGGTATAGATTAGAGTCTAACAACTTGTATGGCTTTACAAGCTGAGATGTGTCGGCGAGCAGTGTGGCCTCGTCGGTCTTGCTCCTCGTTATCTCGATGTCGGCATCGGGCATCGGTTTCTGTCTTACCTCACCATCGGCGTTTACCGTGAGATGACGTTTAATTTCCTTATGGTTTTCCACGGCTTGGCGCAGGGTCCTCTCCAACTTGTCGATATTTACCTCGGGTGACAGTTGCAGCAGATAGGGGATATTGTATATCGTAGTGCCCTCGTTGGCAGAACATTCCACGTAGATACCAGTCTGACTCTGCGTCAGCGGATAGTCGGCGAGAGTTTCAAACTCTATGGATTCCGCTCCACTCTGAGCCTCCAACAACGAGGCGAGTTTCTCGATGGTGTTGTTCTCCTTCAACTGGCGGTTTTGCACTGCAATGCCAAGAACATTGTTTATGCGCACCGCAAGTTTGATGGCAGTAATGGATGTCAGTCCGTAATAAAAGAGATTGTTGGTGATGCCGAAGTCTTTGTTGCCGATAATCTCAGCGACAATATCGTAGAGTTGTTGCTGCATATCGGTCTGGGGCATGACGTATGTCTCAGCCTGTCTTTCAGGCTTGGGCAATGCCTTCCTGTTCACCTTCTGGTTCTGGTTGAGCGGAATCCGGTCTATCTGCATCGTCACGGCAGGTACCATGTAAGGCGGTTTTCTCTCCTCGATGAAGGCATTGAGACTCTGAATGTCCACCTTCTCGTCGCTGACGATATAGGCGCAGATGAACTTGCCGTTTCCGTTTGGCTCGTCGAAAGCCTGCACCGTGGCATCCTTTATCTGAGGATATTCACGAATCACTCCTTCCACTTCGGTGAGTTCGATGCGGAATCCGCGAATCTTCACCTGGGCATCCTTGCGACCTACAAACTCGATGTTGCCGTCGGGCAGCCAGCGCACGATGTCGCCTGTGTGATAGATACGATCATAGCCGTTCTCGGATGAGAACGGATTGGCCTCATAGGCTTTGGCGGTCTGCTCGGGACGGTTGAGATAGCCGCGCGACACCTGCGGACCAGCCAGACACAGCTCGCCCGGAACGCCAATCGGCAGAAGATGTTTCTGCTTGTCGATGACGTAAGCCTTCATGTTATCGACAGGGCGACCGATGGGAACATTCTTATATAGCCTATCGACAGGGAAGGTGGTAGAGAATATTGTACATTCCGTAGGACCATATCCATTATGAAGAGTAAATCCTTTTGGCGGATTACATGGAACAAGCGTCTCACCTCCGGCACTTAAGTGGAGAAGTGAGTGGTTGTCAACACTCGTGGCAAACATCCTGCAAATCTGTGTTGTCATGAAACTATGCGTGATGCCTTCGCGCTCGAAATATTCATTGAGGG
>JBJEAS010000118.1:0-33246 GCA_051869235.1 Prevotella sp.
TAGAAGGCGACACCATTCGTCAGTTTTACCTCGTAAATGCCCCGAAAGACTTCAAATTCGACACCAAATAGTGCCGAACTCGAAGAAATTTACAGCAATATCATCACTTTCAATCCCCCCGACACCCTCTACCTCGACGATTTTTCCGCTTGAATGTGCATTAAATGCGGACATTATTATTGCTAAACTTTTTCAACCGTACAGGTCGAAACTTTTTCAGGTTGTTTTTGAGAAGAAAACGACCGTTGGTTTCCACCCTTTAAATGTAGTTGAAAAGTATCTTCCCCACATTGGTTTATAAACGCCGCATTTTGCACATCCAAACACCCAACAACTGTTAAAAACATCCGTCAAATCATCACTTTTCTCTCCAAACTCTTGCACAACTCAAATAAAAGTCGTACCTTTGCAGTAACATACTTACCCCGCTTCCCGTAAGAACAGCGCGCTCAGGGTAAGTTTTTTTGTTTTATGGACATGGCATTACAATACTATAACCAGCCGCAAATTGCGGTAGAAGAGCAGATACGACTCCTGAAGTCTGAGGGTTTGTCGTTTGACAACGAGTGTCGGGCAAAACACTTGTTGAACAATATCAGTATGTTCCGTCTGAAGAGTTATTTGAAGCCTTTGAGGCAACAGAATAGCAGGCGCTTCAAGCCTGGGGCAAAATTTGAACAGGCATATACGCTATATAAATTCGATTCCGAACTCCGCAAGATGGTCTGTTCGGAGTTGGAAAAGGTTGAGGTTTCCATCCGAACCCAATTATCACTCACTATGGGGGATGACGCTGGCGTATTTTGGTTTGCTGACGAGGCCAATTTCCGAGATGCAAATCGCCACGCCTCCTTGCTGCGTAATCTTCATGAAGAGCTCCACCGCAGTGATGACGAAGCAATCATACAATTCAGACGCACCTATGCCAACCCCTTTCCTCCCACATGGATGACATTTGAGGTTAGTTCCTTTGGAACACTTTCAATGATGTACCGTTGGCTCAGAGCAGGACATGCACGCCGTCATGTGGCGAACTTCTACGGAGTGTCCGACAGCGTCCTTGAATCATGGCTGCACTCCATTGTCTATGTCCGCAATATATGCGCTCATCACAGTCGCTTATGGAACAGGCGGCTAAGCATCAACGCACTTGTCCCTCGTCGAACAAGTCTGCCGTTTGTCACTATTCCAAGTGACACTAAGAAAGTATATTATGTTTTGTCGATAATCCTTTATTTTTTGCAGACTATCAATCCTAACAACACCTTTGTCACAAGGTTCAAGTCTTTGCTTGCAAAATACCCGAGTGTCGATGTGGCCGCCATGGGCTTCCCCTTTGGCAACTGGCAGGACGAGCCACTATGGAGCGACTAACAGTAAAGACATAGGCAATTTATCAAGTCCACTATGATGATACAGAATGACTTGTTCAGACAGTGCCTTTTCGCTATACCAGAAGAACAGAAAGCCGAGTTTGAGCTTTCACTTCGTGCAGCCTATCTTATCCAAAGATAATGATTTGCGCGACAAAATCCTTTCCGATGGTTGTATGCCCTTGAAGTAATATAAGTTATGTAAATAGCAAGAAAAATCTCCAAATATTTGGCGGTTTAAGTTTTTATTAGTAATTTTGCCTCCGTAAACAATACAAAAGATAAATGTATGAATACATCATTGACTATTGAAAACATTTATAAGATGTTGTCTTCATTGAGTTTAAATAACAAGAAATGGTTGGCAGACCATTTGTATGAAGACATATCAGTGGGGCAGACAAGGCATCGTCGTGGTGCTTTGTCAGACGAGGAGCTTGAGGCAGAACTCTGTGGTTGTTCCCCACTTGACATGAATGATTATATCCCCTTGACGGACGATCAATACAAAGAATTGACTCATTCACGTCCAGTTCCTAAAAGTGTAGAAAAATGGTTATGAGAGTAAGGCAGAGAGAAATAGTTGAAGTGCCATTTATTCTGCCTGATGGAAGAGTATTGGTTCATCCTGGATTAGTCGTTTCTTCTGATGAACTTCAAGAAATTGAAGATGGTTTGATATGTTTTATAAAAGAACGATACTTTGATGGAATAATAGACAAAATTGTCAATTCTATTTTTGGATAAGCCAACTATTGTCCAAACGGAAGATTATATGCCGCTATGGGTTCGTTGGCAAACAGGTCTTGTTGTTGCCCTTCGTCCAGTGTTCGCAGGTCGGCAATGTGGTTTCTCCAGTCTGCCCTGATGCTGAAATTCTCCATTTCCTTTCGTCTTGCCACTGCCATTTCGCAAAACTCCTCCTCACGCTCTATGCCGCAGAAACGGCGACCACAGAGGTTGGCGGCGATGCCGGTGGTTCCGCTGCCGCTGAAGGGGTCGAGAATCCAGTCGCCCTCGTCTGTACACGACAACACAATCCTCGTCAGCAGCGACAAAGGCTTTTGGGTTGGATGCTTTCCGCACGACTTTTCCCAGCGTCCTATTGCCGGCAGTCGCCATACGTCGGTCATCTGTTTGCCACCGTTGAGTCGTTTCATCACTTCATAGTTGAACTTGTGCGCCACCTTCTTCTCCTTCCTTGCCCAGATGACGAACTCCGTGGAGTAGGTAAAGAATCGGCACGAAATGTTGCAAGGCGGATTTGTTTTCTGCCAAGTCACCACGTTAAGTATCTTGTAGCCGAGCTGCGTAAGGCAGTCGGCAACGGAAAAGATGTTGTGGTAAGTTCCTGAAATCCATATCGAACCATTGTCTTTCAGCTTGTCGCGGCAGAGCCTGAGCCACTGCATGTTCCACTCCCTCATCTCCTCCGGCGACTTCCCCTTGTCCCATTCCCCCTTATCCACGCACACCACCTGTCCGCTCTGCAACGAAATGCCGCCGTTGGAGAGGAAATAGGGTGGGTCGGCGAAAATCATGTCGAACTTAAAGCCAAGGTCGGGCAAGGTCGAGAAAGTGTCACCCATGAATAGAGTGAAGTCCTTTCTCGGCGAAACCCAAAATGGCTTTCTTTCACTATAGTCCAACTGATATTCCATTGCGGCTGCAAAGGTAATGGAATATCCTGAAATAAAATACGAAAGATCATAGTTTGACTTTTGTGATCAAAAAAGATCATTTGGATAAATTGTTGAGTGTCAAAGGTTTGTTGAGGCTATATTCGTATTTGCTCATTTCCTCGTATTGTTAATAATTGATCACGAAAATACTTTTTCCTGATAAACTTTTTCCACTTTCATTTTATTTTATTACTTTTGCAGTCAAAAAGAAAAAGACATTCTTTATGGCAGTATCTGACGACAGAAAATATTCAAAGGAATATGTCTATAATCTTCTTGAAGGAGTAATGGGCAAGACACTGGGTGAGGTTGACAAATCGCACCAATTTGCGCGTACCGAGAAGAGTGAGAAGATTACGGGTATTGCCGGTGATGTCGTTGAACAGTCTGTTTTTGGTTATGAACGTGACAGTAGGCAGGAGTGTGACATTGATTTCTGCGAGCATAGTTTCCTTTGTCCTGTTTTCTGCGAATACGATGCTGATTGTCAGGACAAGACCCTATTCGTAGGATTCAAACGCTTCGCTTTTGATGAAAAGTTTATTGAGAATGAAGTTAGAAGAACGTGGGAAGATTCACGCAACTTAACTCATAGAAACGAGCTTGAATGGGAATACCAATATGACAGCAATGGCAATAAACGTAAGAATGGCAGCGGTGCATACATTGGTGCCCCTAATTTTCCCAAAAGTTCACAATATCTCGTTTTCTTCAGAGGAGGAGCTGATGTTTCAAATGAGAAAACAAGAACGGAATGTGTGAACGGAATACGAATGTTGCCACAATATTTTTGGCTTAAAGGGTCGTTCATAGCTAATAAATTACAAGAAATACCTTATCTTTGAGTTATGCCTAAAAGAAACGATAATAAAATTCGTGTAGTCGAACTTTTCGCTGGGGTTGGCGGCTTCCGCATTGGACTGGAAGGTGCTTCGGACGCTTTTGAGACCATTTGGAACAACCAGTGGGAGCCTTCTACGGTGCATCAGGACGCATCGTTGGTGTATAAGGCGAGGTTCGGGGCGAAGGGACACTGCAACAGGGACATAAACCTCGTGGCGACAGATGAAATTCCTGATCATGATCTGTTGGTAGGAGGGTTTCCTTGCCAGGACTATTCCGTTGCATCCACCCTTAGCCGTTCGGGCGGAATAGAGGGGAAGAAAGGTGTGCTGTGGTGGCAGATATACCGCATACTGAATGAAAAGGGCGACAACAGGCCAAACTATCTCTTCTTCGAGAATGTCGACCGACTGCTTGGCTCTCCCGCCAAGCAGCGGGGTAGGGACTTTGCCATTATCCTCGCCTCGCTTGCCGACCTTGGCTACACCGTGGAGTGGCGTGTGATAAATGCCGCCGACTACGGTATGCCACAGCGGCGCAGAAGGACATACATCGTAGGCTATCGTGAAGGTTCGGCGGTTGAAGGAAAAATTGAAGAACTGGACAAATGGGTTGTGTATGATGGCGTTATGGCAAAGGCATTCCCATTTGTGGGAAAGGACAACACTGTTTCGATGTTTGACGTTGAGGGCAGCATAAGTGATGTTTCTGACGGCTTCAACAAGGGGAAGAAGGACAGTCCTTTTGGCGATGCGGGAATTATGCGTTCGCGACATGTGTATTCTATTGACACTACTCCTGTCTACGAAGGCACGAGAATGACTCTTGGCGGCAACCTTGTCGACGAAGGTCTTGTGCCGGAGGAGTTCTTCATTGCGGGCGACGAAATAGCAAGATGGGAATACGAGAAGGGGGCGAAGAAGATTGAACGCATGTCGAAGGATGGATTCAAATATACGTTCTCAGAAGGTGGAATGGCATTTCCTGACTATCTCGACCGCCCATCGAGAACCATAATAACTGGCGAGGGCGGTGCGGCTGCCTCGCGTTTCAAACACGTCGTGTTGACACCCTCTGGCCGCTATCGGAGGCTGATTCCCATTGAGCTTGAACGACTTAACATGTTTCCCGACAACCACACGATGCATCCCGAAGTCAGCGACGGACGGAGGGCTTTCCTTATGGGCAATGCGTTGGTTTGTGGAGTAGTGCAGAACATTGGAAAAAGCCTTTATAGGTTCATTTATGAAAAGGAGCCTGTCTCGACGAGACCTATTGACATGAAACGCGATGCAATGCCAAGGCTCTCTCTCGACTTGTTTGCCGACGTTGACAAGACGCTGAGGGTCAACGCTCCAAAGAAACTGTTCAAACCGGAGATGACGAAAAGTCTGCTCGTTGGGTTCGTCAAGCCCGACAATACAGACTATTTCCTCGACGGCGGTCAAACGAAGATATACTATACAGGCAAGACAAAGTCGTTTCCATCGACAATTGCATTGAACAAGCTGTACTACTTCATGCCCTATATAAAAGGAAAGGGCGTGCGCGACCTTTACCTTATACGCATAGCTCGAATAGGTTCAAAGGCTGAGGTGTACAAGGACAGTGAAGACAAGGACCCTCGACTGGTGTTCGACCTTGAGTATCTGCATAGCCTGCCTGAATATAAGGCAGTGAAACTGAATATGTTCAACACATATTGCGACACAACGTTGGGGAGAATAATGACATAGCTTGCCTTGCCCATAGCGTTAAAAAACAATAAATCAGACGGGTTTGTCAAGGATATCCTTGCCTTTTAAGTCCTTTTTTGCTACTTTTGCAGCGTCATTCCCTCATAAAAGTGTGGTGATAGTACGAAAGTTCGTTTGCGCTGGCGACTGGGGGTGTGGGCGTCTCGCCCGCACTTTGGGCACCATCAAGCGCATAATTCTGTAATATTACCTCGTAGGCGAGGTGCGGGCGGGACGCCCACACCCCCAGCATCCAGCGCATCCAAAGAGCTGAATATCTTGAAGTAATAGTTTGCCCGTACTGACAATAAAAGGGTGGGAAACTTTAATTAATAACGCCAGCTCGATGAAAATTACAAATGCAAACTATACCCATTATAAACGGGAAATGTACATAATATTCAATTCGCAGATGGTTTTCTTCGAACTCAAGAATATTAGATTGATCCTATTGCTTCCTTCGCCTTCTTTACAAGCCACTGGTGCTGTTCTGCGATGGTCATGTGGCTGTTGTCGAGGAGAATGGCGTCGTTTGCCATGCGGAGGGGGGAGACGGCGCGGTGGGAGTCGATGTAGTCGCGCTCCTTCACGTTTGCAAGGATTTCTCTGTAGTCGGCTTCCTCGCCTTTTTCAAGCAACTCCTTGTAGCGGCGCTCTGCCCTCACTTCCGCCGAGGCAGTGACAAAGATTTTCAACTCTGCATCGGGGAATACCGTGGTGCCGATGTCGCGACCGTCCATGACAATGCCCTTCTCTCTTCCCATTTCCTGTTGCTGCTCGACAAGCTTCGCTCTGACGTAGGGCTGCTTTGCTACCATGCTGACACGCTCGGAGACGCTCATTGTCCTTATGGCATCTTCCACATTCTTGCCGTTAAGCATGGCGTAAGCCTTGCCAGTGGCTTCGTCGCGCTGGAATGAAATCTCTATCTCGTCGATGCGCTGCTCAAGGGCGTCGGAGTCGAGCGACTTGCCCGAGAACAAGCCGTTCTCCAAGGCATAGAGTGTTACACAACGATACATGGCACCGGTGTCTACATAGATGTAGCCGAGGTCGTGTGCCAATTCCTTTGCCATAGTGCTTTTTCCGCACGACGAATATCCGTCGATGGCGATGATGATTTTGTTCATATTATTTATAGTATGTAACTGATATTTACATTTATTGACGATGCCGACACATGATATTTGCCGTAAGCCAACTGCAGCTTGAAGCGCTGCAACTGAATGCCTGCTCCCAACGAAAGCCCTGCACCATGGCTGCTGCTGCCTTCGGCGTCGGAAATTTTCATCTCGTCGGCACGGCGGAAATTATATCCTCCCGCAATGTAGATGTTCTCGGAGAGAAGAATGTCGGCTCCCAAGACGAGATGATTGGCGAAGCTGCCTTTCCATTCGTTGAGGCGGGTCATGGTAAGCGAAAGGCGTATGGGCGATTCCAGAATGCGCTTTGATATGCCTACCTGAAGGTCGAGGGGCATTTTCTCGAAGTCGTCCTCGTAAGCCTTTATCTGACCTCCCAAATTGCGCGCCACGGCGGAAATGGAGAGGTCGTGGTCGATGTCGTAGTAGTTGAGGCCTAAATCCACGCCTACGGCAAGCGAGTTGTAGCCGGCAAGGTCGGAAGTGATGAACTTTGCCGTTATGCCTCCCGACAGACGGTTGGTGAGGTTGTACTCAAAGGCTCCGCAGAGCATGATGTCCTTTGCCGACACTTCGCCCATGATTTCGCCCGACGACGTGGTGTGCTTCATCTTTCCGTAGTCGATGTATTGTGCTCCAATGAACCATGTCGCCCGCTCGCGAAGAGCCTTGGTGAAACTGGCACTTGCTGTCTTCGCTCCCTCCATGTAGGACATGAAATTGAGGTTTATGGTCTTGTCCGACACACCTGACAGCAGTGCGGGATTGTGGAATCCCATTGAAGCGTCGTCGTCGGTTATGGTGATGTTGTCACCACCCAACGCCGCCGCATGAGCACTGACAGGCAGCCGCAGGAAATTGTATGCCGTTTCGCTCTCTTGGGCGCATAAAAGTGCCGTTGAGAGGCAAAAAAAGGTGGTGAAAACTACTTTTTTCATCAATTTAATACATTTTGACTGCAAAGATAATGCTTTTTTCAAATATAAAGGCTATTTTTGTACCACCAAAATTGACGTAAGGGCTATTTCTGTGCGTTAAAAGGAGTTAATCGGCATGATTTCCGCCTTTTTCGGCGTTCGGAAAACAACTTTTTGCAGTAGAAATGGAGATAAAGAAGAACAAAAACGTCGACCTCGAAAACGGTCGATTCAGGATGTACATGATTTCGCTCATCGTGGTCCTGGCGACTCTCTTCGTCGCACTCGAATATACGTCGGGGGGCTACGCAAGGGACGATGACGACATGGAGGAACTCGACGACGAGATAGAGCTTGCACCACTGAAGCACAAGGACGACCGCATTCCGCTCGCTCTGAAGGACAAGCCAAAGCCGGCACCCAACGAGGTGAAGGTGGTTGAGAAGACCAAGGAACTGAACAGAATGGAAATGCCCGAGGAGAAAAGGGAAGAAGTGCAGGCGGGAAGCGAGGAGGAAAAGAAGGAAGAAAAGAAGGACCCTATGCTGGCTCCCGCCGAAAACGCGCTCGACAACAATCCGCTCAACTTCCGCGTGGTGGAGGACTTGCCGCAGTTCCCCGGTGGAGCGGTGGAGATGATGAAATGGCTCACGGCAAACCTGAAATACCCGCCATCGGCACAGAAACGCAAGGTGCAGGGAAAGGTGGTGGTGCAGTTCATCATTGCCGACGACGGGACGATGACCGACCTGACAATCGTTAAGCCGCTCGAAAGAACTTGCGACAGCGAGGCCCTCAGGGTGATGCGCATGATGCCGAAATGGAAGCCGGGAATGCAGGATGGAAAGCCGTGCAGGACCATGGTCTGCATTCCGATAGTATTCAAGTTGTAAAATAATTTATATAATTAAATATGTATACATCAGACGAACTTCTCAAAAAAATCAACGACTATATTGAGTCGTCAAGCATAAAGCGTCAGCCATCGACGCTCTATGACCCCATAAAATATGTATTGTCGATAGGTGGAAAGCGAATAAGGCCAGTGCTCGTGACGCTCGCCTACAACATGTATCGCGACGACGTGGAGCGAATAATGGAGCCTGCGGTAGGCTTGGAGACTTATCACAACTACACGCTGCTGCACGACGACCTTATGGACAATGCCGATGTGCGCCGAGGAATGCCTACTGTGCATCGCCGTTGGAATGCCAATACGGCAATACTCTCTGGCGACTCGATGCTCGTGGTGGCATATCAGAGGGTGGCGCAATGTCCTGCCGAACACCTGAAGACGGTGCTTGACCTGTTTACGGAGACGGCGTTGGAGATTGGCGAGGGACAACAGTACGACATGGACTTCGAGACTCGAACCGACGTCACCGAGGATGAATACATCGAGATGATACGCCTCAAGACCAGTGTGCTGCTTGCCTGTGCCGTGAAGATGGGAGCCATCTTGGCAGGCGCATCGGATGACGATGCCGCAAACCTTTATGCCTTTGGCGAAAAGTTAGGTCTGGCTTTCCAGTTGCAGGACGACCTGCTCGACGTCTATGGCGACCCAAAGGTGTTTGGAAAGGCTATAGGCGGCGACATCACGTCGAACAAGAAGACCTATATGCTCATCAATGCCTTCCAGCTCGCCAACGAGGAGCAGAAGGCAGAACTGACGCGCTGGATTACCGCTGAGGAGTTTGACAAGGCAGAGAAGATTGCCGCAGTGACGGAAATATACAATCAGATTGGCATTCGCGAACTGTGCGAGAAGAAGATAAATGCCTTCTTTGACGAGGCAAGGGCATATCTTGACAAAATCAATGTGCAGGAAGAGAGGAAGATGCAGATAAGGCGCTTCACAGACCAGATGCTGCATAGGGAAAACTAATTGAAAAAGAAAAGTAATGCCATACAGACGATTGCCAAAAACCGATGCTGCAAGGTTGAAGGCACTGAAGACAGTGCTTGAGAACAACGACATCTACACAGTGAGAAACCGAGTGGTGGATTGGGCTGTGCTGAACAAGTGTCGGCCCGCCTACGACCGTCTGTTGACAGCCCTCGAACAGCACAAGGTGAGGTTGGCAGCACAGAAGAGGGTCAGCAAGCGCATTGAGCCACTGCAGCGGAATGCAATGATCTATGTAAGCCATTTTCTACAGGTGCTGCTGTTGGCAGTGGAGCGTGGAGAGATAAAACGCGACTATCTGAAGCTCTATGGACTGGACACTGACGACATCAGCATACCGTCGCTGAAGTCGGCGGAGGCGATAATAAACATTGGAACAAAGGTGGTGGAAGGCGAGAAGCTGAGGCTGAAGCGAGGCGGGCTGCCAATCTACAATCCCACGATAGGCAAGGTGGCTACGCATCTCGACATCTTCAAGGAAATCTATGTAGAACACAAGCGGACAATGGAGATGACCGATAAGGCACTTGCAGGAATACAGACGCTGAGACCGGAAATAGACCAGGTGCTGCTTGACCTTTGGAATCAGATTGAGGCGCACTATGCCGACTTGCCACCCGAACAACGGTTCAATGCCTGCCGCAAACTTGGAGTGATTTACTACTACCGCAGGCATGAGCCACATATATATTAAGTACTCAACTTTCGCAAGTAGGGGAAGTTGCTGGTAGTTAAGGAGTTAAGGGGTTAAGACAAATGTAATTGCGCTTATATCCAATGCTCATAACTAATGGCTTAACTCCTTAACTCCTTAACTACCAAAATGTTGAGCACATGCGAAACTTAAATTAAGTATGATAATAGACACACACATACATCTTGACGGCGAGGAATTTGCCGAAGACATTGATGAGGTAGTGGCAAGAGCCAAAGAGGCTGGAGTGGGGAGGATGTTGCTTCCCGCTATAGACGCAAAGACCACTGATGCCGTCTGCACTCTTGCAAAACGTTTTGAGGGCTATGCCTTCCCAATGATTGGACTCCACCCTGAGGAGGTAAAGAGCGACTGGCAAGAAGTGCTGGAAGCCTTGAGACCGAAGGTGGGAGCACCATTCATTGCCATTGGCGAGGTGGGACTCGACTTCTATTGGAGCCGTGAGTTTGAACAGGAACAACTACAGGCGTTCGAGGAACAGGTGAAATGGTCGGTGGAGACACGTCTGCCGCTGATGATACACTGCCGGAAGGCTCAGAACGAAATGGTGGGCATAATGAAGAAATACAAGAAGGAACTGCCTGGCGGAGTGTTCCACTGTTTTACGGGCAACGAGCGCGAAGCGGAACAACTGCTTGAATTCCAAAACTTTGTATTAGGCATTGGAGGTGTGCTGACATTCAAGAAGTCGAATCTGCCAACAGTGCTGCCCTCGATACCTCTGGAGCGAATTGTGCTTGAGACAGATGCTCCCTACATGGCTCCCGTCCCTATGCGTGGAAAGCGTAACGAGAGCAGTTTCCTGACTTATGTGGTGGAGAAAATGGCAGAGAGCTACGGAGTGACGAAGGAAGAAGTGGAAAGGACGACAACGGCAAACGTGGAAAGGGTGTTCAATCTTCGCCTTTCTCTTGAGCCGAGTATCTGATTCTCAGTGCGTTCTTCTTTCTTAGCATTTGCTTGATGTCGACTATGGTGCCCATCTTCACCTTTCGGTCGGCCTTGATGTCGACAATCATTCTGTTGAGGTCTTCTGCCGAGGAGTTCTTGCGTTCGTTGGCAATGAAGGTTGCAATATCATCTATGGTGGCGATTTTGTCGTTCAATTGAATGACCATTTCGCCACTTTTTATTTTCCCAAGATTGTCGACGGGTCTGCCTACATAGATGTATGACGTTGACGAACGTCGGGTCAGCTTCTCCAGTTTCGTGCCTTCGGGCATCTCATACTTCACCTTTATCTGGTCGTGACGCAGATGTGTGACGATGAGGAAGAAGAAAAGCACCGTAAAGATGAGGTCGGGTAGGGAAGCCGTATTGAGCTGCGGCATGAAGCGCTTCTTGTTCTTTATCATTCCAGGCCTCCTTTCTGTCTTGTCTCGTATTCAGAGTCCACCTGTTCGGAGATGCGTTGTGGAAAAGCCTTGACGGCGGTGGCTTGGTCGTCAGCCGAACATTTTGAGAAGGAACGGCCGAAATATTCACGACAATATTTGTCGCGGAGTGACTGATAGACGTTTACAAGCGTATTCTGAATGTTGAAATAAGTCTCGTAGCTGCTTTCGCGGTCGGCATGTATGGAAATGACATGCTCGGTGGGAAACTTCAATATGAACTTTTCGAGTTGTGAGGGAAGAAACGACTGATTGGAAGGCTTGCCGTCGACGGTGACGAGGTCGTTGGCATTGATGTCGATTTCGAGCACCTTCTCGTCGTCGACCTTCATAGTCTCGTTTTGCTCTTCCTTTGGCATTGGCGGCAACTGACGAACCAAACCCTTGTCGGTGTCCAACGAGGTGGTTACGAGGAAGAAGATGAGGAGAATGAACGAAATGTCGGCTGTCGATGTAGTGTTGAGCACCGGCATACGCTTTTTCTTTCTCTTTCTGAACTTTATTACCCTCATGGCATTGCCGCTTTAGTGTGTGTGTGTTACTTTTTCATGCGTCTTGTCCAACCCGACATGCTGACCACTACGGCTGCAATGGCAAGGAAGAGCATAAGATATACAAAATATATCACAACGTCGGTAAGCAGTGGAGCGTTGAATTTCGGATTGTCGAAGAAAGGCATGTCGAATCCCACAAGCCAGAACAAGGCGAAGACGATTACGGTCAGTGCCACCAATATTATTAATATGGTGCGGGAGATGCGAGCGGGGTTTTTGGTGATGTTCATGTCAGCTCCTTTCTTGTTTGTATTTCGTTATTGCGTCAAGCAGCGTAATGGCTGATTCCTCCATCTGCGAGGTGAGATGCTCAATCTTCGAGAGGATGTAGTTGTAGAACAACTGCAGCACGACAGCCACAATGATTCCGAAGATGGTGGTGATGAGAGCCACTTTCATTCCCGATGCCACGATTGTGGCACTGATGTCGCCGGCTTGCTGAATCTGGTCGAACGACATGACCATACCGATTACCGTTCCGAGGAAACCGAGCGAAGGGGCTATTTGTATGAAAAGCGTAATCCAGGTGCAACCGCGCTCCAGGTTGGCTGTCTGAACCGTGCCGTAGGAAATGATGCTGCGTTCAATGTCGTCGACCGACTCCTTTATCCTGAGCAGACCTTGGTAGCAGATGGAAGCCACAGGGCCGCGGGTGTTGCGGCAGATGTCCTTTGCTCCCTCGATGTCGCCTCGCTCGATGTGGTCGTCAATGTCGCGCATGAATTTCTTTGCGTTTATTTCCGATAGGGTGAGGTAGATGATGCGCTCGATGCAGAAGGCAAGTCCGAGGACGAGAGCCAAGGCTACGAGCGACATGAAGCCGGCATTTCCCTCAATGAACTTGCGCTTCAGTTGCTTGTGCAGCCCTTTCGACTCGGCAACGTCGCTGAGTTCCTCTTCCGCTAAGTCGTCGTCGGTGAGCATGGTCTTTGCCGTTGTCGTGTCAATGGCAGTAGAATCGATGATGGCTTGTTGAGTATTTGCCTGCTGTGCGCTTGCCGAAGGGCAAACGAGTAAAATGGCGAATGTAATGACAATGATTATTTTCTTCATGTTGAAAACCAATCTTTTCTTTGCGGAAAGGACGGGATTCGAACCCGTGAAACGCGGTTAACGTTTACACGCTTTCCAGGCGTGCCTCTTCAACCACTCGAGCACCTTTCCTTTTTTCGGAGTGCAAAGTTAGCATTATATTTCCGTAAAACAAGCAATCCTATGCCCTTTTTAATCTTTTTTTTGAAATCGCATTTGAATAATTGGAAAAATTTGTGTAAGTTTGCACCGTTTTTTGAAAAGAAGTATGAAAATAGGATTCGACAACGAGAAATATCAGAGTATTCAGTCTGAGCACATCAAGGAGAGAATTTCGCAGTTCGACGGCAAACTTTATCTCGAACTGGGAGGAAAACTGTTCGACGACCATCATGCCAGTCGTGTGTTGCCGGGATTCCAGCCCGACAGCAAGCTGAGGATGTTCCAGAAGCTGAGCGACAGCATTGAGATTGTCATCGTCATCAGTGCCGCCGACATTGAGAAGAACAAGAAGCGTGCCGACCTCGGCATCACTTATGACGAAGATGTGCTTCGCCTGAGGGCAGAGTATCAGAACCGTGGATTCATGGTTGGCTCGGTTGTCATCACACACTATAACGGTCAGCCCGCGGCAATAGCCTTCAAGCAGCGTCTGGAGCGCGACGGAATAAAGACCTTCTGCCACTATCTCATCGAGGGCTATCCGCACAACGTGGCACTCATTGCCAGCGACGAGGGATTCGGACAAAACGACTATGTCGTCACGGAACGTCCGCTTGTCATCGTCACGGCTCCTGGCCCTGGCAGCGGCAAGATGGCTGTATGCCTCAGTCAGCTCTACAATGAGAACAAGCGTGGTGTGAGGGCTGGATATGCCAAGTTCGAGACTTTCCCCGTTTGGAACTTGCCGCTGAAGCACCCGGTAAACATTGCATACGAGGCTGCCACTGCCGACCTCAACGATGTGAACATGATAGACCCATTCCATCTTGAGGCTTACAACAAGATAGCCATAAACTACAATCGCGACATAGAAATCTATCCAGTGCTGAATGCACTCTTCGAAGGCATTTACGGCACTAACCCATACAAGTCGCCCACCGACATGGGGGTTAACATGGTTGGATTCTGCATCAGCGACGATGAGGTTTGCTGCGAGGCATCGAAGAATGAGATTGTTCGCCGTTACTACGACGCTACGAACAAACTGGCGCGAGGGGCTTGCAACGAGGCTGAGATAAGCAAGATTCAGCTGCTCTTCAACCAAGCTAAGATAAACACCGACTATCGACGCACTACGATTGCTGCAAAAGAATGTCAGCGCAGAACAGGACACACGTCGTCTGCCATTGAGCTTGAGGACGGAACGATTGTTACGGCTCACTCAAGTCTGCTGCTCGGATGCAGTGCTGCCTTGCTGCTCAACGTTACGAAGCATCTTGCCGGCATCGACCACGACCTGAAGCTGATTTCGCAGTCGATGATAGAGCCTATACAATATACTAAGGTGAACTATCTCGGCGGACACAACCCGCGACTCCACACAGATGAGGTTCTCGTGGCTTTGTCTGTCCTGTCGCAGGTGGACGAGAATTGCTGCCATGCCCTTGAGCAGTTGCCCAAGCTGCGTGGATGTCAAGTCCACTGTACGGTGATGTTGAGCGAAGTTGACCGAAAAATCTTCAAGAAGCTTGGCGTTAACCTCACTTGCGAGCCGGTGCTGAAGAAGTGAGGAGTGAGGAGAGAGGAGTGAGGAGAGAGGAGTGAGAAGAGAGGAGAGAGGAGTGAGAAATGTGAGAGCACTGGGGATGTGATACCCTGGTGCTTTTTTCATAATATTACGCAAAAGAACTTAAAAGCGTCTGTTTTATTTGGAATTGTGGCTTTATTGTGTTATTTTTGCAGAAACACAATTTCAGATAAACATGGTAATAACGGTTCTTGTTCTTATTGCAACTGTAGCAATGTTCATCGTCGGCAGACTTCGTGCCGACATTGTTGCACTCTGTGCACTAACAATACTTATACTTTGCGGTATTCTTACTCCCAATGAGGCATTGGCAGGATTCTCCAATCCTGTGGTCATCATGATGGTAGGACTGTTTGTAGTCGGTGGAGCCATTCTGCAGACAGGACTGGCAAAGGCGGCAAGCCACAATATAATGCGGTTGGCTGGCAGCAACGACACTGCCATGTTCCTGCTTGTCGTTATGGTGACGGCTGTCATTGGTGCTTTTGTGAGCAATACGGGAACAGTGGCTCTTATGATGCCAATAATAGTGTCGATGGCAATGGAAAGCCACAAGAGTCCGTCGCGACTGCTCATGCCATTGGCTTTTGCCAGCAGTATGGGAGGAATGTTGACTCTCATTGGTACACCGCCAAACCTCGTCATCGACGAAACGCTTCGCGAGAATGGATATGACGGACTCTCCTTCTTCTCTTTCTTCCCCGTTGGAGTAATCTGTTTGGCTGTAGGCATATTGGTCATGCTGCCACTAAGTAGACTTCTCGTAAAGAAAGGCAACTCTGCAGGACAGAAGCGCGAGAAGTCGCTCGAAGAACTTGTTGAGGAATATCGTCTTGACAATAATGTTGAGGCATACAGTGTGGATGCCAGAAGCTGCATTGTCGGAAGGACTGTGGCGCAGCTGAATCTTCGTGCTGAACATGACATTTCGATAATGGAGATACGCAACGAAACGTCGAGGCATCGTGGACTCATCAAGAACATCACACAGTCGTTGCCAACGCAAGACCGTATCATTGCCGCCAACGACATTCTGTATCTGCAAGGTGCGAAGGAGAACATCGGAATCTTTGCATCCACTGCCTGCCTAAGAAAACTGGAAGCCACTACGATAGATTTCTACGACATTGGCATTGCTGAAATAGTTGTGATGCCTGAGTCGCGACTAGTGGGGCAGATGCTGAGGCAGTCGAGGCTGAGAGAGCAATACCAGATAAACGTCCTCGGGGTAAAGCGCAGCCATGACTACATCACAGCCAATCTGCCTGAAGTGAAACTGAAGGCTGGCGACACACTGCTGATTCAAGGACAGTGGGAGAACATATCGAAGATTGACTCAGAGGAAAACGACTGGCTGCTGCTCGGACAACCGAAGGCAATGGCAGAGAAGGTAACGTTGACCTACAAGGCTCCTTTGGCTGCATTGATATTGCTTGTCATGGTGGCTGTGATGGTTTTCGACTTCATTCCCATTGCTCCTGTGACGGCAGTGATAGCGGCAGGGCTCTTGATGGTTGTATCTGGCTGTTTCCGTAGTGTCGATGCCGCCTATAAGACGATAAACTGGGAGAGCATTGTGCTCATCGCCGCCATGATGCCTATGGCTACGGCCTTGGAAAAGACAGGAGTGTCGGCAATGGTGAGCCACGGTTTGGTGGCTGCCTTGGGCGGAATAGGTCCGATGGCACTTCTTTGCGGCATCTATTTCACCACTTCGCTTCTGACAATGTTCATAAGCAACACTGCTACAGCCGTTCTTATGGCTCCCATAGCCATGAGTGCAGCCACGGAGCTTGGTGTCTGTCCGTTGGCTTTCCTTTTCGCCGTGACGCTTGGTGCCAGCATGTGTTTCGCCTCGCCCTTCTCCACTCCGCCCAATGCCCTTGTCATGCAGGCGGGAGGCTACACCTTCAGCGACTACATAAAGGTTGGTTTGCCACTGCAGATAATAATGGGAGTGGTGATGACATTAGTCCTTCCGCTACTGTTTGCTTTTTAGTTGCGATTAATCAACTGTTGAAGACTTGTAGTATACAAGAACAATCAAGGCATCCCGAAGGATGCCTTGACGTGTATTATGCCTTGATGTGTAATATGGTCTTTTACCTTACTTCCATTGTGAGGCTGCAACGCCTTCCTTTATTCCGTCCAAAGCCGGCTGGCAGAATATGCTGAGGCTTGTACGGTTGATGATGGTCAAGGTGCCCTTCTCGCCGTTCTGGTTGGTGCTGTTGATGTCCCAAATCATAGGAATCATACCGTTGTTGCCTGAATTTTCTACAAGACACTTGAACCATGCCTTGACAGAGGCATCATGTTCTGCCTGATTCTCTGACAGCTTGCGCCAGTTTGCTCCACACTCGCCAACAATTACAGGCACACCGTTGTCGTAGAACTTCTTGCGCATCTTCTCGCACTGGCTCTTTGTGTAGCTCTCCTCGCCCCATGTGGCATTGTGGCTGCTGCCGCTGACGTGGTTTGCCGAACCCCAGAACCAAGTGGCGTTGTCCTCTTGTCCGCAGAAGTCCCATGGCTCGTAGTAGTGAACCTCTACCATAAGTGCCTTCGATGGAGTATCGGTAGGCATTGTGAAGTATGACTCGCAAGTAGATGAAATACTTGTGGAAGGACCTTGTACTACGAGTATGCGGTTGGCATTGTTTCCGCCTGTGGCACGAACAGCGTCAACGAAGGCCTGATTGTAGCGGAGCAGGATAGGAGTGAGCTCCTTGTGGCGATTGTTGAACAGGTCGTACTGCTGGAAAGGCTCGTTGAGGCCTGCAAAGAGCAGATGCTCGTCATAGTCCTTGAAGTAGGTTGCTATCTGCGTCCACAAGTCCTTGAGGGTTTCGGTCTTGCTGGCAATGGTCTCCTCGCTCACTGCCTCATATTTGCTTCTGTTGGCAGTGAATCCGTCGACCTCTATCCAGCCGCTGTCCCAATGGTCGTTGAGCAGAACGTAGAGTCCGTCGGCAATGCAGTAGTCGACGATTTCCTTCACGCGGGCAATCCAAGCCTCGTCAATCTTTCCGTTGTTGGTGTGGATATACCATGAACAAGGAATGCGCACCGACTTGAAGCCCTGCGACTTTACGTAGTCTATGATTTCCTTTGTAGTCTTTGTAGGTTGCCAAGACGTTTCGCATGCCAGTCCCTCTCCTGTTGCTTCCATTGTGTTGCCCAAGTTCCAACCAGGATACATTTCAGGAGCAATGTCCATGGCATTGCGTGTGATGGCAGCTATTTGCTTTGCAGCCTGCTTCACAGTGACCTTCTCTACGAGGCTTTCGCGAGTGAAGGTAATGCTTCCTGTTCGTTCTGAGGCAGGGTTGGCATCGGCAATGAAACGCTCGGTGTAGCTGGTCATCGACTTCGTGTTGGCTGACGAAATCCAGCCGTCGTTGATTTCTACGCTGTATTTGCCGTTTGCCTGAAGTTCCACGGTGAATGCCCCACCGTCGGCAGAGAGTTCTACCGAGGTGGTCTTGAGGATAAGTCCCTCGAATGCCTTTTGCGAAACCTTTACGGTCTTTGAGTCTCCACCGGCACTGATTGTGATGTTTGCCGCGCGGTCGTCGGTTTCAGTATTTGCCGCCACGCTGACCTTTACGGGCGTCACTTGCATGGTTTGTGACTTTGAGCCGACTTCGACAGTACACCAAGCCTGGTCGCTCGATGCCTGTACATCTTTCTTTGATTGAACGGAGATTGTTGTCTCTCCACCTGTCTTTGATACTGTTAGTCCGTCGGCGAGCAGATTCTCTGAAATGTTCAGTCCGTCGGGAACGTTTACTCCGCCGTCGGAAATCGTCTCTGTGTCAGAACAGGCCATGCACGTTAACATTGCGACGAATGCCACTACTGATGAAAAAGCTTTCTTAATCATAATTGAATTTTTGAAATTATCAGGTTATCTCTTTATCGTTATATTGCGCTTCTGTAGTTCCCTGACCTTCTTGGAACAGGTCATCATGAACTTCTGATTGAGAGGGTCGCGCATCTCGTCGGTATGCGTGGCAAAATAGCGTCCGTGACGTTCGAGTGCCGACTTGGCGAGGTTCAGCTCCGCTTCTATGCGTCCAGCCTCATCCTTGCCTTCAAGCCACTTGTCCATCACCGCACTGTATTTTTCACATATCGACTGATACTCCTCGGTGGAGAAGTATGACGAATCTACGAGTGCCTTCGCCTCAGCAAGTACAAGAGCGTCGAAGCTGTCGCTGACAGACGCACTGTCAGCGACCACTTCTTCAGCGGGAGTATTGTCTGCCGGGGCTTTCTGCCTACCGCTACATGCGGCAAGCAGAACCACGGCGATTAAAGGCAATATTAACTTTCTCATTTGGCTGTCTCGGTTACTATCTGGTCAATGTTCACCTTCACCTTTGACGGGTCGGCAAGGTCTTTCCACAAACCGTAAAGCTCGATGCACCATACCACGGCTCCCTCACATGTGTCGGGTCCCATGTCGGCATATACCGTATAGGTGCCGTCGCCTGTTACATTGGCTGAACCAACGGCTGCGCCTCCCCAATAGCTTGGACTCCAATCGGCATCGGCGTATGAGATTTCTGACTTATAGTTAGGGGTAGCACCATCGACAAGGTTGCCGTCGATGCCAGAGATGGTGAAGGTGATGGTCATGCGTCCTGCAAAGTTCACGTCGGCAGTGTTGACACAAGGATTGGCCTTTGAGTCACCATACTCGTTGTAAATCTCGATGCGTCCGTCAGTGCCGTTACCGTCCTTGTTGTTGAAGAGCAGCTTGGAGTTGTCCACTGCCACGGTAGTATAGAGGTTGGCAGGATCCTGGTCGGCAACGACGCTCACAATCTCTGCCTTCACAGTGCTCATGTCGGCAATGTCGGCGCCAAGACCAACGATATCTATACAGAATACTACTGCTCCATCACATTCTCCTTCAGGTTCGAAGAAGCAGGTGTAAGTGCCGTCGCCATTGACGATGGCATCGAACTTAGGATTGCCTCCCCAATAGCTTGGACTCCAATCGGCATCAGCGAACGACATTCCTGCATTATAGCTGCCTGCAGCACCTTCCTTTAGCGTGATGCCTTCGAGCTTGAATGTCACGGCAAGGTTCTTGGCAAACTTTACAGTGCTTGGAATGACAACAGGATTCTCCTTTGTGCTGCCAAACTCGTTGTAAATCTCAAGACGCAGCTTGCCGTTGCCCTCAAGGTCACCATATACAAGGTTGGCATTGTTGACGGTCATCTCCGAACCGCCACCGCCAACGAGAGCAGCATCAACATAGTTGAACGCCAGGAGGCAAGGACCTTCGTCAGACTGGTCGCGTAGTGCGGCAATCTGCAGACCCTTGTCGCTGAGTGAGAGAACCTTGAGTTCCTTGCTCCAGTTGCTTACCAAGCTGTGGAAACCTTCGAGGTGCAGGATTTCAGCACCGTTGAGGGTTATGGTCTTCTTGTCGAGGTCAACAGAATAAGTTCCTGTGTACTTGGCACCATTGCCAAGGTCGTTCACCTCAACCGTTCCGTCGGTCTTGAATGTCATTGTTCCGCGGTTCTTAGCATCGCAGATCCATGTGTTGTCAGCCCATGTAGGAGCCCAGCACCATGAGTCGCCACTAACGGTGTAGCCATTGGTAACAGTGTCCCAAGAGTCGGCTGTTCCGTAATAAGAGATAGGACCGCCCCAAACAACTGACTTGGCGTCGGCATCGAGGTCGAGAGCCCAAGTCTTGCAGAGCTTTTCAAGTTCCAGCGGATAGCTTGGCATACGCACGGCACGTATTGCCAGTCCCTCATAAACGTTTGCGCTGACAACCTTTGCACCATCTTCTCCGATGGAGAGAGCACCGGCGTGGTCGTTGTCAACAGCGTCCATCGAAGCCGACCAGTATGCACCCAAACTCTCTGCGGCGGTAGTTTCTGAACCAATACGAGTACCTGTGAACGGCAGGAAGATGCTGTTGCCGTTGTTGGCAGTGAATCTTACGCCCCTGACACCATTCAACTCTTCAACACTCTGTTTGGTGTTGTTTACGAGTTCCTCTACAAGTACCTTGTTGGGAGTGAAGGCTCCAGGGATGTACATTGTGGCAATGTCGTTCTCCGATGCCTGTATGTCGCCATGGAAATAGTCGGCGGCCTGGGTGCTTATATTGAACAAGGTGTTGTCGCCATAGCCATAGAGTCCACCTGCTTCTTCCGGGTTGGCTGCTCCTACATTGACGGTAGCCCACTCGACGGTGAGACCGAGGTCAACAAACTCCACGTCCTGCGAAGGAGTGGTGAAGCTCTTCACCTGACCAAACTTCTCCTCTCCATTCACTGAGGCATAGGCTACATAGAAATATGTACGGCCTGGAATGATTCCCTTCAAAGGCAGCGAGAAGGTGTTGCTTCCGTCGGCGGCAGCCTCATAGAGGCGACCTTCGTTCACCTTGCTCTCGTCGAGGCTTACGCGAATACCGCGAACCACTTCGTCAGACTCTGCAGAGGCGATGTTTACCGTTCCGCCAAGTGTTGCCGAAACCTCGGTGTAGGCAGCGTCGGCTGTGGCAATCTCGGCATCGGTGGTGAGGAATTGCTTCACCTCGCCATATTGAGTTACCTTGCCCTGCAGCGTAACATAGGTGCAATAATAATAGGTGACGTCGGTCTTCAAACCTGTCAGGGTTGTTGTCACCATTCCGTCTTCTGCCAAGGTTCCTGGAACTTTTGTTCCTTTGGTGGCATCGTCGGTAGTGGAGTAGCTGACTCCGACCACGTATGATGAAGCCGTAGCCTCACTAAGGTCGAGCACCGTTCCGGTTATTGTAGCGTTGGTGGCTCCCACTTGTGCTGTTCCCGTTTCCACTTTCGACAGAATGTTGCCGGTAGCGACATTGTATTCTTCTGTATCGCTACAACCGACAAGCACGAGTGCCATCAGCGTCAATATTGTTGAAAATATCTTCTTTGTCATAGTTGTATTTCTTTTTGTTATTGATGTTTATGCCGTCTGCTATTTCTTGGCATACTTTGCCCAAGGACTGGTCACTTTCTTGGCTGCTTCCTCAGCGGGCAAGAATGGTGTGCCTGTCTCGTATTCTATTTTCATGTCAACCTCGAGGGAAGAACTGAAAGCAAGCACGCCGTAGCCGTTCGCCATGAAGTAGTTGCTTGGATTCCATGGGTTGAGAATGTAGCGGCGAGCCGTGATGGCATTGCCGGCAGCATCTTTCTCGTCGCCTGTGCAGCGCTCTATCTGCGAGTCGTCGAAGTCTATCGACTTGCCGTCAACGCGCATGTCGGTGATGGTCATGTTGAAGTTAGGATACTTTGAGAGAATCTTAACTACGTCGAGATAAATGCCGTAAGGCTCTGAGTCGGCACCCGTAATCTTGAAGGTGTAGGTTCCGTCGCCAGTCACCTTCACCGTGTTGCTGTCGAAGAATGTCCAACCTGTGTTGAAGTAGTGCATGCCAGCCTTCCATTCCTCAACGTTGCTTGCCCCCTTGACGGTAGGAACGAAGTGGAATGCCTGGTAGCGGTAGCGGTTGCCGTGAACGTCGTTGATGTCGTAGCCGAGCCAGAGGTCGGTAAGCTCGTCGCCGTCCATTGTGTAGCTCAACACTCTTAGACTGTTGTCGGCATTGGTCTGAAGGGCAGCTCCACCCTTGCCGGCACTTTCTGTTGGAAGGCCGTTGCTGAAGTGCATGAAGCCGTCGTCGGAGAGTGTGTAGGTTCCTTCGCGGCTGTCGCCGTCGGCTGTCGTTGCAACGTAGGTCATTGCGCCTGAGTTGAGTTCGAGCTTATAGTCGAGACCGTTGTCGGTTGCTGCCTGTATGCCGTCAACGAGGTTGCCGTAGAGGTCGAAGTAGGCTGCTGCATCGTCGCCGTCGTAGAGTTTCCAAACTATGTCACGATAAGAGTTGTAGTCCTTGTTGAGAACAGAGATGTCGCTCTGCCATGTTTCTGCCAGTGTTGGGGCAGGGTTGTCGTCAACTGGTGGAACATAGTTGTCGGCATATTCCTTCGAAACATAGTTGAACACCTCAACCCATTCGCCTCCCCAGTTTCCTGGAATACGAACATAGCCGACGCGCAGATGGTTCTCGTCGAGCTCAATAATCTGAAGGTTCATTCTCCATGAAGCCAAGCGAGCGTCCCATGAATTAGGGTGCATAAGGTCGGCGTCAGTAAGACTGAGAACGTAGGTGTCCTCGTTGAGTCCGAAAACGCCCTGCTGAGTAGTGCCTGTCGTTGAGTTGTAGAAGGTGTAGCCGGCGGCTCCCTTGAGGTTGAATGTCATGTAGCTGTCCCACATGGTGTCTTCACCGCAGTGGCCTGCCCCTGGATCCCAGTTGGCGGTGAAGTTGTTGAGTCCGAGGTTGGTGTTGGCCGAAGGGTCGCCGTATGACAGTTCGCCAGAGCAGTAGCCATACTGCCCGTTGTCATACACCCAAGTCTTTTCCTCACCTACGCCACCGGCGAGAAGTGTCCATACCTCGCTTGTGATGAAGTCGGTGCAGATGTCTGCTATAGAGAATTTCGCTTCGTTGCCGTAGACAACACCTGAGCGTGTCTCTACTCCGAACTGTACAGAGTATTCGCCGGCAAAAGGCATCTTCAGTGTCACCTTCTCCGACTGGAATCGACCTTGTGGCGTTTCCCACAATGCTGTGTACGACGAGCCCATCTTGCTTTCAAGATAGACAATGTTTGGATTGTTGCTGTCGTGGGTAATGGTGTAAGCCGACCCCTCAGCCAGGTCTTCTGACGTTATGCTGCCGGCACCAAGTTCATAGTCGGTGGGCGAGCAAGCGGTGAAGCCCAATGTCATGGCTACCATTGCCACAAACATATAAAAATATCTTAGTTTCATATTCAATGAACTTTAATTCTTTAATATTTTAATTCTTTAATCTCGCACATCGTGCGACAAATTACCAACCTGGATTCTGCTTCAACACATTGTTGGAGAGGGTAATCTGGTTGTTCGGGATTTGGCAGAGGCCATTCTTAGCCTTGATGTTCTCAGCCTTGATGGTGACAACCTCGTCTATTCCACCGCTTACTACATTTTGCTGTGTGGCGATGGTATTGGCTGCCACGTCAATGCCCTGACGTAGAAGGTCGTAGTAGCGTATGCCCTCGAAGGCAAACTCCAGTCGGCGCTCTTTCATGATGTTGTCCTTTGTTGGGCTGAGCTGCGTGTAGTTGCTGTTCAGTGTTCCGTCGTCTTGACGATAAGCGCGTTTGCGGACTTGGTCGAAGTAGTCCTGTGCCTTTGGACTTCCAAGCTCGGCAGCCATGAGCAGCACGTCAGAGTAGCGCAGTATGATTACGTCTTGCCACTGTGCGGTCATGGCATCTCCAGGTGCGCCCCAAGCAAGAGGCAGAGGAGTACAGTCGGTGGTTGCCATAGGAGTATATTTCTTCACGAAGTAGCCTGTGTATTCACGCTGGTCGCTGAGTTTCTCGACGTATTCTTTCTTCTGGTCGATACCTTCAGCCGAGATGTTGATGATGGAAGCGTCGCGGCGTTGGTCGCCATTGCCGTAAGCCTGATAGAGCTTTGGATTTACGGTGCCGATACCCCAACCATAGCCGTAGGGTGAGCAGTCGATGCTGGTGATGCCACGAATGCCAAGGTTGACGAGCCAGCGGTTACCGTCGTTGTTGCCGTTGTAGTCCTGTGTGTCGTTGCATTTCATTACAAGCACAAACTCCTTGTTGCCTGTTCCCGCATAGGTCGAGCCGGCGAGCCAGTCCTCATAGCTGCTGTTGGCTTCCTTCTCCAGACGGCCTGACGATGCAGCCGGCCAGAGGTTTTTGAAGTTCTCGATGAGACCAAATTCACCCGATGCGATGATGTCCTCACAGGCTGCAAGGGCTTCAGCCTTGCTGCACCACTGTGGCTCCTTGCCGAAGCGTCCTGTATAATAAAGGTATGCGCGGGCAAGTATTCCCTCAGCACCATATTTTGTTACGTGTCCGTCGTTAGCCGAGGCGTTGGCCTTTGGATAGGCGTCGGCAGGAATGTTGTTGATGGCATACTTCAAGTCGTTGAACACGAGGGCATAGACGCTGTCGGGGTCAGCCTGTGGCAAGTTCGCTTCGGTAGGCTCGGTGAGCAGAGGCACGTTCTCGAACATGCGAACGAGGTCGAAGTAGCAGAGTGCGCGCAGTGCGTGGGTTTCGCCCATATATGTTGAGTGCAGCTTCTCGCTTGTCCATTCAATCTGCTCCTCGTGCTTCAGCAGTTCGTTGCAGCGGTAGATGGCTGTGTAGTAGGCTTTCCAGTCGCTCTCCCAAAGGCTGGTGTATGAAGGGGCTGGCGACATGTCGAATTCGTCTACGATGTTGTAGTTCTTTGCGTCGTTCATTCCTGCTCCGGCAAAGCATTCGTCGCTCTGCATCATTGTGGAGAAGGGTAGTGGAATGGAGCCTGATGATGTTGTCTCGCGCCATCCGGCATAGCAACCTATCAAAGCTCGCCATGCATCGCTCTCGTTCTTGTAGAAAGTCTGGGTGTTTGATTCCGTGATGCTTTCCACATCGAGAAAACTGTCGGAGCAAGATGTGAGCGACATTGTTGCCACGAGTGCTCCAGCTGTCAATATGTTTAATTTCTTAATATTCATAATTCAAACGTTTTCTTTTATTTTCAGGGAATCCAAGGATTTCAAGGAGTTTAATGGAGTTCAAGACATTTGTCCTTTAACTTCATTAACTTCTTTAACTCCCTTAACTTCTTTAACTTCTTTAACTCCCTTTACTTAGTTAGAATTTAAGGTTTACACCAACGATGTAGGTGCGTGGACGTGGATAGTAGCCGAGGTCAACGCCTGATACCCAGCTCGACGTACCGTAGCCGATTTCTGGGTCCATACCGTCATACTTGGTGAATGTATAGAGATTCTGCACCTGGAAATAGAGTCGAGCCTGTGAAATGACGCCCTTCCAGTTGATGAGGTCGGCAAAGTCGTAGCCAAGGGTTACGTTGCTGATGCGCAGATAGTCGCCGTCCTGAATGTAGAGGTCGGAGAACTCCCAGTTGACGTTAGACTCCAGCACGCGTGGATACTTGTTGCTCGTGCCCTCGCCAGTCCAACGTTGCAGTATTGCCGATGTGTAGTTTGCCTTCTTGTTGGCATGGTTGCGGTAGCTCTGTACAATCTGCTGCCCGAAAGCGCCATTGGCGGTTACGGAAAGGTCGAAATTCTTGTAAGAGAAACCGAGGTTGAAGCCCATTGTGAAGTCTGGAATACCGTTGCCGAGGTCAACCTTGTCGCTCTCGTTGATTTGTCCGTCGTGGTTTACGTCTATGTATTTCACGTCGCCAGGCTGTACATCGGTCTGCTTGACACCGTTGCCGGCAGCAATCCAGTCTTGTATCTCCTGCTGGTTTTGGAATATTCCGGCAGTCTTGTAGCCCCAGAAATATCCGATGGCGTGTCCGTTCTGTGCACGGTAGAACTCTTCGGAGTTGTCGTAGAGCTGGTTGGTGTCGCCGTGGATAATGCCGTCCTCGGTAGGAATGTTGCCCACTTCGTTGTGGTTCCAAGCTCCATTAACACCTATATTATATTGGAAGTCCTTGCCGATGTGGTCGTTCCATGCAAGGTTAAGCTCCCAACCATAGTTCTTCACGTCGCCACCATTGATGTAAGGTGCGCCCGTTCCTGCCGTGGCGAGGATAGGAGCTACGACGAGCCAGTCTTTGGTTGATTTCCAGTACCAGTCGAAGTTAACGTTGAGACGACCGCCGATGAGTCGTGCGTCGATACCGATGTTGGTCTGCTCAGATGTCTCCCATGTCACATTCTCGTTGCCCAGTCGGCTTGGGTATGCTCCCCAGTTGCCGCTTTGAGCCGTTGATCCCATGCCCGTTCCGAAGTTGTAGTGGGTATTTGAGCTTGTGATAGGAGCGAGATACTGATAGTTGGAGATGTTCTGGTTACCTACCTGTCCCCAGCTTGCACGCAGCTTGAGGAAGTCGAGCCATGACTTTGTGCTCTCCATGAACTTCTCGTTGGTGATGGTCCAACCTGCTGATACTGAAGGGAACCAACCGAAGCGGTGTCCGCTTGCAAAGCGGCTTGAACCGTCGGCACGCAGGGTGGCATTGATCATATAGGTTTCTTTCCAGTTCCAACCCAGACGACCGAAGTAGCTCACTGTGCGGCTCTTGTCGTGGGGTGAACCTGATACGCTCAGACCGTCGTCGGTAGACGTACCGGTTGTGTTAGAGATGTAGGCGTGCTCCCAATTGTCGTAGCCGTCTTTCAGGTAGCCGTTGGCAGCGTAGAGCGAAGTGCCTTCGTAAGCCGATGTCTCCATACCAATGAGTGGAGTAAACTCATGTTCGCCTATGTTGAAGTTGTAGGTGGCTGTGTTTGTCCATGTTGCGGTGAAGCCGTGTCCCATGCTTTGCGAGGCACTTGTCTTTGTCTCGTTGTATGAGTAGTTGCTCAAGTGGTAGAGTGGCGAGAACGAACGGTATTCAGAAGTGGAATACACCAGACCCAACTGTGAACGAATCTTCAAGTTCTTTATAGGCTCTATTTCACCGTAGATGTTGCCGGTGAAAGTAACGCCGCGATTCTCGTTCTGGTTGTTGAGCATCATCGAACCATAAGGGTTGCCCTGCTCTGCCCACCAGCTGTTTGCCGACGACGTGTCGTAGTATGGTTGACCGTAGTATCCGTCATAGCCTCCTCCTGCAGCAGCTGCCTCGGTGGTTGAACCGCTGAACACATTATTTGCATACACGCGCGTGAGAGGCGAGGCGGCAAAGGCACCGCGCAGAGTGTTGTTGTACTGGTTGCCCACGTTCACGCCGCGTGTCTTCTTGTAGACAACGCCAAGCTGTTCGCCAATCTTAAACCAGGAAGCTATCTGCTGGTCGGCATTGAGGCGGAAGTTGTAGCGGTTGTATTTCGATACGTCGCTGCCACCGACGATACCCTCCTGGTCCATATAGCCAAGAGAGAGTGCAAAGGTAGAAGTCTTGCTTCCGCCGTTGACACTGATGTTGTAGCTCTGTGTCATGGCGTTGTCCTTGAACATCTGGTCAATCCAGTCGGTATTGTTGAGGTTGCCGTTGGCGTCGTAGATGTCGTATTGGCTCCAGTCGTAGACCTTGTTGCCGCTGTTGAGAGCCTGCTCGTCCATGATGGTCTTGTACTCGTTGGCGTCGAGCATCTTTATCTTGCGTGCTGCCGACTGCCAACCCATGTATCCGTCGAACGAAACCTGAACTCTTCCTTCCTTGCCGTGCTTTGTGGTTACGAGCACAACGCCGTTGGCTGCCTGTGCACCATAGATGGCGGCAGATGCAGCGTCCTTAAGCACGTCGATGCTCTCGATGTCGGCAGGGTTAACGGTTGAGATGTCGCCGCCAACACCGTCGATGAGGTAGAGTGGACCAGAGTTGCCCACGGTGCCAAGACCACGGATGATTACCTTCATGTCAGAGCCAGGCTGACCGGATGTCGACTGGATGTTCACACCCGGAGTCTGTCCCTGCATGGCTTGCAGCGGACTTGTAGTGTTAAGTTTCTGAATGCTTTCTCCCTTCATCTGTGTTGTGGCTCCAGTGACGAGTTTTTTCTTCTGCACTCCGTAGCCGATGACAACAACCTCTTCGAGTGCCTTGCCGTCCTCTTCCAGTGCGACATCGATTTGGTTGCCCTTCACTTTAACTTTCTTCGTCACATATCCAATATATGAGAAGACGAGTGTCTGACCATCGTTGGCCTGAATCTTGTAGTTTCCGTCGAAGTCGGTTATTGTTCCGCCTTGCGAACCTTCTACTTGGACAGTGGCACCGATAAGCGGTTCGTTGTCCGTTGCCGAGGTCACTTTTCCAGTGATGTCCTTGGCAGCAATGTTGCCTGCTCCGAAGAACGCCGTTGCTTGCAGCACGAGTAGTGCCGCAACCAGAAGCGTCTTGCGCGACAGACTAACTGTAAGATTGCTGAACACATGGCTCAGACATCTTTCGATAGATGTTGTACCCATAGTTACATTGTTGTTAGTTTGTAATTGCATTTATTAATATAGCTTGTTTGAAATAATTTGCCCGTTAGGTTTTCTGCTGCAAAATTAATCAAATTTTCCTAAACAACAATGCTAAAATGTTATTTTAATGGTACTATTTTGTTATCTTAGGGTGTCAAAATGTTGCAAAATAGGTCAAATGTATGCTAAAATAGTATTATAAGTGTACGTTAGATACCCAATCCATCGGTAAAAGATGCGTCTATTGCCTTGCTCTGAAGAATCTTCGAATAGGGCGGTATGCTGTGCGTAAGCCAGATGTTGCCGCCCACCACAGAGTCGTGCCCAATGGTGATTCTGCCGAGTATGGAAGAATTGGAGTATACCGTAACGTTGTCTTCCAATATTGGGTGACGTGGACAGTTCACCATGTTGCCTTGAGCGTCGTATTTGAAGCTCTTTGCACCAAGTGTCACTCCCTGATAGAGCGTCACGTGGTTGCCTATGATTGATGTCTCGCCTATTACTACTCCAGTACCATGGTCGATGCTGAAGTAGTCGCCTATGGTTGCTCCAGGGTGTATGTCTATGCCAGTCTTCGAGTGTGCCAGTTCGGTTATGATGCGTGGCAAGACGGGAATGCCGAGTTTGTGCAGTTCGTGGGCTATGCGATAGTGGGTCATGGCATTCACCACGGGATAGCAGAAAATCACCTCACCGTAGTTGTTGGCGGCGGGGTCGTTGTCGAACATCGCCTCAACGTCGGTGTAGAGCCTACGCTTCACTTCGGGCAAATGGTCGATGAAGGTCAAGGCGAGTTCTACCGAGCGTTTTGGTGTCAGAGCCTCGTCTTCGTCGCTGTTGAACAGCAGGCTTCTCGAAATCTGTTCTTTCAGTAGAGAGTAGAGTGCCTCTACGTTTACACCTATATAATATTGTCGTATCTGCTCCTCCGGCTGTCGCTTGTAGAAATAGTCGGTGAAGAATATTGTCTTGCACAGACTCACAATCTTCTTCACTGCATCAATCTGAGGCAGTGGAGCATGGCTTCCTGGCACAAAGCTGTCTTCCTTTACAGTGTGCCTTGACAGTATCTCTATATTTCTCTTTAGTACTTCACTTGCTTTCACTGTTATGAGTTTTGAGTTTTGAATTTTGAGTTTTGAGTTGTTCTCGCTTCGCTGCGATTGAAGAATTTTGAATTTTGAATTTTGAGTTTTGAGTTTTGAGTTGTTCTCGCTTCGCTGCGATTGAAGAATTTTGAATTTTGAATTTTGAGTTTTGAGTTTTGAATTATTCTCGCTTCGCTGCGATTGAAGAATTTTGAATTTTGAATTTTGAGTTTTGAGTTTTGAATTATTCTCGCTTCGCTGCGATTGAAGAATTTTGAGTTTTGAATTTTGAGTTTTGAGTTGTTCTCGCTTCGCTGCGATTTTTGAATTTTGATTTTTGAATTTTGAGTTGTTCTCGCTTCGCTGCGATTGAAGAATTTTGAGTTTTGAGTTTTGAATTGTTGCTCTACGAGCAATTTTCAATTATTAAATTATTAATTGAATAATCGCAGCGAAGCGAGAACAACTCAAAATTCAAAACTCAAAATTAAATACTTATCTCGCCTCTTATGCTCCTCGACATGTAGTTCCTCACTTGGTGCCAGTCGCTGTAGATGCCTTGCAGATACATCAGTTTCGTTACGGCACTTTCTACGGTGCTGTCGTAGCCGCTCAGCACACCGGCTTCCTTCAGTTGGTAGCCTGTGTCGTAGCGTCCCATCTCTACGCTTCCTGCCATGCACTGGCTGATGTTGACAATTATCTTTCCTTGCGAAGTCGCTTCTTTCAGTGCGCGTGTCAGCCAAGGGTATTGTGGGGCGTTGCCGCTGCCGTAGGTGCGCATCACTATGGCGCGGAGCGACGGACTGGTGATGACGTGGCGTATCAGTTCTTCTTGTATGCCAGGGAAGACGGTGAACACAATCACGCTTGGGTCGAGCACGAAGCGCGGCTGCATGGGCTTTGAGTAATCGGGCATCAGTATTCGGCTTCTGTGGTAGTTGATGTTTACGCCCGCATCGGCAAGATGCCCGTAGTTGAAGCTCTCGAATGCGTTGAAGTTGTCGGCACTCTGCTTCGTCGTGCGGTTGCCGCGCATCAAGTGTCCGTTGAAGTAGATGCACACCTCGGGCACCATAGCCTTGCCGTCCTGATATTTTGCCGACGCTATCTCTATACTGGTTATTACATTCTCCTTGCCGTCGGTGCGCAGCTGACCTATCGGCAACTGGCTTCCTGTCAGGATTACCGGCTTGGTAAGGTTTTCAAGCATATAGCTCAGTGCCGATGCTGTGTAAGCCATGGTGTCTGTGCCATGGAGAATGACAAAGCCGTCGTATCTGTTGTAGTTGTTGGAGATGACGTGGGCAATGTCGACCCACAATGCCGGCGACATGTCGCTGCTGTCTATAGGAGGATTGAATTGGTAGGTGTCAATCTCGGTTGACACTTGCTGCAGCTCTGGCACATTCTTCAACAGATGTTCAAAGTTGAACGGCTCTAAGGCACCAGTACGTGGATTTCGGTTCATTCCGATTGTTCCACCGGTATATATTAGTAGGACTTTGTTCGTGTACGTCATCGTTTACGTTGTTTTTGTGTGCAAAAATAATTAAAATATGTGAGAATAAAGAATTTATTTTGTATTTTTGCAAACAAAATTCTCAAATAACGAAAAAACAACAAATTTAAAAACAATAAACTTACAAAAATGAAGCAATTTAATGACGAAAACTTCCTGCTCGAAACAGAAGTAGCGCAGGACTTGTTCCATAACCATGCGGCAAAGATGCCTATCATCGACTATCATTGCCACCTTATTCCAGAGATGGTTGCAACAGACCATAAGTTCAAGTCTATCACTGAGCTGTGGCTCGGAGGCGACCACTACAAGTGGCGTGCAATGCGTACCAACGGCGTCGACGAACGCTACTGCACCGGCAAGGACACCACCGACTGGGAGAAGTTTGAGAAGTGGGCTGAGACAGTGCCTTACACTTTCCGCAACCCGCTCTATCACTGGACTCACCTTGAGCTGAAGACAGCCTTCGGCATCACAAAGCAGCTTTCGCCAAAGACTGCACGCGAAATCTTCGACGAGTGCAACGAGAAGCTGAAGCAGCCTGAGTTCTCGGCTCGCGGACTGATGCGCCACTACAACGTGGAGTGTGTCTGCACCACCGACGACCCTGTTGACGACCTGCGTTTCCACAAGCAGACCCGTGAGAGTGGTTTCGAAATCAAGATGATTCCTGCTTGGCGTCCCGACAAGGCAATGAACATCGAGAAGCCCGAGTTCCCAAAGTATGTTGAGCAGCTCAGCGAGGTTTCGGGTGTCAGCATCACCAAGTTCCAGGACATGGTAGATGCACTGCAGCGTCGCCACGACTTCTTCCACGAGAATGGCTGCCGCCTCTCTGACCACGGCATTGAGGAATTCTACGACGAGGAATATACCGACTCGCAGATTGAGACAATCTTTGCAAAGGCTCTCAGCGGACAGCAGCTCTCCGACTTCGAGGTTCGCCAGTACAAGAACTGCTTCCTCACCGTAATGGCTGAGATGGATGCCGACGCCAACTGGACTCAGCAGTTCCACTACGGAGCAATTCGCGACAACAACACCGCAATGTACAACCAGCTCGGTCCCGACACTGGCTTCGACTCTATCGGCGAGTTCAACACCGCTCGTGCCATGAGCCGTTTCCTCAACAAGCTGAACATGAAGGGCAAGCTCACGCGTACCATATTATATACACTCAACCCATGCGCCAACGAGGTTATTGCAACCATGCTTGGAAACTTCCAGGGCGGTGAGCCGGGAAAGATTCAGTTTGGTTCTGGCTGGTGGTTCAACGACCAGCTCGACGGTATGACCCGTCAGATGAATGCCCTTTCGGTTCTCGGACTGTTGAGTCGTTTCGTTGGTATGCTCACCGACTCGCGTTCGTTCCTGAGCTATCCACGCCACGAGTATTTCCGCCGCTTGCTCTGCAACATTCTCGGCAACGACGTTGAAAAGGGATTGCTGCCTAACGACAACGAGATTCTCTCGCGCATGGTTGAGGACATCTCCTACAACAATGCCCGTCGTTACTTCAAGTTCTATTGATTTATTTAGTTGACGAGTTGACAAGTTGACGAGTTGACAAGTTGACGAGTTGACAAGTTGAC
>JBJEAS010000119.1:0-33229 GCA_051869235.1 Prevotella sp.
CCTCGATGGAGTCGCGCACAGAGGAGAGCTGCTTGTAGCAGTCAGCCATATATTGTAAGGTGTCACGCCAACTGCCGTCTATGGACATCTTCACGAATGAAATCTGCAATTTGTTGACATTCACTATCTTATACTGGCTATATTGCTTCAATATGTAATTGTAATATTGCATTCGCACGTTGTTGTTGGGTATGCCTAACAACAGCATTGTTCCATACCGTCCCTTGATGGTCAGCATACCATAATAGAACAACAGGCTCGGGAATGTCTCCGGCTCAGTCATCTCGTTGGCTGAGAACGAGGGAATCAGCGTGGCTGCAATCTCCCCATTTTCAATTATGTCCATCATCACTCCCTTGCGGTTGCCGTCGAGCTTGTCAAGCTGTATGAGCATATTGAGCTTCTTGTAGTCGGTCTTCGTGTTCGGATCAAGCATGATTTTGGGTGAACGTTTGTAAGACACATAATTGCGGAGGTAATACAACACCATGTCGCAGTTGAACACTCTGACATCGCTTTCAAGACATTCCTCTGCGAAGCAATAGTTGTCATACCATGGCTTCATCTCTGTAATCATCGCCTCGATGTCGCAGTCGGCAGGCAACATTCCGACCTCTTTATAATATGTGAACATCTGGCGCACGTCTTCTGTTGAGAATCCGAGCATCTTGTCGAGCTCTTGAGCCATCGACACATTCCAACCAATGTTGAAACCGCTTGTCAAGTCATCGAGGGTTACAGGACTCACTCCCGTCAAGAAGATTCGTTCGAACATTCCCTTGAACTTCTTGAACACCTCGCGGTAGAATCCTGAGGCATGGGTCATGTTGTGATATATTGACTCCCCATGTTCGCTCAGTACCACATTTGTGAAATTGTCGTATTCGTCGATAATGAGATACATCGGTATTCGGAATCTGTCGGCTTGGATAGATATCATTATCAGTTTGTCAGCACCTGAAGTTGACTCAAAAAAATCCTTTATGAAGTAGTCGGGATAATCGTCTGCGTATTTTCTGACGAAGTCATCCAACTGACGTCTCAAATATTGGTCAAATTTTTCCTCCAACACATCAATATTTCCAAGAATTTTGGAGAAGTCGAGGTAGAGCACCTGATAGTGATTGCGCAATGGAGTGGGGTGGCTGCCTATCCACAGGGAGCCGAAAAGAGTGTCGAAATCCTTGGCCTTCGACTTGTCGTAATATGCCCTCATCATGCTGATGAACAGGCTCTTGCCGAATCGTCGGGGACGGATGAAAATCAGCGTTCGAGGCTGTTTTTCCAACTCTGCTATATACATGGACTTGTCAACATAGTACAAGTTCTGATTAATCACCGACTCAAAATCGGCCACTCCGTATGGTATCTGTTTTGCTGCTTCCATCTTTATAAATATATACGCAGCAAAGTTAATTATAATAATTGAAATCACCAAATGTTTTAGCGACTTTTTTCTTCTGATGTGTGACGCTGTACAGTCATTCTTGTGTCGTCATAACAGTCTTTCTTTAGTTGTCATTATATCGACTATAATCTGTTGGAAAAGAAGTCCTGATATGAAGACATTACGTCAACGGGTGTCGTCCTGTCTCAATAGTTATTGTTCTTGCTTCTGCAAGGCGACACTGCTTGCAAGATGAAAGCCTATGCAAAGGTGGTTTGAGGAGGGAAAACGTTCGTTTGGGCTACTGAATTTATGTATTTGGGCTATGGAAAACAATCGTTTGAAGTAGAGAAAACAATCGTATACTGTTTTCCGTCTGCCATTCTTATGCCATTATGCCAGCTATTATGCCATCAAGTTTTTAGTGCAAAAGAAAAGTATAATGAATAAAAATTATTTATTAGTTCTATCCAACAACACACTCCGAGATTTTCTTAATGGCATAATAGCTGGCATAATGGCATAATTACTTGCAAATATGTAATTATTGTTGTAGCTTTTCACCAATAAATTTAAACTAAGAACACTTCAACGTCTCGAACGCATCTCGAAGGCATCTCGAAGGAATAGCGAAGAAAGCGGAGAGGCTGAAATTAACAAAACAACAATTGTCGTTTAACAATTAGGTTATTCTCGTATCATCACTAAATAAGACTTGGGAATATATGTATTCAACTATATTTTGGGTAGGAAAATATAGTATTTATCATGATTACATAAAAAAGCTTCGCCGAAAGACTTGGCGTCTTTGGCGAAGCTTTTATTGTTGGGTTAATTGAATTACTTAGAAGAAGAGGTAGCGGTTGTCTTCAACGCCTGCCTTCAGGTAAAGCTCGTTCATGAAACGGCTTGCAGCCTGGAGAGCCTGCTGCTGAAGCTGTGTCTCTACGGTCTTGGCATCGAACTTGACGCCGGCACGCTGAGCCTTCTTGACAACCTTGAACATGTATGCACCGGCGTTGCCCTTAATGACACGTGGGCAGAACTGACCATGCTTTGTTGATGCTACGGCACCGCTAAGAGCCGGTTCGCTTGCACCTGTTGCCTGAATGAAGGCAGGAGCTGCGAATGTTACCTGATTGACAGGATTAACCTGTGCGCCCTTTGTCTTTGCGGCTTCAACACTTGTGACACCGGCGAGCTGCTGCTTCAACTGCTCGAACTTCTTGTCGCGAATGACCTGCTCCTTGAGAATGTCCTTCAGTGAAGCAATGTCGCGATAACCTTCCTTGTGGATGTTGACAAGAGAGACAACGAGAAGATGGTCGTTGTTGCCACACTCGTAGAGTGGGGAAACCTTGCCTGGCTTGGCGTCGAAAATCCACTTCATAGCTTCGTGGGTGCTGCGAATGCCTGCAATGTTGTGCTCAGAGTTGGCGATGTCGTTGCGGTCGAGAACCTTGTAGCCATACTTCTTTGCATTGGTTATTATCTCCGTTGCGCTCTGGCTCTCGCTGACAAACTGGCTGAACTTGTTGTATGCAGCAGAGTATGTTGCCTTGGAGAAGTCGATAGTGTGCTTAACGACAGCTGCAAGGTACTTTGTAGACATTGCCTTGCGGTTGAGAACCTGAATGACAACGTTGCCCTGTGTGAACGAAACATTCTTCAAGCCTTCCGACTGTGTAAGTGCCTCGATGTACTGCTTGGTGTCGGCATCGATAGTTGGAGCCGACTCATACATGGCTGACGTGAACCACTGTGAAGTGCCTTCCTGACCATATTTCTTTGCGATGGCCTCGAACTCAGCACCGCCTGCGATAGCCTTGTAGATGCTGTCGGCACGCTCGCGGGTCTTCTCTACGGTCTCGGCGCCGACCTGAATGATGCGATACTCAACAGAGTCGGGGAGCTGAACCTTGTTGATGAGCTTTACGACGTTGAGTGTGTTGTCGTATGTAGTCTCGAAAGGAGCTGATGTCTGTCCTACTGCCATAGAGTCGAGCTTTGTCGCGATGTCGCGTGGCATTGCCTTGGAAGAAACAGGAACGCCAGTGTAGCTGATTTGCGACTGAGCCTTGCGTACAACCTGTGCTGGGTCGGCATCGGTCTGCAAGCTCTTTTGCGCCTCTACCATTGATGCCATCAGTGCCTTGCGGTCGGCTGCTGACGGAAGGACCTGGAAGTCGACGTACTTGATGTCGCGAGTTTCAACATACTGGCGGTACATCTCCTTCTGCTCTTCATACTTTGCCTTGATGTCGGCATCGCTTACGGTCACCTTGCTGTCGTTGATTGAAGTGTAGGCAAGAGAAGCGAGCTGAATGTCGCTCTCTTCGTTCTGGTCGTTGAATGCCATCTTTGCCGACACAGGGTTGGAAATCAAGCAGTGTGACAAAAGTGCCTGATACTTCTGGGCAAGAGTCTGCTGGCGGAGAGTCTTCTCGATGAACTTCCAATAATTGTAGATTTTCTGATACTGTTCTGCCAACTGTGGAGTTGTAGACGAAGCCTTCTTGTAGTCTGCCAAGAACTTCGTGAGTTGCGAGGCGTCGAAGCGTCCTGTCTGCTGATTGACGAAAGGAGTCTGCATGAGCAGTGGGCTGGTGCCTTCCTTAAGGATGTTCTGAAGCTCGGCGTCGGTGACGGTGAGACCAAGCTTTTCAGCCTCCTTCTTCATGATGATGTTGTTGACGTAGTTGCTCCAAACCTGATCTTTGAGCTGGTTGAGCTCTTCTTCTGAGAGGTTGTCGCGACCTTGGGTCATTTTTATCACCTCTTGATACTCGTCAACGAGGGCTTGAAAATCCTGTACTGAAATTTTCTCACCCAAAACTTTGCCTACTTGCTGTCGTTGCTCGTTGCTGGTAGCTTCGCACGAGCGGAACGCTTCTTCAGCAATGAATGCGAAGAGGCCAAGACCAATGATGACTATCAAGGTCACTCCTCTTTTTCTGATTGTTCCTAATGCTGCCATTACTTTGTTTTATTTGTTTTTATTTTTTTTGTTTCTATGCTTTATTCGCTTTTAGCGCACAAAATTACAAAAATTATATCAAATAACGGAAGAAAAACCAAAAAAAATGGTCTTACTCGTTTATTTTTAGCCTTACAAGCTCTATTTTTGTCATTGTGCTTTTGATTATCTTGAATTCGAAATGCCCTATCTTCACTATTTCATTGAGTTTCGGGAAACTCTGGTATTCGTGCAGAATGAGGCCTCCTATGGTCATATAGTCGTCGCTCTCGGGCAGTTCAATGTCAAACATTTCGTTCACCTTCTCTATCTCAAGGCGGGCGGAGAGTATGTATTCGCCTTCGCCTACCATCTTGGCAATGTAGTTGTTGCTGTCGTGTTCGTCTTCTATGTCGCCGAAGATTTCCTCCACGATGTCCTCAAGGGATACGAGTCCACTTGTGCCTCCAAATTCGTCGACCACGATGGCAAGCGTCTTTTTCTGTTGCAGGAATGAGTGCATCAGCTTTCTTGCTGCCATCGTTTCGGGTACGAACTGCAGGGTGCGGATGTTGTCGCGCCACTGTTTCGGATTGCGGAACATCTCTGATGAGTGGATGTAGCCTACAACGTGGTCGATGTCGTCCTTATAGACTACAAGTTTGGAGAAGCCTGTCTCTATAAAGCGGTTCTTCAGTTCCTCCTCGTCGCTTTCATCGATGTCGACAGCCTCTATTTCTGTTCGTGGCACCATGCAGTCGCGCACTTTGGTGTCGGAGAAATCGAGGGCGTTGTGGAAAATCTTCACCTCTTCCTCGATGTCGTTGTCGTTGCGGGCATTGTCGATGCTGCTCTGCACAAGGAAGTCGAGGTCTACCTTGCTGAACTCGGCGTCGTCCTTCACATTCTCCATTTTTACACCCACGATGCGGAGCATGCATTTTGAAAGCAGTGTGGCAAAGCGGGAGATGGGATAGAGGATAACGTAGCACACCATGGCTGGCATTGCGAAGAGCGAGAGCATGGTGTTGGGATTGCTCTTGAAGATGAGCTTGGGAATGAACTCGCCCGTGAAGAGCACCACTACGGTGGATGCAATGGTGTCGGCGGTAACTCGTTCTCCGTCACCAAGTGGTGCGAAAAGTGTGGCATCGAACAGCTGTGCGAAGAGTATACCGTAGATAACCAGTGCAATGTTGTTGCCGACAAGCATGGTACTCACAAAGTTGTTGGGATGTCGATAGAAATAGCTTATCGCCTTTTGTGAAATTCCATTCTTGCCTCGTTCCACTTCGGCAAGCATTCTGTTACCCGACACGAAGGCTATCTCCATGCCCGAGAAGAATGCGGAGAATATCATTGTTATGATGAGTCCTATGATGGTATCTGTCATGGCGTCTGTGTTTTGGGTGTCGCTGCGTGCTTTGTTGCCTGCGGACGCAGTACGGGGACTGTATTTGCCGTATCGGCAGGAGCCTGAGCATCAGTAGGTGCGGCAGCGTTGCTGTCTTGCTTTATGAACGAGCCTTTGGAGTTAGAGACGATATAGTGCTGCATTTTCTCGTCGCTGCGGAAATATGTTCCTTGAAGTGTACGCTCGGGAGTGACTACACGCGAGAACATGTTGGAGTAGAACTCATGTTTCATTCCGTCCCAGAAGAGTTCCTCGCTGGTGAAATGAAGCCCGTTGACATTGCGCACTCTGACGCGTCCACGCAGTTCCCAAAGTTTCAATTGGTCGTAATACCATGCCGTATCGGCCTGGATATAAGCCTGAATGTTGAACTTTTCGTCGAACTGCTCCATGAAGATTCCACAGATGAAAGTCCAGCGCGAAGGGTTCTTAACGGTGTTCACGTCCCATCGCTCGGTGACTATCTTGTATTTTATGATACCCGAGTCGGAGATGAGCGTGTTAACACCGTAGCTGGTCATCATGGACACTGAGTCGCGGTCGTGAATGGCAGCAGCGGTGTGTTCCTTCTCTTCTGAGCAGGAAAAGACCAACAATGCCAAGGCTGCTATGAGCAAAGACCTCATTTTACCTTTATTATATATATAAGGTGGAAAACTATCCAATTTTATTTCAGTTTTTATTCTTCAACCCTCAACCTTCATTCTTATCTGACTTTCCACTTGTTGAACCATTGTTCGTTGAACGTCAATCCAATGTTTATGCGGAAAGTATTTTCAGTTATCAAGTCCTTTGCCGATGCCTTGACCCACTGTCCGCTGATGTTGAGGAACGACCCATTGTTCCAGTTGTTGGTGATGGGAATGCCGAAACCGGCACTGACGCTGATTTCCTTTGGACCATCGTTTCCGTTCACCTTGATGTAAGGCGTGTTGTAGGAAGCACCTACACGATAGTGAATGCGGTTATAGAACTTTCGGCTTTGCCAGTTTGGCACCCATTCGCCACCCACAGTGACTTTGTTGCGGTCGGAAAGCAGGTCGCGCTTCAACTGATAGTCACCAGTAGAAGGATTCAGTTCGGGGTATTTCAAGTCGCCCCATTTCTGTAGCGAATAGTCGATGCCTACGGTGAAGCGCTTGTTGTGCTCCCAGGATATACCGCCTGCGAAGGCATGCGGAATGCTTAGACCATTGTAGATGGTCTGTTCGTGGCTTGTCGAGACACCGGTCTGCGAGTTGGTGTTGGTGGTTGTCAGCATAGGGTCGGCACTGAGGTCGTGTCCTAAACTGTATGTAGCACCTATGGTCACGATATCTTTTTTCCCGACAGGCTGGCTGTACTGCATACCGAAGTCGATTTTCCAGCTCTGTATTGATGCCGAATATGTCTTTGTCACAGTGTTGACGTAAGCGTCGTTGCTGTTGATGGTCAGCGACCGCTCGTATGATCCCCAAAGGTAGGAACCGTTGACACCTATCGAGAGGCCCTTGAAAAAGTTCCAACCCAAGCCGAGGTACGCCTGATGCACGCCGCCCGATCCCGAATGGGTCTCGGTTGAAGTTGTCGACGACGAACCAACATTAGCCGTTGACGAATAGTTGTAGCCAATGTTGGAAAAAGGAACCAAACCGAAGCTCAAGCCCATCTTTGGCATAAGCCGGAAGGCGGCAACGGCATATTCGAAATCGGAGTTGTTGGCATTGATTTTCCTGTTGCCCTCCTTGAAGTTGGTCACCTGACCGCTCAAGCCTACGTCGAAAATCATGGTAAGCGAGTCGATAGAAGAATAGGAAGCCGGATTGAGCATGTTCACCTGGTTGGACTGTCGAAGTCCGATTGCCAGTCCGTTCATGCCCCTGTTGAATCCTTGTGATTGGTCGGACAAGACCCCCAAACCATACTGGCTGTATGGAGAGTTGGTACCGCTTTGCGCGTTTGTGCCCAGTGTGGCTGTTGCCGCCAATAATAGTGTTATTATGTTTTTTCTCATTTCTCGTTTTTATGCTTCGTTATATTGAAGTATGGCATTTAGTCCGCGTGGGACTAAATAATCGTCTGCAAAGGTGCGCATTTTTTCTGAATTGTGCAAATCGATATGGAAACCTCCAGTTAAATAAACCAAAAGGTTTGGATATTTTGACGAAAATTCGCAAATATAGCCTTCCAATTCGTGTCTTATGCCGTTCATGACACCACTTCTGATGGCAGTTTCTGTTGTTGTGCCTATCTCGGGCATATTGCCTTCGCGCTCTACCATAGGGAGTGCTGAGGTGAACGCCTTGAGTGACCTGAAGCGCATTTTCGGTCCAGGTGAGATGTTGCCGCCAAGATATTGTCCATCCTTGTTGACGAAATCGAAGGTGATGCAGGTGCCTACATCGATGACGAGGATGTCGGTGTCGGGATTGGCGGCATGTGCCCCCACCACAGCTGCCAACCTATCGCTGCCAAGAGTCAGCGGTGTGGCATATCCGATGGTTACGGGTACGGGAGTAACACCCGACTGCAGTTTAAGCATAGGGAAGGGTAGGGTGGAGATGGCTTTACTGAACTCGTCAGACAGTGTAATTACCGACGACCATATCCCCTTCTGAAACTTGTGCAGACGGCAAAAGTCGGCTATGCGTGATGGCTCATCGTGCTCGATATGCCACACGTCAACAAGCTCGTCTTGGTCAAAAGCAACCAGCTTGGCGCAGGTGTTTCCTATGTCAATAGTCAGCGTCATTTTGCTAAAATTCAATTACAGGGTGCAAAATTATCGAAAAAAATTGAGATAATAGCATTAAAAGTCAAAAAAAGAAATTAAATTTGCACCGTGAAAAAATTTAAATATACATACAAGAGGCTATTTGTCGTTGCTTTTGCGCTGACTTTCAGTTGCTTAGCACGCGCCGTAAGCGATGAAGTACACTTTTCCGACGATTCGGTAGAAGTGAGTTTACTAACTTGTGCTCCTCATGATGAGGTTTATAGCCTTTATGGGCACTCCGCCCTGCGCTTCAACAATCTGCGTACGGGTGAAGACTACACCTTCAACTATGGAGTGTTCAACTTCAAGAAATCGTTCTTCGTGTTGAGGTTTCTTTTTGGTCTCACCGATTATGAGCTCGGCGTAGTTCCGTTCAGCGTGTTCAAGGCTGAGTACAGAAGGTATGGTTGTTCGGTGACGGAACAGGTGCTGAATTTGACTCCAGAGGAGAAGACAAGGCTTTGGAAGGCACTTATGGAAAACTGTAAGGCTGAAAACCGTGTCTACAGATACAATTTCCTATACGACAACTGCACCACTCGAACCCGCGACGTTATAGAGCGATGCCTAATCGACTCAAAAGTGAGATATGAGTCGCAGTTGCCTGGGAAACCGCTCGACGAAGACCGCAACACCTACAGAAAACTTTTGCATATCTATACCGCAGGGCACAGGTGGGCGCAGTTTGGCGACGACCTTTGTCTTGGACTGTTGGCAGACCGTACCATTTCATGGCGTGAAAGACAGTTCCTGCCGGAGGAGCTGATGAGTGATGTGCAAGGAGGCAGAATACTTGGCGTTTATGCTGGAGTAAGAACGTTGGTAAAGGAGACGAGGCTCGCCTTGGAGCCAGGTGTACAATTCGTCAACGAGGGTTTCCCGCTTTCACCTAAGCAGTGCTTCGTCATGCTTCTAATAGTCTCTGTAGTAGTGGCTGTAGTAGAGCTGCGTCGCCGTCGCACTTTCATTGTGTGGGACATCCTGCTCATGACCTTGGTGGGAGTGTCGGGAATAATCGTTGGTGCACTCTTCTTCTCGCAGCATCCAACCACAAGCACCAATCTGCAGATTTTGTTGTTGTGTCCCGCCACACTGTTTTTCATTCCGAATGTAGTACGCAGAAAGCCTACAAGATATTGGAAAGTTTCTTTAATATTGTTAATTCTGTTCTTTTTAGGCTCGATATTGCAGGACTATGCCGAGGGAATGGAAATACTGGCATCATGTTTGCTAATTAGAGTGTGTATGAACCTTTACATGAAGACATGCAATAAGAAAACAAAACAATGAAGATGAATCGCAGACAACGGACATTGACACTCATAGCCACACTGGTGTCTATACTGAACTTAGAGGCACAGGTGATGCAGCAGGCACCTCGACTGGTCGTAAACATTACCATCGACCAGTTGCGTACTGACTATATGGAGGCTTTTTCACCTCTATATACACTCGATGGGTTCAAGAAACTCGTTGACAAGGGACTCGTTTTTACCAATGCTTCCTTTCCTTTCTCGCCAATAGACAGAGCTTCTGCCATAGCATCTATAGTAACAGGAACAACACCTTATTATAATAGTATGGTGGGCAATCAATGGCTCGACCGCGAAACGTTGCGGCCTGTTTATTGCGTTGACGACAAGAAGACCGTAGGCTTGAATACCTTCGAGGGAGGTTCGCCGCGCAGTGTCAGCACATCGACCATAGGTGACGAATTGAAAACCACTACCAAAGGCAAGGCGAAGGTGTATTCCATAGCTCCTTTCCGCAATGCCGCAATCTTGGCGGCTGGACATGCAGCAGACGGTGCAATATGGATTGACGACAAGAGCGGCGATTGGTGTTCTACAGACTATTACGGCAAGGAACTTGAGGCATGGGTCAAGAGCTTCAACACCATCAACCCAACATATCGAATAGTGTCGGAGCCTTGGGTGCCTGAGAACCAGTATGTAGGCAAGTTCAACTATTTCCTGCGTGAAGCGGCTCAAAAGCCTTTCAAGCATAAGTTTAATGGCGACAGACAATATATTGAATATAAGACAAGTGGACTTGTCAATGAAAGTGTTACTAAAGCCGCCCTGCACTGTGTCACCAGCAACAACTTGGGTGTTGACGGCATTACCGACCTACTCAATGTGACCTATTATGCCGGCTTCTTCGACAACAATACGAAGGACGACTTCGAGATTGAGCTTCAGGACACATACGTAAGACTGGACAGACAGATAGCATCGCTCATAGCCAGCCTTGAACTCAGGTTGGGGGCAAAGAACGTACTCTTCGTCATCACCAGTACGGGATATGCTGACGAGGACGATGTGGACTACGGCAAATACCGCATACCAACAGGCACCTTCTACATCAACCGAACTGCAAGTTTGCTCAATATGTATTTCGGTGCTCTGTGGGGACAGGGCAAGTATGTAGAAAGCTGTTTCGGCACTCAGATTTACCTCAACCACAAACAACTTGAAAGCAAGCGCGTAAGCCTTACCGATGCCTGTCAGCGTGCACAGGAGTTCTTGTCGATGGTATCGGGAGTGCGAAATGTCTACACCTCATTGCAACTGCTTTCAAACTCCAATCCTGATTTCATGAAAGTGCGCAACGCATTCAATCCGGAACGTTGCGGCGACATAATGATAGAGGTGACACCCGGTTGGCGACTGTATAACGAGGACAACTTCCAGTCGCAGCTGTCGCGTGCCTCCTACATTCCTTTCCCAATAATCTTTTACGGTGCCAACATCAAGGCGGAGCGTATAACAACTCCCGTAACGATAGACCGCATAGCACCCACCGTAGCCAAGTCGATTCGCATCAGAGCCCCCAATGCTTGCTCGGCTGAGCCACTGTTTTAGTGGTCAACATCAAAAAAATCAGTTATTTATGCACGATTACGGAAAAAAAGTCGTAATTTTGCAAAGATTTTCCATTTTTACGATAAAAAAAGACAAATATAAAGATGAATTTTAACAAATTTCTGAAGTCACTTTTTGGTGACAAGTCGACAAGAGACATGAAGCTCATTCAGCCACTTGTCGAGAAAATCAAGGCAGCCTCGCCTGAGATAGAGAAGCTTGACAACGATGCCCTGCGTGCCAAGACAAAGGAGATACAGGCGAGCATACAGTCGTCGGCTCAAGAGCAGAAGGCAAAGATAGCATCGATAAAGGAAACGATAGAGAATACCCCTATCGATGAACGTGCAGAACTCTTCGAGCAGATAGACAAACTCGAAAAGGAGATTCTTGACATTTACGAGGAGAAACTCAACGAGGCTATGCCTCAGGTGTTTGCCATCGTGAAGGAAACGGCACGACGTTTCGCACAAAACGAGGAGACGGTGGTTACTGCCAACGAATTTGACCGCAACCTTGCAGCAAATCCCGCCAACGACTTCATCACCATCGATGGCGACAAGGCAATCTACCATAACCACTGGACAGCCGGAGGCAACGACCTGAAGTGGGAGATGGTACATTATGATGTACAGCTTTTTGGAGGTTGTGTGCTCCATCAAGGTAAGATTGCCGAAATGGCAACTGGTGAAGGTAAGACCCTCGTCGCAACACTGCCAGTGTTCCTCAATGCACTGACAGGCAACGGCGTTCACGTGGTAACAGTCAACGACTATCTTGCCAAGCGTGACTCCGAGTGGATGGGACCTTTATATATGTTCCACGGCCTTTCCGTGGACTGCATCGACAAGCATCAGCCAAACTCTGAACGTCGTCGTCGTGCTTATCAAGCAGACATCACCTTTGGTACCAACAACGAGTTCGGTTTCGACTACCTTCGTGACAACATGGCGACATCGCCTGCCGACCTTGTACAGCGTTCACACAACTATGCCATCGTCGACGAGGTCGACTCGGTGCTCATCGACGATGCCCGTACTCCACTTATCATCTCCGGTCCTGTGCCAAAGGGCGACGACCAGATGTTTGAGGAGTATCAGCCATTAGTGGAGAAACTGGTCGACGTGCAGCGCAAGCTGGCTACGCAGCTTCTTTCAGATGCAAAGCAAAAAATCAGCGAGGGACGTGCAAAGAACGACCAGAAACTGCTCGACGAGGGTTTCCTCTCACTCTACCGTTCACACAAGTCGCTACCTAAGAACAAACCGCTCATCAAGTATCTCTCGGAAGAGGGCATCAAGGCTGGCATGCTCAAGACGGAGGAGATTTACATGGAGAACAACAACCGCAAGATGCCAGAGGCCATCGAACCCCTTTATTTCGTCGTTGACGAAAAGCTCAACTCTTGCGACCTCACCGACAAGGGTACCGACTGGCTTGCAAATCAGGTAAACGACAAGAATCTTTTCGTGCTGCCCGACATTGCATCACAGCTCTCCGCCCTTGAGACCGAACAGCTTTCGGACGAGGAACGACTGGCAAAGAAGGACGAACTGCTCAACCATTATGCTGTGCAAAGCGAGCGAGTCCACACACTTCAGCAGCTGCTTAAGGCATACACAATGTTCAACAGGGACGACGAATATGTTGTCATCAACGGTGAGGTGAAGATTGTCGACGAGCAGACAGGACGTATTATGGAGGGACGCCGATGGAGCGACGGTCTTCATCAGGCTGTGGAGGCAAAGGAGCATGTGCGAGTAGAGGCAGCTACACAGACCTTTGCAACCATCACACTTCAGAATTACTTCCGCATGTACCACAAACTTGCAGGTATGACAGGTACGGCTTCTACCGAGTCGGGTGAGTTCTGGGACATCTATAAGCTCGACGTGGTTGAGATTCCAACCAATCGTCCTATAGCACGTAAGGATATGGACGACAGGGTCTACAAGACCAACCGCGAGAAATACAATGCCGTGATAGAGGAAATCGTCAAGATGCGGGAGAGCGGACGTCCATGCCTTGTAGGTACAACATCCGTCGAGATTTCAGAACTCCTGAAGCGTATGCTTGACATGCGAAAGATTCCTTGTCAGGTCCTCAACGCCAAGCTTCACCAGAAAGAGGCAGACATTGTGGCACTGGCTGGTCAAAGCACCAACGGGCTGGGTGCCGTGACCATTGCAACGAATATGGCAGGTCGTGGTACTGACATTAAGCTCTCGCCGGAGGTGAAGGCTGCCGGTGGTTTGGCAATCATCGGCACTGAACGTCATGAGAGTCGACGTGTAGACCGACAGCTGCGTGGACGTGCAGGACGCCAGGGTGATCCGGGTTCTTCTGTCTTCTACGTGTCGCTTGAGGACAAACTCATGCGTCTCTTCGCTTCCGAGCGCATTGCAAGCGTTATGGATCGCTTCGGATTCAAGGAGGGCGAGATGATTGAGAGTCCTATGATTTCAAAGAGCATCGAGCGTGCACAGCGTAAGGTAGAGGAAAACCACTTCGGCGTGCGCAAGCGTCTGCTTGAATACGATGACGTCATGAACAAGCAGCGTACCGTGGTGTACGGCAAACGCCGTCATGCACTTATGGGCGAGCGTATCGGCATGGACATCTCCAATACCCTTTGGGACCGTGTCGTCAGCATCATAGAGAACAATGACTACGAGGGTTGCAAGGAAGAGTTCATCAGAATATTCGCCATGGAGGTGCCTTTCACCAACGAAGAATTCATAAACATGCGTCGCGACGAGCTTGAGGAGCGTACTTTCCAGCAGGTCATGGAAGCCTTCACACGCAAGACCGAGCGTATAAAGACTGTGGCTTGGCCTATAATAAAGCAGGTTTATGAGAACCAGGGTGCCATCTATGAGCGCATCATGGTACCACTGACCGATGGCCGTCGCATGTATAACATCCCTTGCAATCTGAAGGAGGCATATGACAGCGAGTGCAAGACCATTGTGAAGGAGTTTGAGAAGATGATATTGTTGCACATCATCGACGAGTGCTGGAAGGAAAACCTCCGCGAACTCGACGAACTGAAGCACAGTGTGCAGAATGCATCCTACGAGCAGAAGGATCCATTGCTCATTTTCAAGCTGGAGAGCGTGAAGCTATTCGACTCAATGGTAAACAATATGAACAACCGCATCGTTAGCATCCTCATGCGCAGCGGTATACCAGAAATGCAACAGGCTCCTCAACAAGCACCAGCTGAAGATCCGCGTCCAAAGCAGCAATATGTTGAATCGAAGCAGGACATTCAGGAAGAGCGTCTGACCGACCCGAATCAGGCTGCAGCAGCCGCACAGGACACAAGAGCACGCGAGGCACAACGCCGTGAGCCTATCGTGAAGGACAAACTGCCGGGACGCAACGACCCTTGTCCATGTGGCAGCGGAAAGAAATTCAAGAACTGTCACGGAAGAGGACTGGTTTAATAAACAGATATTCCTATGATTACAATAAACAATCTGAAAAAGTCGTTCGGCGAAACATGTGCTTGCGACATCCCTTTCCTGAACATATCGAAGGGCGAGATTATCGGTCTTGTAGGTAATAATGGGGCAGGGAAGACGACATTGTTCCGACTTATCCTCGATTTGCTCAAGGCAGATGAAGGACACGTGGAACTCAACGGAATACGTGTCGAGCAGAGCGAGGAATGGAAGCATTTTACCAGTGCTTTCATCGACAATGGTTTCCTCATTGATTTCCTCACTCCAGAGGAATACCTGTTGTTCGTGAACAAGATTTCGGGAATAAAAAACGACAGCGTCGATGAGATAGCAAAACGGTTTGAGCATTTCACGGGCGGGGAGGTGTTCGGAAGAAAGACTCTAATCCGCAACCTCTCGGCTGGCAACAAGCAGAAGGTGGGAATAATCTCAACGTTGATTACCTCGCCAGAACTTGTCATTCTCGACGAACCGTTCAACTTCCTCGACCCAACGAGCCAAAACACTTTGAAGCACATCATTGAGGAATATAATAGCGAGACAGGCGCGACAATACTGATAAGTTCACACAACCTCACACACACAGTGGACATAAGCAGCCGAATACTGCTTATGGAACATGGTGAGATAAAGCAAGACATTACATCCGTGGACGAATCAGCTGTAAAGGAACTTAATGACTATTTTGAGCAGAGATAGTTAAATTGTATAAATTTACAAAAAAAATCCGTACGCAAATCTTGACAAGAATAAAAACTTGCAGTATATTTGCATACGGATTTTTTATATTCCTTTGTACACAACATGTTAAACTAAAAACTAACAGATTATGAAGATCGGTATTCCAAAAGAAATCAAGAACAACGAGAACAGGGTCGGAATGACACCTGCTGGAGTTGCCGAACTGGTGAAACACGGACACAGTGTTTATGTACAGCATACTGCTGGAGAGAATAGCGGATTCAGTGATGCAGAGTACGTCAAAGCAGGGGCTGAGATTATGCCCACAATAGAGAACGTTTATGCCATTGCAGACATGATTGTCAAGGTGAAGGAGCCTATCAAGCCTGAATATCCTCTTGTTCGCGAGGGTCAGGTGGTGTTCACCTATTTCCATTTTGCCTGCGACCGTGAACTCACGGAGGCCATGATGAAAAGTCATGGAGTCTGCATTGCTTACGAGACAGTTCAACTTGAAGACCGTTCGCTTCCGTTGCTTATTCCTATGAGCGAGGTGGCAGGACGAATGGCTACTATCAATGGAGCTTACTATCTTCAGAAGACAAAGGGTGGAAAGGGCAAGTTGATATGTGGTGTCCCTGGTGTTCGTCCTGCAAAAGTCCTTGTGCTTGGTGGCGGAATAGTGGGGCAGGCGGCTGCAAGAGTTGCTGCAGGCATGGGAGCTGACGTAGTTATAGCCGACATTTCACTGCCGCTGTTGAGAAAATTGTCTGTTGAGATGCCGCCGAACGTGAACACCATATATTCGTCAAAGCACAATATTGAGCGTGAATTGGCTGACGTGGACATTGTCGTCGGTTCGGTTCTCATTCCAGGCGACAAAGCACCACATCTGATTACTCGCGAGATGCTTAAACTAATGGAACCTGGAACGGTGCTTGTCGATGTGGCTATCGACCAAGGCGGTTGCTTCGAGACTTCTCACCCAACTACCCATAGCGACCCTGTATATGAGATTGACGGAATAGTTCATTATGCTGTTGCGAACATTCCCGGTGCAATGCCAAATACTTCTACGATGGCTCTTACAAATGCTACACTGAAATATGCCGTCGCACTCGCTGACAAAGGGTGGCAAAGGGCATGTGAGGAAGACAAGGCACTTGCCAAAGGACTGAATATCGTCGATGGCAAAATAGTCTTCAAAGCCATAGCCGATGTATTCGGACTATGACATCTTGAATTCTTCAAAGGTGGGAAACGACGCATTTTCCACCTTTTTCACTTCTTTTCGCCTCCTTTTTGCTCTACCTTCTGTAAGAAGGTTTACTGTGAGTTAAAAAATGTGTTAAATAAGGAGAAGTGTAATGTTTTTCGCCTTTTTTGCTGTAATTTTGCAGCCGTGAGAAAAAATACATTGATATTCTTGATGCTATTTGCCTTCATGTTCTTGTGGGCTGCAATGCCGACGACGCGCTTTGGAGCAGGAAAAAGCGAAGATGTAGAAGACAGCACAGCACTCGGACAGGATTCCGTTCCACAAGATGCCATTGACGGGATAGCGCAACATAAGAAAGACACAACAGCCATTACGGCGGGTCCTGACACAACACAAATGGACTCGCTTCAACTTGCCATATACAAACACAACAAGGCAATAGACGATTCGCTTGCCTTCGACAGTATCAACCGCAGAAGGAAGAACGGAATTGATTCTCCGGTGCACTATACTGCGGAGGATTCGCTCACCTACGAGGCGGAGAGTGGTCTTGCACACCTTTACGGCAACTCCAACGTCAAATATCAGGACATGGACTTGCAGAGCGACCAGATATACATGAATCTTGACAGTAGCCTTGTGCATGCAACGGGAACGAAGGATTCTACAGGCGCACTTATAGGCAGCCCTGTATTCCAGATGGGCAGCGACACTTATGAGAGCGACACTATGGCATTCAACTTCAAGACAAAGAAAGGTCTGATTTCTGGAGTCTACACCCAGCAGGACGAAGGCTTCCTGACAAGTGAGATATCGAAACGTAATGAGAATGGTGAGATGTTCATCAAACATGGTAAGTATACAACTTGCGACGATCCGCACCCCGACTTCTACATTGCAATGTCGAGAGGTAAGGTGAGACCGGGCAAAGACGCAGTGTTCGGACCTGCCTACCTTGTCGTTTGCGATGTTCCACTGCCTTTGGCAGTGCCTTACGGTTTCTTTCCGTTCACCAAGAGCTATTCCAGTGGACTCATAATGCCTACCTACGGCGACGAAACTGAACGAGGCTTTTATTTGCGCGACGGCGGTTACTATTTCGCCATAAGCGACAAGATGGACTTGAAGCTGTTGGGCGAAATATATACCAAGGGGTCGTGGGGACTTTCCGCAGCATCAAACTATACAAAGCGCTACAAATACAGCGGTAGTTTCTACGCAAGTTATCAAAACACCATCAACGGCGAGAAGAACATGCCGGACTATATGAAACAGACAAGTTTCAAGATTCAGTGGAGCCATCGTCAGGATGCGAAGGCAAACCCTTTCCGTACTTTGTCGGCAAGCGTCAACTTCGCCACCAGCAGTTATGAGAAGAACAACCTTACTTCAATGTACAATCCTCAGAGTTATGCCCAAACCACACGTACATCGTCGATTGCAATGACGAATACCTTCTCGAGTATTGGAATGACCTTAAGTACTACTATGAACTTGAGTCAGAACATGAAGGACTCCACAATAGCGATGACATTGCCCGACCTTAACATCTCCGTAAGCCGATTCTACCCGTTCAAGCGTAAAAAGGCGGCTGGAAAGGAACGTTGGTATGAGAAAATCTCCATGTCGTATACGGGACAGTTGTCCAACTCGATAACCACAAAGGAGGACAAACTGCTACATTCGAGCCTCACCCGAGACTGGAGAAACGGAATGAAGCATAATATTCCAATCAGCGGTAATTTCACACTTTTTGGCTATTTGAACATCAATCCTACGTTCAACTTCTCGGACAGGATGTACTCAAACAAGGTGTCGAAGTCGTGGGACGAGGTAAGACAAGTTGAAGTAAATGATACCATCGACGGCTTCTACAACATCTACGATTGGAACATGAGCGTAAGCGCATCGACAAAACTGTATGGTTTTTATATTCCTTCGCGCAAAATCTTTGGCGACAAGATTCAGGCAATCCGTCACGTCTTGACTCCATCGGTAAGTTTCAACTATGCGCCTGATTTCAGTTCGTCAAGCTATGGATATTATGAGACCTACCAGCGAACAGATAAAGACGGCAACGTGAGCCTTGTCGAATACTCTCCTTATTCGGGAGGCCTCTATGGAGTTCCTGGCAAAGGCAAGACGGGAAGCATCTCAATGGACATTTCCAACAATATCGAGATGAAGATAAAGAGCGACGACGACTCCACCGGCTTCAAGAAGATAAGCATCATTGATGAACTTGGAGCATCGATGTCGTACAATTTCGCCACTGACATTCGCCCTTGGAGTGACCTCAGCACACGACTGCGACTGAAGCTTACAAAGAGCTATACACTGAATCTAAATGCAACATTTGCAACCTATGCATATGAATTGGACGAGAATGGCAATCCGCGTCTTAGTGAACATACCACACTGTACAGTCAAGGTAAGTTCGGACGTTTCCAAGGCATCTCGCAAAACTTGTCTTATACGCTTGACAACACAAAGGTGACTAATTTCATAAAGTGGTTGAAAGGGGAGAAGGTAGACAAGAAAGACAAGAAGAACAAACGTGGTGCCCTTGACGACGAAGAAGATGAGGACGAGTTCAACCGCGAGACCAACGAAGACGATACCATGCAGAAGGGGCAGCGAGGCGCAAGGAAGGAAAATGCAGGCAAGGCAGAGACCGACGACGACGGATATATGAAGTTCAGCATGCCTTGGTCGCTCAGCTTCGGTTATGGCATCACGATGAGGGAAAATACCGGCGGTCAGTTCAATTACGATAAGATGAGATACCCCTATGCCTTCTCTCAGACTCTTAACGTGAGCGGCAATGTTCGTATCAGTGATGGCTGGAACATCAGCTTCTCATCTGGATATGACTTTGACAATCATAAGATTTCGATGACGACAGCCTCTCTTGGACGTGACCTTCACTGTTTCAACATGTCATGCTCGGTGGTGTTGGCTCCATACACAAGCTACAACTTCTCGTTCAGATGCAATGCCGCGACACTTACCGATGCGTTGAAATACGACAAGCGAAGCAGCTATAGCAATGCTGTCCAGTGGTACTAAAGGCGATGGCGTGGAGTTAAGCAGATGTCTCCCTATATATTGAGTGGTACAGAAACTTGAATAATTTTAATATATAATTTCATATTATTGTATGTCAGAACTTCCGCCTTTGGTCAAAGACCTTGCATTGATACTTGTCGTTGCCGGAGTGGTAACGCTGCTGTTCAAGAAGCTGAAGCAGCCCTTAGTTTTGGGCTATATCGTTGCCGGATTTCTTGTAAGTCCACACATGCCTTATACGATGTCTGTAATGGACAAGGCAAATGTTCAGACATGGGCAGACATTGGTGTCATTTTCCTTCTGTTCTCGTTAGGTCTCGACTTCTCGTTCAAGAAGATTCTCAAGATGGGAGCAGCTCCGTTCATTGCAGCAATAACAATTATCTTCTGTATGATGTTTTTAGGGTATGCTGTTGGACAGGCGTTTGGTTGGAGTCAGATGGACTGCGTCTTTCTTGCTGGTATGCTCGCAATGTCGTCGACAACAATCATCTATAAGGCATTTGATGATATGGGCATTCGGCAGCAGCATTTTGCAGGCTTGGTGATGAGTGTCCTCATTCTTGAAGACATTCTTGCCATTGTCATGATGGTAATGTTGTCTTCGATAGCCAGAGGCTCAAATCCTGATGGAGGCGAAATGCTGGGCAGTGTCATGCGTATAGCCTTTTTCTTGATTCTTTGGTTTATTGTCGGCATTTCCATCATCCCAATGTTTTTGCGAAAAACACGAAAGCTGATAAACGAGGAAACTCTCCTGGTGGTATCCATCGGGCTTTGCTGCCTTATGGCCGTAATATCGACTCAGGTAGGGTTCAGTAGTGCTTTCGGTGCGTTCGTAATGGGCAGCATCCTTGCCGAGACCATTGAGGCAGAGAAAATCATTAAGCTTGTCGAGCCTGTGAAGAATCTATTTGGGGCGGTGTTCTTCGTTTCGGTGGGCATGCTTGTCGACCCAGAGATACTGGTTGAATATTCTATTCCTATTGTTGTCATTGTAGTTACGATACTTTTAGGGCAGAGCATTTTCGGCTCCTTTGGCTACTTGATAAGCGGGCAAACCCTAAAGACGGCAATGAAATGCGGTTTCTCCATGGCTCAGATAGGTGAATTTGCCTTCATTATAGCTTCGTTGGGATTGTCGTTGGGTGTGATAAGCAATTATCTTTATCCTGTTGTGGTTACCGTGTCGGTAATAACGACTTTCCTTACTCCTTACATGATACGCGCCTCTGAGCCATGCTATAGAATGCTTGACCGAAAGTTGCCGAAGCAGTTTATTGTCTTCCTCAACAACATAACCCTTGGACATCCGTCGGGTTCTGGAGCCAAGAACAATTGGAAAAGCCTGTTGACGCAGATGACACTCAATACCATCATCTATTCTATTTTGTCCATTACCGTTACTGCTGTAATGCTGACTTTCTTCTTGCCGTTCATACGGCATCTGCTGGTAGGTTGGCATTGGACGGCAAACTTCATCTGTGGATTGCTCACCATATTGGCAATGTCGCCATTCTTGCGTGCTATGGTGGTGAAGAAGAATCATAGCGAGGAGTTTAAGGCATTATGGGCAGAAAGCAGACTTAATCATCTTCCTTTGCTCTTTACAATCTTGGTGAGGGTGGTAATTGCATGTTCGTTCGTGTTCTATGTCTTTAACTATTTAAGCCGCTTTGCCGATGCGGTCATTGTGGCTCTTACTGTGGCTGTGATAATTCTCTTTGTCCTGTCGAGGGCATTGAAGCACAGTTCAATCAAACTTGAGAGGATGTTTATACAGAACTTACGTTCGCGCGACATTGAAGCACAGATACGCGGACGCAAACGACGCCCTCTGTATGCAGGCCATCTGCTTGACCGTAACATACACATCAGCGACATTGATGTTCCTGTCGATTCCTGCTGGGTAGGCAAGACTCTCTTGCAGCTCGAACTTCGTCAGCGCTTTGGCGTGCATGTATGTAGTATTCTGCGTGCCAACCGCCACATTAACATTCCTGACGGACGTGAGATAATTTGTCCTGCCGACCGTTTACAGGTTATCGGCGACGACAACCAGTTGTCGCAGTTGGTCGACGCTTTGCGCACAGACATTAACCCTGTAGAAAACAGTCAGGAGTACAAGGAAATGAAACTGCGTCAGCTTGTCATCACCGGCAACTCGCCGCTCCTCGACATCTCATTGAAGGACAGTGGCATTCGCGACAATTACAAATGCATGGTCATCGGATTGGAGGAAGGCAAGGAACGTTTGTCGCAAGTGCCACCTTCGAGAAAATTCAGAAAGGGCGACATCGTATGGATTGTAGGCGAGGAAGAAAATCTAAAGTTGCTTATGGACTAAGTCCTTCTGCGAAATTCTGAACATACGATGGCAGTGGCTATCGCTACATTGAGGCTTTCTGCCGATTTCCCTTCGTGGAAATCGGGAATGAGTAGCTTATGGCTTACCATTTTACGTATGGCATCGGATATTCCGTTACCTTCGTTGCCCATAACGATTATCCCATTGGTTGACAGTTGGGTGGAATAGACGTCTGTTCCGTCAAGAAGGGTGCCGTAGACGTTGCATCTTTTTTGATGGCTGGCTATGACGCTCGGAAGGTCTACATAATGTATATGCACATGTGCCAAGCTGCCCATCGTTGCCTGTACAACCTTCGGATTGTATGCGTCAGCCGTTTCTGTGCTGCACAGAATATTGTCTATGCCGAACCAGTCGGCAATGCGTATTATTGTGCCGAGATTGCCTGGGTCCTGCACACCGTCCAAGGCAAGACAAAGCTGTTGCGTCGGGTCAATGTCGGCATAGCCAGTTTCGTCGGGGATTTGGAAAAGAGCCATGACCTGCTGCGGATGTTGAAGGAAACTCGTGCGACGAAGTTCGTCGTCGTTTACTTCAACCACGCCCCATGCTTCTTCAGTCCATTGCCTATTGGTGTCGAGCCTTTTTATTTCGTCTCCATGTTGTTCCAACCATTCGCTTGTGGCGATTACAGCATGGGGGCTGTATGCTCCAAACATGTCGCCTACTACTTTCGGTCCTTCAGCCACAAATAGTCCAAATCTCTTTCTGTTTTTCTTCATTTCAAGAGAATGAACAGTTTTTATCATGTTTTTACTAATCATAATTCAAATAAAAATGAAAAAAGTTCATAAAACAGCAGCAAAGTTACAAATAAAGTTTTAACTTTGCAACAATTTAAGAGAATAATGTATCTAAGAACATATTTATATATAATAATAGGTGTGGTTGCACTGGCATCATGTTCAACCACAAAATACGTTGACGACGACAGTTTCCTCCTCAACAAGGTGGATGTGAAGACTGACGGCAAATACCCCGACGTGAATCCTTCACAGCTGAAGTCGTATGTCAGGCAGAAAGGAAATTCAAGGTGGTTCTCCACCATGAAAATTCCTTTGGCAACCTACTCGTTGGCAGGACGCGACACGTCACGCTGGATAAACCGTACACTAATGTCGATGGGCGAAGCACCAGTATTGTTCGATTCTGTGCAGACGCGCAAGACGTGTGAAGATTTGCGCCAGGCTCTTTGCAATAAAGGCTATCTTGCCGCAATGGTTGAAGTTGATGTGGCAAAAAAGGGAACCAAGAAGTTGAATGTGACTTATATGCTGCATCCTGGCTCCCCATTTTATCTAAGGCGTGTGAACTATGAAATCCGCGATTCAATAATAAAGCGTATTCTGGACAATGACGGAGCGGACATGCGTATATTGAAGGACGGAATGCAGTTCGACGTCAACAAAATGAATGATGAGCGCAAGCGCATAACGGAAATATTGACCGACAGCGGCTACTATAGGTTCCACAAGGATTACATCACGTTCCAGGCTGACACTTTGGCTGGCAGTAGGGACATCGATTTGACCCTTATGCTTCATAAGTTCGTAGCGGGTCGCGACTCAACCATCCTGCATCCACGATATACTATAGGTCGTGTAGAGTACACGAGCGGCAATCCAGAGGACAGTGTCCTTCATCTTCGACAAGGTGTGTTAAGGTCAAACACATTCATTGAAGAAGGCGACCAATACTCTTCTACCAATTTGCGTCGTACATATAATCAGTTTGGAAGGCTTCAGGCGGTGAAATATACCAATATCTCTTTTGCCGAGGACGAACAGCAGCGACTGCTTGACTGCTACATACAATTGAGTACCAACAAGGCACATTCCATAAGTTTTGAACCAGAAGGCACCAATACGGCTGGCGACCTTGGTGCTGCTGTTGCACTTACTTATCAGAACAGGAATCTGTTTAAGGGCTCAGAAGTGCTTGGAATACAACTTCGTGGTGCCTATGAGGCAATTAAAGGACTCGAAGGTTACAGCAATCAAGACTTTATAGAATACAGTGTCGAGGCGAGCCTTTCGTTTCCACGTCTGATAGCACCTTTCATATCACGCGGCTTCTCACAGCGCGCCAATTCGCAATCGGAGGTTTCGCTGATGTACGACCTTCAGAATCGCCCGGAGTACCACCGTCGAGTGCTTTCGTTGGCATGGAAATACAAGTGGGCGAATGTTGGTCATCATGATAAGTATCAACTCGATGTCCTCGACATAAACTATCTGTTCATGCCTTGGATTTCCAACACATTCAGGGAAGATTATCTTGAAGATGACACGAACAAGAATGCCATTCTACGATATAATTACGAAAATCTCCTTATCATGAAATGGGGATTCAGTTATGCATACAATAATGGCAAGTATGCCATCAAGGCGGCTGTCGAGACATCGGGAAATCTGCTTGACTTGTGTTCCGGCCTTTTCAACTACAGCAAGAATAGCGAAGGACAGAACAAGGTTTTTGGCATCGCTTACGCCCAGTATGCCAAGGCCGACTTCGACTTTACCCGCAACATCGCTTTTGACTATAACAATCAGTTGGTGCTGCATTTCGGATTGGGAATAGCCTATCCGTATGGAAATAGTGACATCCTGCCTTTCGAGAAGAGATATTTCTCTGGAGGTGCCAACAGCGTGAGAGGTTGGTCGGTGCGTGAGTTGGGGCCTGGAAAATTCAAGGGCTCGAACGGCAGCATTGACTTCATAAACCAAACGGGCGACATGAAGCTCGACATCAATCTTGAATATCGTGCCCATCTGTTCTGGAAGGTCAATGGGGCGTTGTTTGTTGATGCAGGCAATATATGGACGTTGCGCAATTACTCCGACCAGCCTGGAGGACAATTCAAGATTGACGAGTTCTGGAAGCAGATTGCCGTGGGCTATGGCATTGGCTTCCGTCTCAACTTCGACTATTTCATTTTGCGCTTTGATATGGGAATGAAGGCTGTTAACCCTGCCTATGAAACTGACGGAGGTGAACATTTTCCTATTGTCAACCCACGTTTGAGCCGTGACTTCACTTTCCACTTTGCAGTGGGCCTTCCATTCTGACCTTCCATTCGGCTTCCCTCGTGCGTTGTAGTTGAAGCACTATAGTCTTCTCATCTACAATGTGACCCAAACCGCCAATGGAGTCGATGGCGAGAAAGTTGCGTATCCTTAAGCCAACACTCGCTGTGGAGTCATTCACTATTTCGATGCCATCGAGTTCAACAGTAGCGCCTTCTTCCATTTCGCGCAGCTGGCGTATGTTCTCGTCGCTGATGTTCGATGCTTCAAATTCAAACCATTTCCTACAGTCGTCGGTAGCAAACTGTGATGCTCCAGTAAAGTCGTAGTTGAAGTAGGCAGTTGCAAAGTCCTCTGCTGTCTTGCCTATCTCTCCCCTTTCATTACCATAGTTGTCACAGGCAGTAACGACGAGTGCCAAGGATATAAAAATATGGAAAAAAGCCAAGTTTCTCATATTAAATCACTATTAATTATTAAAATCGTTGCAAAGTTAACAAAATCATTTGGCAGTAACGTATTTTTTTCTTACTTTTGCACAAAATAACAACAAAAATGCTGAAATTCGTGTCATTTGGGAGTGGCAGTAGCGGCAACTGCTATTTTCTCTATACAGATAACGATGGATTGCTCATCGACGCAGGGCTTGGCATAAGGACTTTGAAAAAGTCTTTCAGGGACTATGGTCTCCAGCTGAACCAAGTGAAGCAAATCATCATAACCCATGATCATGCCGACCATGTGAAGTCTGTCGGCAGTCTTAGCCGCGAATTGGACGTTCCGGTATATACTACCCGTAAGGTGCACGACGGGATATTTCAAAACTATTGTGTCGTGCGGAAGATAGAAGGACGAAATGCACACTGCATAGACAAGGGCACAAGCAGGAGGATTGGTGAGTTTAAGGTGACACCATTCAATGTGCCTCATGACAGCACCGATTGCGTAGGTTACTTTATCGAAGCCGAGGGGGTGGCTTTCTGCATCGTTACTGATGTTGGAGAGATAACAGATGAGATAAAGCCGTATATCTCAAGTGCCAATTATCTTGTTATAGAGGCTAACCACGACGAGGAAATGCTTAACAACGGGCCTTATCCTCAGCACCTCAAGACAAGGATATTGGGTTCGCAAGGACATCTCAGCAACAGGAAATGTGGTGAAGCCCTTGTGGAGAATGCCACCGAAAAGCTGAAATGTGTATGGCTGTGCCATTTAAGTGAAGAGAACAATCACCCGGAACTGGCAAGAAAAACCATCGAGGCTGTTCTTAGAAGCAGTGGGATCATTGCAGGAAAGGACTTCGAGTTGGTAGTGTTGAAACGGAAAACCCCAACGGGAATTTTTGAACTGAAGTAATGGATATTGACAAAGTACTCGAAAGGCTCCATATTCAGGAGCTTAACATCATGCAGCAAACTGCATGCAAGACTATTTTAGGGACAGCCGACGATGTGGTAATACTGTCGCCGACCGGCTCCGGAAAGACTTTGGCATATTTGCTTCCAACGGCTCACTTGGTTGACGAGAACAGTGGACAGGTGCAGGTGTTGGTGGTCGTCCCCGGACGCGAACTTGCCCTGCAGTCAAGCAATGTGCTCAAGATGATGGCGTGTGGGGTAAGCTCTGTCAGTTGTTACGGAGGACGTCCTGCAATGGAAGAGCACCGCACACTTAAGCAAGTCAAGCCTCAGGTTGTCTTTGGCACACCGGGTAGGCTGAATGACCACTTGCAGAAACATAACATTTCCCCCTATGCAGTCAGGATGCTGATAATCGATGAGTTCGACAAGTGCCTTGAGATGGGATTTCACAACGAAATGTCAAAACTGCTGCGCAATCTGCCTGGTCTTCAGCGACGTGTACTCATTTCGGCAACTGATGCTGCGGAGATTCCAAATTTCATCAGTCTTGACTCTGTCTGTCGACTTGATTTCCTCGTTGATGACGAGCAGGTGCCTTCGCGGGTGACCATCTACGAGGTGCGAAGCGCAATGAAGGACAAGCTTGAGGAACTCTCTCGATTGCTGCGTTCCTTTGGTAGTGCCAGCAGTATCGTCTTCCTGAACTATCGCGACGCCGTGGAGCGCACTGCAGATTATCTCCGACGTGAAGGCTTTGCAGTGAGTCTATTCCACGGAGGCTTGGAACAGAAGCAACGCGAGGACTCGCTCTACAAGTTCAGCAATGGCTCTGCAAATGTGCTCGTCAGCACCGACCTTGCATCGCGTGGACTTGACATTCCCAACGTCGACAACATTGTCCACTATCATCTGCCATTGGGAGAAGAGGGCTATATACACAGGGTAGGGCGTACAGCCCGTTGGGAGGCTTCGGGTCACACATTTTTCGTTCTTGGTCCTGCAGAACATTTGCCTGAGTATATCGAGGGAGAAATAAAAGTCTTTGAACTGCCTGTTGAACTACCGCCACCTGCCGAACCTCTTATGGCAACTATATATATAGGTAAGGGGAAAAAGGACAAGATAAGCCGTGGAGACATCGTAGGCTTCCTTTGCAAGAAGGGCGGCATTGCTCCTGACGAGATAGGAAAGATTGATGTTAACGACCGATACGCTTATGCGGCCATTGCAAGACAGCGGCTTAGCGAGGTGCTGAAAAATGTGCAGGGAGAAAAGATTAAAGGCATAAAAACGGTGGTTGAACTTGTCAAATAGCAAATAAAACGCACTTTTCGCTACATTTTTGCAAAATAATTTTGTCAATTCGTAGAAAAAGTGTAATTTCGCCGACGTTTTTCAAAACTTAGTATATATTTTATTCATTAAACATTTAAATAGACAATCAAAATGAAGAAGTACAACTTTAACGCAGGCCCTTCAATGCTTCCACGCGAAGTGATTGAAAACACTGCCAAGCAGTGCTTGGATTTTCAGGGTTCAGGCCTTTCTCTTATGGAGATTAGCCATCGTGCAAAGAATTTCCAGCCCGTTGTTGACGAGGCTGAGGCCCTCATGAAGGAATTGCTTCAGATTCCAGAGGGTTATTCGGTATTATTCCTTGGCGGCGGTGCCTCGTTGGAATTCTGTATGGTACCATATAACTTCCTCGTAAAGAAGGCCGCCTATCTCAACACTGGCGTTTGGGCAAAGAAGGCCATGAAGGAAGCTAAGCTTTTCGGTGAGGTGGTTGAGGTAGCATCGTCTGCCGATGCAAACTACACTTTCATTCCAAAGGACTGGACTTGTCCCGATGATGTTGACTATCTGCACATCACTACCAACAATACTATCTATGGTACTGAACTACGTAAGGATCTCGACCTGAATGTTCGTATGATTGCCGACATGTCTTCTGACATCATGAGCCGTCCGGTTGACGTCAGCAAGTACGATTGCATCTATGGTGGTGCACAGAAAAACTTGTCAATGGCGGGAGTTACATTCGTCATCGTCAAGAACGATGCTTTAGGAAAAGCTCCACGTGAAATTCCTACAATGCTCGACTATCGTACACACGTCGAGAAGGGTTCTATGTTCAATACTCCTCCTGTTGTTCCTATCTACTGTATGCTCGAGAACCTCCGCTGGATCAAGGCAAATGGTGGTGTCGAGGCTATGGAAAAGAGGGCAAAGGAGCGTGCAGAGATTGTTTACGGCGAGATTGACCGCAACAAGCTCTTCCGTGGCACCGTGGCTGAAGAGGACCGCTCGCTGATGAACATTTGCTTCGTCATGAACGATGAGTACAAGGAACTGGAGAAACCTTTCCTCGACTTCGCTACAGAACGTGGCATGGTAGGTGTTAAGGGGCATAGAAGTGTAGGCGGATTCCGCGCAAGCTGCTATAATGCCCAGACCATAGAGGGAGTCAATGCTCTTGTTCAGGCAATGAAGGACTTTGAGGCACAGAACTAATAAATTATCGTCATGAAAGTATTAGTAGCTACAGAAAAACCTTTCGCAGCAGCTGCTGTAGAGGGCATAAGAAAGGAAATAGAGTCTGCAGGCAACGAGCTTGTTCTGCTTGAGAAATATACAGAGAAGGCACAACTGCTTGAGGCTGTTGCCGATGCCGATGCCATGATAATCCGTTCCGACAAGGTCGACGCCGAGGTTCTGGATGCAGCCAAGAACCTGAAGATTGTTGTTCGTGCTGGTGCAGGATATGACAACATCGACCTCGCCGCAGCAACTCGACACAATGTAGTGGCAGAAAACACACCTGGTCAGAACTCTAACGCAGTAGCGGAACTCGTGTTCGGCATGCTTGTCTTTGCTGTCCGCAACTTCTTCAATGGAAAGGCAGGCACAGAGCTTAAGGGAAAGAAGCTGGGCATTCTTGCATTCGGCAATGTAGGACGCAACGTAGCACGAATTGCTGCCGGATTTGGCATGGAGGTGTATGCATACGATGCTTTCTGTCCAAAGGAGGCCATTGAGGCTGCTGGTGTCAAGGCTGTTGACTGTCAGGAAGCCCTATTCGAGACTTGCGACGTCGTTTCACTCCACATTCCTGCCACAGCAGAGACAAAGCAGAGCATCAACGCTGCCTTGGTGGGTAAGATGAAAAAGGGTGCCGTACTTGTCAACACAGCACGTAAGGAGGTCATCAACGAACCTGAGCTGCTCAAGCTCATGGAAGAGCGCGCAGATTTGAAGTACGTCACCGACATCAAGCCTGATGCTGATGCCGACTTCGAAAAGTTCGACGGACGCTATTTCAGCACACCTAAGAAGATGGGCGCACAGACAGCCGAGGCTAACATCAACGCCGGAATTGCCGCTGCATGCCAAATCAATGCATTCTTCAAGGACGGCTGTACAAAGTTCAAGGTTAATTGATACTCTATGGCTACAATAAAACCATTCAAAGGAATAAGACCTCCAAAACAGTTCGTCGAGGAAGTTGAATCGCGTCCTTATGATGTCCTCAATTCAGAAGAGGCACGTCAGGAAGCTGGTGACAATGAAAAGAGTCTTTATCATATCATCAAACCTGAGATTGATTTTCCAGATGGAACAAGCGAGTACGACCCTCGTGTCTACGAAAAGGCCGCAGAGAATTTTCAGAAATTCCAGGATAAGGGTTGGCTTGTTCAGGACGACAAGGAGCAGTATTACATCTATGCACAAACAATGAATGGCAAGACGCAGTATGGTCTTGTGGTTGGTGCCTATGTCGACGACTATCTCAATGGTACGATCAAGAAACATGAGTTGACACGTCGCGACAAGGAGGAAGACCGCATGAAACATGTGCGTGTCAATAATGCCAACATTGAGCCTGTCTTCTTCGCCTACCCCGACAATGCTGTGCTTGATGAGCTTATCACCCGATATGCAGCTACAGAGCCTGAATACGACTTCATCGCACCTGTTGATGGATTTGGCCATAAGCTATGGGTAGTAGCTGACGATGCCGACATTGCCACCATTACCGAAGAGTTCCGCAAGATGCCTTCGCTCTACATTGCCGACGGTCATCACCGCTCAGCTGCTGCAGCACTTGTTGGAGCAGAAAAGGCAAAGCAGAATCCAAACCATTGCGGCGATGAGGAGTACAACTACTTCATGGCTGTCTGCTTCCAGGCTTCACAGCTCACCATTCTCGACTACAACCGTGTGGTTAAAGACCTTAACGGACTCACATCTGAAGAGTTCCTGCAGCGTCTGTCTGATAATTTCGAGGTTGCCGACATGGGTACTGAAGTCTATAAGCCAAAGCAGCTTCATGAGTTCTCGTTGTATCTCGACAGTCATTGGTACAGTCTCAAGGCTAAGCCGGGCACTTTCAATGACAACGACCCTATAGGCGTTCTCGACGTCGACATTTCAAGCCGTCTGATTCTCGACGACATCCTCGGCATCAAGGATTTGCGTTCAAGTCAGCGCATTGACTTCGTCGGTGGAATTCGTGGTCTTGGCGAGTTGAAGCGTCGTGTCGACAGTGGAGAGATGCGTGCAGCATTGGCACTTTACCCTGTATCAATGCAGCAGATTATGGACATTGCCGACAGCGGTAAGATAATGCCTCCGAAAGCAACTTGGTTTGAGCCAAAACTGCGTTCTGGCCTTATCATTCATAAGTTAAGCTAATTTAGAAGCGGATTTGGATAGTTACAAGACTATATCAGAAAAGAAAGTAGGCGAGGGATACATCACTGAAAAGCGTAGTAAGTTCCTCGCCTACGCTCATCATGTGGAAACGGTGGAAGAAGTGAAGGAAATCGTTGCCGCATATAGGAAGAAGTATTTTGATGCACGCCATGTCTGCTGGGCTTACATGTTGGGGACTGAACGCACCGATTTCCGTGGCAACGATGACGGTGAACCAAGCAGCACGGCAGGTAAACCTATACTTGGTCAAATTAACAGCAACGAACTTACCAACGTCCTGGTTGTTGTTGTTCGCTATTTTGGCGGTGTTCTGCTTGGCACGAGTGGCTTGATTGTAGCCTACAAGACAGCAGCGGCGGAAGCCATTGCCAATGCCATTGTTGAAACCAGACTTGTCGAGGAGGAAATAACCTATAGCTTCACTTATCCAATGATGAACGATGTAATGCGCATTGTTAAGGATATGCAACCAAGAATTGTCAGCCAGACTTTCGACAATACCTGCGAGATACGTCTTGCCATCAGGAAATCATTGGTTGACACCTTAAAAGCAAAATTATCTAAATTATCTTTCTAATAATTTGGTAGTTTCAATAAAAGTTATTACCTTTGCAGTCGAAATCAAAGGAGAGTTGGCAGAGTGAACGATCGCGCTGGACTCGAAATCCGGTATACCCTTTCGGGTATCGGGGGTTTGAATCCCTCACTCTCCGCACAGTACATGGTAATTTCATAAGAAGAGCTGGGTTACGGATTAAGTAAACAGCTCTTCTTTGTTTTTATAAAAACGCTGGTTTTCAGCACTTTTGCTTTATGGTTCATACCCTTACCTTGTCTTTATCATAATTCTACTATATTTATTTTCGTATTTAAGTATTTGTCATTTTCAATTGACTTTCGCTTGCAAAAGTACAAAAAAGTTTTTATTGCGGTCCATTTTGATGGTTACTGGTGGTTACGGCATTTTCGCCCTTTTATCCTCTCGTAACCAATTCTTTATCAATCACTTCTAATTTTTGTCACTTCCCGCTTTTAATCAGACGGGACAAAAATGGGACAAAACCTAAAAATAAAATATCTAAGAACACTTTTGAGCCAATCAAGTCCTTGCGGCACATTGTCTTGTCAGGTGCAAAGTTTTTGCAAACGAGCGCAATGAAAACTTGTTTTCAAATTGCCGAGTGCAGCTAAAACTTATGCAAAGGTACTATTTTGTCCCGTAAAAAACGAAGGAAAGTCCATAATTCTTTAGATCTGTGGCACTTTTTTTGATTTATGTGAGACAAAGGATAACACAAATGCCATTTTTAAGCCGTTTTTGCTCTTTTATGCCAATCCAGTATGTTAAACTTTGTTTTCTGCCTATGTGGACAATACCCATGGCTGTTGACCACATGAAAAACACAGTCTCTGACCATACCATTTGGCTTCGCCTTCGTCCGTCACGACTCGGCATAATCCAAGTAAACTTGGCTTCTGCTCTCGCTGCTCCGTCCGCTGCCACATAACCTACCAAGGTTCCTGCTCATGATGAAACAGATGGGTCTGTTCCCCTCTTGTGTTCCGTGCCACTTGAAATGCCAGATGCGCATCTGGTTAATCTACCATAAAATCATTGAAACACAGCGTTTTAAGAATTCTAAATGACCCATTGCGGTATGAAAAACATAATCTATCTTTGCAGCCAAAATCGGAAGAAATAACATTAAAATACAATAATATGAATGAGACAAAACCACAGCAGATGAATCTTGAACACGAGCGCAGGATTGTGGCTCTGCAAGAAAGAGTCGAGAGACTGGAAAATCTTTGCTATTCGGCAAATGTCGTGCAAGCGAGAGCAGAGTAAAGTTTACTTTAACTCTGCCGAGCGCAGCCGACATTATCTAAAGGAAGTGTTGAACCTGGAGGAAGCCTCGTCTTTCCTCGGCATTGCCAAGAGT
>JBJEAS010000120.1:0-7737 GCA_051869235.1 Prevotella sp.
CGTTGATCTTGCTGCTCTCGGCAAGCCAGGCGAGGTCTATCTGTCGGTCGGCTACATTCAGGGCTTCCACCTCCGCACGCTTGGTCAGGGCAGAGTCTATCTTTTCCGCATCATCCACTTGGTTGTAGAGGTTGATGCCGGCAAGGGTGCGGAAGCCCAACTTGTTCTTCTCTGCCGCCGTCTTCTTGTAGCTGTTGTGCAACAGCCAATAATAGAACTCAGGGGTGAGAGAACCGCCACCCGTCTCCATCACCGTTATCTGGTTCTGCTTCGATGAGTCGTGGTTGTAGGTTACGCTTTGGGCTGTGGCTGTGATGGTGGCTACAGCCGCCATGATGAGTATCATTGTCTTCTTCATATCCATTCTTCTTTTGTTTGCAATCCGTCAATAGTCAAGTTTTCCTGCCACTTTCCATCGGCTGAAGGCATCTTCGAGTATCTCTTCCTTCGTCCGGGTGCGATACACCTTCTCTTTCCAGTAGCCCATGCGCAGCTGTACATACCGCCATGTCTGGAAGTATGCTTGGTTCAGATGTTTCTCTATCAGGTCCAACGAGTTGTTGATATTGTCCAACACCATCAGCAGGTCAGAGGTGGAACAGGCTGCCGCTCCCGTGGCATACAACACGAGGTCGTTGACACTATGATAGAGCTGACTTCCCTCGTTGTATATGTTGTCGATGGCTTTCTTGTTGATGGAGATGAGCATCGTGTCCGCCAGTTCGATGTGTTTCCGCTTGATGACCTTCTCGTTGAAGTCCTCCAACAGGTTCTTGTAGTCACTGATGCGGTCGCTCACCGTCTGGTAGGTATTCTTCACATTCAGCACCGTGCGCAACGACTGGTACATCACATCTATGACATCGAAGGCTCGGGTGTATTTGTCCAAATCCACATTCAGTTCCTTGTACTTGCCCACCTCCTCACTGCTGTATTCATGCAGCAGTTGGTTGCTGTACTCCAGTGTGCTGCGTGCCAGCAAGAGGCTGCGCTGCTTCTTGTGGTCGTTGATATAGGCTTCCACCGATACCGCATCGAATCCCCATTGCGCCAAAGCAGTCTTGGGGAAAAGGGTAATCAGCAGGAGAGCTATGATGATGGTATGTCTCATTCTTTGTTCCTCCCTCAATTTTCATTCTCGTTTTCGTCACCATCCCCTCTGTTCGGGTCTGCATTCTCTCTCCATCGCTCGTAGCACTCTTCAATGAGTGTCCTTCTGCGACCTTGGTCGGCATCTATCGATGGAAGAATGTCCTTCAGCACGTCAATGATGCTGCGCTTGTAGTGCATCATCTTCTCCAATGATACCAAGTCGGCGTATATCTTGGTGATACGGCTATCCACCTCACGGGCTATCTCCAGGCGGTCGCTCGACCAGAGTAGGTGTATCACATCGTCATTGTCGGCGGTCTGAGTCGCCTCGCTCTTGGCATACTCCGTGGTGATGCTGCACGACGGGAACTCCTGGGCTATCTCCGAGATGCGGTCGTTCACCTGCCTTGTCTTCTCCTCGTCAGAGGCATTCGGGTCAAGGGTCAGCACATCCACTACCTGTGTGTCGGTGTATTCCGAGGTCAGTTCCCACGATATTTGCAGTATCGCACGGTGTATCTTGATGCCAAGGAAGTACTTGGGTTTCCTCGCAATGGACAGGGTCGCCTTGAAGGTGATGATGCCGTTGATGTTGGGCATGGTGGCAGTGCGGACGTAGGTGTAGCCATTCCATGAACCGGCTCCTTGCCACGTGAGGTTGTAGGCTGACTTCACATCCTGCATGATGGCAGGGATGCGGTAGTAGTCATCGGTGGCAATGGCATTGTCGTTAGCAGCCTCGCTCTTGGCATCCTGTATGTCTGCCAACTGCCGCTGCCATGTCGCCAACTCCTTCTTCAGGTTGTCTATCTTTGTCTTGTTGGCATTGTATTGTTGTCGCAAGGCAGGTGCTTCCTCCACGGAGGCATTGGCTATCTGCGTGAGCAGGTTCTTGTTCTCCGTCTCCAACTGGCTTATCTGCGCCTCCAACAGGGCTATCTTGCTGTTTGCCTCACGTTCCTTCTCGTCCAGTTCCGAGAGGTCGAGATTGTTTTCTGATACGGTTGTCCTCATGGCGCATTCCTTGCTGTGGGCATTGAGCGAACCGCCGCACTCACGGCACTTGTACTGCGTGCTGCCCTGTCCGAGGGTGACACCGTCCGAACAGGTGACGCTGATGGTCACGCTCTCCACGCCCTTCAGCTTGGCGGCATCGGTGGCTTGGTAGTAACGGCGTGCGCCACTGCCGATGTAATAGACATAGCCCTCTTCATTGTCGTTATACTCCGAGAGGCGTGCCTGCAACTGTCGCTTGAAGGTATTCAAGTCCATGCTGTAGGAGTCGAAGACATCCTCATACACCTCTTCCACGTTGTTCCAACTCTTGGTCACGTGTATCTCATAGGCGTAGGCTTTCTTGGTCTGCTTTCCGCCACGGCTGATGATATACGACGACATCCAGTAGTTCATCGAATAGGTGTAGCCATCGTTCTGGGCATTGAGCTGCTGCACACGGCTACGGCTCCATCCGGCATAGTTCTCTGAGTTTGTCAGTATCTGCTCTCGCTGCGTGCTGTTAGGGTAGAAGTTAGGGTCGGAGGTGTTGATGCGATACCAATGGTCACCGTTCAGAATACTGTTGTCATCGGTCGGCGGATAGTAGTCACAGAGGCTCACGCTGCCTTGGTCTCGTCGGGCGATGTACCAACGCTGCGTGTAGTAGTTGCCCTGCGTCTCGCTCAGATAGTCGGTCATCCACGAGGTGATGTTGTAGTTGGAGAGGTCAAAGAGGGCTGCCACGTTGTCCTCGCCACCCACCAGACTGAGGAGTGTGCTACCTATGCCGTTCTCTGCCTGTTCATAGAGGTCATGGTAATTATCATAGATGTCGATAATTTTGCTCACCTTGCCATTGAAAAGGTCGTTGAAGGCACTCTGCTGCAAGAGAGCGTCTGATGCCCCGTTGATACCAGCCGTAGCCAACGATGCTCCCATGTTGTAAAGCGTCTCGATGTCGGCGGTGAGGTTCTCCACGGTGAAGTTGCCGGGCACACTGGCGATGTCGTCCAACAGCTGCTGCCAATCCACATTGCCTATCTCCGAGAGTTTGAGGATGGCGGCTATCTCCTGGTTGATTTGCAGAAACTGGATGTCGGCAAAAGTCAGGCTACTGTTGGTCACCACACTCTCAAACTGCATACACAGCGACTTGGTGTCCGCACATATCTTCATCAGGTAACTGCCCCAGTAGAGGGCGGTCTGCGGACTCTTCAGCATCATTCCTGCCACCGTCCATATCTTGGGCATAATCTTGTTCGCCACCATATTGTGGATGCGGCGGTAATAGTAGTTCTCCGTGCTGCTGCTCCAGATGCCAAGGTCGGTGAAAGCCTTGCGCTCCAAGAACTTGGCGGCGAAGATACCGGCAGTGGCAACCTCTGCGGCATTGTAGTGCTTCAAGATTTCGCCCACCTGCTCGTTATAATAGCTCTCTGCCATAGCTCCAGCACCAAATGCGGCAGCCATGGCGGCAACGGTCTGCTTGTCGTAGTTCACGCTGTAATACTGCGCATGAACCCTTCCCACGACAAGCGTCAGACACATATATATTATAATAAGGTGTAAACGTCTCATTGCTTCACTACTTTACGTTTCTACTACTTTGAGTTTATACTATTCCACTACTTTACTATTTGTAGTATTTACTATTGGTAGTATTCACTACTGATAGTATCTACTACCCAGCCACCGTTCCCGATGATTTTGTCATCGGGCAGTTGTCCCTCAGATTAAGCACCTTTCCCGCCTCATTCACCTTCTGAGCAAATGCCAGCGACTTCCCGATGCCACTGGCATCCCAATCCCGGCAATACCGCTCAATAGCCTCCTGATGGCTGCACTTCAACTCCCGCTTATAGAGCTTCAATGCCTCCTTCTCGGCTCGCTCGGTGGTGTAGGTCATGTAGCACTCATGCGGCTCCTCCACACCATACACACCGCTTGTCGATCCACGTCGGATGAACACTTCACGGAAGAAACTGCGCCCCTCCTTGTTCTCCAAGCGGTTGACAGTGAATATCTTCTTGCAATCCACATCGGTCAATCCTAATATCGCCTTGATCTCGTCGAAACGCTCTCGGAACTTGCTCTGGTCGAGCAGCATCACCACGTCGGAGTTGTTGATGATGGCTTCCTTCACAATAGGACTGCCGATGATGTCCTGTATCTCCTGTGTCACCACACCCACGCTCGCCCAGAACTTTCGGGCTGTCTTGTATAGGTACTTGATGTACTCGGCCATCAGCGGCGAAGCGATGGCTTTCCATGCCTCCTCGATGACAAGGCACTTGCGGTTCTTCTTCAGGCGCATCTTCTGCAGGAACACGTCCATGATGATGAGCGTCACGATGGGGAAGAGCTGCTTGTTCTCCTTGATGGCATCCACCTCGAAGACGATGAAGGTCTCGTCGAACAGGGTGCTATCCACGTTCTCGTTGAGAATCTTGTCGTACTTGCCGCCCTTATAGAAGTTTTGCAACATATAGGCGAAGTTGTCGCAGTCGATGGTGGTGATATTGTTCTCGATGCAGATCTGGTCGAGACGCTCACAGGCAAACTCATAGAACGAGTCAAAAGACAGGGTCTTCACTGCCAATGCCATGCGCCGCTCCTCCAGTCCCTTGATGAGTTTCTCCACCTTGTCGTGTATCAGCGACAACTCCGTACCGCGCCGTTTCTCCATGGTGGAGAGGTTTTTTCTCAGTGTCTCCTTCTGTGAGGACGGATAGGGCTGCACACCGTTGAAGTAGAAATCATAGTACTCCGTCACCAACTGCTCCACCACACGGAACTCCAGTTCGGGTATCTGCGTCTCCGAGCCTTTCCATATCAGCAGTATCAGGTTCTTCAGGAAGTCTATCTTCTCGATGTTCAGCTCCCGCTTACTGATGTTGAAGGGGTTCATGGTGATGGGCTTGTCCTCCGTATAGGCGATATACTTACCGCCCACATACTCGCAAAGTCCCTCATACGAGTTTCCCGTATCGACCATGACGATGTCGGTATTCTGCTCCCACAACTGGCGCACCACGCTGTTTATATGGAAAGACTTGCCGCTTCCCGAAGGACCCAGGCAGAAGAAGTTGGAGTTGTCGGTCAGTTTCTCCTTTCCCTCCTTTCCTGTGATGTCGATGGCTACGGGTACACCCTGTCGGTCGGTATAGTAGATCTTCAGCGGGGTGTCCTCATTGTGCACGATGCGCTCCTTGTACATCAGACAGGTGGCGGCATCGCCGAGGGTGAGGAAACGGTCGTAGTCGGCATTCATGCCGTAGCAGTTGCCGGGGAAGGAGTTGACGAACAGCTCCAGCTGGTTGTAGGCCCGCTTGCTGATATGGATGCCCATGCGCGAGAAGGAGTTTTCGAGATGGTTGGTGCATTTCTGTATGTCGGTGTCGCCGCTCACTGCCACCACGAGGTTGTAGTGGGTATAGACGAGCTGCTTGCTCTCACGGGCTATCACCTCCTGCACACGCTTGATGTCCTCCACAGCCATCAGGTTGCTGGGGTTGGGCATGGAGGCATGGCGGTTTTTCTTCTTGTCGAGCAGGGCAAGCTCACGCTTTTGGTTGGGCACGAACACCATCTGGTTGAACACCACGCAGTCGGCTCCGGGCACGCTATCGACGATGCTCACAAGGTCAACGGGCATACTGGTGTTGTTCACCTCGATATTGGTGTATGGACGGATAACCGAAGGCAGGTTGGCACAATCCACATCCACAAGGCTATATACCTTGCAGCGACGGTCGCCCATGCCGATGATCTCGTCATCGACCTTGAAGTTGGTCATCGACACCACCTTGTCACGGAAGTTCATGGAGAAGAAGCGGTCCACATACTCGTTAGCTTCCGTCTTGCCGAGGAATCGCGACTTCACGCCGGCATCCCTCAGTTGGTCGTGCACCTTACGTATCTTCACCAAGAAGTCGCGCCATTTTTTGTTGTCGAACGACATCAGTCGGCTCTTCTTGTTCTCCTGCGTGACGGTCAGGTAGCAGACGCTGTCGGTAAAGGGTCTGCCGTTGAAATAGCGAAAATAGCTCTCGCTCAGGAACTCATGGTTTCCTCCATTCTCTTCCTTGAACGCCTTCCTCACAAACACGTCCTGCTTGTGCAGCGCATAGCCTTCGCCCAAGGTCTGGGCAAGGGCGGCGAAGAGGTGAGTGAACTCATAGTATGCCTCGATGTTGGCGGAATATTTCTGCATGGGGTTCTCCATCTTCAGCACGGCGGAGTATTGGCTTCGCCTTCCTCTGTCACGACTCGGCATAGCTCGAACAAGTTCGGCTCTGCTCTCGCTGCTCCATCGGTCCGCCGGTCTTGGTATAAAGCACGCCGATGCCATCCACTTCCTCGATGGAGAAGTAGATGTCCTGGAATATGCGTTTGCGCTTGCCTCCTGTGCCGAATGCCTTGACACTGATGGCCATGCCCACGCAGATGGCTGAGAATATGAGTATGATGTATAGGGTCATTGTTCTTTTCTTTTTTAATCGCAAAAAGGCGGGCGCACCCTCATACGTGATGCCCCCACCTCCATTCACTTACAATCATTGATAGCATTCCACTTGGACATAATGGATTCTCTTTCTTTTGTTTTACACTTTCTTGGAATAGGCATAGATGAATATGCCGTTGTCACTCTTCTTGCTGTGCAAGCCCTTGCGCTGCTTCATGACGATGAGAACGCCACCGACAGCCACGGCGAGGACAAGCAGCACGAGTCCTGCCACGAAACCGAAGATGCAGTAGCCGAGGATGAAGCCCGCAACGGCTCCTCCTGCGGTGGCTGCCGCCCAGTAGATGTAGCGTCCCTGCAATCCGAAGAACTCCAATGGACGTTGCAGTCCCTTGAAAATGGGATAATCCGGAAATCGTTCTTGCTTTGTCTCTGCCATAACTGTCAGTGTTTTAACGTTCTACATACTCACAATCTCACGCTGCGCTTAACCTCCGATGCCGAAGAACAGAGGCAGTGCCTGGGCTGCTGCAATGAGGAAAATACATGCGCCGACGACCATCATGATCTTCTTCTTGACGTCCTGTTCCTCGTTGTTCATGGCGATGTAAACTGAGATCGCACCGACGATGGCAACGACACCTGCAATGGCGTAGCAGAGCTTCACCACGATAGGCACATACTTGGCAATTTCCTCCGAAACGCACAATATCTTCATAAGTCATTGATATACAGTATGGATTTTCGAGTTTGATAATAAAATTGTTCCCAAAATGAGACAAGGAAGCAAACTTGTGGGTTATATCCAAAGACAATGGTTCAGTAAGGTAAATTAGGCTTCAAATGGCAATTTCGACGTTTACATTCATTAACACGACATTTTGAGCGATTGCAAACTAAACATGGCAAGTGAAGGCAACTGGATATAACTGGAGACTGGCTTTTGCCTTGGCTTTACAACTGCGCGTTTCGTGTCGGAAAGTTGAAAGAAGAGAACGGTTGAAACGATGCTTTTCCGATGGGTTGGTTTGAACCCACATCATCACAATGTGATTAAGACTATTGCCGTGAAAGAAGAAAAAATGGGTCTAAGGTTCAATCATCAACTTCAATCCGTCATCCTCGTTTCCTTCTTTTCCCTTTGTTTGAAAAGGGGCTATCAAAAAAGGAAAGATAGGTCTGAT
>JBJEAS010000121.1:0-7656 GCA_051869235.1 Prevotella sp.
CAGTTTTTGGGTTAGCATCTGTGCACCCTCCCCACAGGGTTTGTCGGGTGCGCCGGGAAACTTGAATTAAAGATTTGGAGCCTCTGCCTTTGGTGGAACTGTACCTGGGGCTACTGGTGGACGTTTGTCTCTGTTTGGTCCTGTACCGCCGCTGACTGCGTCCAACAACTCTTCGTTCAATACTTTTTTCTTGTCTTCCATAATTAGTTGCGTTTAAATGTTATTAATGTGAATTTCTGCTGCAAAGTTATTGTTTTTCTTCGTATTATTCAAGACAAAACGGGAAAAACATTAGCCAAAACGGGAAAAACCCTTCCTTTGCCTCCTTATTTCGGCTTAAATCGCCCTCTCTACGGCATCAAAATGGAAAGAGCCTCTGGATGTTGGCTTCACAGCTTCCATTCAGAGGCAGACAAAAATTCACGATAGAATTATAAGACTAACGTTGATGAAGTATCTTTTCGACTGCCATTACCAAGCGGTCGATCTCTTCTTTCGTGTTGTAGAACGCAAATGATGGGCGGACGCTCATCTCATAGCCAAGGGCGCGAAGGGCGGGTTGGGCACAGTGGTGACCTGCGCGGACGGCAATGCCTTCCTTGTCGAGCAGCTGACCTACCTCCGGGGTCGGAATGCCTTCGAGTTCGAACGAGACTACGCTGACACGCTGTTTAGGGTTTCCAATGAGCGTAAGGCCTTTTATTCTGCCAAGCTGCTCGCGGGCATATTCAGTGAGGTCGTGCTCATGACGCTCGATGTTGTGCATTCCAATGCGACTGACATAGTCGAGGGCTGCACCAAGACCGATGGCATCGGCGACATTGGGAGTTCCTGCCTCAAATCGCGCTGGAGGTGCGTTGAACTGTGTTTCTTCTATTGTCACGTCCTTAATCATGTTGCCTCCACCCTGCCATGGCGGCAGAATGTCGAGTATTGCCTTGCGGCCATAGACCACTCCGATGCCCGTTGGCGCATAGATTTTATGACCTGAGAAGACGAAGAAGTCGGCTCCAAGCTGCTGAACGTCAACCTTGGTGTGGGCAATGCTCTGCGCGCCGTCGATAAGCACTGGCACATTGTAGCGGTGGGCTATCTCAATGATTCTCTTGACATCGTTGATGGTGCCGAACGTGTTGTTCACATGACCTACGCTGACAAACTTTGTCTTTGGACCAATGATGCGCTCAAACTCTTCGAGAATGAGGTCGCCGTTCTGGGTCACTGGTATGGCTCGCAGCGTTGCGCCACGCTCCTTGCACACCTGCTGCCAAGGCACAATGTTGGCATGGTGGTCGAGTGTAGAAACTATCACCTCGTCGCCTACACCGACGAACTTGCGCCCCAAGGTCTGGGCAACAAGATTGATGCCTTCGGTGGTGCCGCGGACAAATACTATCTCGTACTTCGACGAGGCGTTGATGAAGCGACGCACTTTTTCACGGGCTTCCTCGTAGGCATCAGTTGCACGAGCCGCCAACGTGTGGGCACCACGATGGATGTTGGAATTGTAGTTGGCGTAATAGTCGCTTATTGCCTCAATCACCTGACGAGGCTTCTGTGTCGTTGCTCCATTGTCGAACCACACGAGCTGATGTCCGTTGACCCTCTGCTGCAATACGGGGAAGTCTTTGCGCACTTCCGTCAAGTTGATTGTATCAGCGTCTTCGTAGTTCAACTGTCGAAGCGACTCTATCTCTGGAATGCCGATGCCGAAGTCGTGATTCCCCTGAGCAATGGAGGAGTAGCCCCCCTGCCCCCCGGTGGGGGGGAATGAGGATGTAAGAGACGAGCTGTTTGGAGAAGACAGTTTCAAGAACTCGTCCTTCAGAGCTTCGAGGTTTAGGGTCTCGAAGTCTTCGGGAACCTGAGGCTGCACCTCCCGCTTCAGCTCCTCCGGACAGAACTTCTGCGCTATCTGCCTCAATCGTCCGATGTCGCCAAGCTCAGTTCCTACTAACATATTGTCGAAATCATACATATACTTTTTGTTTTGGGGGAGTTAAGGAGTTAAGGAGTTAAGACATTAGTTTGGAGCGTAGAGTCTCAGCGTATTGACATTTGTCTTAACTCCTTAACTCCTTTAACTCCTTAACTCCTAAAACTATTTACTACATACTATTTTTCCACTTGATTACGATGCTGATAGTCGTGATAGTATCCTACTTCAACATTCTCAAGCACTGCAATGGCATCGTCGGTGAGCGACGCAAGGCTGAAATACTTTGTAAGCAGATAGCTGGCGACACCAAACTTGTCGAGTCCCATCAGTCGTGCTGAGAGCGAAGGAGCGATCTCGCCGGGAATGCCTGCCTGATGCAAGCCTACCACCCCCTGCTCCTTCTCGCCTGTGCGGACAAGAATGATGTTTGTAGTGCCTACGCCACGGTTGGTAAGATACTGGCCTTGAATCTCCACCTTGTCGCTTGGAATGATTGGCACACCACGCCAAAGGATTACCTTCGTGCCGAAGAGGTCGGTTGTCTCAGGCGGCACACCACGCCATGTACACTCACGCTCAAAGGCGGCGATGGCACGAGGATGGGCAATGAAGAACGAAGGGTTCTTCCATACGAGCGAAAGCAGTTCGTCGAGGTCGTCGGGAGTAGGTGCTCCATAACGAGTTGAAATGCGATAGCCTGGGTCTGCACTGGCAAGGAGACCGAACTGGCGGTTGTTAATCAATTCCCACTCCTGGCGTTCCTTGATGCTCTCGATGCTCAGACGAAGCTGCTGCTCAAGCTGGTTGAACGGATTGTTGTAAAGGTCGCTCACACGAGTGTGGACACGCACCACGGTCTGGAGTGTGTTGAGAGAATACTCTGTAGGATTCTCCTCGTAGTCGATGTATGTCTCAGGTATTATATTGTCTTCCTCATGTCCGCTGACAAGGTCGATGTGACGCTCGCCATGAACGTTGACAGTGGCCTTCAGACGCAGATGTTCGTCAACGGCGCGCTGGAATTGCTCGCGGAAGTCAGGAACCTCCTTGATGAAGTTCTCCAGTTCGCGGCTCTGCAGTGTGAAGAATACACTTGGAGTGACGGCGCGGACAGTGACTCCCGAAGGTGTGTCGTTCAGCAAGTCTGCCTCACCAAAATACTCGCCCTCCGACAACAATGCTGTACGCAGTTCCTCACCATGCAGACCTTTTGTTATCACCTCTGCCTGTCCACTGGCAACGATGAAGAACTTCTGTGGGTCCTTGCCTTCCTCGATAAGGAAATCGCCGAGTTCAACCTCTTCGGTGACAAAGCGCTTTGCTATCCTGCGGACAACGTCTTCGTCGATGCGTGAGAATACTGGTATTCCGCGAAGGCTCTTTGCCTGGAAACTGGGAACGCCGTCGAAATACTCAACGCCGATGCGTTCTGCCTTCTTCAGTTCCACTTTTGTGCGGTTGACGCGATAAGTGCCGCTCTCCACTTGTGTCCAAGGTAAAAGCTTGAGTAAAAGACGCGGAGTGATTGACCCCATCTGTGGGGGTGTTTTGGTGGTGTTTGCCAATTTGCGCGCTGTGGCTGTCGTCACGCTACGCTGGATGTTGTTGTCTGCCATATTATTTATTATTTTTTTGTGTATTATTGTTGGGGAGTTATGATGGGAAGTTATGTTGGGGAAGTTATGAGGAGCCAATAGTTATTGCGCTGTGTTCTTTAGGCTCGAACATTTGGCCTTTTAACTCCCCATCACAACTCCTTATTTTAACTCCATTAACTCCTATACTACTAATATTTCTTCTTTCTTCACTTCCCCATACTTTATCTCAAAGGCATTGAACACTGGTGTTTCTTCTGCCAACGAGAGAATGGCGTAGAGAATGTTGGGGTCGTTTGCCAAACGAATGTCTTCCTGCGAGGGTCGTGAGGGCGACGAGGGATGACTGTGCCAGTTGGCTATTACCTTCAGTCCTTGCTTGCGTGCATGCTTTATGGCAGCAAACTGCTCGCGGGGGTCGAAGGAGAAATGCTCTGGACTGTGGTCGAGGTTGGTCATCGGATAGTCCTCTGTCACTGTGTCGTCAGTGCCGAGCAGGTAACCGCAAGACTCGTCGGGCAGCTCCCGACGAGCTTGGGCTAAGACTCTCTCAAATATTTCTCTTTTTACCTTCATTTCTCTATTGTCACTTTATGTGTCGTACCCTCAACATGCTCAACAGAAAGCACCTTGAAACCTTGTTCCTCAGCGCTGCGTGGCACGTTGTCCAATGGCTCTCCTTCACTCAGCAACACCTCCAACGTGTCGCCCTTGTCTATCTGCGCCAACTTGAGTTTCGTCTTCACGAATGTCATTGGGCAATGCTCTTTTGTTATGTCTAAGGTATGTTTCATAATTCTTGTTTTTTTGTGGAGTGAGGAGTGTGGAGTGAGGAGTGAGAATACCTTTGCAAACGAGAGGAGAACTCCTAACTCGTTTGAGAGTTATTCCGAGTGCAGCTAAAGTATCTACAAAGTCAATACTGAACTGCGCAGCAACTCAATCTTCAACTTTCACCCTTCAACATATCTCACTCCTCTCTCCACACTCCTCACTCCTCTCTTATCAAATGAATAATGTCTGCCCTCCTTCCGACAGTTTCAGGAACGAGGCAACGCCGAGTACGTCCTTCACTTCGGGGAAGAAATCCTCACGTTTCAAGCCCAGTATGTGCATTGCCATTTCACAGGCATACATGTTCACTCCCAACACCTTTGCAGCATCTATCAGTTCTTCGAGTGTCGCCACGTTGTTCTTGCGCATTAGGCTGCGGAAAATCTTTGGACTGGCACCGAGGAAGTTGAAGCGACTCGTAGGAGCAACCTTCACGCCGCCCATCATGAAGCCGAACAGCTTTGTAAGCCAGTTGCCGCCGATGAATGCCCTACCCTGCTTCTGCTTTACGGCATCGAGTCCCCAAAAGGTGAAGAAGATGTTCACCTCGTAGCCGACGGCTGCTGCTCCAGTGGCAAGCGTAAACACCGCCGTCAGCTTGTCGAAATCGCCACTAAAGGCTATTATTGATAGTTTCTTTTCCATACCTCGTTCTTTTTTAGGAGTTTTCTTTAGGAGTTAAGGAGTTAAGGAGTTAAGGAGTTAAGACATTACCTTCACCCCTTCAAAACGCCTAACAGCATTTCTCTACCCTCTACCTTCCAACATTTCTCTCACCTCTTATTTCTTTAAATCACAAACAGCTTGTTCATAATCAATCAACTCTGTCACTGTAGGATGACTGCCACAGATGGGGCAGTTGTCTTGTTGGCGAGTCTTTATCTTGCGGAAATCCATTGTCTTGGCATTGAATGTCAACAGACGGTTGGTGAGCAACTCTCCTACGCCAGTGAGATATTTCAGCGTCTCGGCAGCCTGAATGGTTCCCAACATTCCAGCTATGGCACCAAGCACTCCAGCTTGTGAACATGTTGGAACGGCATTGGCTGGAGGCGGAGTCTTGAAAAGGCATCGGTAGCACGCCGTTCCAGGCAGATGGGTGAATGTCTGACCCTCGAAGCGGAGTATTCCTCCATGGGAGAATGGCTTGCCTGCCATCACACAGGCATCGTTGATGAGGAACTTCACGGGGAAATTGTCTGTACCATCCACAATGAAGTCGTAGTCGGCAATGATGTCGAGGGCGTTGTCCGCCATCAGAAACTCCTTGTAAGTCTTTACCTTCACATTAGGATTGATGGCAAGCATCTTCTGCTTTGCCGACTCCACCTTTGGAGTGCCCACATCGGGAGTGAAATGAATCACCTGGCGCTGAAGGTTTGACAGGTCAACGACATCACCATCTACAATGCCTATCGTACCTACTCCCGCTGCGGCGAGATAGAGGGCAACAGGAGCGCCAAGGCCTCCCGCGCCGATTATGAGTACTTTTCCCTGGCGAATCTTCTCCTGGCCCTCAACTCCTACGTCTTTCAACAGGATGTGGCGGCTGTAGCGGTTAAGCTCTTCTTCAGTGAAATCAAACATCAGCCTGTCCTCCTCCCATGAAATACAAAAAGTCTATCTCGTCACCCTCATTGACCTGACGGGTTCCATATTCGTTACGGTCGAGGAATTCCTCGTTAAGCTGTACCGAAACAAGCTCCGGCTGCTCTACATTATTCTGCTTTATCAGCTCTTCTAAGCTTATTGGCAACTGCACCTCCTGTGCCTCGCCATTTACTATTACTTTAGCCATAAAATTTAATTTTTTATGGGAAGTTATGAGGGGAAGTTATGAAGAGCCAATACTTATTGCGCAGTGTTCATTAGGCTCGAGCATTTGGCCTTTTAACTCCTTATTATAACTTCCCATTATAACTCCTTATTACAACTCCTTAACTCCTTATTTCACTCTTCATTATACACTTTCGTCGAAAGATAACGTTCTCCAGTATCGGGCAACAACACCACTATGGTCTTTCCCTCATTCTCCGGGCGACGGGCAAGCTCGATGGCGGCATGGGCTGCTGCTCCCGACGATATTCCGGCAAGCACTCCTTCACGCTTTGCCAACAGACGGGCTGCATTGAAAGCATCTTCGTTTTTCACACGTATTATCTCGTCGTAGACATTAGTATTCAACACCGAAGGCACGAAACCCGCACCGATGCCTTGTATCTTGTGAGGACCAGACTTTCCACCAGAGAGCACAGGCGAGTCGGCTGGCTCGACAGCCACCACCTTAATCTTGGAATTATGAAGCTTCAGCACCTCTCCAACTCCTGTTATCGTACCTCCAGTGCCAATGCCGGCAACAAAGATATCCACCTTGCCCACCGTGTCTTGAAGAATCTCGACGGCTGTTGTCTGACGATGTATCTCAGGGTTTGCCTTGTTCTTGAACTGTTGCGGAATATAAGCATTACCTATCTCCGCCGCCAACGACTCCGCCTTGCGTATGGCTCCTCCCATACCTTCATGGGCAGGAGTAAGTACTATCTCCGCACCAAGTGCCTTCAGCAAACTACGACGCTCCACACTCATGGAGTCGGGCATGGTGAGAATGATGCGATAGCCACGCGATGCTGCCACAAAAGCCAGTCCCACTCCAGTGTTGCCGCTGGTAGGCTCAATGATGACCGTCTTCTCGTCGATGAGTCCACGCTTCTCTGCCTCGGCAATGAGTGCAAAGCCAACGCGGTCTTTCACGCTTCGAGCCGGATTGAACGACTCTATCTTTACTATCACCTTCGCCTTGAGAGCCTTTTCGTGCTCTATCTTGGTCAGCTCCAACAGTGGAGTGTGACCTATCAGCTCTGTCAAATTTCGTGCAATTTTTGCCATATCTTTATCAGTTTAAATTTGTTGGTGCAAAGTTACGGCAAAATCCCAACCTTCGCAATACCGCACAAATGGCATATTAGATACCACGAAGAAGGCATTCCTCCTACCACAAATATGGTAGAAAGACGGCTTAATATATAATAATGTGTAATTTTTCGACGAAAAGATTTGGCAGAATGGAAGCTTATGACTAATTTTGCACCACTAAAAAAAAAGAAATGGCACAAAAATGAAGAAACAAACGCAAGCTATACACACTCGTTTCCAAAGCCGCGACGCATACGGCTCACTGAGCATGCCGGTATACCATACCGCGGCATACGAGTTTGACAATGCAACGGAAATGGCGGCGCACCCGACAAACCCTGTGGGGAGGGTGCACAGATGCTAACCCAAAACTGT
>JBJEAS010000122.1:0-31933 GCA_051869235.1 Prevotella sp.
ATGACTTCAAGAACAATGCCGAGCTGGAAATAGCTGCACAATGGCTGAAAGACAAGGATTTGGAGTTCGTAGATGGAAAGGTAAAAAAGATATAGCCCCCACTATTGGCAGTGCGTCTTTACAGCAAAATCGAGTGATTTTTTAGAGTGCCACTTCAAATTTTCCGTTAAAATTTGAAGTAGCACTTCAGATTTTCATTCAAAATTATTGTGGTTTCAATATTATTTTGTATCTTTGCGCACATAATATCGGCTATACATTAACTAAACTTTCCCACCCTTTAACTTTCAGTACGGGCAAACTAATGCTTCAAGATATTCAGCTCTTTGGATGCGCTGGCTACTGGGGGTGTGGGCGTCTCGCCCGCACCTCGCCTACGAGGTAATATTACAGAATTATGCGCTTGATGGTGCCCAAGGTGCGGGCGAGACGCCCACACCCCCAGTAGCCAGCGCAAACGGACTTTAATTCTTTAATTCGCAATGCGATTAGACGCCCACACCCCCAGTAGCCAGCGCATCCAAAGAGCTGAATAACTTGAAGTAATAGTTTGCCTTACTGAAAATCAAAGGGTGAGAAACTTCAATTAGTTTACTGAACTTTCTCGCCAAGAGCCAATCTTAACGTGCGTTGCCCTTGCCCACAGTTCTTCCAACGGTCCTCTGCGGAAACGGCTTGTCCAGAAACGGCAGAAGTAGTAGAGGCAGATGCAGAACAAAATGCCAAGAACGAAACTCATGCTATGGCCGCTGACCGTATATAGTCCAAGCCCCCAGTTGTAGAAGAGGAAGCCGCCTACAATGCTCTGCAACAGGTAGTCGGTAAGGCTCATTTTGCCAATGCACTCAAGATGCGAGATGGCTTTTCGCATACGTGTTGTGTAATATAGCAGTGTGATGCCACCAACATAAAACGTCATCATGGCAAAATTGCGCCAAGCCGTGAGTTGTATTTCAAGGCTCTTGCCTACACAAGGTGTCAACTCGTCGATTGATATGGTCAGCAACAACACTTGGGTTACGGCAAACACCAGCAGCGATGCCACCATAGCCTTCTTCCAGAAGCCAAGGCTGCCATCTTCGTTGATGAACAGACGCTTGCGGCCCAACAACATGCCTACGACAAAGAGCATCAGGGTCTGGGTAAGCCTGCCATGCTCTATTGCCCAACCAAAGTTGATGGGCAAGCCGGTGGTCAATCCCGCCTTTGCCACATCGAGGAAACTTCCATTGGCGCACGCTTCGTAGCACACACCCCACAAATGACCATAGCCAAGGTCCATTGGCATTGCATCTGGATTGAGCATTCCCTTGAAGATGTAATAAATCTCTATTGGTTGCAGGAAAAGAATCGCTGCCACCGTGAGCAACACCTTGTCGGGAGCCTTGACAAGCGGAATGAGCAGCAGTCCGAGGACGGCATAGGTACAGAGGATGTCGCCATTAAAGAACACCAAGTCGAGCATTCCCCAACCGAAAAGCAACAACATTCGCCAAGCAAAGCGCAGACGGAAGTCCTCGCCACGCTTCTCGGCATTGTGGTGCTGTATGTAGCAGCTCAGTCCGAACAGCAATGCAAATATTGCATACATCTTGCACGCCCCGATGTAGAAAACGGTGTCCCACAGACCTATGTCGAAAGCTGTCAGCTCCGGGAAAGAATAGAAATTGAGATGCTCAAGAAAATGAATGATGATGATGCCAACGACGGCAAATCCCCGAAGGCTGTCAACAACGTTGATGCGTTGTGGTTTGATGTTTTGTTCCATTAGTTACTGGTTTTATTTATGTTTTTCAAAATTTTTGCAAAGGTACACATTATTCTCCATACCACCAAACTTTCAGAAAAAAACTACGAGCCTTTGCGTCCTTTCAATTTCGTCACTGCCTTTTCAAGCGACTCCGTTGGCTCAATGATGTTGTAGTCCTTCCAGAAGTCCTCGTCCCAGTTTTGCTCAGCCTCGTCGCTGAACAGGCGTGTGTTGCTGTACGACTCGGAGAATGGAATATTCGCTTGCACATTGTCATCAACATCTACCGCCACCATTTCCGCCACTGCCGTATATGCCGACGAGAACAGACGACGTTTCCAGTCGCACTTGAACCTTATAGTACTCCTTACGTAGTCAAGGCAAGCCTTCTCCCCATGTTGCCTATATGCCACAACAATGCTCGACTCCCGTGTGCTGAACCGCAGCCCCATAGGCTTTTTCTTCAGCAACATCTTGTTCGCCTTTTCCTTGTCGCTTACGTCAAGCGACAGTTCCGCACGGGTTAGGCACATGTTCTGAATGTCGATATACAACAAGCCGGAATAGAGCGGATAGTCCAGACTTACCATAGGCCTGAAGCTGACCACATAGTGCAGACGGTCGTTGAGCATCTCCATGTGTTCGTGCTTGAAAGAGTAGTACGACATCGTCTCTCTATCAAAGACGGCATCTGCGTTCTTCACTACATCAAGATACACAGACAGCATTGGCCCACCCTGAACCTTCACCGCCAACGTATCACGCGACTTTTGGCTGAGCAGCCTCCTACCCCGTTTCATTCTCACCCTGTCCCTCGACACAGAGCGTCTTCTGTAACCATCCTTTACCACGTCCATCACCCCTTCCGATATTCCTACAAAGCGACTGCCCTTCATTATCGTCTCACGATAAAACATGTTGAGCAGATGTTGCATGGACGGATAGTTTACGTCAATCTTCCTGAACGCTTCCTCGACAAGGCTTTTGGCATCACCGCCATACACCATCACCTCGCCAAGAATTTTCGACACAGGATTAAGGTGTATCGTCTCCACCTTGTCGGCATACAAGTCCCTGCAATCCATTCTCGTATTGGCATATCCAATACAAGAGAAGAGCAACTTACCGGCAACGTCATCCCTGCCAATCTTCAAAGCAAACACTCCGTCGCCATTAGTCATGGTGCCAATGTCCCTGCCAGGGATATAGACATTCACATTGGCAAGCCTCTTCTTGGTGACGGCATCCCGCACTATTCCCTTCAGTGTCACCAAGCTGTCGGCACTCTGCGCACCTTTAGCCGAGACACCACATATTCCTAACCATGCAGTCAACACTATCAACACAACTCTTACCATAGCAGTAATTTTTCTGCAAATATACATAAAATAAACGACACCACCACAACTTTGCCTGAAAAAAAAAAAGATAAATACGAGAGTATTAACAATGCAAAACAGTACTTGTATTTTCCAAAACGATGCGTTTCAGTCTTTTTTGTAAATAAAAGCGAAGCAGGCAGTAATTAACGACAATGTCCCTTCTACATACCTCCGTCCTTCCTCCGTACCAAAGTCGGTGCAGAAATGCTTATTTTGGGCATTTAAGCGGACTCACACCGACTTTGGTACGGAGGATCACCGACTTTGGTACGGAGGAACAGCGGAGGAACAGCGGAGGAACAGCGGACTTACTATGGAGTTACGATGCCTTTTGGGGGGTAAAAAACAGGTAAAAATACTGCTGAAATGTATATAAAAACAGCAGTTGAGACCAAGTTTTCCTCTATCATTTCAACATTTTCAAACAATGGCAAACAATAATTTTGTCAATACAATTTACCTTTAGACAAAATTTGCAAATCGCGATTTCCCCAAAAGCCATAACTGAATTTTCCCACCCTTTAACTTTCAGTACGGGCAAACTAATGCTTCAAGATATTCAGATCTTTGGCTGCGCTGGCTACTGGGGGTGTGGGCGTCTCGCCCGCACCTCGCCTACGAGGTAATATTACAGAATTATGCGCTTGATGGTGCCCAAGGTGCGGGCGAGACGCCCACACCCCCAGCCCTTGCCGCTAAATATTCAACTACATTTAAAGGGTGGGAAAGTTCAGAGCCATAATACCTTTGAAGACAATAAATGACCCAATAAGATTAACTCAGAGGCAGAACATGATACTACAAATGTTCGATGAAGACAAGACATTAAGCAGGGACCGTTTGTGTGAAAAAATGGGATTATCTAAAGCAACTATAAAACGTGGAATCGCATATCTGAAAATATTGGCAAGCTAAAAAGAATTGGTAGCGACAAGAGTGGATATTGGTAGTTTAAAAATGATTGATTTATGCAACAGAACGACAATAATATACTCATCTACCAAGATGACAACGGCATCACCAAGGTGAACGTACGGTTTTCTGATGAAGACGTATGGCCTACGCAGGCACAGCTTGCGGAGAAATATGATACTACGCAAGATAATATATCAATGCGCATTAAGAACATTTATAAAGACGCTGAATTACAGGAAAATCGAACATATAAGGATTTCTTATCAGTTGTTCGGAATGTCCGAACAACTGATAAGTTAGAACTCACAAGGAAGACTTGTAAGTTGAAGAAAGCAACGTTGTACGTTTTACATTTTCAACTATCATGATACTTCTCCATAAACGCCCATGTCAAGCCGTTGCCGATGTCTTCTGTGTCATACACTCTAAAGCCCTCGGATTCGTATAGTTCCATTGATTTTTTGACTTGCAAGCAAGTTCCGAAACAAGCGCGATTGTGCGGAAGCATCGATTGTATTTCTTTTAAAAGCCGACGTCCTAAACCTTTGTGTTGATGTTCGGGCAATACCATGAGACGTCCAATCCACAACCTGCCTTCAGTCACGTTTCCACGAACGGAAGCAATGATGCCGTGATGCTCATCCTCAATTTTCAAGGTTGTGTTCTGAGCAAATCCTTCGTATGCCTGCTCGATGGTTTCAGTCATGTTGGGTGCATCGTTCCAATGAAGCTCCTCTACAAGAGGACCGAAAGCCTTGTGTTGCAGTCGCAGCAAGGCAGGAACATCGTCGATACTGGCTATTTCTATTTTGTAACCCATAGATTTTAATTTTTAATGCTTACTCCTCCAATAAAGTTTTGGGCATTAATAGATATCGTGGGGACATTGGGGTTGTGAGTTCTCGATGCCTTGTTGTCAACACCGCCGATGAAGCTGCTGGAACTAACGGTGATGTTCACATTGTCGGGAACATACAGTTCAACCCCGCCCATAAAAGTATGGACTTTGAGAGTCACGTCGTTGTTGACTTTTGCCTGACGAAGGTCGAGACGAATGCCGCCCATGAATGCCTCAACGTCGGCTCCATAGAAACTCTCGCCTGCAAAAGAATAGTCATCGCCACCCATCGACACCGAAAGGCGCATACGACCATCGGCATCGGGAGCTGGCAGCCGCTTTGTGTTCCACTGAGGATTCTTGTGGCAACCATTCATCGAAAGCAGTTTCAGACCCAAGATTAAAGCGCACGAAGGCAAAACATAGTCTGTCCATGGCTGAGCATAGAGCCATGCGAAATCCCAAATACCAGTCATGGTCAGAAGCTTTGTTGCTCCCCAGACCAAAAGAACCAAACCAATAATTACTCTTGTCATAATAAACGTTTTAAAAATCGGGTGCAAAGGTAACGATAAAGTGTTGGAAACGGCAATTTGTGGGACAAAAAGCACAAAAATGTGACGAACGGGACTGTTATTTGAATGATTTGCATTATCTTTGCAGAAGATAAGCTACATCTCGGCAGAATTGTCCAAGCAAGCTTGGCAAGTTCTGCTCTCGATTTGCATTATCTTTGCAAAAGATAAGCTGCATATTTGCAGAAGTAAAATAACATTTATACTTTCTTTCATAACATGGACTGTTTAAAACTACGAATAGCGAAACAAGTGGAAATGAAATGGATGCTGGTGCTGCTGCTTCTCATCATGGCAGCACTGCAGGTTTCAGCAGCCTATTCGCCGGCATGGTATAAGACCACGGCTGACTTGAGGATAAGGAAGGGGCCTTCCACGTCTTACGATGCAGTATACACTGCACCTAAAGGCGTTGAAATACTTGTGCTCGAACAGATGGTCACGGGTTGGAGCAAGGTGGTTTATGTTGGCGACACACTTTACGCAAAGTCGAGCTACCTTAGCTACTATAAGCCGTATCAGACCACTAAGAAGGCAGCGGAGAAGGAAGAAGACTTTTCATGGTGGTCGCTCCTGTGGAGCATAGCCTGGAGGCTTGTTGTAATATATATAATAAGGTGGATACTGATAGTATGTTTCGGCTTTTTCTCCCAGTTTGTCTATAAGGCATATTGGCTGCTCAACCTCCCATTCTACTTCTTGAACTGGCTGCAACGCTGCCTCAGCAAGCCTTGGCGTTACAAGTACAAATACAACTATCCTTACAGAAACCATAAGAACGAGAAGCTGCGCAAGGAGTTTGAAATGTGGAAAATTCCGCTTTACGTCATTCTCACACCCTTGCGATTCGTCAATGCCGCATACTACAACATACTAATCCACGTTGGACTTGAAATGTTCAACTATGTGCTTGAGGTACTGTTGCCTTCCAAGGAATCGGAAGGTTCCGACAACATTCTGCTTTGGTATATATTGATGCCATGGCGATTCCTGCGCTATGTGTGTTTCCATGGTACGCTCACCCTTGTAGAGAGTTGCATCTGGACAGTCATCGACACGTTCATTCCCGCCCTTACCCTCTATCACGGAACCAGTGTAGAGGCAAGCATAAGCATCATGCAGAGCCCTTCGAGGACTGGGAACAAGGACTGGCTGAGCGGCACATGGAACGTGGGCGGCGGCAACTATGCCGGAAACGGAATATACTTTGCGCCTGAGAGAAGCACCTCGCTCCACTATGCCTCTGGAGCACTTATCATCTGCCGCGTGACGTTGGGGAAAGTAATCGACCTCGGTCTTGCCCCGTACGAAGTCTATTCGGCTTGCGGTCACCCCAATGCCCTCATAGCCACCAAATGGGGACTGACGAACGGCTACACCACCGGTGAATGGTGGCGAAGCGACGAGGGATGGTGGGAGTACTGCATGTACGACTGGCAGAACAGATACAACGAGTCGTGGCGCATACGTCCCATTTATGTCCTCAACCTTGCCGACAAGTATATGCAACGCGTTCCATGCGGCATGTATCATTGGCTGTTTTCGCAACAGGTGGTCAAGGATATAATATACACACTGAACAAAAAATGAGCTTGAAACGTTAAGTTTTGCAAAATAAAGAACGATTTTCATTGAAATAGTTGCATATAGTTGTTCAAATTACTATATTTGCAGCAGAATTTATACATAGTCGCAAGACAAAGAACATCTGGACTCGAAAAAGTGAGTGACGAAAAGGCATCGGTGGACAAGATGCCTGACGGCAAATGTTGTAAGCTCACTTGAAGGTTAGGTCCAGGTGTTCTTTGCTTTTTGATACAAACATTGGTCTCGTAAGTTTTGTGTGGTTGTCATCTCTCGTGGGAACGAACTGTTCCCAATAATAAGTTTCCATTATCAACGAGTTGTCAATCAACTCGACTTTTTCTAAATTCATTTATTCAAATCTTTACGACTATGACAAAAATTGAAATCAAATTCCAGTCAGAAGAATCACTTAAAGGTTTTTCTTATACGAATCACAGTGTTGACGTAATAGTGAGATCGAACAGAAAGCTGCCGACTAACGACGGTTACAACCTCAAGATTTACAACGACCAACTGATGCTAATCTGCACAGGAGACACCGTCATAACAAGCCGCAAAAGATCAGGAAGATACTCTTACGGCCTATCGATGCATCCGAATAAGGTTTGGATGCCTGGTCACTATTTCATCTTAGTGACCCACACCGACGACTTCCTCCAGCGCTTTGAGATGGACATTGACGAACATCTCGGCATAAAGGTTTCCGAAGGCAGGGATTGTCCAAAGTTCAGCTTTGAACACATCTTGCACGAATCGTTCCAAATCGGCTTGTGGGGACTGCTCAGCACCATTCCCGGCACATGCGAAATTAGAAGGTGGGCACACAGCCATGTGGGAAAGAGGCTGGCATGCAAGGAGACGGAGAAGGGCGATGAGCTGTCAGTGCCCCAAAACGTAATTTTCACATTCAGCAACGAGGACCGCAGCTCGGTTATAGCCACCTACATTGCCCGATACCTCAGCATGAACAGTTCGCTTATCAACACCGACTGCGGCAAGACTTTCAGCTACAAGAACACCAACAGGAAGGAAGACATCGACGACTTGTTCGGCAAGACCAAGCGCAATTATTCATCCATCTTCGACAACGAGAAAGAAGAGAAAGTCTTCATTTTCGAAAACATCGGAATTCTAAACACAGAAGAAGGCGCTGACGTGACTAAGGAAATGGCAAGGACCATATCGGAGAATTCGGCTATGATATTTGTCGGCAACAAGTCTGAGATAGAGAATTTCGCCAATCGCAACCCCTCGATAACGAAATGGATTCCTGAATGCAACCGTCTGAAGGAAAGCCCTCTAACGCGCGAGGACGTCATCACCTTCTTCCTTAAGACCATTGGACAGCAGAAGATGCTGCTCTCGCCTGATTGTCTCGACAAACTGTGCAAGACGTTGACTGAAAGCTATTCAAGGGGCATTGTCTCCGGTTGGTCTCTCAGCGACATGCGCCTCTTCATCTGCAACGACTTGAAACAGCGTTATCTCAAGCGCATATTGGAAAACCTGAGCAGCGGCAAGCCCACTCTCAGCGGCTGTCCAGTGGAAGCGGAAGACATCAACGAAGAGAAGTTGTTGTCAAGTTCGCATTCGTTGGACAAGGCTATGGCGGAAATCAACTCCATGGTAGGTCTTGACGACATAAAGCAGAGCATAAAGACCCTCGTCAACAGAACGATGTTCTTTGCCCGAAGGAAATCCCTTGGCCTGAAAGTCGGCGACCAAGCCGTTTTCCACACCGTATTTTCCGGCAATCCCGGCACGGGCAAGACCACCGTAGCCAAACTGTTGGGCAAGGTGTACCACTCGCTCGGCATCCTCTCCAAAGGCAATGTCATAACCGTCGACCGTCAGAACATTGTCGGTCACTACATAGGCGGCACGGAAGAGAACATGAGGCGCATACTTGAAGAGGCGCGCGGCAACGTACTCTTTGTCGACGAAGCCTACACACTGGCAAAGCCCGACGAGAAAAGCGGCGACTTCGGCATTCATGCCATAGAATGTCTGCTTACGGTGCTGACGGAGAAGAATCCCGACATTGTGGTGATTTTCGCCGGCTACGAAAAGGAGATGGAAGAACTGATGAAGTCAAACCTTGGACTCGGCGGTCGTTTCCCCTACCATTTCCATTTCCCCGACTACAACAGCGAGGAACTCGTAGAGATAGCGCAAAGCATCATAGCCAACGACGAATACCAGCTGACGGAAGATGCGCTGAAGCATCTGAAGACAAACATCGACAAGGCTTGCGCCACTCGTGACAAGGAGTTCGGCAATGCCCGTTGGGTTGAGCAGTATATCCACAACTGGATTATCCCAACCTTAGCCGACCGCCTGTCGGAGAGTGTCCACCCCTACTCTTCCGACATCTACAAGACGATAGAGGCAACCGATGTCGACCGCGCCTACAGCCAACTTGCCAACACCAGGACGAAGAAGGACACGCCTCAGCGCAGAAGCATAGGATTCAATGTGGCATAAGGCGCACTGCCTCGTTGCGGTCGTTGATGAAATATCGGTGCGGACTGACGTACAGGCTGTCGGCAAGTGAATGTGACGACACAAAGGCGGGAGTCCCTATTCCTGCCATTTGAAGCATGGTGTGGAACAGCGAGAGGCTTGTGGAAACACTTGCAGAGCTGTTACGCTTCAAGGCTTCTACCATTTTTGCGTGGCTTTCGGCATACGACTGCGATGTCCATACAAAGAGTGGGACATGCAGCTGAAACTCGGAAGGCACAATGGAGGCATGGAGGAAATGTTGCCCGTCGTCGTAGATGTCCTCACCATGGTCGGATGTATAAAGCATAACAGCCTCTTTCCCCGTAGTGCGCAGAGCCGAAACGAGCCTGTCCAACATATAGTCGGTATAGAGTATTGTGTTGTCATAGGCATTGAGTAGGCTCTGCCTGTTCTCGCGCTTTGCCTCCATGGCATCGTCGGGCGTGAAACGGGCGAACGAGCGTGGATAGCGTTCACGATAGTTGAAGTGCGAGCCGTAGCAGTGGAGGACGACGAGCAGAGGGCCATCGGCACTGTCAATTTCGCGCTTGGCATAGTCAACAAGCATGTCGTCGAGAACGTCCTGCGAACCTGTCGCATCTTCTTTCACAAACCCGCAAACGTCAGCCTCCTCACCGAAGAAGTCGATGAACGAACCATTGCGCCGCTGATTGGAGAAGAAGGCAGTGCGGAAGCCTGCCTCGCGAAATGCCGTTATGATGCTCCGCTGCTTGTAGATGCTGTCAAAATCCACCGACGATACGGCTGATAGCAGCATCGGCACACTCTTGTGGGTGGTGTTCGACTCGCTGTATGCCTTGCCGAAGGCGGTCAGTCCTTGCATCTTACTTAGTTTTGGCGTAGTGTTCCGTTCGTAGCCAAGAACACCGAAATTGGCGGCACGGGCTGTCTCGCCTATAACGAGGACGAAGAGTCCTCCTGCCCCCCGGCGGGGGGTGTTGGAGATTGGCTTTGCATGGAAGGTGAAGCCTTCGGATGTTTGGGCATAATGTTCTGTCTTCCAATAGCGTTCTACGGCAAGTGAGAGGTTGTAGCTGACGTTGACGGGGAAGATGTCGTCAATCAGTCGCATTGGCTTCTGCGACTTGTGTGCAACGATGCCACAGACAATTCCAAGACCGATGCTTGCCGCAGCCAACCGTCTCTGAAGGTTGACGAATGAAGCATCAAGACGGCGGCGACGGCGTATGGCAACGAATGCCATTATCAGCATCGGAATATAAAGTATGAAGACCAATGATACGGCAGGAATGAGGTTGCCCAGCAGTTCGTTTATCTCCGACATGTTGGTGGTCACGACATTGAGAAACATGTCGACACCTATTATCGACTGCCCGAAGAGTCGGGTCAGTACGATCTGAAAGGCAGCCATGAAGATGAACGGGAACATGAACCAAACTGTTCTGCCAAGCTTTCGGCTCGATGCTGCTGCAAGCCAATAGAGTCCCAAGGGCAGCAGCAAGTTGCATGTTGCCGTCCAGAAGTTCTGATGTTCCGAAAGTACGAGCAGCACGTTGGGGACCATCATTACTGCGAGGAATATGAAAAACAGCTTCTTCATAATCATTTTTTATTTTGACTCCTTATCATAACTTCCCTAAATTTATCAAAACGCTTCGTTGATGTTGAACAGGAAGCCCGATTCGCCCGACCTGCCGAAACCATAGTCAAGTCTGACGTTGACGTTCTTCTTGAACTCCCAACGGTAGCCGAGGCCGTAGTTGGGCAGTATGCGGTCGAAGCGCATTGCGCTGAACTTGGGGAAGACGCTTCCTGCACCTACCCAAAGGACAATGCCATTGCGTTTCCACACATGCTGACGAAGCTCAAGCGTTGTCTCTAACTTGTGCTTGTCGCGATAGCGACCCTCATAATATCCACGCATGGAATGTGAGTTGCCTAACTTCGCCATCATAGCCCACGAGGGATTGCCAAAGTTGAAGTCGCCGCGTATGTCGGCAGCCAAGATGCCACCCTTCCAGATGCGTCCATAGCCGCTGACGTTGAACGATGTCTGCGAAAAGGCGTAGTCGTTGCTGAGGAATCGCGGTCGGAAACATTGTGTCACGTCGACGTAAATTCCACGATGAGGATTGGTCATCACGTCGCGGGTGTCATACACCACCGAGAATCCCACTCCAAGGTTATGCGTCGTCATGTCCTGTCCTTCAAGCAGTTCGGGACGCTCCACGTCGGTGGCCTTCACATAGTCGAAACAAGCCATTGGCCCCACATAAAGCCCCGGCACGAGTTGAAAGAGGTAGCTTGCCTTGATTTGCGTCTGCCAGCGGTCGAAGTCGCTCTCGTTGTCGGCGTTGCGCCCCATGTCGTAGCCCATGCCCCAAAACTTGCTTGGGAAGGAGTAGAAATACACCTTATAGTCTATTCGCTGCTTGCCCTCGGGCATAAGATGGTTGCCCCTGACACCAAGCAGATAGAAGCCCACGGTGGACACGTCGCCATAAAGCGACACGTTGGATGGGGGCAACAGCGAGTCGGCCTGCGAGGTGCGGTAGAGTCCTGCGGCAACCAGCCCTACTCCCAGTTTCGTGTCAGTACTGTAGTGCGGTCCACCTATCACACTGAAGTCAAACTTCTTGTTCTTCTTGTTTTTGTTGGCATCGTTGAAATAGTCGAGAAATCGGCTCAACGCCGACTTCTTCTTCACCACAGTGTCAGCATCCACAGAGTCAGTCTGAGCCATAGTCACCATGGAGAGCATCACAAAAAACAAGAAGTATAAAATTCTCTGTCTCATCTTCAACCATCAACGAACATTAATTCTTTATTATTTTTCTGAGCTTTTCCACCCCTGAATGTAGTTGAATATTCAGCGGCAACTGCTGGGGATGTGGGTGTCTCGCCCGCACCTTGCGCACCATCCGTGGAAATGCCTATTGTGAATATTACCTTGAAGGCGAGGTGCGGGCGAGACGCCCACACCCCCAGCGCGAAGCGACTCAATACACCAGCTTAACATTGTCAATCCACAGAGTGTTGCCAGGCGAGCCTATGTAGGCTCCACCGTGGCTCGAAGTGAACTGCAACAGCATGTGCGTCGGGGTCTCGTTGGCGGCAGCCCATCCAGTCTCCTTCACCAGCACGTTCACTCCCTTAGAGTTGCGTGCATAGTCGCACGAGCGCAATGCCATGGTTTCCTTGTTGTATTTCGCATTCTTCCTTATGTCGCCATAGAGGATTTCGTAGGTTGCCCCGTTCACCCAGTCGGATGTCGACTTGTCGTAAGTCACCACCATTGTGCCGACGCGCTTTGCCGTAATGTTTCCCTTGGCGTCCTCGGTGCGCTTCTGCAACAGGAAAATCGTTATCGCCTTGTCCTTGCCCTTCACCTCGCTGCTTCCACCGAATCCGGTCAGCTTAATGCGGTTTGGCTCCCCGCTCGACTTGAATCGATAGTCGTAGCGCAAAGCCTTGGGACGCGAGTTGAACGGCACTCCCCAGTTCTGGTATTTCTCGCCGTCCTTGGTTCCCGTTATCGGCTCGGTCATGTCGCCCAAGAAGAGCGAACCTGCAGCAAGCACCTTGATGTTTATCAGTCCGAGCACCTTCACCTTTTCTATGTGGGTCTCCAAGCGGGCACAATGTCCATTGCCACGCTTCTCACGATAGACGGTGTTGTTGGTCTTCACAATGCCCGACACCTTTGCCATTACGTTTGACGTTCCCCACGGCGAGCCGCCCTGGTTCCTATAGGGCGTGTTGCCGTCGATGTGCTTGTTGGGTCCTATCTCGTAAAGGGTTTTGTCGTCGCCGCCAATCACGGCCGACTCGTGTATGGTGCGTGTCACCCACGAGTCCATGTTCCCATATTTCAGAGCCACCACCTTCTCTTGGCAGTAGGCTGCAAGAATGCTGAAAGAAAAACAAACAACTCCTAAAAACCTTTTCATATTCGTTAAAAAATAGTTTCAATGCTACAAAATTAGTATGTTTCCTTTCAAAAAGCAACATTAAGTCGGAATTTATATGTTTTTCTAACTATTGAAAACTATTTTTAAACATTCGGTTTTTTATTCGTCTACGTCAAAGTCGTCGCAGTCGAGGCATTTCCTTATTTCCTCTACCCTGAACCCACGGCTGACGGCATAGCGAAACAGCTTCATGTTCATTTCGTATTCGCTGTCGGCCTTGGTTGAGCGTCGCTTGCTCTGCAGCAGCGGCCGCAGCACACTAAGCCACTCGGCATCGTCGACGTCATCGAGTGCCTCCTGCATTATCTGCTTGTCCAGGTGCTTCATCCACAGAGCCTGTTCAATCTTTCTGCGTCCCCACTTGTTGTATTTCAGCTTGTCGTTGACGAAAGAGCGTGCATAACGCCTGTCGTCAACATAGCGGTTGTTGACGAGATATTCCAACACACGTTCCTGGGCATCGGCATCGACGCCCCAACGTTCCATTTTCTCTTTCATTTCGTGGGTGCAGTGCTCAGCCTGCGAGCAAAGCGCACCCAGTTTCTGTAGTGCCTGTTCTTCGGTCATAGCTTTTTATTCTAACCTCTACCTTCTACCCTCTTATTCTTATTATAATGCGGTGTAACAATATGCGTAAAAATCAGAAGCGAGACGAGGCAAATGGCGGAGCCTACGAGGTAAACCATGTAGAACGTGAAGTGCTGGGCAATGATGCCACTCGCCGTCACACCTATTCCCAGCCCTACGTCCCACGCCGTCAGATAGGTGCTCGTTGCCGTGGCTCGCTGGTCGTGGCGGGCAAGGTTGATGTAGAGCGTGTTCATGGCTGGGAACATCACTCCGAAACCGATGCCGAGCAACGTGGGAACGATGTAGAACATCACGGTGGCAAGGGTAGCATGGTCTGCCACCACGAAACGACACATGCCAAGCGTCAGGAAAGCTAAAATCACCGGATAGTAGCCCACATGAATGCATTGTGTCACGTAGCCCCTGTCCACCTGCTTGCCGGCAACGATGCGCGAGAAGCCCATACCCACAGCCATCAGCGTGAAGAAGAATCCCGTTGGCACGTCGAGTCTTATCTCCGAGGCGTACATTGCAACAAAGTTCGTCGTTGCTCCGTAAGGTATTGACAACAACAGCAGTGCTATGCTCACCGGAATGCCTTTCAACAATATGAAGCGGTCGAGGGATACTATTGAGAGGAGTGAGGAGTGTGGAGTGTGGAGTGAGGAGTGTGGAGTGAGGAGTGAGAAATGCGAGAGCCTTGATTTTTGACATAAGCCGCGCACTTCACTATTCTCACTCCTCACTCCTCTCTCCTCACTCCCCACTCCTCTCTCCTCACTCCCCACTCCTCTCTCCTCACTCCTCTTTTTCGTACTAACCGCCAACGCACACAACAATCCTACTGCACTGACGCTCATGCCTATCATGAAGATACCCGTGTAAGGCACGTGTCCGTGCATGAAGAGTCCCGTCATTGGACCGAGAGCCATTGCAGTGTTGTTCATCAGCCCATAATATCCCAGACCCTCGCCTCGCCTACTGCTCGGCATGATGTCGACACACAGCGTGTTGCCTCCCACCGTAACGCCACCGAAGGCAAAGCCGTGGATAGCCCTTAGGATGATGAACCAAGTGAGCGTGGCGGCAAAGATGTAGCTGGTCAGCATTGCCATGCAGAGGAAATAGCAGAAGATGTAGATTGGCTTTCGGGGGAATTTGTCCATCAGGAAGCCCGAAAACGGACGGACAGCCAAGCAACTGACCGTGTAGCAGCTGAGTATTGCTCCCAGCGCCGCCTGCGGACACGAGAATGTCTCGGTAAGATAGAAGGGCAAAATAGGTATTAGCAGCCAAAATCCGAAAAACATCAGGAAATTGGCTGCTAAAATAAATATGTAGCTGCGTGTAAAAAGGCGATCCATTAATTCGCCGCCTCAAACTCCTTAAGGAATCGGGTGTCGTTCTCCGAGAACATGCGGAGGTCGCTCACACGATATTTCAGGTTGGTGATGCGCTCAACGCCCATACCGAAGGCATAGCCGGAGTAGACCTTGCTGTCGATGCCGCACTGCTCCAGCACGTTGGGGTCTACCATTCCGCAACCCAATATCTCAACCCAACCCGTGTGCTTGCAGAATCCGCATCCCTTGCCGCCACAGATGTGGCACGAGATGTCCATCTCGGCACTTGGCTCGGTGAATGGGAAATAGCTTGGACGCAGACGTATCTTCGTGTCGGCACCAAACATCTCACGGGCAAACGACAGAAGCACCTGCTTAAGGTCGGTGAACGACACGTTCTTGTCGATGTAGAGTCCTTCCACCTGATGGAAGAAACAGTGGGCGCGGGCTGTAATTGCCTCGTTGCGGTAGACGCGTCCCGGACAGATGATGCGTATAGGTGGCTGCGAAGTCTCCATCACGCGAGCCTGAACGGAACTGGTGTGCGAGCGCAGCAGAATGTTCTTCGTCACGTCGCCCGTCTGGCTCTGCTCCACGAAGAAGGTGTCCTGCATGTCGCGTGCAGGGTGGTCGGCGGCAAAGTTCATCTTTGTGAACACGTGCAGGTCGTCCTCCACCTCCGGTCCGTCGGCAAGCACGAATCCCATGCGCGAGAAGATGTCGATAATCTCGTTAGTAACAATGGTCAGCGGATGACGTGTGCCGAGCTTCACAGGATATGGGGTACGCGTGAGGTCGATGTTCAGTGCCTCGCCCTCGCCGCTCTCCAGCTGCTCCTTCATCTGGTTGATGCGTTCCAGTGCCGTCTGCTTCAGCTCATTGATTTTTATTCCCACCTCCTTCTTCTGCTCTGCAGGCACGTTGCGGAAGTCGGCCATGAGTGCCGTTATCTCACCTTTCTTGCTGAGATACTTTAGGCGAAGAGCCTCTATTTCGTCAGCGTTGCTGGCGTTCATATTCTTCACTTCTTCGAGAAGTTGCGCTATCTTTTCGAGTATCATTTTTGATATAGTTATAAAAATTTGGTGCAAAGGTAATATTTTTGTGCGAAAAAAGAGCATTTTATCAAAATAAAGTTGTACTTTTGCCGAAATTTGAGAGGCGGATACACTTTCCGTATAAAAAATGAAGAAGATTTTAGTTGCTTTTTTCGCTTTTTTAGCGCTTATGTTCTCCTGCAAGGGAAACAAGACCGAGGGCAATGACATTGCCCCTGCCGACTCGGACAGTGTCAGCGACACTGTTGCCGTCGATACCATGGAACAGCTCATCTCCGAAACGCCTATGCCAAAGTCGGCCGACGAGTTGTTCGACGATTTCTTTTTCAACTTTGCGGCTAACCGAAAGCTGCAACAGGAACGCATAAAGTTCCCGCTCACGGTTCTAAAGGGCGACAAGAGGGACACCATAGACAAGGCGCGGTGGAAGACCGACCATTTCTTCATGCGACAGGGCTTCTACACGCTCATCTTCGACAATCCACGACAATTGAACGTGGTAAAGGACACGTCCGTTAACCATGTCGTGGTGGAGAAAATCATATTCAACATCAAGACAGTGAAGCAGTATGTCTTCGACCGCATCAACGGACTTTGGACCATGCAGGCCATTCGCTACCAGCCACTCTATCAGAACCGGAACGCATCGTTCCTCAGCTTCTACGAGAAGTTCGTGACCGACAGCACCTTCCAGGCTGAAAGCATCAGCGAGCAGGTTCACTTCATTGGTCCCGACCCCGACGACGACTTTGGGCAAATGGAGGGTCTGCTCACACCCGAGACATGGCCCGCCTTCGCACCCGAACTGCCCAAGAACATGATCTACAACATCATCTACGGCGAAAGCGGCAAGCCGGGCAAGCAAAAGATATTCGTGCTGCGCGGCATCTCCAACGGACTGGAAATGGAAATAACATTCAAGCGCGAAGGCGAAAAGTGGATGCTGACAAAACTATCAGAATGAGGGATTTTGAATTTTGAGTTTTGAGTTTTGAGTTTTGAGTTGTTCTCGCTTCGCTGCGATTAATCAATTAATAAGTTGACAATTGAAATTACCCACCCTTATAGAATATTATTACAATATGCATATAATCAATTTAAATCTGTGCATTTCAGTAACTTGCTCTCCCCCTAAGTTAGGGGGAGTCCCCCGAAGGGGGGAGGGAGTATGTACTGCCTCGATGGCCCCGTCACTGCGTGACACCCCCTCTATCTTAGAGGGGGAGCAAGTTACCGCACTCCATAGAAAAAGGTTGGAAAGTTAAGTTAAATAATTGATAACTCAAGTTTCTGAAGTAATTTTGAACCACAGAGTTCATGAGGTTAAGAGTTTTATATTATGAAAGAGATTGAATGCCAGGGCATTTGGAGTTCATAGAGGGCTGCGCATGATAACATCTGCATGGAAACTCTGCGTTCTCCGTCGCTTGCGACCTACTCTATAAAACAAAAAATCTCTTTTTCTCTTTATCTCTGTGGTTTAAATAAAGCCCTTATACATTGGGAATTACCACTTCCGAAAGTTGAGTTGATAATTGCTCGTAGAGCAATAACTCAAAACTCAAAACTCAAAACTCAAAACTCAAAAATGAAAGACTTTAAAAAATATAATCTTCTTCGACACAACACCTTCGGCATTGAGGCACGCTGCCGTAGATTCATTGAGTTCGACACGGCGGACGAGCTTGTTGCCCTCTGCCAAAGCCTTACCGATGCCGACCAACCTCTGATGGTGCTTGGCGGAGGAAGCAACCTGCTGCTCACCAAGGATTTCGATGGCACCGTACTCCACTCTGCCATAAAGGGCATTCAGACCATCGACGAGACTGACGACACCGTAACCATTCGTGTTGGCAGTGGCGAAGACTGGGACCAACTCGTTGCACACTGTGTAGACAACGGTTGGCATGGAGCCGAAAACCTCTCGCTCATTCCAGGCGAGGTGGGAGCATCAGCCGTACAGAACATCGGTGCCTACGGGGCAGAGGTGAAGGACATTATATATAAGGTGGAGGCAATAGAAATAAAAACTGGCAGCAAGGTGGAATTCAACAACCACGACTGCCAATACGCCTACCGCCAAAGCCGATTCAAGACCGAATGGAAGGGACGCTTCGTCATCACACACGTCACCTACCGCCTCACGAAGACCTTCACCCCAAGGCTCGACTACGGCAACATACTCGCCGAGCTGAAGGCGGAAGGCATCGACACCCCCACCCCACACGAGCTGCGCAACGTAATCATAAAGATTCGACGTGAAAAGCTTCCCGACCCTGCCGTGGAAGGCAATGCAGGCTCGTTCTTCATGAACCCCGTAGTCAGCAGGGAGAAGTACGACGAACTTGCCGCCCTCTACCCCACTATGCCACACTACGACTTAGATGCCGACCATGTGAAGATACCCGCAGGATGGCTTATAGACCAGTGCGGGTGGAAAGGCCGCTCACTCGGCAGGGCTGGAGTACACTCAAAGCAAGCCCTCGTGCTCGTCAACCGCGGCGGAGCAACAGGCAGCGAGATAGTCACCCTCTGCACCACCATTCGCAACGACGTGAAGCAGAAGTTCTGCATCGACATCCAACCAGAAGTGAATATTGTATGAAACTTACATTCCTCGGCACAGGCACCAGTTGCGGTGTACCAGTCATCGGCTGCCAATGCGACGTATGCCGCAGCACCGACCCTCACGACAAGCGTCTGCGTTGTTCGGCACTTGTCGAGACAGCCAACACGCGCCTGCTCATCGACTGCGGACCCGACTTCCGCCAGCAAATACTCACACAGCCCTTCCGCAAGATTGACGCAATACTCGTCACCCACCACCACTACGACCACGTAGGAGGCATGGACGACCTGCGCCCCTACTGCAAGTTTGGCGACATCGACATCTATGCCGACGAGACATCAGCCCGCAACATTCGCCACAACATGCCTTACTGCTTCGTGGAAAACAAATACCCCGGCGTACCCACCATCAATCTCCACGAAATCAGTCCCCACACCCCATTCCAGATAGGCGACCTCAACATCATGCCATTCACCGTGATGCACGGCACCCTCCCCATCCTCGCCTACCGCCTCACCGCAACATCACCCCTCCCCAGGGAGGGGACGGGGGTGGGCCTCACCGCAACATCACCCCTCCCCAGGGAGGGGACGGGGGTGGGCCTCACCGCAACATCACCCCTCCCCAGGGAGGGGACGGGGGTGGGCCTCACCTACATCACTGACATGAAGTCCATCGCCCCCACCGAGCTGCCCTACGCCAAAGGCAGCAGCCTCTTGGTGGTCAACGCCCTCCGCTTCACCAAGCCCCACCACTCACACATGCTCGTTGACGAGGCACTCGACTTCATCAGCCTCACAGGCATCCCTAAGACCTACCTCATCCACTCGTGCCACGACATAGGCCTACACGCCGAAGTAAACCGCCGTCTGCCCAAAAACATACAATTAGCCTACGACGGAATGGTAATAGAAATATAATGAAGATAAAAAGCAACAGAACTTTACCATTCCCCTCGACCCATGACCGATGGGTTCCTTCCATTAATTCAGTTGATTATTCAGCGTTGGCGGCTGGAAGTGCGCTGCTGGGGGTGTGGGCGTCCCGCCCGCACCTCGCCTACAAGGTAATATTTCGGGATTATGCGGTTGATGGTGCGCAAGGTGCGGGCGAGACGCCCACACCCCCAGCCCTTGCCGCTCCGGTAATCTCTACCCTCATTGCTCCCCCCTCCCCAGGGAGGGGACGGGGGTGGGCCTTTAAACATCAAGCGCGCCGAAGCGCGCTTGACTCATGCTCCCATGTCGCCGTCGCCATCGTCACCGCCAGTGTCTGGTGGAGTGACAGGCGACTCGCCCTCGGCTTCGCTGCCCGAATCGGTAGACGAGCTGCGTGGGCTGATGTAGCTGTTCGACTCCTTCAGCTTGGCAGCCTGGGTCAACATGCTCTTCGAGAACTCGCCGACACCGATGGCTTGAAGCACTACGGATTCAACATTTTTCGCAATGCTGAACTCGTCGGCAGTGGCAGCACCAGACTTGTGCTTTACGGAGAGTCCGAACGACACAAGATTGTCAAGGATAATTCGCTTGCCATCGAGTGCCAGCTCGTTGATGCAGCTGACGGCATCCTTCAACACTGCCTCAAGGAAGCCCTTGCTGAGCGGAGTGTTGTGACTTGCCATGTGGGCAGCCAACTCAGGAATGTGAAATGTTCCCTGGCTGACGATGCGGGCATAATACTTGCCGAACGAAGGGCTGTCCTTCAGTTGGCTCTGATAAATTTGATAAGTGAGCATAATGTAAAAATTATTAAGGTTAAACTAAAAAGAAAAGATCTCACAAGAATCAGCCGTTTTTCAGCCTCATCTTTCTACATGCAAAGGTACGAAAAATTCTTGAAACCACCAAACTTTTCCACTACTTTTTTTCAATAAAAATACAAACTTTTTTCTTCATTCTCGATTCATGGCTATGGGCTACTGGGGGTGTGGGCGTCTCGCCCGCACCTCGCGCACAAGGTAATATAAAAAACCAACGAGAAGTATGCTATGCGGACAGGTGCGGGCGGGACGCCCACACCCCCAGTAGCCCACACCCCCAGCAGCCACACCCCAGCAGCAAGCAAATCGGAATAATTCCCGATTTTAACCCCTTAAATGACGGAAAAAGTCCCGCATTTAACGTCAGCTCGTGCGGAAAATGTGATAAAACAAGCCGTAGGTCGTGCGGAAAATGTGATAAATTATATTAAAAGTCGTGCCTAAAATGTGATTTTATTTTATTATTATGAAACAGTATCTCATCATTGGCGGTATGCCGTCGGCTGTGAATAAATGGCTCGAATCGAAGGACTATTTTGCAGTTGACGAAGTGCAACATGGCATCATTGTAGCTTACGAGAACGACTTCTCCAAGCATGCACCAAAGAACCTTGTAGAGAAGATAAGATATGTATGGGACAGCATTCCGTCGCAACTTGCCAAGGAAAACAAGAAGTTCATTTACGGTCTGGTGCGCGAGGGCGCAAGGGCGCGCGAATATGAGGATGCACTGATGTGGCTAAGTGATGCGGGGGAGATTGTCAGAACATACAACGTGACAAAACCCGATGTGCCGCTAAAGGCCTATGCCGACCTGAAGTCTTTCAAGGTGTTCCTGCTCGACGTAGGTCTCTTGCGTTGCCTTAGCGGACTGTCGCCAAAGGTAATTCTCGAAGGCAGCCGCATCTTCGAGGAGTTCAAGGGCGCACTAACCGAGCAATACGTCTGCCAACAGTTGCAAACCATCCCCCGCCTGCAGTCCAACTACTACTGGACGTCGTCGTCTCGTGCAGAGATAGACTTCCTGCTGTCCGATGGTCTGCGTGTCATACCTTTGGAATGTAAGGCAAGCGTAAACGTTAATGCCAAGAGCCTAAAGTCCTACCGCGACCGATATGCCTCACCCCTCTCCCTCCGCACCAGCCTTCTGCCCTACGAGCGCAAGGATGAAGGACTAATAAACGTACCTCTCTATCTGTTGTTTGTGATTGGCAAAGAGTTTGAATTGGAGGAAGTGTAACGTTAGATAAAATGAAACGCAACGTTGGAGCTAAGGAAACGCAACGTTGGGCTTCAAGATTCCCAACGTTGCGTTTGAGCAAGTAGTTTTTATTCTGTAATCAGAATGTCGAGAATGTCGGTGTTGGGTGGGTAGGCTTCCAATTCCTCATAAAAAGAATAGTTGATGCCGTTGGTTTCAGCCATATCCTTTTTCCACTTTTCGAGACAACCTGAATCGGGTATTATGAGCACTCTACGACCTATCAGTGGTAGCGTTACTTCCTTGTTCAGATTTCCACAACCACCAGTTGCGAGCCATACGAAATTGGGTTTCAACATAGACATGACCACGGCAGTTTTCTCACCCTCCACGAGTGCTACGACCTTATCCGGGTACTTTCCGAGAAGATGGGCACCGAAGAGGCAACGCTGCATTTGGACATTTTCGGGAAACTTTCCTCTCTTAGCCATGTCACTGCTGATGGTGCTGACAATGCCGTTGCGGTGTCCATCATCACGGTACCACATCATTTTCCCCTGGCAAAACCGACCCTTATCGTCGCGATACCAAAAGATAGTCCCTTGTGTCGTTGTTGCTGTGAGACAATAGTCTTGAGTTGCCTTTTCCAATGCCTCTGTCGAGGGTGCAACTTTCTCGAGCCATCGTCCCAATCGGCTCTGCGAGTGAGGCGTTGAGTAAAGGTTGATGACGTTGTCGGGCAGGTAGAGTCGAGGCTTAGGAGTTTCATGTCTTACATACTCGGCTACTTTACATTTTGCGTCCCGCATTTCGGGATGCAGGTGGAAAAACTCTCGCGGCGTAAGATGATAGCCACAACTGTTTATGCGGTCGCATCGCCCACATTCCAGGTCAATAATTTCTCCCGTCGCGTTGTCAACATAAGGTGAGAAACGATGCTTATGTCCGCAGCTGGGGCAGGTCAGCTTGTCAATACTGCGGTGAAACTTTTTAAGTGAATATCTAAAGTCGTTCATAAAAGAGAAATCTATTAATGTCCGTCCTAAGTCCGTCCGCTCCTATATATAAGGAGCGGACGGACAACGGGCGGACAGTTTGACAATTAGTTGAACAATTCACCTTGGGTTACTTTGGGCTTCATAACCATCATGCCGTCAAGCTGCTTCAAAGGTGAGTTAGGATTGGCAAGTTGCGCCTTGATGAAATCTTGCGACTTTGTGCTTTTGGCAATCTTTCTAACTTCCAACTCCTTTACGAGTTCACTACGCTTCATAGAACCTTTCTCCACAAGAATCTGATTAATCTTCGCAAGAAAGGCTTCGTCGTTGGCAGCCTTCTCAGCCTCATCCTCCTGTGCCTTCTGCTCAGCCGCCACCTCTTCGGCATGCTGCACAAACTGCTCGTCGCAGATAGGTTGCCCGAAGCTGCCGAAGGTGTACTTCCAATCAGGCACAGGTGCACCTCTATAGATGGTGTTCTTTACAGTCACCACATTACCATCCTTCTTCACCTCAAAGGCAGAGCCGCACTTGTTGATGATTTCAGAGCCAAGCCAGCCACGAGCCTTTCCCTCGCCATAGTTGTTGTGCAAGACGCAAATAATGGCACAATGCAACTCTGAGGCCAAGTCCATCAGCTCCTGCACAAGTTCAGGACAGACAATGGGGTCGTTGATGTCATTGACAAGGTCGCGGATGCCGTCGATGATAATCACGACGGGCTTCTCCCTACGTGAAACCTCCAGTATGAACTTGCGTCGCTTGCCAGGACTCATAGTACGCAAAGTTATGACTTGCAACTTGGTAAAGTCCTCGACGATGTTACTGTCACGAAGCATGTAGTGATAGTTGTATGCTGTGTCGCACTCGAACATCTCAGTGTCGAAGATAATTATCTTCGCATCATCCTTGTCCAATGCCTTCTCCACATTACCCATTCTTCCACTAAGACAGGCTTTTACAAACACCTTAATCACAGACGACTTGCCTTGCTTTGCCTGTCCCTGAATAAGGCATAGGTCTCCTATCGAGATGGTGGGTATGCCATGAATCTTGAAGACGTATTTCTTTTTCGGATACTCCTTCTTGACGGTGATAAGATGCTTCTCGAGTAGAGCGTCATACTCCACGTCGGCAGCTGTTGGTGTACTTGCAGAGGCATCGAGGCTCTGCGAAATCTGTCTCTTGCGGCTGTAGTCCTCTTTTCCTTTTTCGGGGCTTGCCGCGGTAGTTGTTGCTGTTCTCATATTAAATATTTTATGAGAATATGATTCTTGCACTGTAGCAATCGGTATAGAATCTATTTCACCATTGCTACCTGACTCCCACTTGCAGGCGTGCTCACCTTTTTCCTAACCGACGCAAAAAATGCAACCGGAAATTCCGCAGGGGAGTGGAATTCCGATTGCAAATTTAATTCAAAAATGAAATACGACATTATGATTTTTAATGCTTCTTAAGAGAGGTCACAAATGGTCACAAATGGTCACAAAATTTTGGTCACATTTTTAGAAAACGGTCACAACTTTTGTTCAACAAATATCATCGTTGCCGAAACCTCATTTTCTCAATATCGTCTTGGTATATATGTTTATCGGGCATTGAATCAACATTCCCATTACTGTCTCTTTTCTGAATAATCAATGCGTTAGATGACAATCCTTCAATAAGTGCAGAATTTATTCTGTCTATATCATGCCAATAATTTTTATTCGACTTCTTATTACCTTTTATAATATCAAGAATAAAATTATAGATAGTTCTTGGACGTTCATAACCAGTCAGTAATACACACAGGTGAGCAACAGCCTGACTGTTTGTTACGTTCACTCCTGCCTTATTTAATAAATTATAGATTAATTCCGTTTTCGCCCTGTAGTCTATATGAAAATTATCATTCTCTTCACGTTCGTTATCATTGAAACACTCATCAATCTGATTATTCAACTTATCGTTTTCATTTTTCAGCCTTTCAATTTCATTGTTTAAGTCGTTAACTTTGCTCAACAGTTCAGCATATTTCATATTATCGACCATTTCTGTTTTATCAACGGATTTTGGAGTAGACGGATCCATTGTAGATTGCACGACAGATTCCTTATACGGCATCGTCAACAAATAGAAACGACCATTATCCCACTCTGGTAGGTTTACTATCTTATTCCCTATAAAATTAGAGAAGCACCAACCCGTTGGGTCATTATCCTCATAAACCCTTTCTGTAAACTCGACAAATATTTTATCTACAATGTTATCTTTGCATTTTTGCTTCACTGTCTTAGCAAATTCATCTATTTTCCCGCACAACGGTCCAAAAGGATTTTGAAGTGAAAGACGATATGGGTTGTTCATATATTCAAGCAAGATGTAAATTTTCAGCAGCAAAACGAACACACGTCTTGCTTCCGCAGCCTTGTCAGGAGCTACGTCTATTTGGTCTTCAAACTCGTAGAACAACTCCTTAAGATTCCAATCATAGTTGGTGTTTCCAATGAAAATCCTATGAAGGTATGGTATTGCATCGTTGAACGCATTTTCCTGATTCCCAATTTCAGGAATCATCGTTGCGTAAGGTTTCAATAACTCTCTAAAGAGGGCTTTCAACTCAAGTTTGTCAAAGGCTTGCTTTTGTTCTGTCATATTGCTATTAGTTATTGTTAATAAATGGGGCGTATAGTGTCCCGTGGAATGCAAATTTACACATTATTTCAATTCTTAGCTCAACAATATTCATTTTTTTAATCTATAATAAGTGTATAAGCAAGCAAAATGCCATTTTTTAACGTTCTTTTTGTTCGAAAAATAAAAGAAAAGCGTTTTTCTTTTGGAGAATAAAAGAAATTCTGTATCTTTGCAACACCAATTGACTTTTTGTGGTCTTTTGGCAGACATATTTGAAAAGCGATTTCGCTCTATTCCTATACAGTGGAACTTGGACACTTTCACAGAAGTATAATTAGGAATAAGGTGAAGGACGCTGCTTGTATCGTATTCGCTAAAAACGAAATACGCGCAAGTGGGGTTTGTTCTTCATTTTCCTATTATACTCGGAGTCCAAGCCGCCACGTAGGGAACATGAAGGGATGCAGGCTCCACTTTTTTATATGTCTTAGAACTAAAAGTATAACAGTTGCCATTTGTGCCTGTGGCAAAAGAAATTCGCAAGTCTATGAAAAAGTATTTGTTTATTTTGTTGTTGCTATTCGCAACAGTTGATGTTTGTCCACAGAGTTTAAAATTGCCTTCTCTTTCTGATATGGAACGTTCAAAAAGCATTGGTAAACCAACAGATGAAAATGGTTGTATCGTTCAGTGTGACCTTAACAAATCTTCACTCTGGAGCAATCTAAAGCAATGGATTTCTAAAGAATTCACAAGTTATAAGTATACTGTAGATATGGAAGATAAAGAAGGAGGTACTTTGATAATAAAGTTTAATAAGTTTGATGAGACAGGTGTAAGTCCATTTGTGGCTTTAAGATTATATGCGACTCTTCAAGTCGATATTAAAGATAAAAAATATAGATACAAGATATCAGATGCACGATTTGAGTTATCACCAAATTCAAGGTGTGACAACATAAGCTATTTGCCAAATGCCATTTTAGATAAAGCATATGAAAGCCTACAAGCAGCAAGGAATCTGAGCGGCAATACCGACATTCCTGAAGGGCTTGATTTTTTACGAAAATACTATAACGACAAATTATCTAATACTCCAAAATATAAAAAGCCTAAAGATGAAAAGAAAGGTAAAGTAAACGAGGATTACAAAGAAATCGAGAACACCTTAACGATGGCGAGGAGTGTAAATTCAAACTACGAAATAATGGTAAGTAGTTTATCAAGGTCGTTAGAGAAACAAATGATTTCGGACAACAATAACTGGTAAAATAATATACTAATGAAGAAATTTATTTTTTTATTGCTCCTTACCATGATAGAGGTTGGAATTCAAGCAAAAGTATCGGTATTTGTTGTAAAGCCAAAATGCGAATACACAAGTGACACAAGTTCTGGCATAACAAAAGTTATAGATTCTCCAATAAAATACATTTCAGTTGACGATGATTGTAACGTGTTCTTTTACGATGATAACAGAAGGTGGGAAGATGTATTAATAACAAAAACACCTGAATATAACGATTACAAGCATATCATAACTTATTGGAGAATTGGTACACTAAGCGACAAAGTAGCAATGTTCGACTATACTAATAATAAGATTATTTTTGGAAAATTCAAAGACAGAGAATTGACCGAATCTTGGATATTTCAGATTGATATTGAAGCATCAAAACGTCTGAAATAATCAAATCGAGATTAATTTTCGCCAATAATTTGGTGAAATAAATTAGGACATGGGAGAGTCCCATGTCCTTCCATGATTGTACTATAAGTCATAAACACTCCTTTATTATCTTTATTATTTGTTCATCGAATCCAATAGTTCAAACACCTTATGTATCTCACTGTAGGCTATGGTGTCTTCGGGCGAAGATTTGCTAAGACGACACAACTCGCTGGCATTTGAAATCGCTCTCTCGAGACTTCCTTGCTCCGTCAAGAACTTATATAAATTCTGCTTCCTGAAATAGTGCTTCGTTTTTTCGTAGCCTGGCATAAAACGCTGCAACTCATGCAACAAATCGTCGCATGACGCATAACGTCGGACGCTTGGCTGAGGGAGGAAATGAAGCAGAAACCAAAACTCGGTACACGGATTGGTCTCGACCCACAATATTTTCCGACTACTCTTTTTACGGACATTCCTATACGTAGTCATCTCCGTGGGGTTTGCCAACAGTCTATCCATATCAACAAGGCATACCACATGATCATATTCGCTCTTTATCTTGTTTTCTGCCAATTTTGCCATGTGTGGAATGTCTGAATGTTGTGGAAAGTCAGGGGCTACCTTAAATGGATAACGGCATGCCACACGCAAAGCCTCAAAGTAGAACCATTCGGTTTCGCCCTCGCCTATTATTGCAATGCTTTTTCTCATCCTTTCGTCTCCTTCCTCTTTTTTATTCTTCGTCAAGATAAATGCTTCCGAGAAATGGCAGTCCCACAAGTTTCCCCTGCCTATATGCATTATAAGGACTTAAAGTCTTGTGCAAGCCAAGATTTGACAGGCGCTTCAAGGCGGTGGCTCCGCATTTGTCCTTGTCGGCAAACCATATCACGTCGCGGCGGATGAAGTCCTCGTTCAGCAGGTTGATATCGTGGGTGGTCATCAACAGTTGCGACGTGCCCTCGCTGTTGGCGAGAAATATCTTTATGTAGTAAGAGAGGAGTTCGTAGTGAATGCTCGACTCTATCTCATCTATCAAGAAAAGACTATTTTCGTTGATGGCATGATACAAAATTGCTGACATTTCGAGGAAACGCATTGTTCCAGCAGATTCAAACCGTTCGTGAAGGGCGAAAAGCCCATTATCACCACGATGTCTGAAAACCAAGTCATCATGTTTTATTGTACCGCGGCGCAGCATCTCTATTTTCTGTTCATCTGGCATAGGCGAATTCATAATCACCACCTCCATTTCGGGCGTAATCTTTTCCTCAATATTCTCAATTGCCATATCTTCAATATTGAAATCGCTCATACTGAGCATTTTCAACAGAAATCTCCTTAAATTACCATCTGTGTCATTATTCAAGTCATCCCTCACATCGAAAGACAACGTGCCGCGTGGCGACAAAATGTCATTCATGGATGTACTGAAGAAATCATAAACATCGTTAAGGCGTGAAGTGACTGCGTTTGACTGACCAAAGGCAGCCATCACCGTACAGTTGTTTGTCGTATTGCCCATTATGGCTCGCTTTGTAGCCATGTCTATGCCAGCTTTCTTTCCGAAAGTGACGTTGCTATAGTCTTTGTCCTCATGATAATCCCTATAATATAATAAGGTCGGGCGGCGGCTCGAAATATATACGTTAAGTTTCTCTGTATAGATACGATATTCGTCAAACTCAATGTCCAACACATAACGCTCGCCAAGAATCCAGAATGTCATCGACATCTCTGAGTGTTCCTTACGGCTGTGGTTGTCGAGCAAGAACGGAAAGAATGGGATGGGGTCGTTTTTCGACATTGGTTTGTCGAGCATTATTTCGCAGAAGAAATCAAACGCCTGAAGTATAGTAGTCTTTCCGCTGGCATTGCTTCCATACACAATGCCAATCTTCAGCAGCTCGACGTCTTCCGAAACTTTTCGCACATACATGTCGCGCTTGTCCGTGTCTGCATTAGGCACGAAACTCAGCGTCTGCTCTTCTCTTATGCTAAAGAAGTTCTTAACTGTAAATTCCTGAATCATAGAAAATATTAATTTGCCTGCAAATATAGCACAAAAAGCCGAAACAAACAAATTTATTTGCGAAAAACGTGAAAAAATCACCAAAAACAGGAACAAAACAATATATTTTTGGTATAAAAAAAGACAAAACACAAAAAATCAGAGTCCATCCGCAAGCTCCTGGACGTTTGTCGATGCCGTAACGAGGCTTTCCTTGCCGTCAATACTCAGCCTTATGTTAAGGCTTACGTCCTTTGGCATACATTACCGTCTTCTGATAATGTGAAGGCGTATCCGCTAACTATCATGTTGGCATTTTCAACGATTGTCAATAGTTCTTGTTCACTCATCTATTCAATTTTTACGGTCTTTATTGGTTTGAGAAATGAGGAAGGATTGATATATAAATTCTCGAGAATTGGCTGGAGGTCAATGTATTCCTCTGTCAATCCGATGCCTTCATAGTCAGCAGTAACTACAATATAACCATTATCCCACTCTTTCACCTCTGTATATCGTTTCAGTCGGGAAGGAGTGCGGAATCTGACATTGCAGTTACCGAATCTGAAGGAAGTCATATCCCCTGAGCTTGATAGAATGGCCTCATGCGTCATAATGTAATTACCTATTCATATTATTTTGCAAAGATAATGCAAATAAATTATTCTATCAAGAAAAACACAAAAAAAAATCCTTTTTTATTTTGTATTTCGCTCAACTTAGATAAAAATCTCACGCTCAGAAAAGAAAAAATATTCTCTTTTCCTTCGCTAAATCGATTTTTTGCACTATCTTTGCACCTGAGTTTTAGCTCTTGGTGAAGGGTGCGACTCATTTTTGTGGATTTATTAATAACAGCATTAGCAGTTATTCGGTTAATCTTGAAACCTGAGAAATTTCTATGATTATGTTACCGAAGTATAAGTGTTGATGTCTGCGCTGCATAGGCGTGGGCATGACTTATCAGGTAACATGGGCATTCTCAGGGCCTCAAGATTATGGTAAGGACAAGGCGCACGCCTTTCTTTTGCCATATCGTGAGGTCTTTATGTTTTGCCCATATTCTGCCGATAAGTGCTTTTGCCTAAAACTAAAAGAAAGGCTACGCCTATGGCAAAGAAAACACAGCTTGGCTATAGGGAGATAGAGGAACGTCTGATGGCGTTTCACGACTACGACATTCCCGCCGACGAGGTGGGATATGAGTTGCTATACTCCTTTGGCAAAAGCGAGAGAGACATTGAGAGATACAAGGAAGGCAAGGGCATTCTGAAGACTTTCGACGGACTGCTCATAAAGGGACTTTTATGCTTCCGTGCAGTGTGCAAGATGCGAATGACCAACGAGTTGGAAAAGCTGAAGACCGACAGCCAAGTGTTGAAGGCTGCTCCAAAGATAGTGGCAGTGAGCGACGGTGAGACAATTCTCGCCTACGACCTAAGGGAGAAGGACACCTACGAGAATCCTCTCGACCGACTGCATTGCGACTTCGCATTCTTCTATCCGCTGATGGACATTGAGCGTGTGCACTATGTGGAAGAGAATCCTGCCGACGTGAAGGCTGCCGAGAAACTGGCTAAACTACATGACGAGCTGCGTGCCTACAACGACTTCCGCAGCGACAGCGACCTTCACGACCTCAACATCTTCATCACCCGACTGTTGTTCTGCTTCTTCGCCGAAGACACAGGCATTTTTGAGGAAGGGCTGTTTACGACTTCCATCATGCGATTTACGAAGGAAGACGGCAGCGACCTGTCGGACTATCTCGACGAGTCGTTCAACGTGATGGACCTTTCGTTGCGCAGCAGGGACATACCAAGCATAGTGAAGCAGTTTCCTTACGTCAACGGCGGTCTGTTCTCAAAGCACATTCAGATTCCCAAAATGGGAGCGAGGGCAAGAAAGATTATCATTGAGTGTGGCGAACTGGACTGGAAGGACATCAATCCCGACATTTTCGGGTCGATGATTCAAGCTGTGGTGAACCCAGAAGAGCGTGCCAACCAAGGCATGCACTACACGAGTGTGCCAAACATTATGAAGGTTATAAATCCGCTGTTCCTCGACGAGCTGCGTGGGGAATATCAGAAGCTGAATGAGAGATACGAGAAGGTGAGACAACTGAGGGAACTGCGCGGCATTGAGAAGAAAGACTATTTCCGGGAACTGAAAGCCATTGTTGGCGATGGCGACAATCTGTTGAGGCGCATGAGCCGAATGAAGTTTTTCGACCCAGCGTGTGGAAGCGGCAACTTCCTTATCATCACCTATAAGTCGCTGCGTTTCTTGGAGATGGACATCTTGAAGCTTCAGAAGGCTTGTCAGGGAGAGGGCGGTCAGTTGTTTGTTGACAACAGCGTGATTCGCCTCGACCAGTTCTACGGCATTGAGCTTCTCGACTTCCCCCACGAGGTGGCAATGCTGTCGCTGTGGCTTGCCGAGCATCAGATGAACAGGAAACTGAACGAGGAATTTGGAGTAAACACCAAAGCCCTGCCTCTAAAAAACATTACACAAATAGTATGCGGCAATGCTTGTCGGTTGGACTGGAATGTTGTTTGTCCGCATACTAAGGACGAAGAGGTGTTTGTGTTTGGTAATCCGCCGTATTTAGGA
>JBJEAS010000123.1:0-31718 GCA_051869235.1 Prevotella sp.
GGTACAAAAAATAATCTAAATGAAGTTAGTTATTTAGAAAATAATTGTTAATTTAAGGGGTCACAGGTCAGGGGTCACACGGACAGGTACTCCCGACCCGTAACGAATGTTAATATTCTGGACATTTCTCATATTCTTCACAGGGACACGGGGACACAGGGGACTTTCGATGAATGATGAATGATAAATGATTAATGATTATCTTCATCATTAATCAAGAACTTGCTTTAGCTTGATAAGTTCTCAAAGAAATATTGCTGAACATTAATGGAATTTGACGACTAAAACAAAACAACATCGTTGAACGGTGTCTGTCCCCTGTTCACTGATACCAGCTGATTTGGCGGATATTCTTACCTGTCCTTTCTTCATACCACTACGCACCACAGCAAGTGCACGTCCCTTGTATGTGGTTACATGGTTGGATGTCTTGGGCTCCAAGTCTTTGAAGTTGGCCGAGGCAGCAGCAAGCAGGGAGCCTGAGCCTGAAACTGCAATATCCACAGGAATGGCCGCATTGGGACACACATTGCCGTTCTTGTCAATTATCTCAAGAGTGACATAGAGTAGGTCTGAGGCTCCTGCCTTGAGATTATCGCTTTCCGGGGTCAGACGGATTGCGTAAGGCTCGCCGGCAGTGATGAGTTTGGTCGTGGCATATTCCCGTCCGTCTGCATCGCATGCTGCGGCACGCAGTTCCCCCGGCTCGTATGGCACCGGGACATTGACAATGTATTTGTTGCCTACTGACGGTTTTCCGCTTGACAGCAACTTGCCGTTGAGATACAACTTTACCATTGGTGCCTTGCTGTATATCTCCACTTCAAGGTTCTTTCCCTCCATGCCAGGCCAGTTCCATGATTCCCATGTGGGCCATACCGACCACATTGTCTCGGAAATCTTTCCACCCTGTTTGTGGAAGTCGGGATGTTCCTTCACTGCCATGTATATATAGTCGGTGTCACCTTCCTTAATGTTATACAACATGTCACGATAATGCGATATAGGCTTTCTCCAGCCTGTTATATCAACATCTCCACAATAGGCACCATGGAACGGGAAGTGTGGTCGCACATAATGCTCGCCCGCTTTTTCGTCCTCGTAGTAGAACTGCCCGATGCCCGACTCGCCTAAATAGTCGAGTCCTGTCCATACGATGTCACCGATGATGTATGGACGCTCCATGGTATGCTTCCAGTTGGCAAAGGCATCGCGAGGATAACTTTCCGTCTGCCACATCACACGTTCCGGACAACGCTCATGGTCGCTCTCAGCCTTGTGCATCATGTAGTTGTAGCCCACGATGTCGAGCACTTCGGCATGGGGATCGAATATTTCCCAGTCATTGTCCCATGAGCATAGAGCCTCGGTGACAGGACGGGTTTTGTCGTACTTGAGAATAGTGTTCTTGAAGTTCTTGGCAGTCTGAACCACACGCAGTTCCTTGCGCTCGATTACTTCGTTGCCGATGCTCCAGCACACGATGCTCGGATGATTGCGGTCGCGCAACACTATGGCGGCAATGTCCTCCTGATAGCAAGAGTCGATCAGCAGATGGTAGTCGTAGGGAGTCTTCTGGGTGTACCAACCATCGAAAGCCTCGTCGATGACCATCATGCCGAGACTGTCGCATGCCGCATAGAAGGCAGCCGACTGAGGATTGTGTGAGGTGCGGAGAAGATTGAATCCCGCCTCCTTCATCAGTTGTACCTTACGTATCTCGGCCGCATCAAACGACATGGCACCAATCACCCCGTTGTCGTGATGCACGCAGGCACCATTGATAATGGTAGGTATTCCATTGAGCACAAACCCATTCTTGGCATCATAACTAAAGGTTCGGAAGCCATGTTTTATGTTCAGTTCTCCCACCTTTATATTATATAGCACAGGATGTTCAGGACTCCACAGGGCCACATCCTTCATGAGGCGTGTTTCGAGTGTTTTGCCATCATATTCGATGCTCAGTCTTGCTGAATCGGCACGCGTGCCGTCGGCGGATATATTATAGATTTGTTGGGTTGTTACGAATAGTTTCTTTGGGTCGTCAATGGCGTTTGCCTTGTAGGTTTCGAGCCACACATGGCGGTATATGCCCGAACCGCTATACCAGCGGCAACTTGGCTGAAGCCTATTATCGACTCTCACCTCCACTTCGTTCTGTCCATTTTTCACCAGTTTAGTTATGTCAATATGGAATGGCGTATAGCCGTAGCCATGCCTGCCTGCCAACTGCCCGTTGAGATATACCTCACAATTCTGATAGACACCATCAAAATGGAGTTTCAATGCATCACCTTTTTCCAGTTTTGGTGTTGTAAACGTCTTCTTGTAGCAACCCAATCCGGCAGGGTAATAACCACCATCGTTGCCTGTGGGAGCGTCGGCTTTCGGGGCATGATGAATGTCCCAGTCGTGAGGCAGGTCAACTTGCTGCCAACTGCCATTGTTCTCTGAGAATTGCCAGCCCAAATCGAAGTTTTGCCTTATGCTTTGTGCCTGAAGAAAAAGAGGAGCCAAGGCAGTCAATACTCCTGTGATAATACACTTATAGCTTTTCATAATTGATGTTTTGTTTTATCAGTTAATACTATGTCAAGCAACTGTTGATGGTTCGATATGTTGTTTGCGGCAATTACGCCTGACGGCTCCGTAAGGCACAGTTTGTTTCCGTCGGCGGAAGTGATTATGCCTCCCGCCTCAGTGACTATCAGTGAGGCGGCGGCATAGTCCCATGAACTGAGCAGATACTCGAAATATAGCTCACACCTGCCCATTGCCAAATAGCAAAGTTCGGGAGCGCAAGCACCGAAGCGGCGGATGTCATTACATTTGCCAAAGGCATCAACGATTATCCTTGAGCATACCTCGGCGTACTCCTTGTGATAAACGGGCAGGGCGGTACACAGCACAGAATTGCTGAATTGGCGATTGGAAACGTGGATTCTCTTGCCGTTGAGGTATGCTCCCATGCCTTTCTCGGCATGGAAAAGCTCGCCGGTGCGGGGGAGATACACCACTCCCAACTGCATTTCATCTCCATGCTTCAGTCCTACGCAAATGGCACACTGGTCGATGCCACGGCTATAGTTGGCGGTGCCGTCAATAGGGTCGATTATCCATGTGTATTCGTGTCGGGTGTCGTTGATGTCCCTTTCCTCGCACAGGAATCCTGAGGCGGGCATCAGCTCCAATAGCCTTTCACACAGGAAGTTCTGCACTGCCACATCCGATGATGTCACAATGTTCTCGCACCCTCCCTTTTGTTCTATCTCAAATCCGTCGCTGACCATCAGTCTTGAAGCGTCGCGGACGATGCCTGTCAATTGTTCTATTGAAATCATAAATCACTAAGACTATTCTACTCGTAAATTGTGGCAACAATACTTCGTGCCCCACCGTAATCGCGGAACTCGCAAAGGTAAATGCCTTGCCATGTGCCAAGGTTCAGCCTTCCGTTGGTGATAGGAATGGTGATGCTGACGCCAAACAAAGAACTTTTTGCATGCGCCGGCATATCGTCTGCACCTTCCAACACGTGGTCGTAGTACGGCTCGTTCTCCTTGACGATATGATTCATTATCTTCTCCATGTCTCTTCTTACATCCGGGTCAGCATTTTCGTTAATGCTAAGACCACATGACGTGTGCTGTACAAAGAGGTTGAGCAAGCCAACCTTTGGGAGTGGCTTGGGGAGGTTGTCGAGTATCTCACGAGTTATCAGATGACAACCTCTACTCTTTGCCTTTAGTCGAAATTCTGTCTGTTGTATCATATTATTATACACGAATTTTGCTCATTTCTAAACTTTTGTGCTTGAATTCAGTCGGCCAAAATAATCAAAATCACCCTATGGTGACACCATCGATGCGCAGCTGTAGCATACCGGCTGGGACACGAACGCAGACCGTGTCGCCAGCCTTCTTCCCCATGAGGGCTTGGGCAATGGGCGACTTGACAGAAATCTTTCCCTCGCGTATGTCGGCTTCGTGTGGACTGACAAGTGTGTAGGTCATCTTTGCCTTAGTGGCAAGGTTGGTCATCTCTACCTTCGACAGCAGTCCCACGGTCTCCCTTCCCAAGAGACTGCGGTCTATTACCCGAGCATGTTCAAGTATGCGCTGCTTGTAACGAATGCGGCTGAGGATTCTTCCCTGCTCGCGTTTTGCTGCATGGTATTCGAAATTTTCGCTGAGGTCGCCTTGTGCTCGTGCCTCGGATATTGCATCCCTGACCCTTGGCAGGTCGACGGCTTCCAGTTGTTTGAGTTCGGCTAAAATCTTGTTGTAGCCCTCTTCTGACATGTATTCCATAATAAAAGGAGTTAAAGGAGTTAAGGAATTAAAGGAGTGGCCTCAATCTTTCAGTGAGTAGGTTACGGTTGTTACCACTCTTACCTTTTTTATGTAAGGCGTGTTGGAGTCGCGGTCGTCGATGGAGAACTGCCCTTGGTCGGCAGAGACAATCTTATTGAGTTTGCTGCTGCTGTTCTTTGCGAACTGCTGCGCAGTAGTCTCCGCATTCTTTATAGCCTCCTGCATCATCTCGGGCTTCATCTTTTGGAACGAGACGTACTCGTATGTGGTGCGGTTTTCATATCCACCGTCAACCACAGCCACGCCCTGCTTCAACAGCTCACCTTGACGCGCCATGATGCTGCGCACCAGTTTCACGTTGGATGAAGTGACGGTGATGGTGGACGTGATGTTGTAACGGTAGGCTCGGATGTTATTGTTATACTGGTCGGCATTGAGGTCGATGACCACTGGCGCATTGACACTAATCTCGTTGTCCTTCACTCCATGCTGTTTCAGGAAAGTCTTCACCTTCTGCGTCGTCTGGTTGATGCGCAGATAAAGCTCAGGGAGGTCGTTTCCCAGTTCTTTTGTCGGAATAGGCCACGTTACCTTGTCCGCCTCCACCTCTTTTTCCGACAGTCCTTTCACCGTGACTTTTCGGTCTTTGTTGACGAAGTCGTCGATACCGTCGTTGATGCACATGCCCAAGAAAGCGATACTTGCGGCTATGACAGCCGCCTGACTGAATTTTGAATTTATGTCCATAATAGTTCTTTTTGTGGTCAAAGATAAGAAAAACTATCCTATAAATGACATGTTGGGAATATTTTTATTGTTTTTTATAACAAAAATTGTTTTTTTTCTTTGTCAAATGATAACAAATGATTAACTTTGCCAAATAAAAAGATTAACCATGGCAGAAAAGAGCATATTCAACAAGCGCTCTCTTGAAGCGCTTGACAACAACGACAACATACTGGAATCGGCACGAATCACTCGTCCGTCGCTAATCATTGTACTGTGTGCAATGGTGATGATGTGCGTTGTGGTAGCATATTGGTGCATATTCGGCACAGTGAACTACAAGGTATCGGCACAGGGCGTGCTGTTCCCGCACGGCGAGCCAACACCGATGGCGTTGCCATACGGTGGGACGGTGGAAAGAGTCATCACCGCCCATGGCAGACAGACAAGGGTCGGCGAGCCGCTGATGGAAGTGAGGAACGACCTTGCCACCACCGACGTAAAGGCACAGAACGACGGCGTGGTGCTGACCTACAAACAGGAAGGCGAGCAGTTCAAGGCACAGGAGGCGATAGTATGGATGATGCCCCAACAGAGCGACCGAATGAACCGCGAGATGCTTGTCTATGCACAGTTTGAGGACGTGCGCAAGCTGAGGATAGGCCAGCAGGCGCAGGTTACTCCAGCCAATATGGAGCGCGAGAAATGGGGATATGCATACGGCAAGATAACGAGCATAGAACGCTACCCCACGACACAAGGCGAGGTGGCAAAGAAGTTGAAGATGGACGCACTTGCCGCCTTTCTTCCTGCCGACAAGGCCATTTACGAAGTCAAGGTGCTGCTCGATGCCGCCAGTACGCCTTCAGGTCTGAAATGGAGCCGCAAGAAAGCCGAAAGGATTGAGATACCGACTGGAACATTCTGCAACGTGCAGGTCATCACCTCGCGCAAGAAAGTCTACGAGGTGCTCATCGGCAATGTAGAGGACGCAGTAAACAACCTGATTGGAGAGTAATGCCATGAAGATAGGAAACAACGTCAAAAAGGTGCCGGTGGTCATACAGATGGAGTCGGTGGAGTGCGGAGCGGCATCGCTCTGCATGATACTTGCCTACCACGGCAAATGGCTACCCTTGGAAGAGGTGAGAACGGCATGCGGAGTGTCGCGCGACGGCAGTTCGGCGAAGAGCATCCTAAAGGCTGCCAGGGGCTACGGGTTAGAAGCGTCGGGCTACCGTGTGGAGCCAGAGGCGTTGGAGGGCATGCAGCCCTGCATCATACACTGGAACTTTGAGCATTTCGTAGTGTTCCGCGGCTTCAAGAGAAACAAGGCCTGCCTCAACGACCCTGCCACAGGACCTGTGGAAATTCCAATGGACGAGTTTGAGCGTTCGTTCACCGGCGTGGCCCTTGAGTTCTCGCCAACGGAGAAGTTCGAGAAGGGAGGAAGCAGGACAAGCATCTTCAAGTATGTGAAGAAACATCTGCGTGGAGCCATGTCGGCATTCTGGCTGACGATGACCTTCGGTCTGCTGACGGCGTGCGTATCTATTGCAGTGCCGATGTTCACTCGAATCTTCGCCGACGAGATACTGTCAGGACGCAACAGGGACTGGCAGACGATATTCCTCATCTCGATGGCTGCCATGGCGGTATTCAACTTCTTCCTGGTGATGCTGCACGAACTTTACAGCAAGCGGATAGCCGGTGTTCTTGCCATGAAGGGCAACATAGGATTTCTGCGCCACCTGCTGTCGCTGCCCATGAACTTCTTTGCCATGCGCTACGTTGGCGACCTGCAACAGCGACGCTATCAGAACGAGACAATCACCAACTCGTTGGTTACCGTGCTGGCACCACAAATAATAAATGTAGCGATGCTGGTGCTATATCTTATATTAATGCTGTCGTATAACGTCACGCTGACATTGATAGGCATAATAGCCGTGGTGGTGAACATCTTGTCGCTGCAATATTATGCCGAGAAACGAGTGAACCTCGTGAGAAGCCAACAGCGAAGCACAGCACAATACTACAACGCCACGGTCTCGTGCATCGACAACATGGAGAGCGTAAAGGCGGCAGGCGCCGAGTCGGGATTTTTCGAATACTGGAGCGGGCTATGGAGCCAAAAGTTCAACATAGAGAGTGCCGCCACGGTACAGACCCTAAAGATGGGACTTCTTCCCACATTGGTGCTAACGCTGGTCAACTCCACCGTACTCATCATCGGAGCCTACAACATACTCTGCGGAGACATGACAATAGGTATGCTGCTCGCCTTCCAAGGCTTCATGGCTTCGTTCATGACACCAGTCAACGAAGTGGTTACGGCAAGCCAGAAACTCATAGAGATGAGGTCGGAGATGGAAAGCGTGGAGGATGTGATGAAATACCCCTCCGACAAGCGAAGCGACAACAGCACCATGGCAGAAGGCAAGTTGGGAGGCGAGCTGGAGCTGCGCCACGTCACCTTTGGCTACAACCCTCTGATGCCACCACTCATTGAAGACTTCAACCTGCATCTAATGCCGGGAAAGAGCGTGGCATTCGTAGGCTCAAGCGGATGCGGCAAGTCGACACTGGCAAAGCTGATCTCTGGCTTGTACAAACCATGGAGCGGCGAGATATTGTTTGACGGAAGACCCATAGAGACGATAAGCCAGGAGGAGATGACGAACTCTGTGGCTGTGGTGGACCAGAACGTGGTTTTGTTTGATGACACCATTGCACAGAACATCAAGATGTGGGACCAGTCGATAGAGGACTTCACCATGATGATGGCATGCAACGACGCACAGATAAGGAAAGACATCATCAACCGCCCAGAGGGATTCTCGACAAAGCTGATAAAGGGGGGACAGAACTTCAGCGGCGGTCAACGCCAACGCATGGAAATAGCCACGGCACTCGCCAAGGAGCCTGTAATACTGATTATGGACGAGGCGACAAGTGCCCTCGACCCTACTACAGAAGAACACGTGATGGAATCGATAAGGATAATGGGTGCGACACAGGTCATTGTAGCCCACCGCCTGTCGACGATACGCGACTGCGACGAGATTATCGTCATGGACCAGGGCAAAATAATGCAACGCGGCACCCACGACGAGTTGATATCACAAGAGGGAATGTACAAGGAGTTGATGAAGAGCATTTAATATATGTCGATATTTTTAGACCAAATAGAAAAACGGAGGAAGCTGGAGGAAGCCACCCTGATAGAGACATTCGAACGAGCAAGGAAACGAATGGGGTTCAGTGGCGGAACGAAGCAGCACATACCGCAGACGGACCACAGCCGCCTGCACACTGTGCTTGAAGCATTAGGCATCACAGGATACGAGCTTTCAGACAACGGAATGGCATCGCCAGAGGAAATGCTCAGTTCCATACTGCGTCCCAACGGGATAATGACACGCAAGGTGACACTGAAGGACAAGTGGTGGACGAACAGCATTGGCCCGATGTTGGGCTACGACAAGGAAGGCAACATAACGCCGCTGATACCAACGAAATGGGGGTTCGGCTACACCTATACAGACAATAACGGAGTGCAGCGCAAAGTGGACAAGGAGGCAATGAGCACCACTCTGAGCCACCATGCCATATCGTTCTGCACGCCCTTGCCCAACAAGCCTTTAGAGCCGAAAGACCTGCTGACATTCGCCATGAAGTCCGTTTCGGCATCCAACTACGTATTGCTGTTGGCTGCTGCCCTCGTGCTGGCATTGTTCGGAATGTTCACTCCTATGGCAAACAAGATGATTTTCGACATGGTCATCCCGACTGGCGATGCTCAGGAGCTGTTGCCAATATTGGGTCTGCTGGTAGGTGCCGGTGTAGGAACCATGTTGTTCTCGCTGACGCGCAACCTCTGCACCGAGCGTGTGAGGAGAGTGGTGGAGATGAAGCTGCAGAACGCCATCATGGCACGCACTTTCTTCCTCAGCCCAAACTTCTTCACAAAGAACTCGTCGGGCGAATTGACGATGCGCATCAACAACATAGCGGCAATATGCAGCCTGTTGAACGACACCATAGTAGGAGCATTCCTCACTACAATGTTCTCGGTGGTGTACTTCATACAGGTCTTCATTTACGCTCAATCGCTGCTTGTTCCCTCACTCTGCATAATAATAATAGAAATCATAGCCTTGACGCTCTACTACAAGAGCATCGTCAAGGTAAGGGCTGCATACACCGAGAAGATAAGCAAGTTGTCGGGTATGGAATACGGCATGTTTGCGGGAATACAGAAACTGAAGCTGACAGGAAGCGAGAACAGGGCGTTTACCCTTTGGCTCGACAAATACACCGATGCATCACACTACATCTACAACCCCGCACTCGACCGCCGTTTCCTTCCTGCACTGCTGCAGTTGTGCAACATCGGAGGCACCGTGCTGCTCTACTACTTCATTCTCTCTACCGACGTGTCGATGAGCAACTACATCGCGTTCACATCGGCATACGGCATGATTGCAGCTGCCATAACGACGCTGGTTGCCACCATACCGGAAATGGCACAGGCAAAGCCGATGCTCGACAATCTCAAGCCACTGTTGGAGGCGACTCCAGAGATAGAGCAGAACGCTCCACAGGTTGACGAGCTTATGGGCAGCATTGAGATGAACGACGTTTCGTTTAGATATTCTGACGACAGTCCGCTCGTGATAGACAACATCAGCCTCTCCATTGCCCCAGGAGAGTATGTGGGCATTGTGGGCAAGTCGGGATGCGGCAAGTCCACGCTGATGCGACTGCTGCTCGGATTCGAGAAGCCCTTGAAGGGTGAAATCTTCTACGACAACTACGACTTGGCAAAGGTGGACAAGACCAGCCTAAGACGAAAGATAGGTTGCTGCCTGCAAAACGGAAGCCTGTTCACGGGCGACCTGTTCCGCAACATCACCATTACCTCCCCATGGTCGACACACGACGACGCATGGGAGGCTCTGCGCATGGCAGACATGGAAAAGGACGTGAAACGCATGCCAATGGGACTCCACACCGTAGTGGTTGAGGGAAGCGGCGGATTCAGCGGCGGTCAGAAGCAACGACTGCTGATAGCTCGCGCATTGATAGGACACCCACAGATAATATTCTTCGACGAGGCGACATCGGCACTCGACAACATATCGCAGAAACAGGTGAGCGACAACCTCGACTCGCTGCACTGCACAAGGGTGGTCATAGCTCACCGCCTGTCAACCATTCGTCACTGCGACCGCATTATAGTGCTCGACCAGGGGCACATAGCCGAAGAAGGCAACTTCGAGGAGCTGATGGCGAAGAAGGGACTGTTCTACGAAATGAGTTTAAGGCAGATGTAGTTCAGAGGGTAAAATGAAACTTTATTAATATAATAATATAATGTATAGAAAAATATTATTATTTGCAACGATAATGGCTGCCACGGCAAGCTGCAGCAATGGTGGGCAAAGTGACAACGCAAAAGCCACCGTGGACACCGTTAAGGTCGTGACCTTAAGACAAGGAAATTTCGACGAACCCTTTGCCGTGCAAGGAAAGATAAAGGCAAGCCAGTATGCCGATGTGTCGTTCTCGATGGCACTGCCCATTGAGGCGGTGTTTGTACACAACGGACAGACAGTGGCAAAAGGACAACAGATAGCAAGCCTGAACACGTTCAAGCAGCAGAATGCGATAGAGCAGGCAAAGAAGACAGTGGAGCAGGCGAAGCTGAACATGGAGGACGTGATAATCTCACAAGGCTATGACCCTGACAAGCCAAAGTCCATCCCAGCAGAGATTAAACGCCTTGCCGAAGTGAAAAGCGGATACAGCTTGGCAATAAGCCAACAGAAGGCAGCCGAGCACGACCTGTCACAGAGCGTGGTCAAGGCTCCATTCAGCGGTGTCATAGCCAACCTCAGCATACAGCCACATACAATGTCGCAAGCAGGGACGGCCATCTGCCGCATCATTTCAACGGAGAAGATGGAGGTGGAGTTTAAGGTGATGGAAGCAGACCTCGGTATGGTAAAGGTAGGCAACAGAGTCGGTGTCACTCCCATTTCCGACAAATCGAAGACATACGACGCAAGAGTGATGGACATCAACCCTATGGTGGACGAGAACGGGACAGTAAGCATAAGAGCCATACTCAAGGCTGACAAGGAGTTGTTTGACGGCATGAACGTGGAAGTGAGCTTCGAACGACACATTGAAGACGTGACCATAGTGCCAAAGAAAGCCATCACACTAAGAGGCGGGCATCAAGTGATTTTCGTAGCAGAAAAAGGCACAGCAAGGAAAATCAAGGTCTCGCCAAGGCAGGAAGCCAAGGGGCTCTGTGTGGTGAACATTGAGGAAAACCTACCACAAGGCAGTCAAATAATAGTTGAAGGCAACGAGACACTGACCGACGGAGAAAAAATAATAGTAAAGAAATAAGGCAGACATGAGGTATATCGGAATAATAGCATCACTGCTGATGGCAACGACGACGGCAGCACAACGCTCGGTGACGCTCGACCTGGAGCGTGTGGTTGCCCTGGCTACCGACAGTTCACTTTCGGCAGACAAATACCGCAGCGTGCTTGAAGCCAACCGTTTCGAGCATCTCTCCTGGTTGGCAAGCAGAAAGCCGCAACTGACACTGACGTCAACGCCATTGCAGTATGAAAGATACATGGTGCAACGATACATCAGCGATGAAGACCGAGACACCTACCGCGAACAGCAGATGCTCTACTCGGAGGCTAATGTGGGGCTTACACAGCAGATTGAGCCTCTTGGCGGAACACTTTATGCCACAACAGGGCTCGGTTTCCTGCACACCTTCGGCAACGGCACCAACTACGACGAGTTCACCACAGTGCCAATAAAAGTAGGCTACAAGCAAAGCCTCTGGGGGTTCAACGAGTTGAAATGGAACAAGCTGATTGAGCCGATGAAGCTGAAACTGGCTGAGAAGACCTATGCATACAACGTGGAGACAGCGGCACAGACAGCGGTGGCACTTTTTTTCAATCTCGCACTGGCACAAGACTTGCAACGCATGGCAGAGGAATATCTCCAAACCTGCGACACCATCTACGCCATAGGTCGTCGCCGCTTTAAGATTGCAAGCATTTCAAAGGCAGAGCTTAGCATTCTCGACCTGCAGCGCACCAATGCGCTGAACACCTTGGACAACGCGAACATCTCGCGAAACGAGGCTGCAAAGAATCTCGCCACATATCTCGGAATGGACCGTGAAACAGATATTGAGCTGATAATACCAACCATGCCGACATCGCTGATTGTCGACCCAGCCGACGCCGTAAGATATGCAAAGGAAAACAATCCAAAATACGTTGAGACGCAACAAAGCGTGACAGAGGCACAACGAGAAGTGGAGAAGGCGAAGGTGGAACGACGTGTCAGCATCGACATCGATGCCAGCATCGGTCTCAACCAGGTGGCAGACAACTTCTGGGACTCCTACCACAAACCACTGAGGCAAGAGTCTGCCGTCATTTCGCTGTCAATACCCCTCAAGGATTGGGGACAGAGAAAAAATGCATATCTGGCGGCAAAAAGCCGATTAGAGAACGCCGAGAAGACACAGACTGAATCGGCACGCGACACGGAACTCGATGTCGTGGTGACTGTTGATGACTTCAACAAACGACAGAACATCGCCAACAATTCGCGCAAGGCACTTAGCATAGCACAGGAGGCATACGACGCAATGCTTGCCCGATTCATCAAGGGACAGGCCACCGTCAACGACCTTTCACTGGCACAGGACTACTGGCAGACGGCAAGGCAAAACTACACGCAAAGCCTGCAAAACTATTGGGTTTCATACTATAAACTCCGTTGTTTGACACTCTACGACTTCAAAAAACGCGAAATTATCACCCACAAATGACATTTTTCCCGTTTTGGCTGACATTTTTCCCGTTTTGGCTGATATGTTATTGAAAAAGTGCGTAACTTTGCAGCAGAAAAAACAAATAATTTAATGTATAACTTTTAAAATTTACAATTATGGCAACAAACAATTTTGACGAGAAGAAGAAGGCATTGAATGACGAGGAACTCGACGAGGCAGCTGGTGGCGTCTCCGTAAACAATGCAAAGCGGTGCAATGTCAACAAATTGTTTTAATTAGGATTACTCAACTTTACTTTACCCTTCGGCCAGTGACCGTTGGTTCGCAAGTAGTAAAAAGAAGATAAAAGGAGATAAAAGGAGATAAATGACGTATGTTTAAGCCTGTCTTTTACTATTGTCCTTTATCTTCCTGAGCGACCATAGGGAGCAATATCTTCTCTTAACTCCTTCTAACTTCATAAATTGAGGACATGCGAAACTTGAATAGGATTAGCTAATCTTAGGACATAAGCACAAACAGAAACGACAAGGGCAAACAGAAGCAAAACTTCTGTTGCCCTTGTCGTTTTATTGCACAAATCAGTATTTTTGTGCACAATAAAAGCGTAAATGTGCATAAAAATGACGTTTTTCTTTGTTAAATGAAAAAAAATGGTTACTTTTGCAACCAATTTGCAGGAAAAGCAAACAATAAATAACAATCAATAAAAAACAAATGAGTTTGAAAATCGTTGTACTTGCAAAGCAAGTCCCTGACACAAGAAATGTGGGCAAGGATGCGATGACCGCCGAAGGAACGGTCAACCGTGCCGCCCTGCCCGCAATCTTCAATCCTGAAGATTTGAACGCTCTCGAACAGGCCCTTCGCCTTAAGGAGCAGAATCCTGGTTCCACCGTCGGTATTCTGACGATGGGTCCTCCCCGTGCGGCTGAAATTATCCGCCAGGGGCTCTATCGCGGTGCCGACACAGGATGGTTGCTTACCGACCGTCTGTTTGCCGGAGCTGACACTCTTGCCACATCTTACGCTCTCGCCACTGCCATCAAGAAGATTGGTGATGTTGACATCGTCATCGGCGGTCGCCAGGCCATCGACGGTGACACTGCACAGGTGGGTCCGCAGGTTGCACAAAAGCTTGGTCTCAACCAGGTGACTTACGCCGAGAACATCGAGAAGGTGGAAGACGGCAAGCTCACCATCCGCCGTCTCATCGACGGAGGTGCCGAGACAGTAGAGGCTCCGATGCCCGTTGTCGTCACTGTTAACGGAAGTGCGGCGCCCTGCCGTCCCTGCAACGTGAAGCTCGTGATGAAATACAAGCGTGCCACCGCTCCACTGGAGCGCACCGATGACATGCCATATAAGGAGCTGTACGAAGAGCGTCCCTACCTCACACTGAACCAGTGGTCGGTGGCTGACGTTGACGGCGACCCGCAGCAGTGCGGTCTCAGCGGTTCACCCACAAAGGTGAAGGCTGTGAAGAACATCGTCTTCCAGGCCAAGGAGAGCAAGACTCTCACCGGCAGCGACGCAGACGTAGAGGGACTGATAAAGGAATTGTTGAACGAGAAGATAATTGGATAATTTATAAGGAGATAAGGGGAGATAAAAGAAGATAAGGGGAGATAAAAGACAATAGTATTTATGACAAGTAGTTTCGAGAACATTGTTGCATGGCAAAAGGCACATGAATTTGTTGTCTTTGTGTATAGGGTAACTGAACATTATCCTAAAACGGAATCGTTTGGACTGGTTTCCCAATTTAGACGTGCGGCAGTTTCTATTCCTGCAAATATTGCAGAAGGATATAAGAGATTAAGCAAGCAAGAGAAGCTACGTTTTTTCAATATATCCCAAGGCAGTCTCGAAGAATGTAGATATTATTGTATTTTATCCCATGACTTAGATTTTATTGACGAAGATACATATAATACTATAATTAATATGTTATCTGCTACAAGTTATATGTTAAACGCATATATAACTGGTGTCGTAAACAATAGCGGCATAAAAGACTAATGTCATTTATCTTCTTTTAACTTCATTTATCTACTTATTACTCCTGAAAAAAAGAATATGAACAACGTTTTTGTATATTGCGAAATCGAAGGCACTCTGGTGCAGGAGGTTTCACAGGAACTATTGACAAAGGGCCGCAAACTGGCCAATGAACTGGGTGTCGAGCTGCACGCCATCGTGGCTGGCTCGGACATCAAGGGTAAGGTGGAAGAGCAGATTCTGCCTTATGGTGTTGACAAGCTCTTCGTCTTCGACGGCGAGGGACTGTTCCCTTACACATCCGCTCCCCATACTGACATTCTCGTCAACCTCTTCAAGGAGGAGAAACCGCAGATTTGTCTGATGGGTGCCACCGTTATCGGTCGTGACCTCGGTCCGCGCGTGTCGTCATCGCTCACCAGCGGATTGACTGCCGACTGTACTGAACTCGAGATTGGCCCGTATGAGGACAAGAAGAACCAGAAGACTTACGAGAACCTGCTCTATCAGATTCGTCCTGCCTTCGGTGGTAACATCGTGGCAACCATCGTCAATCCCGACCACCGTCCTCAGATGGCTACCGTGCGCTCGGGTGTGATGCAGAAGGCTTTGTATGAAGGACAGGCAAAGGGCGAGGTCGTTTATCCCGAGGTGTCCAAATATGTTTCTCCAGAGGCATACGTGGTTAAGGTACTCGACCACCACGTTGAGGCTGCCAAGCACAACCTGAAGGGTTCGCCCATCGTTGTAGCTGGTGGTTACGGTGTTGGTTCTAAGGAAGGTTTCGACCAGCTGTTCCAACTTGCCAAGGTGCTCCACGGCGAGGTAGGTGGCTCACGTGCCGCCGTAGATGCCGGATGGATTGACCACGACCGTCAGATTGGCCAGACCGGTGTCACCGTCCACCCGAAGGTGTATATCGCCTGCGGTATCAGCGGTCAGATACAGCACATCGCCGGTATGCAGGATTCTGGCATCATCATCTCGGTGAACAGCGACCCCGAGGCTCCCATCAACAAGATTGCCGACTATGTGATAGTTGGTACGGTGGAGGAAGTGGTGCCGAAGCTGATAAAGTATTATAAACAAAGTAGTAAATAATATGAGGAGTTATGAGGAGAAGTTATAATGGGGAGTTATAATGAGAAGTTAATAGGCCAATAGTTTGGCGGAACCAATTAAGGCAAACTGTATGACACAAAGTTTCCAAGAACTGATTGCGTGGCAAAAAGCCCATTCCTTCGTTCTGAAGGTATATAGCATAACCCGCAACTTTCCCGAATGGGAAAGATATGGACTATGCTCTCAATTTCAGAGGGCAGCAGTTTCTATTGCAGCAAACATTGCCGAAGGATATAAAAAGATTGGCCGTGCTGACAAACTACGTCTTATGAATATTGCCCAAGGTAGTTTGGAAGAATGTAGGTATTACATCATTTTATCCAAAGATTTGGGTTATATAGAAGAAAAGACCGCTGAAGAAATGACCTATGATATATATCAAGCAAGTCGTTTCTTAAATGCCTATTGTAAAGGAGTCCAAGATAATGACTTTAGCAAAACACTATAGGCATTAGCTATTGGCCCATTAACTCCCCATTATAACTCCCCATCATAACTTCCCATCATAACTCCCCAAAAAATAAGAAAGAAATGGCAAACTATTATACCGACCATCCGGAGTTCGAGTTTTACCTCAATCATCCGGAAATGAAACGCATCGTTGAACTGAAAGAACGTGGATTCGTGGATGCTGCCCAGTACCCCGACGCTCCCGTTGACTTCGACGACGCTATCGAGAACTACAAGCAGATGCTCGAGATTACCGGCGACATCGCCGCCAACATCATCGAGCCTAACTCAGAGGACGTTGACCTCGAAGGTCCACACCTCGAGAACGGACGCATGATTTATGCTTCCAAGACATTCGAAAACCTTGACGCTACACGCAAGGCAGGACTTTGGGGCGTGTCGATGCCTCGCCGCTACGGCGGTCTTAACATGCCTATCACTCCGTATTCAATGGCTTCGGAGATTGTATCGGCTGCCGATGCGGGATTCCAGAATATATGGAGCCTTCAGGACTGTATCGAGACCCTCTATGAGTTTGGCGACGAGGAGCAGCGCAAGAAGTATATACCTCGCGTTTGTGCAGGTGAGACCATGTCTATGGACTTGACTGAGCCTGATGCCGGTTCTGACCTGCAGCGCGTTATGCTCAAGGCAAGCTATGACGAGGAAAACAAGTGCTGGCGACTGAACGGTGTGAAGCGATTCATCACCAACGGTGACTCTGACATCCACCTCGTTCTCGCACGCTCTGAGGAAGGCACACACGACGGACGCGGTCTTTCGATGTTCATCTACGACAAGCGTGACGGCGGCGTTACCGTTCGCCACATCGAGCACAAGCTCGGAATCCACGGCTCACCTACCTGCGAGCTTGTATATAAGAACGCCAAGTGCGAACTCTGCGGTAGCACACGCATGGGACTTATCAAGTATGTGATGGCACTCATGAACGGTGCCCGCCTCGGCATCGCCGCACAGTCTGTCGGTGTCAGCCAGGCTGCATACAACGAGGGACTGGCATACGCGAAGGAGCGCAAGCAGTTTGACACTGCCATCATCGACTTCCCCGCCGTATATGACATGCTCTCACGAATGAAGGCAAAGCTCGACGCCGGACGTTCAATACTGTATCAGACAGCACGCTATGTGGATATCTATAAGGCTCTCGACGATATCGCCCGCGAGCGCAAGCTCACTCCCGAGGAGCGTGCCGAGCAGAAGAAATACACCCGCCTTGCCGATGCCTTCACTCCGTTGGCAAAGGGTATGAACTCCGAGTATGCCAACCAGAACGCTTACGACGCCATCCAGATTCACGGCGGTTCGGGCTTCATCATGGAATACAAGAGCCAGCGCCTCTATCGCGACGCACGTATCTTCTCCATCTACGAGGGTACAACCCAGCTGCAGGTAGTGGCAGCCATCCGCTACATTACCAACGGCACCTACCTCTCAATCATGAAGGAGATGATGGAGCGTCCTATCTGCGATTGCGCCGCTCCGATGCGCGAGCGTATCGGCAAGCTCATCGCCCTCTATGAGGATGCCCTCAACTACGTGAAGGAGCAGAACGACCAGGCATTGCAGGACTTCCTCGCACGCCGTCTCTACGAGATGACTGCCGACATCATCATGTCCATCCTGCTTCTCGAAGACGCTACACGTGCGCCTGAGCTGTTCAAGAAGAGCATCAACGTCTTCGTTCGCCATGCAGAGGCTGAGTGCACAGCGCATCATGCCTATATCAAGGCAATGAAGGCTGAGGACTTGGAGAATTTTAAAGCGTAAAGATATTTTGAGGAGTTAAGGAGTTAAAGGAGTTAAGCCATTAGTTTTGAGCATCAATTATCAGCATATAAGCATTTGGCATAACTCCTTAACTCCTTAACTCCTTTAACTCCTTAACTCCTTTAACTTCCCCCAAAACATGGAATGTCTCAACTGCCATACTGAATTTGTAGGAAATTTTTGTCCTTCATGTGGACAAAGTGCCAAGACTCAACGATTCACTGTTAAGAATGCCTTGATGTCTACCCTTGAGGTGTGGGGTATGGGCAATCGTAGTTTACCACGAACACTGTTCCATTTGTTCTCACGTCCAGGGAAAATGATTGGCGAATATCTTGACGGACGTCGAATGCCTTTCTTCCCTCCAGTTAAAATGCTGTTCGTCCTATGTGTTTTCTTCGCTTTAGCAACAACGTTAGTCGATGGCTACAGCGTGGCGGAGACCATAAATAAGGATGTTGCAAAAGAGATGAAGGATAAAATAAAGGAACAGGCAAAAGCTGTGGATGAATCGGCTGCTGTTGCTGATTCTGCTGCAGTTGCTGACCTGACAGCAAAGGTGGACTCGACGGCAAAGGTGGACTCAAGTAAAATAGTGCTGAGCGGATCACCTGCAGAAGTGAAGAAGGAGATGGATGAAAAGATGCCGGAGAAAACGGGCTCAGACTACGGCGACCCAAACAAGGCAGTGCTTTTCACAGTCAACGGAAGCACGATAAAGGTTGAAGACTTTATTGACGGCATAAAAAATGCCGCAAAATGGTTGGAGGACCACAAGGCAATAGAGCTCCTTTGCCTTCACTGCTTCTTCATGTTCTTTGCCTGGCGCGTATTCAGGAAGTCACCAATCCGTCCTGAGACTACACTTGCTGAGAATTTCTTCTCGCAGGTCTACATCAGTGGTCAGATGATGGCGGCTTCAATCATTTATGTCCTGATTTTTGGCAACACAAAATCAACGTTCTACCCATTGCCATGGTGGGCCCTGTTCGGTCTTTTCGTTTGGGATTTCAAACAACTGTTCGGCTTTACATGGAAAGTGACAGTGCGCCGCACCATATTAATCCACATCTATTCGTTCATTGCCTTTATATTCATCTGCTGCACAATAATAGTAATATTAGGACTCATCACGGGAGCATATAAGCTGGTTGCGAACTAATTAATTGCAAATAATGCCTTAAAGCTAATAGTTGTCTACAATAAATGAAGCTTTGTTTCGTTTTATATATAGACAATTGAATAGACTGAAAATCATAATGGCATCGTTGATCTGCATCTGCGCCTATGCAGCGCCGCAGGTCGACCGTACGTCACGACAGGGGCAGACCATGCAAAATTCCCAAGTCGCGACGGACGATGATGTTGTGCCCGACTCAGCTGCAAAATCACGTTGGAAGGTGAAGCGGACAGCACCTCTGACCACGGCTGACCTCGACTCGGCTACCATTGACCTGAAGATGCCCGACAACATAACACAAAAGGCAGAATACGATGACTCGACAGGTATGTATTTCATAGGTTCGAAGATTGGCGACACCTATCTTAACACACCTATGCTGATGACACCTGACGAATACAGGACGTGGAGCGAGAAGCGGGCACTGAAACGATTCTTCAGGGAGAAGAATGCCGAGGAAGTGGCAAACAAGGGTAAGGAAAAATTCTCCTTCTCCGACATGCACTTCGACTTGGGTCCTGCCGAGAAGATTTTCGGTCCTGGAGGTGTAAGGATAAAGACTCAGGGAACGGCGGAGCTAAAGCTTGGCGCTACACTAAAAAACATTGACAACCCCTCTTTGCCCATCAGAAACAGAAATACGAAATCGATTGACTTCGACGAGAAGATAAACCTGAACATGACAGGAAAGGTGGGCGACAAGGTGAACATGAGCCTCAACTACAACACCGATGCCACTTTCGATTTCGATGCCAAGAACATAAAGCTAAAATACGAAGGCAAGGAGGACGAGATAATCAAGCTGGTGGAAGCGGGAAACGTGTCGTTTCCTTCAAACTCATCGCTCATAAAAGGAGCCTCGTCGCTTTTCGGCATTAGAACCGACATGCAGTTTGGAAAGCTTAAGCTGCAGACCGTCGTATCGCAGAAGAAATCGTCGTCAAAGAGCGTTTCGTCTAAAGGAGGTACGCAGTTGACTTCGTTTGAACTCAACGTTGCCGACTACGAGGAGAACCGCCACTTCTTCCTCGCCAACTATTTCAGGGGCATTTATGACAAAGCCATGTCAACGCTGCCCAACATCGTGACGGGAGTGAAGATAACACGCATCGAAATATGGGTGACCAACAAGACAGGAACGACAAGCAACTCACGAAACATAATTGCACTTGCCGACCTCGGCGAAGGATTGCCACAAAACATCAGCAACCCTTTGTGGAGCGGCAATGGCATTGCAACACCTTCCAACAACGCCAACAACGAGTATCAGCAAATGACATCGCAGTATGCCGAAGCACGAGACATCGACAAGACCTCTACTGTTCTTGATGCCATCTCGGGATTCTCAGGAGGTGTCGACTATGAGAAAGTTCAAAATGCACGCCTTCTCACCTCGTCGGAATACACACTGAACTCAAGCCTTGGATACGTGTCGCTGAAGACCTCACTTCAGACCGACCAAGTGCTTGCCGTTGCATTCGAATACACCCTCGGCGGACAAACCTACCAGGTGGGAGAGTTCTCCACAGACCGACAGAGCACTACGGAGGCTCTTTTCGTAAAATCGCTCAAGAACACCAACAACAGCCCTGCCGCACCAAACTGGCAGCTGATGATGAAGAACGTCTACTACCTTGCCTCTAATGTGGAAAAGCAGAAGTTCCGTCTCGACATAAAATACAAGAGCGATACCACGGGTGTGTATCTCAACTATATTCCCGAGGAGAAAGTAAAACAGCAGACCCTCGTCAGATTGTTGGGCGCTGACCGACTTGACGACAACGACAAGCCCAATCCTAACGGCTATTTCGACTATGTAGAAGGCTACACCGTCAGTGGCGGAAGAGTATTCTTCCCCAAAGTGGAACCTTTCGGGTCCTACCTGTTCAGTCAGCTACAGGCTGCAGGCATAGACAGTGCCAAGGCAGAGCAACTGAGTTTCAAAGAACTCTACTCAAGCACAAGGACTACAGCCAAACAGCTGACCACGAAAAACAAATACCTGCTGACTGGACAGTTCAAGGGTTCGTCGGCAAACGTCATCTCACTCGGTGCCTACAACGTTCCGCGTGGATCGGTTGTCGTCACTGCAGGAGGCGTGGTACTCAACGAGGGCAGCGACTATAGCGTTGACTACTCGGCAGGCGAGGTGACCATCCTCAACCAAAGCATTATCGACGCGGGAACGTCGGTGAACGTGTCGTTGGAAAGCGACACCGAATACGGTATGCAGCGCAAAACCATGATGGGACTGAATTGGGAATATGACTTCTCGAAGGACCTGCAGATTGGAGGTACATTCCAACGACTTTATGAACAGACACTGACATCGAAAGTGTCGATGGGAAGCGAGCCTCTCAACAACATCCTCTGGGGTCTTAACCTCAACTGGAAACACGAAAGCCAATGGCTTACCGACATGCTCGACAAACTGCCACTGCTGCATCTGACAAAGCCTTCATATCTCTCGTTCACAGGCGAGTTTGCACAACTCATTGCCGGACAAGCAAGCGGCACTCAAGACAATGCCTCATACATCGACGACTTTGAGGACTCAAAGAACAGCATCGACGTTTCTGATCCAAAGTCGTGGGTACTGTCAAGCGTACCGACGCTGTTCAACGAACATAACGACAATACAGGACTTTCAAGCGGTTTCAATCGTGCGCAGATGGCTTGGTACACCATCGACCCGCTGTTCACCTACCGCTCGTCATCGTTGACCCCAGCCCACATAAAGAGCGACCTCGAACAGCTCTCCAACCACTATGTTCGTGAAATCTACGTCAGCGAGTTATATCCTAACCGCGACCAAAGCACATACAATGGAGCAACGTCGACACTATCCATCCTAAACCTCGCCTACTACCCCTCAGAACGTGGTCCCTACAACTTCTCCACCAGCATGAACACCGACGGCACTCTTTCGAGTCCAAGGACGAAGTGGGCGGGAATGATGCGAAAACTGGACACCAACGACTTCGAGGCGGCAAACATAGAATATCTGGAGTTTTGGCTGCTCGACCCGTTCATCTATACACGCGAACAGGCAGACGCCTTACAATACGGCGGCGACCTCTACATCAATTTCGGCGAGGTGAGCGAGGACATTCTATGCGACGGCAAGAAATTCTACGAGAGTGGAATGCCCGTCGACGGAACAAACAGTTTCACCACAACACAATGGGGTAAAATCCCTGTACAGGCGACACAGACCTATGCCTTCGCCACAACACCTGGTTCGCGCGAGAAACAGGATGTGGGCTACAACGGACTAACCGACGAAGAAGAGCAGAACTTCCCAAGCTATGCCGACTTCAGAGCCTTTGCACAGACAGTGACCAACGACAGCATCAGAGCCGCATGGCAGCAAGACCCTGCCAACGACAACTACCACTACTACCGCGGCAGCGACCTTGACGCACGAAAGGCAACCATACTTGAAAGATACAAAAGAATAAACAACCCGCAAGGCAACTCGCCCGACAACGACACGCAGGCGGAAGGCTACGACACGTCATACAAGACTACTCCCGACGTGGAGGACATCAACCAGGACTACACACTCAACGAGTACGAACGTTACTATCAATATAAAATCAGCCTTCGTCCTGAAGACTTCGACGAAAGCCGAATAGGTCAGAACTATCTTACTGAGATTCGCGAGGCTTCAGCATCCCTACGCAACGGAAACAAGGAGAAGGTGAACTGGTACAAGTTCCGAATACCTCTCAACTCTGCAGACCGCGAGAAGATTGGTTCCATCAGTGACCTGACGAGCATTCGCTTCATGCGTATGTTCCTCACCAACTTTGAACGACCCATAATACTGCGTTTCGGCAGCCTCGACCTTGTATATGGCAATTGGCGAACCTACGAACAGGAGCTGGGCACCCAAGTGGCGGCATCGAGCGGAACACTTGAGACAAGCGCGGTGAACATTGAGGAACACACCGACAAGTCGCCCGTGAATTATGTGCTGCCTCCTGGCATCAGCCGCGTAACCGACCCTTCGCAGCCTCAACTCGTGGAGAACAACGAACAGGCGCTGAACATGACGGTAAGAAACCTGCAGCATGGCGAGGCAAAGGCTGTATACAAGACAACCACACTCGACCTCAGACAGTATAAGCGACTGCAAATGTTTGTTCACGCCAATGCCCTGCAGCCCAACACCACGCAACTGCAGAACGACCAACTGGCAATATTCATACGTCTCGGAAGCGACTACCGCAACAACTACTATGAATACGAAATTCCACTCAAACTCACACCCGAAGGCAGATACGACTATCGGTCGAGCGAAAGCAGGAAGATTGTATGGCCAGAAGAGAACCTGCTCGACATCGAATTGTCGAAACTCGTCAATCTGAAAAAGGCACGTAACATGGCTCGGGCACAAGGCGTGGCGACATACAACCGCGAATTCAGCAACTACGACGAAGACCGACCAAGCAACAAGATGACAATCATTGGAAATCCCTCACTTGGCGAGGTGAAGACAATTATAATCGGCGTGAGGAACATATCTACAGGCGTAAAGTCGGGAGAGGTGTGGGTCAACGAGTTACGACTGCTCGACATTAACAACAAGGGAGGTTGGGCGGCATCGGGAGCCTTGAACGTACAGCTGTCCGACTTCGGCACCGTAAACCTTTCAGGACGCATGATGACCGACGGATTCGGTGGTCTGGAAGAGGGCGTGGCACAACGTTCTACCGACGACTACAAGACTTACAGCTTCACGGCGAACCTGGAACTGGGCAAGTTCTTCCCCGACAAGGCGAAGGTGACTGCCCCACTCTACTATTCTGTCACCAAGGAAGAAACACGTCCGCGCTATAACCCGCTCGATACCGACATGCTGCTCGACGATGCTCTCGAGTCGGCCTTGGACCGCCATGAGCGTGACTCCATCGAAGCCATTGCCGTGACCAAGTCGACAACAACAAACTTCTCGCTGTCAAATGTTCGGGTGGGCATAAAGACCAAACGCCACCCTATGCCCTACGACCCCGCCAACTTCTCGTTCAGCTACAGCCATTCGCACCGCTACAACACAGGTGAGACAACTGTTTGGGAGCGCGAGGACCAATGGCGAGGCGTGTTCAACTACAGCTATTCGCCTGTCTACAAAACCTACGAGCCTTTCCGCAACCTGAAAGGGAAGAGCAAATGGCTTGCTTTCCCCAAGGCTCTCGGACTAAACTATCTGCCGCAAAGCATAACATTCAACAGCGAACTGCTGCGCAACTACTATGAGATGCAGGAGCGCGACCTGGAGATGACTTCGGGGTCAAAACTGCCGCTTACCTTCAGCCAACAATTCCTTTGGAATCGTGAGTTCTCCATGCGCTGGGACTTGACAAAAAATCTGCATGCCTCGTTCCAGAGTGCCACCCACGCTGAGGTGGAGGAACCCTATATGGCTGTAAACAAAGACCTTTACCCCGACGAATACCGCGCATGGAAAGACTCTGTAGGCAGAAGCCTGAGAAATCTCGGCACACCACTCGAATATCAACAGTCGTTCACTTCGTCATACCAACTGCCGCTCAACAAGTTGCCAATTCTTAACTGGCTCAATGCCAATGCAACCTACAACGCAACCTATTCTTGGCTGCGTGGTTCGGAAATGGACGACGGCACTTCGCTCGGCAACACCATCAGCAGCAACAGGAATCTGAACCTCACATCGACCCTCAACCTTGAGTCGCTCTACAATCTCTTCCCCTTCCTGAAGAAGACGAACGAGAGATTCAAGAAAACCACTTCGGCGAAAACGACAAAGAAAGCCAATGCCACGATGAAGGGCAAGTTGGCAGCAAACAACGGAAAGAGTCCAGGTGGAGTGAAAGAATCGAAGGCCGACGAAAAGCAGAACGCCAAACTGCCACTGAACAAAAACACCTTCGAAAAGGAGATTAAGCTGAAGAACGACACCACTACCACCATCAAGCACAACAAGAAAAGCCGTAGACTGGTGGTAACGGCAAAGACACGCGACGGACGAATATACAATCTTAAATACAAGGTAAAGGACGACAATACCATCATCATCAGAAACCTCGACACCGTCACGGTGAAAGTGAGCGTGACACCAAAGAAGCCGCTCGACGACCAATGGTGGTACAACCCGCTGCAGCAAGTGTCGCGATTCCTGATGATGGCACGCAACATCAACATCTCCTATCGCAACCAGAGGGCAATGAACATTCCTGGTTTTACGCCTTCAGTGGGCGATATGCTCGGGCAACGCACTGGCAACGCCATGGCGCCAGGACTCGACTTCGCCTTCGGTCTGGCTGGCGACAGCTATCTCGACAAGGCGATGGACAACAGTTGGCTACTATGCGCCGACAGTGTCGCCACTCCCGCTACCACAAGCACAACCGAGGACTTGCAGCTGCGCATGACCTTAGAGCCCATACGCGACATGAAGATCGACCTCAATGCAAGCCGAACGGTGAACAAGGCAAGGAGCATACAATATATGTATGAAGGTATGCCGACAACACATAGTGGTTCGTTCACGATGACCACTATAAGTCTAAAGAGCGCCCTTGAGGGAATGGGCGACGCCAACAACGGCTACAAGTCAAAGTCGTTCGAGCGGTTCTGCTCTTCTATAGAAGATTTCAGAAGTCGTGTGGAGCAACAGTATGCCAATGCCACTTACCCTGCAGGAATGGTCGATGCCAACGGAACGGTGATAGGTGGCTCTAAATTCAATCCCGAACTCGGACAGGTGCGTCAGTACAGTGCCGACGTGCTAATTCCCGCATTCCTCTCCGCCTACACTTCCGGCAGCGGATCGTCGCTCGACATTTTCCCTACTCTGAAACGAATGTTGCCAAACTGGTCGCTGCGATACACGGGGCTTGGGAAACTGCCATGGCTGCGCGACCACTTCAAGAGCATAACCCTGCGCCATGGCTACAAAAGCGTTTTCGCCGTTGGAAGCTATGCTTCTTACAGCACGTTCCAGGAATACATGAACGGTCTCGGATTCATCTCCGATGCCACTACAGGCAATCCCATTCCAAACTCGATGTACAACATCAGCACCGTAAGCATCAACGAGGCTTTCTCGCCTCTTATCGGCTTCGACCTTACGCTGCAAAACAACATGACATGCAAACTGGAATACCGAACCACACGCGTGCTGAGCCTCAGCATGACAAGCATTCAGGTCAACGAGGCTCTGAGCAAGGACTGGGTTGTAGGAATGGCTTATAAGATTAGCAATTTCAATCTATTCAGCAGTAGCACCTCGCGAAAGATAAAGAAAGCGCAAGGCGGAGGGAAAAAGAACACTGAGAATTCTACAACCACAACACAGACACGCAAAACGGGAGTGAACCACGACCTTAACCTTCGTCTCGACCTGTCGTTCCGCAAGCAGGCTTCAATCACACGCGACATTGCCACAGTAACAAGTTCGGCAAACAGCGGAAACTCTGCGTTCAAACTGTCGTTCATGGCTGACTACACCCTCTCGCGACTACTCACCATAAGTGCCTACTATGACCGGCAGACCAACACGCCTCTGCTTTCAAGCAGCAGCTATCCGACTACGACTCAAGACTTCGGACTCTCGCTCAAATTCTCTTTGACGAGATAATTCTCCACATCAGTCTGCAACTTGAGGAACTGCGGACAAGCCAAGTAGCCAATGTTCTTCTTCAGCATCAGCTTCACGTCGGCAAGACTGTTTTCATAGCACGACAACTCATTGTGCATCTGCGTCTTATGCACCGCCGTACGGCTTATCTCCGACTCGCGTTCCATGCGTAGCCTGTTGCACACCTTTGTCATTATCGGAGCTACTATAGTGTCAAACACATGATGACCATGCATGTAGAGGTATGTCGTCTGGGGAGTGATGCCTAACCTTTCACGCATTTCCTTGTCCAAAGCATCCACCTCCATTCTGTGGCGCGGATAGTGCTGCTGCATATAATGCACCTTCCTCTCCACCTTATGCCTAAGATGGTCGAGCGAGGCTCGTGGATTCTGCAGGTTGAAGCCTCCCAATTCCACCACCCTGTCGAAGTCGGTAATCGAAAACTCCATGTAGAAACCAAACCTATATGCCCAGATTGACCATACGAACAACGGATAGCATATCTCCGAATATTCGACCAAGAAACGCTTGAAGTCGAATATGGCATGGTCGTTAAGCGTTACCATTACTGCCACGTTGCGCAGGCTGTCGGCATAGCACTGATAGTTTTCAATGGCATAGACGTAAGTATGGAAAACGTACGGACTGGACAGTATCTTCTTCGACGTCTCGGTGCGCTCTTGGAGCAGATAGTCGTAGTCGGCATCTACGCAGGCTATCATGTCACGCCCTACCCTATTGCCTATGAAGTTCATCAGCACCGACTTCTTGCCGCGGACAAGCACTTTCTTCGAAGGCAACATAACCTCGAAGAACCGGCTCTCGTCTTCAAAACGTGAAAGCACAGTACGCCAAAACAAGATGTCGTCGTAGCTCTCTACATAGGCTATGATTTTGCGCCTTGCCTTCTTCGACGTCATTTTGTTGGCAGCCTCAACATACTGCGACGTAACATTGTCACTCAACCTCCTGCCCATAAAGATGCTAATTCTTAATGATGTCGCTCACTTCCGTGACGCTGTCATTCCAGCCATTCATTATCACGGCAGGAGAATGGGTTGTAAGAATAATCTGTACATTGGGGTTCAGCTCAAGAATCAAGTCTATAAGCCGTTGCTGCCAGTCGATGTGAAGGCTCACCTCCGGCTCGTCCATGAAAAGCACGTATGGCTTGTGGTCTTCTATCAGCACTGTAAGCAGAATGACAAGCATCTGCTTCTCGCCGCTCGACAACTGATAAGGGGTCAGCTGTTCGCCAATCTGCGAAAAGGCGATGTCGTTCTGGGTCCTTATCAGTCGTTTGCCCGTCTCGGCAAACAGACTGTCTATCATGTCCTGAAACTTCCGCTTCGGCTCCGATATGGCCTGAGCCTTCTCTGCTGCATCCGGCTCTCCACTCTGCAACACGGCAATGATGCGGTTGCCTATGTTCACCTGATAGTCAAGATACTTGCGCTGAAGCTGGTATATCTGCCAGTCAAGCTCCGTATTCACCGAGGCGTCGACAATCTTGTTCACCATGTCGCTGCTCATCAAGGGGCGGTCGAAGCTGCGGATATGGTCGTAGCGAATCCAACGGGCATCACTGGGGTACACCTTTATATGCACACCCTTCAGCATGTGGCTCGGGAACTCGCCTCCTGGTATCAGACCTCTTACCACCTTATTTAATATAGTACTCTTGCCCACACCATTCACACCGCTGAGGATGTTCACCTTGGGGTCGAGGTTCCATACTATATGGCGTGTACCGCTCCATAGCGATTCTATCTCTATCTGTTCGATGTAGTCGGCATATTTTTGCATAATGTTTCCTTTATTTTTCTGCAAATATAGTGAATTTAGACATAAATTGTATAACTTTGCACCGTTTTTTAAGAATAAATAGAAAAATGGATAACAAAAAGCCACTTTTTGCTCATATCAGCATGTTCTTGGCATGCGCTTTTTGGGGGCTTATGGCTCCTGTAGGGAAAGACGCAATGACACACGGACTGACAGGAATACACATGGTCACATTCCGTGTCGTCGGCGCTGCCATACTCTTTTGGATTGCTTCATTCTTCGTCAGAAAAGAGAACCCGCCGCTCAAGGACATACTGCTGCTCGGACTTGCGGGAATGTTCGGACTCGTTTTCAACCAGTGCTGCTACACCATTGGTCTGAGCATCACGTCGCCCATCAATTCAAGCATCGTCACCACCTCAATGCCAATCTTTGCAATGATTCTTTCGGCTATAATCCTCAAAGAACCCATTACAATGAAAAAGACGGGAGGGGTGTTCATGGGATTCAGCGGAGCTTTGATTCTTATTCTAACAAGTGCCACGGCTGACAACTCTAAGGTGGGCGACATTCGGGGCGACTTGCTCTGCATGTTTGCACAACTGTCATTCGCCTTCTATCTCTCCATGTTCAACAAGCTCATTAAACGATACTCGGTATTCACCGTCAACAAATGGATGTTCACATTCGCCGCCATCGCCATCACGCCGTTCACCTACACCAACGTTGCTGCCATTCCATTTGCCGACATCACCATAAAGACATGGCTCGAAACGGCTTTCGTGGTCATCGTATGCACATTCTTCTGCTATATCCTCACCATGCAGGCACAGCAGATTCTTCGTCCCACAGTGGTCAGCGTCTACAACTACGTCCAGCCACTCGTTGCCGTAGTGGTAAGCGTACTGACAGGACTTGGAGTCTTCAAACCTACACATGCCCTTGCCGTACTCCTCGTCTTCTTCGGCGTCAGATTTGTCACAAAGAGCAAAAGCCGCAAAGACATTGAAAAAGGTGCATAAAACCTTAGAAGTTAAGGAAGTCAAAGAAGAATTAACATCTTTGACTTCCTTAACTTCTAAGATTTAAGTATATATTACTTTCTGCGGAAACGGCTGGGGGTGTGGGCGTCCCGCCCGCACATTGCCTACAAGGCAATATTACCATACCGCAAAATGCGTCTTAATCACTCAACTTTCGGAAGTAAAGTATATTGTTGGGAGTTAAGCCAAATGCTCAAGTCTTAGGATTCAGCGCTCATCACTATTGTCTTTAACTTCCTTAACTTCTTTAACTTCCTTAACTTCCCTTACTTTCTAAAGTTCAGTCTGTAATACAAATCGATACACGGTTCATGTCGTTCTCGGCGAATGGCTGAACGCGGCTGCCCTTAGAGTCGGAAGAGATGCGGTCGGCTGAGATGCCATACTTCTCGGTAAGCATCTTAACTACAGCAGCGGCACGCTGTGAAGCAAGGCGGTCGTTGATCTTGTCGTTTCCGGTACCTGCATCGGCATAACCTGTAACCTTAACCTTCTTGTCAGGATACTTCGTCATGTACTCAACAAGTTCCTTAACCTTTGCCTCTTCTGCCTCAGACACCTTGCTGACGTTGATGGTGAAGAACACGTCGATGCGCAATGGCTCAATCACCTTAACCTCTTCAACAACAGGAGCTGGCTCCGGCTCTACAACTGGCTCTGGTTCCGGCTCTACCACTACTGGGGCTGGAGCTGGTGGGACAACCTTCTCGTAGGTCTTGCCAAGGTTGATCTTCAGACCGGCGAGCACGTTGAAGTACCAGTCGGCGTTGCCTGCCTTCTTTGAGTTGTACTTGTCGGAAATGATGTTGGCATTACCCTCAACACCAAGAGAAACGGCGTCGCTCAGACGGAAGTCTACTGCCAAGCCAGCCTTGCCTACCGGACGAACCTTGGTGCCATCCCAGTAGTAGGTCATGTTGTAGCCCTTTGCAACAATGTCCTTAGCCTCGTCGTTTGAAAAGCCGATGTTGATGCCACCACCAACAAAAGCCGAAACGTTCATTGTGCGGACAGGGTTGTAGCCGCAAAGAAGGTTCGAGAGGTTGAACATGAAGTCGATGGTAGGAGCCACATACTTGTACTTGTACTGAATGTTGCCAGGATTGGCACCGTCAGAAACCTGATAGCCGTTGTAGCCACCCTTGCTCTGCCATGCGTTGACGGCAAGGCGAGCACCGAATACAGGGCTGAACTGATAGCCCAAGGCAGCCTGTACGTTAGGTGAGATGAGGTCGCCAAACTTAGCCTCGCCCAATGTGTATTGGGCACCACCCTGCAACTGCAGGTAGGCATGCTTCTTGAACGTGAAGTCGGCATCTTGTGCCTGTGCTGCAAAGCCCACTGTGAGCAGCGCAGCAACGAGTAAAGTCTTCAATGTCTTCATAAACTTTATATTTTAAAATGTTGAACATCCATGCTAAATTACCCATGTATTACCCAAATACAATAACTCTCACATTATTATATCTTTTGCGCTGCAAATATAAGGTTTAAATCATTTGGTTGCAACTGTTTGGCAATTAAAAAAACTTAAACAATAATAGTTTTTAATCTCATTTTACTTTCTTTCCATTATTCACCTCACTTTTACCTTACTGATGAACTGGGGGTGTGGGCATCCCGCCCGCACTCGCCTACGAGGTAATATCCTTTTTAAAAAGTGGAGGCAACTCTGTTATTTTTCATCATCACTTGGTTATGTATAGATAGTCCAATCTTTCTTTCCAATGTACCATCAGCACCCTTTTCCCCCTAATTTTCGCCAAATTCCCAATTAACATTCTGCAACATTTTCCCCGAAAAAACACCCCGATTTTTCGCCCCTCGA
>JBJEAS010000124.1:0-23139 GCA_051869235.1 Prevotella sp.
ACAGTTTTGGGTTAGCATCTGTGCACCCTCCCCACAGGGTTTGTCGGGTGCGCCGTTGCAATAGATGAATTTCAACAAATAGCTGATTATCCGGAAAAGAATGTTGAAGCATTGCTTCGTTCATATATACAGTTCATTCCAAATGTGGTGTTTGTATTTGCCGGTAGCAAGCAACATATTATGGCAGAGATGTTTACCTCAGCCAAACGTCCATTCTATCAAAGTTCTCAGATGCTATCTCTTTCTCCTATCGATAAAAAGACGTATTATGATTTTGCCAATAGTCTTATGTCAATGAATGGAATGAGTATAAGCGAAGAGGTGTTCGGATATATCTATGACACGATGGACGGACAGACTTGGTATGTTCAGCATATCCTAAACAGGTTGTATGACTGGGGAAAGGAAATAGACATACAGCTTGTGAATGATACAGTAATGACATCCGTTATGGAGCAGGAAGTGGCTTTCTTGAATTATTATGAGTCGCTTACATATAATCAGTCACAGCTTCTGCTTGCCATTGCAAGGGAGAAGGCAGTGGAGTCGGTATTGTCGCACGATTTCATCCATCGCCATGACTTGCCTGCATCGAGCAGTGTAAGTCTTGCGCTCAAGTCATTGACAGAAAGGGAGTTCGTGTATAAATACAATGGCAAGTATATTGTTTATGACCGTTTCTTTGCTATTTGGTTAAGAAATATATAACGTAACAAGGTGCAGCCCCGATTGCCGGGGCTGCAACTTTTGTATTTATTATCACTCAGACAGATTTGAACAAATCGTCCATGGTGATTACCTTCTGTATGCTACCCGCATATTCGTTAAAAAACAGGCCGAATGTTGTCACGAGAGTGAGGTGGAGGGGTTTGCGGCATTTAGTTTCTTCACGGAATACTGTCATCTTATGACGAAGCTGCTTGTGGTAAGAGGATGTTACTGTGTATTCATCCTCGGAAAAATTCATCTCGCAGACATTGATAATATTATCCGCCCTGTCAATCAGCATGTCAATCTGAGAGCCCTCATTCTTTTGCTTGCTTGACCATGGTGATGACTCTGTGTGTACGCCACTGATTCCAAGGGCGTGCTTTATCTGGCGGATGTGATAGAAACACAGTGTCTCAAAAGAGAATCCGCGCCATGCCGTGAGTTGTTGGGATTTGATGTTTGCCTGCCAATAGTTTTCGTCACTTGTCTTGCTGCCCTCAACAAATGACAGGAAGAACATGCTAAAACTGTCAACAAGACGATAGAACACCATTCGTCTCGGATGGTCATACTTTACGTATGATGATATGAAGTCGCTGACTTCCAATGCTTTTAGCGATGACGATAGTCCGCCTCCATCCGGCAACCCTGTCTTTTCGGCTATCTCCTTGCGTGTATATCCCTGACGCTTGGTTGCAAGCAATCTTATTATCTTCTCACATTCCTCAGAATTGGTGAACAGAGATCCATATAGCCTTGTAAACTCTTGATTGAGTTTGGCTGACCGACTAAAAAATAACATATCTATATTTTGGGCAAGGCTCATCCCGCGCTTAAGCAATGACATATAGAAGGGGATGCCACCGATAGCCATAAAGCATTGCAATTGTTCGTATCTTGACATCACAATGCCGTTAGCCTTATAAAATGCCTCACATTCCGCAAGGTTAAACGGCATGAGTTTTATCTCATTGGTCACTCTGTTGTACAGGCCTCCCTTATTGTTTATCAGCTTGTCGGATATCCATGAAGTGGCAGAACCGCAAACAATGAGCATAAGGTTGTCCTGGTGAGCTCCCCATACGTTCCAAAAGTGTTCGAAAGCGGTCAGAAAACCTGAGCGTGGCGTATCCATCCAAGGCAGTTCGTCAATGAATATGACCTGTTTGTCCTTGGACTGCTTATTACGAAGCAGGCGAATGAGTTCGTCGAAGGCATCAAACCATGTCTTGGGAATCCCAGTCAATTTGCTGCCATATTGTACAAGACTTCCGTAAAATGCCCTGAGCTGTTGGTCGACAATCTTTTCCGCCGACAATTCAAACGGTGCCAATCCCGTATGGCAAAAGGCAAATTTCTTTTCAAACATCTGTCTGACCAGATACGTCTTGCCAACTCGCCATCTTCCATATACAACTGCAAATATCGGTCTATCAGAGCGATACAACTCTTCCAGCTCTTTCTGCTCTCTTTCCCTTCCAATTATCTTGTTTGCCATAAATCACATATTAATTTGCTGCAAAGGTACTAAAAATACCATTTCGCGCAAAATAACATCACGCTATTTTGCGCGAATTAACCAAAAATAACCATTTCGCGCAGAGTTTGCTCGCTATTTGGTTGATATATATAACGTAACAATAGCAGCCCCGATTGCCGAGGCTGCATCTATATAGCCATTTTGATGTTTCCAAACATTAATTTTCTCTAATATTTAATGTTTTCAAACACTAAATTATGACAATTATTGGTGTTTCAAAATATTATTTGTAACTTTGCCCTCGTAATATCCAAATGCAATTGAAATTTGCGCGAGGGATATTATCCGTTCTACAAGGCTGTCAGACAAGGGTTTGAGTCAAGATTGTTGGCGACAGTGAACCAAGTGATTGAGAGTGACTATCCACAGATTGACGATGTGACAGTAGCCACAATACGCAAGACGAAGAAAATGCTGATGGTTCTTTCGGAATGTGTTCCCCAGTTGTCGAATATGTCGCAGCTGTACCGCGAGCTTGAAACCGACCGCAACAACGGGCTGAAGATGCTTAGAGCATTGGAACGTGGCGGGCTACTTCTGCTGCTTGGCAGCAAGACAAAAAGCATCAACCAGTTGTCGCGTCCCGACAAGATATACATCAACAACCCTACTTTGATGTATGCTCTTTCTCCACGTGCTGACATCGGAAGTGTGAGGGAAACTTTCTTTATGAACCAATTGTCGCAGTCTCATGAGCTGAGCTATCCCAAGGCTGGTGACTTTCTTGTTGACGGCAGATATTTGTTTGAAGTAGGAGGAAAGGGCAAGACTTTCAGTCAAATAAAGGATATTCCCGATAGTTATCTTGCAGTTGATGATACCGAAATAGGGCGTGGCGCGCGAATCCCGCTATGGTTGTTCGATTACCAAAAAAATGATAATTAAAAAATGATAATTGATTGGCGCATTCCAATAGAACATTCGAGTCAATGATTCTTCTTGTAGCTTCTTACTGCCCACACACCCATAACAGAGGCGATGCAAAACAGCGCCATTAGCTGGTGGGCAATGCTATGGAATCCACCGCCACGGACGAAGACCGTACGAATGCCATCAACAAAATAGTGCATCGGGTTGACGTAGGTGGTGAGGTATGCAAGTTGGGGCATGGAACGCGTTGGGGTGAACAAACCGCTGAGAAGAAGCATACACACCACGAAAAACCACATCACGAAGACAGCCTGCTGCATGGTGTCGCTGTAGTTGGAGATGATGAGCCCGAAGCTGCTCCAAAAGAGAGCCAGCAGCATTGCCAAGGCAAAGACCAACCATAGAGGACCTTGACAGGTGATGCCATAGATGAGCCACGAGAGGAAGAGACACACGACAATAACAAAGAGGGCTATGAGCCAATAGGGTATTAGCTTGGCAAGGATGAACGCCCACTTCGGCACTGGGGTGACGTTTATCTGCTCAATGGTGCCGGCCTCCTTCTCACCCACGATGTTGAGAGTGGGCAAAAAACCGCACATTAGCATCATGACCATGGCAAAGAGGGCGGGTATCATAAACACCTTGTAGTTGAGGTGCTTGTTGTAAAGGAAAAGGGTGGAGAACTTCGACTGAATAGCCTCAATCGTAGGACTGACCTTGGCGGTTACTATCTGCGACAGGTATGCGCTACCCATTGAACCTTTTGTGCCGTTGACGGCATTGGCGGCTATGAGGACTTGCGGATTGCGCTTCAGCGTGAGGTCGCGGCTGAAATGCTGCGGAATGACCAGCACCACATCGGCATCCATTTTCTCTATGTCCCTGAGGGCGGCATCGTAGGTTGGTTTCTGACCGTTGAAGATAAAGTAGTTGCTCATCTCTACGCTCTGCACAAGTTGGCGTGAGAGAGTGGAACGGTCGTTGTCAACCACATCCACACGAATGTTCTTCACCTCCTGGTTCATGACCCATGGCATGACGCACATCATCATTATCGGGAACACGATGATGAGACGAGGCAGGAACGCATTGCGGCGAATCTGCAGGAACTCCTTTTGTATGAGATATTTTAGCATAATCTTTTCTTAAACTTCTTTAGTGCAACAACGAGGAAGAACAGTGCCATTGAGGCAAGTACTGCCATCTCGCTGACGACATTACTTACGTCAACACCCATAATCATCAGTTTACGCATTGCCTGAATGTAATATCGTGGAGGAACCACGGCAGCTATCCACTGCAAGATCTCAGGCATCGACTCCACGGGGAACATCATGCCCGAAAGCATCACAATTGGTACGAGGAGCACCATTGCCGAGAGCAGCAACGCCATCAGCTGCGTGGTGGCAATATTGGATATGAGCAGACCCAACGAGAGGGCAAGAATGATGTAGATTGTCGAGACGACGTAGATCCACACAAGGCTTCCCTCCAACGGCACATCAAGCACATAGCGTGCCATTAGCAATATGGTGGTGAGAATAACGAAGGCAAGCACGAGATAAGGAACCACCTTGGCAATGATTATCATCAGTGGACGGACAGGCGACACAAGAAGCACCTCCATAGTGCCACGCTCCTTCTCACGCACAATGGAGACCGATGTCATCATGGCGCATACGAGCATAAGCAGCATGCCGAGTATGGCAGGTACGAAATTGTAGGCAGAGCGCATCTGCGGATTGTAGAGAAGCCTCACCCCCAACCCCTCTCCAATAGAGAGGGGAGAAAGATAGTTTTGCGGGAGTTGTCCAATATGAACTATACTGCGAATAAGCATATTATCTCCCCTCTCTCTTGGAGAGGGGCAGGGGGTGAGGCTGTTTTTTGCATAACTCACCCACTGCTGCGCCATATTCGGGTCGGCACCATCCACAATAAACTGTATGCCTGACTGTTTCGAGGCGAAATCGTTGCCAAACACCACAGCCAAGTCTGCTTTCTGATTGCGTATCAGACGTTCTGCATCCTGTGGAGTTGCCACGGTTAGCGTGATTGTGAAATACTCCGACTGGGAGAGCCGTTCCGCAGCACTTTGCGTCTGATGGTCCATCTGCGAGGTGACAATTACGGTGCGCACGTTCTTCACGTCGGTGGTGATGGCAAAGCCGAAAAGCAGCATCATCACCACTGGCATTCCGAAGAGGATTAGCATCGTGCGCTTGTCGCGCAGGATATGCCAAGATTCTTTTCTTACAAATGATATAAACTGTTTCATTCTTCACTCTTCATTCTTCACTCTTCACTTATTAATTGTCTCCTCTCTTTGCCTCTCTTGCAAGATAAGTGAAAACGTGGTCCATGTCGGGTTGGTTTAGCCTTCGCTTCAGTTCCCCTGGCGTTCCCATTGCGCTTATCTTGCCATCGACCATGATGCTGATGCGGTCGCAATATTCAGCCTCATCCATATAATGTGTTGTGACAAATACCGTTATGCCACGTTGGGCAGCGTCATAAATCAGTTGCCAGAATTGTCGGCGTGTAGCAGGGTCAACACCTCCAGTAGGCTCGTCGAGGAACACTATCTTAGGCTCGTGGAATATTGCCACCGAGAAGGCGAGCTTCTGTTTCCAGCCGAGAGGCAGCGAACCGACGAGGTCGTTGCGGTGGTCGGTGAAGTTCAGCGACTCAAGGAGCAAGTCGGTCTTGCGGGCAATCTCCTTTGCCGACATTCCGTAGATGCCACCAAAGAGGCGTATGTTCTCAGCCACTGACAGATCCTCGTATAGCGAGAACTTCTGACTCATATAGCCTATGTTCTTCTTTATCTCCTCGTATTCGGTGCAAATGTCGTAGCCTGCCACCTTACCAGTGCCGTTTGTAGGCTGGTTTAGTCCCGTGAGTATGTGCATGGCAGTGGTCTTGCCTGCCCCATTTGCACCAAGGAAACCGAATATTTCACCTTTGCGGACGGTGAACGAGATGTCGTCGACGGCATGGAACGAGCCGAAAGCCTTTACAAGATGCGACACCTCAATGACGTTCTCTTCCCTATTGGCTACTGCCATGTGTTGCCTCTCTATGGCTGGAGGATTGAAGATGTCACCAAAGCGGTCGAGTATGGCATCAGGAGTACCGATGCCCTGCACCTTCCCCTCGTTGAGGAATGCCACTCGCTCGCAGCGGCGAACCTCGTCGAGATAGGGCGTGGAGGCAACAATGGTTATGCCTCGCTCCTTAAGTGTGGATAGCATATTCCAAAACTCCTTGCGGCTTACGGGGTCAACACCCGTGGTAGGCTCGTCGAGGAACAGCACGCTGGGCTGGTGGACAAGGGCGCACGACAACGCCAACTTCTGTTTCATTCCTCCCGAAAGTGCCCCTGCCTTGCGTTTGGCGAAACGCTCTATCTGGCTGTATATTGCCTTTATGCTATCGTATCCTTCATCAACCGTGGTGCCGAAGAGAGTGGCGAAGAAATGGAGGTTTTCCTCCACAGTAAGGTCCTGATAGAGCGAGAAGCGTCCTGGCATATAGCCCACACGACGACGTATCTCCTTCATGTCCCTCACCACGTCGAATCCCTCAACCGTAGCCTTTCCCGCATCGGGAAGCAGGAGCGTGCAGAGTATGCGGAAAAGCGTGGTCTTGCCAGCTCCATCAGGCCCTATAAGTCCAAATACCTCGCCCTTCTCAACGGAAAACGAGACATTGGATAGTGCCTGCACCTTATTATATCTCTTGCAGATATTCTCAACAGCAATCATAGAGATACTTTAAAATCTTTAATACTTTAATTTCGCTTCTCTGAAGCGAACAACACTTCCCCATACATGCCAATCTTCACATACCCATCATTGCGAATAGCCACCTTCAAGGCATAGACGAGGTCGGCACGCTCGTCGTCGGTGAGAATGGTCTTGGGAGTGAACTCCGAACGGCTGGAAATCCAAGTCACCTTGCCTCGATATTCCCTCTTCTGTCCATCGCCAAAGTCGGCAAGCACCGTAGCCTGCTGCCCTACCTTTATGTCCTTCAACTGCGCCGACGTGACATAGGCACGTAAGAACATGTTTTCAGTATCTGCCATCTTGAACAGCGGTTTGCCAGTAGAGACAAATTCTCCACGCTCCACATACTTTTCAAGCACCGTACCCTGTGAGGGTGCAAGAATATGGCATTTGCGCAACTGGTCGCGCCATTGGTCAGCCTGAGCATCGGTGGCTTCCATCTGCCTTTCAAGGGCATTGGTGCTCACTGTCAGCGACGAGATTTGTGCGGCGAGCTGCCTCTGTAGCACCTCCACCTGACTGTTGGCATCGTCGAGCATCTTGCTCGGAGCAGCTCCGTCAGCCACAAGTTCCTTGTAGCGTTGCTGGTCCTGACGGGCTTTTGCCAGTTGCTCGCGTGTGGCGGCAATCTGTTTCTCCATCTCAGGTTTCTGACTCTGATATACGCTTTTGGTGGCTTCTGCCTGCTGCAACTTCAGCCAAAGCTGTGTAGTGTCGATTAGTCCCACTTCCTTGTTCTGTCCTATGATGTCGCCCTCCTCCATGCCGAACGTCATCAGTGCGCCCGACTGCTCGGCAAACACCGTGGTCTCAGTGGCCTCAAACACGCCAGTAGCGTCGAATTCCTTCTCGTTGTTCCCGCAGGCGTTAAGTATCAGTACCGCACCTGCCATTGCCATTATCTTTTTCATAAATTTATTTTTTATCAAGGAATATTTTGAAGAAGTTATGAGAGGGAGTTAATTAAGGAGTTTGATTGGGAGTTATGAGGAGCCAAATGTTTATGCGCAGAGAGTATTGGCCTTTTAACTCCTCATCATAACTCCCCTTTATAACTCCACATTATTACTCCCCTTTCGTAAACCTTAAATCATAAATCTCTTTCAGCATCTCAATCTCATGTATAGCCTGCTGAATGCGTGCCGTGTTCTCGTTGTTTATCTCCCTCACGAGGTCGTTCACGTCGATGATGCCGTGTGAGAGTTTCGACTCGGCTGCCTTGCGTATCGACGAGCGAAGCGAGATGATTTCCTCGTCGTCGCCCATGAGTCGGCGATAACGCATGATGTTCTCGTTCTGTTCTATCTGCTCCATGCTGTTGTCGAAGAGGAAGCACTCACGGTTCACCTCCGCCGTCTCGCGCTGCATTTGCAGTTTTGCCTTGTCGTTCTTGCGAGTGTAGAGTGCACCGATGTTCCACGTCAGCTTTGCGCCTACCATTCCGTTCCACGAGAACTTGTGGCTCATCATGTCCTCAAACATATTATATCCGGGATAGCCATAGAAGCCTTGGGCAAACAGCCCGAGCTTAGGCAACAGGGCTGCATCGAGAGCTTTCTCCTGACTGTCGGCAAGGCGCAACTGTGCATCGAATAGCTTAAGCTCGGGGCGGTGGTTGGTGGTTGTTGGAGAGGCCGGATTTTGCAGAATGTCTGGATTTGCCGGTTTTTCCAACTTATTAATCTCCATGCCACAGAAGGTCGAGAGCATCCTTGTGAGGGCGTTGCGCTGCGACTGCAGGGCTGTCATCTGCTGCACCACATTCAATCGCTCCGCTTTCACGTTCTGAAAGTCGCTCTCGGCTGCCGTTCCACCTTTGAGCATGGCAGCGAGCTTGTTCTCATTGCCCTCCAACACCTTTTGCAGTTCGGCATTTAGCATTATCTGCTTATCAACCAACAACAGTGAGAAGAACATCTCGTTCACTCGCTTCCGCACATTATAGAGGCTAACCTCGTTTTGCAGCGTCTGCACCTCACCCTGTCGGCGGGCAATCTCCTTTTGACTCCTTATGCTGCCACCGTCAAACACAGTCTGCTGCACGTCGATGCCCACCCGATACTGGTCTTTCTTCAATCCCTCCATCGAGATTTCCATCTGCTGATAGAGAGTATGAAACTCATCGGGGAATGCCGTCACGTCGCTCTGCAAGGTTGCCTGTGCCGTAGCTGACACCTGCGGCAACCACCCTTTCTGGATATTCGCCACCGTGAGTCCGGTGGTTTTCTCTATAAGTCCATACTGCCGTATGAGCGGATAGTTGCGCTCAGCCGCCTGCTGGCATTGTTGCAGAGTCTGCCCCATAGCCACAAGCGGCAGAAGCGTGAGCGATAATAATAGTTTTCTCATAATCGTCATTATTTGTATTTCTGCTGCAAAATTAGTCCTTTTTTCTGATATTGCCGCTATCCTTGGCAAATGAAAAATGTCCCTTTTGTACAAAAACACGCTTTCAATGCCAAATATCCGCAGATAATGATTATCTTTGCATACGATTTGCATACAAAAAGGACATTCAGCAATGATAAACGACAATTTGAGGAGACTAACACTATCGTCATTACACGAACTTGCCAGTAGTCTTGACGAGGAACGCATAAGGTCGTATGTAAGCCACAACCTTGCAATAGCGAGAATATGGTCAAACGAACTTGCTCAACATTTCATGTCACAACCCTTCATGATGGACGAGATAAGAATATTGGTTTTGGAACAGGGACATGTGGACGTTAGGGTGAACATGGTTGGCCAACGTGTCGAGCCTGTAAACCTTATCTTTATTGGACGATATGTGGTGACAGAGATAGTAGGTGTTTCCGACGACATCAAAGGCTTTGTTATCAGCATGTCCGATGAGTTTCTAAGACTATCTATGGGGACATCTATTCCCAAGGCTTTCGACGGTCATCTGCAAAATTTCAGGCTTCCACTGACCCAAACGGAGGCAGATTACCTCGACAACCTTCACCTTATAATATATGACAGTCTGAAACACGAGACGTCTTCGTCGCAGGTTGTCATAAGACTGGTGGGTGCGTTGATGGCGCATATCAACTATCTATGGGAAAAGAGCGGGCAGACGCAAGACAGTGCGAAGACACGCGAGCAACAGCTCTTTTCAGAGTTCATTCGTCTGGTAAGTCAGCATGCTACAAAGCAACGCAGCCTCGACTTCTACGCCTCACAACTCTGCATCACCCCACGCTATATGAGCAGCATAGTGAAAAGCATTAGCGGGAAGTCGGCGAAGCACTGGATAGACGAGGCGACTGTCAACGCAGTGAAAGTGCTGCTCTGCTACAGTGACAGGCAGGTGGCTGAAATATCCTACGACCTGAACTTCCCCAACCCCAGCTTCTTCTGCAAATATTTCAAACGGTTGGTGGGAATGACTCCTATGGACTATAAAAACAGCAATATAGTAGGAGGTAAACTCACCCCATAAATAAGAATGACCACCTTATAGAGGTGATCATTCTTAATTCGTTCAACCTTCAACGTCCATGCCCCAAGTCAGGAGGCAATCGTTGAGGTTTCCGTCATCGTCTCTCGTGAAGCGGACGGCGTAGAGGTCAACGCCGTTCTTCTCCATTTCCTGTACCGTCACCAACAAATGATGTTTCGCCGTCACCAACAGTTCATTTAATGATTGTCCTGCCATGGCTACAAGAATTTTTCGAGCATTGGGTCAAATGTATCCCCTTCATCGTCGTTGGCGGCTGGGGGTGTGGGCGTCTCGCCCGCACCTGTCCGCATGGCAAATCTTTCGTACGTGGTTTTCATATTACCTCGTACCTGAGGTGCGGGCGGGACGCCCACACCCCCAGTCTCATCGGCATCGGCATGGGATGCCCCCCCTCCCCAGGGAGGGGGGCTATATCTGCATATTTGAAATTATCGTTGTGCTTTTGGAACGTGAAAACATTTACAAACCGTGCGTCAACGTCTCGAAGGCATCTCGAAGGCATCTCGAACACATGCCGAAGGAAACGGCGGGGAGAATAATTAACAAAGCAACAGTTAAAGTTTAACATTTTGACCATTGAATATAAATAGCAGCACAGGACATAAAAATTCGGGAAAAGTTTGGTTGTGTCGTTTTTTTTCCATAACTTTGCACAATCAAGTGACTCGACTTACGGTATTCAACTCCCCAAACATTGGGGACTTCAACTTGATTTGATTGTAGCATAATGATTTTTAGGAGATTTAGACATGAAGATAGGCATTTTTTGTTCGGCAAACGACAACATCGAACATGAGTTCTTCGAAAGGACGGAGGAGCTGGGACGATGGGCGGCGGAGAACGGGCACACCATAGTGTTCGGAGGATGCAACATGGGACTTATGGAATGTGTGGCAAAGGCGGCGAAGGCTGCGGGCGGCACGACCATAGGCATTGTGCCTACGAAGGTAGAGGAGCGCGGCAGGGTGAGCGACCATCTCGACGTGCATATTCCCTGTGCCGACCTCAGCGACCGCAAGCAGCTGCTGATGCTGCAGAGCGACACTTTCGTGGCACTGCCCGGAGGCATTGGAACACTCGACGAGGTGTTCACCGTGGTGGCTTCGGCAACAATAGGCTACCACGGCAAACGTGTGGTGCTCTACAACATCAACGGATTCTGGAACAGCCTGGTAGCCATGCTCGACGACCTGGCAGAGAAAGGTATGGTGAGAGGCGAGTGGAAGAGGCATTTAGCAGTAGCCAACACGTTTGACGAGGTGAAAAGGGCTGTGGAGGGGGATTTTGGAAGGTAGAGGGTAGAAGGTAGAAGGTAGAGGGTAGAAGGTGTTAAATCACGTTAAATACAAATGCCGCTATACAAAAAATAAAAAGATGCTGCCTACATTATATATAAAATGAGTAATTTTGCATCTTGATTTTACAATAATACAACACATGCGAAAAGTAATAGGTATTGGCGAGACAGTTCTCGACATCATTTTCAGGGGTGACCAGCCGGTGAGTGCAGTGCCGGGAGGCTCGGTGTTCAACGCACTGATATCGCTCGGACGCAGTGGCGTGAAGGCTTCTTTCATCAGCGAGACGGGCAACGACCGCGTGGGGCGTCGCATCATCAACTTCCTTGAGGAGAACGGTGTCGACTCAAAGAATGTCAATGTCCACAAGGACAGCAAGTCGCCTCTGTCGTTGGCATTCCTCAACGAGAAGAACGATGCGGAATACATTTTCTACAAAGACCATCCACACGACAAGCTCGACTTCGTCTATCCGGAGATAAATCCCGACGACATTGTGCTGTTCGGTTCGTTCTACGCCGTAAATCCCGTCATCAGGCAACAGGTGGCAGGCTTTCTGGAACATGCCAAGAGCCACGGTGCGATAATCTACTACGACGTGAACTTCCGTGCCTCGCACAAACACGAGGTGATGAAGATAACGCCAAACCTGCTTGAGAACCTTGAGATGTGCGACATTGTGCGCGGCAGCAGCGAGGACTTTGAAGTGCTGTTCGGACATACAGACCCCGACAAGATCTACCGTACCGACATTTCGTTCTACACCCACAACTTCATCCTAACGCAAGGAGCCGACAGCGTGGAACTGAGGGCAGAGGGCGGCATAAGCCGCAGCTACCCTGTAGAGCCGATGGAGACGGTGAGCACAATAGGGGCGGGCGACAACTTCAACGCAGGCTTCGTCTATGGACTTATTAAGGAAGGCATTACGCGTGAACAGATTCTCAGCGGACTCTCGGTAGAACAGTGGGACAAGCTGATAGCCAATGCGCAGATGTTTGCAAGAGAGTGTTGCAAAACCATATACAATTATATAACAATAAAAGATCATGCAGAAAATTACTAATGGCATTTATTATGTTGGCGTCAACGACCGCAATAAGAACCTCTTTGAAGGTCTGTGGCCATTGCCAAACGGAGTTTCCTACAACTCCTACATCATCGACGACGAGAAGGTGTGCCTCATCGACACTGTTGAGGTCGACTTCATCATACCTTACATAAAGAACATTCAGCAGGTCATAGGCGATAGGAAGATAGACTATCTCGTAATCAACCACATGGAGCCCGACCACAGCGGAGCCATCGAGCTGATACGCAAATACTATCCCGACGTGACCATCGTGGGCAACAAGAAGACCTTCTGCATGATGAAGGGATTCTACGGCATAGACGACAACACCTTGGAGGTGAAGAACGGAGACACACTGGAGCTTGGAAGCCACACCCTGAACTTCGTGCTGACGCCAATGGTACACTGGCCAGAGACGATGGTGACGCTCGACACCACTGCCAACGTGCTCTTCTCGGGCGACGCCTTCGGGTGCTTCGGTGCACTCAACGGCGGCATCATCGACTCGCAGATCAACTGCGACTCGTTCTGGCTCGAAATGGTGCGCTACTATTCCAACATCGTGGGAAAATACGGCACACCTGTACAGAATGCTCTGAAGAAACTGGCAGGAGTGAAGCTCGACTACATCTGCTCCACCCACGGCCCGGTATGGCACGAGCACATAGAGAAGGTTGTAGGCATGTACGACTCGATGTCGAAATACGAGACGGAGCCGGGACTCGTCATCTGCTACGGCACCATGTATGGCAACACCGAGCGTGCCGCCGAAGTCATTGCGCGCGCCGCCTCGGAGGCAGGTGTGAAGAACATAGTGATGTACAACGTGTCGAAGACTCACCACTCGTACATCATTCGCGACGTGTTCCGCTACAACGCCCTCGTGGTGGGTGCCCCGACATACAATGCAGGCCTCTACCACGAAATGAACGTGCTGCTCGACGAGCTGTCCAACAAGGACATAAAGAACCACAAGCTCGGATGGTTCGGCAGCTATGGATGGGCAAGCAAGGCAACGGCAAAGATAAAGGAATGGAACGACAACCGCCTGCACTTCGAACCTGTCGGCGAGCCGGTAGACATCTGCCAGAGCCTCAACGACGAGACTTTTGCCAAGTGCGAGGAGCTGGGTCGTAAAATGGCGGAAGCCATTCTAAGAAGTTGACGAGTTGACGAGTAAACAAGTTGACAAGTTGATGGTTAAGGTGCAGGGGTTTAAGAAAAAAGACAAATAACTTGTCAACTCGTCAACTCGTCAACTTGTCAACTCGTATTTATCATTTCATGCAATGAAATACAACACCGCTACATTACCTAACGGGCTACGCATCATTCACTTACCCTCAACCTCACCTGTGGTCTATTGCGGCTACGGCATCAATGCCGGCACACGCAATGAACAAAAGGGCGAGGAAGGTGTGGCGCATTTCTGCGAGCATACTACATTCAAGGGAACGGAACACCGAAGGGCATGGCACATCATCAACTGCCTCGAAACGGTAGGCGGCGACATCAATGCCTTCACCAACAAGGAAGACACCGTATACTATGCCGCCATTCTGAAGGAGCACACGGCAAAGGCCGTCGACCTGCTCTCCGACATAGTGTTCAACAGCCGCTATCCGCAGGCTGAACTGGACAAGGAGATAGAGGTAATATGCGACGAAATAGAGAGCTACAACGACTCGCCGGCGGAACTCATCTACGACCTCTTCGAGAACATCATCTTCAAGGGACATCCTTTAGGACACAACATACTGGGCGAGGCAAGCCAGCTGCGCACTTACACCACCGAGACGGCTCTTGGCTTCACACAACGTTTCTACAAGCCACAGAACGCCATCTTCTTTGCCTACGGCGACATCGACTTCAAACGGCTTGTAAACCTGCTGAAAAGGTCGACAAGGCAGTTCCCTGCCTCACAACCCATAATAGGCGACGCCGCCGTAGTCACTCCACTGCCGCCTTACGAGCCTCAGGAGAAGACGATAGACAAGGGGACGCATCAAGCTCACGTGATGATTGGCAATCGTGCCTACAACGTCCACGACGAGCGCCGCATGGCTCTCTATCTGCTCAACAACATACTTGGCGGCCCTGGAATGAATGCCCGCCTCAATCTGTCGCTTCGTGAGCGTCACGGACTTGTCTACACCGTGGAGAGCACGATGGTGAGCTACAGCGACACAGGCGTATGGTGCGTATATTTCGGTTGCGACCCACACGATGTTGACCGGTGCCGCAGACTTGTAGGCAAGGAGCTGCAGCGAGTAATGGATAAGCCCTTAAGCACTGCACAGCTCAATGCCGCCAAACGTCAGATAAAAGGTCAGCTTGGCGTGGCGTGCGACAATCGCGAGAGCTTTGCCCTCGACTTCGGCAAGAGCTTCCTCCACTACGGTTGGGAAAAAGACCTCCACAACCTCTTCCAGCGCATCGATGCCCTCACGGCCGAGCAGATACAACAAGTCGCCCAAGAGACCTTTGCTCCAGAGCGACTTACTACACTGATTATTAAGTGAGGCCCACCCCCGCCCCCTCCCTGGGGAGGGGAGGTGTGAGGAGTGTTTTTCTCACCTCTTACTTCTAATTCAGCAACGCTGCTATTGCGGCATCCAAATCCTTAATCTGTGCCGCACGGTTCACGAGTGTGTTCGACTTGTCGATAAGGAAGAAGTCGGGCACAGCTTGTACGTTGTAGAGTACGAGGTTGTTGGAGTTTACGCTGCCTGGGTCGAGCACGCAGATCCATGGCAATGCCGATGTCTGCTGCTTCCAGAAATGCTCGTCGGTGTCGAGCGACACCTGATAGATTTCAAGACCCTGGGCATGGTATTTGTTGTATAGCTCACGCAGCATGAGGATGCGCTTTGGCGAGTCTTCCATGGCGAAGATGTGGAAGTCGAGCAGCACCACCTTGCCTTTCAGCTGAGTCAGCGAACGCTCCACGCCCTTGTTGTCGCGAAGCTTAATGTCGATGATGCCCGATGTAGACACCTTGCTTGCATCTATCGACGCTTGCTGCTCGGCAGCCACGATACGCTCTGTCTTCATTCCCTCTATGGCAATGTTGTGAAGGTTCTCGCCTCGCTCAGAACCTGGATAGAACGTGTCCCAACTCGTTGCCACGGCAGCAAACACCTTTATGTCGTCCTTGCTGGTGCGCGGGCTGAAGATGAGGTAAGGGCCAATGGCCTGGAAGAGTGCGAAATAAGACGATGCTCCCTTCGGATTCTTGAAGATATAATCGTTCTTCACCACATCCTTGTATGCCAGTATCATTCGGTTGATGCTGTCGGCAGCCGCCTGTCTGCCCAGCTCGGTGTTGCCATCGATGGCAATGACCATGTTCTGCAGCTCAATCTGCTTGAGGGCAAGAGTGCGAATCTTTGAGCACTCCTCCGAACCGCTCACCTCATAGTCGCGTGCCATGTTCGGCATCTGCGCCTTCACCGACACCGTCTCTGTAGAGTCGATGGAGATGTTGATTATCTGTCCTGCTATTCGCAGACGATAGAACTCCGGTGCCTCGGGGCTCTTGCCGCTGAAGCTGAACTCGCCGCTGTCGTCAAGCTTCACCGAATCGACCGTAACAGGCCCTTGCAGACTCATGTTCTCAAGGAAGAGTGTCGAGTCCTTGGCATTGGCAATGGTTCCTTCTACATGGAATTTCTTCTCTTGGCACGCCGTAAAGGCGAAAGTAGCAGCCACAACGGCAGCCGCTGAAAACAGTTTTCTTATGTCCATAAAACAAAAATTGCAATTTTTCTGCTGCAAAGGTAGTGGAAAAGTGTGAAAAAACAAAAGAAATATGCAAAATTTACTTTTTATTTTGTATTATGTCAGAAATATATTAACTTTGCAAACCTAAAACCAAGTTATTATCCTAAAATATGAATAAAGCACTATTGACATTTGTCATCTTTGCGGCAGCAAGCGTCAGCACCTCTGCCGAGAACCTCTTCAAGACACTGCTCGGGAAGACCGACGCAGAAGTGAACGACAAGCTGGAACAGGTATGGAAACATTTCTTCACGCCTGGAGACCTCAGCCTTTACGAGGCGGACGGTCAGAAAACCGTCTATTACGAGACCGCCGATGGAATGGCTTTCGTCATGGACACAGGAAGCAACGACGTGCGCTCCGAGGGTGTGTCCTACGGAATGATGATAAGCGTGCAGATGGACAAGCGCGAGGAGTTCGACAAGATATGGAACTGGGTGAAGCGTTACATGGCTTATCCCGCCAACTCGCCTTGGGACGGATATTTCTGTTGGCAGTGCAAGACCGACGGCACTCAGTTTGGAGGCAGCAACGCATCCGACGGCGAGATTTATTTCGCTACGGCACTCTTCCTTGCCGCCGACCGTTGGAATGAACCTCGATATGCACGCGAGGCAAACGAGATATTGCAAAAGACAATGTCGAAAGACGGCGAGCGCACTGGGGTTTACAACCTCTACAACCGCGACAACAGCCTCGTCACCTTCGTTCCCGACCATGCAGGGCACGGCTTCAGCGACCCTTCATACCAGTTGCCAGCCTTCCTTGAATACTGGGCAAAGGTGGCTGAGAAGGACCGCAAGTTCTGGAAGAAGGCGGCTAAGGCGGCACGACAGCATCTCATCGACTCTGCCGACCCGACAACAGGCCTCTATCCCGACTACAGCAACTACGACGGCTCGCCCTACCGATGGCCTCATGCCGCATACGACACCTCAATATATATGTACGATGCCATACGCTGCGCCATGAACGTGGGAATGGACTACTACCTTTGGGGGAAGGACAAGAAGCGCCAGAGAGACACTATGCGAAGGATGCTCAGTTTCTTCAAGTCCGACAACTTCACCCACCAGCACTTCTCACTTGACGGCTCCAAGGCCTTTGGCAACTACACTTGTGGCATGGCAGGAGCAAATGCTGTGGGAGCTTTTGCCCTTGCCCACTCCACTGCCGACGACCAGGCACTCGCACGTGAGTATGTCCAGCGTCTGTGGGACGTGGTGCTCCCAACGGGCAAATACCGCTATTTCGAAGGAATGGTCTATTTCCTTTCGTTGTTGCATGTGAGTGGAAAGTTTAATTTGTAAGTGAGGAAATATAAACATAAAAAATATGGCAACAGTTGACGACAAGAAGATCATCTTCTCAATGGTGGGAGTATCGAAGATTATCCCACAAAATCAGAAACAGATTCTGAAGAACATCTACCTATCGTTCTTCTACGGCGCTAAGATCGGCATCATTGGTCTTAACGGCGCAGGAAAATCTACACTGATGAAAATCATTGCAGGACTTGAACAGCCCACACAGGGCGAAGTGGTGTGGAGTCCAGGATACACCGTGGGTTACTTGCCACAGGATCCTCCTCTCGACGAGACGAAGACAGTGAAGGAGAACGTAATGGAGGGCGTGCAGCACGTCTATGACGCACTTGCTGAATATGAAGACATCAACCAGAAGTTCGGACTTGAGGAGTATTATGGCGACCCCGACAAGATGGACAAGCTGATGCAGCGACAGGCTGAGGTGCAAGACATCATCGACGCCACCGACGCATGGAACATCGACTCGAAGCTCGAACGTGCCATGGACGCACTGCGCTGTCCGCCAGGAGACTGGGCAGTGACGAACCTCTCAGGCGGTGAACGCCGACGTGTGGCCCTATGCCGACTACTGCTGCAGAAGCCCGACGTGCTGCTGCTCGACGAGCCTACCAACCACCTCGACGCCGAGAGCATCGACTGGCTCGAACAGCATCTGCAGCAATACGAGGGCACGGTTATTGCCGTGACACACGACCGCTACTTCCTCGACGACGTGAGCGAGTGGATTCTCGAACTCGACCGTGGCGAGGGCATTCCATGGAAGGGCAACTACTCGTCGTGGCTTGACCAAAAGACGAAACGAATGGAACAGGAGGAGAAGTCGGCTTCAAAGCGCCGCAAGACTCTTGAGCGCGAATTGGAATGGGTGCGCATGGCGCCCAAGGCTCGTCAGGCAAAGGGAAAGGCTCGTCTGAACAGCTACGAGCAGATGCTCAACCAAGAGCAGAAAGAACGCGAGGAGAAGCTTGAAATCTTCATTCCTAACGGTCCGCGCCTCGGCAACAAGGTCATCGAGGCTCAGCATGTACAAAAGGCATTCGGCGAGAAAGTTCTCTTCAACGACCTCAACTTCACGCTGCCTCCCAACGGCATAGTGGGTGTCATCGGTCCTAACGGAGCTGGAAAGACAACACTCTTCCGTCTCATCATGGGATTGGAGAATGTCGACGGAGGTACATTCGAAGTAGGTGAAACCGTTAAGCTCGCCTACGTCGACCAGCAGCATAAGGACATCGACCCAACGAAGACCGTCTATGAGGTCATCTCTCAGGGCAACGAGACAATACGCATGGGAGGTCGTGACGTCAATGCCCGCGCCTACATCTCGCGCTTCAACTTCTCCGGCACCGACCAGAGCAAGCTTTGCAGTGTGCTGTCGGGTGGTGAGCGCAATCGTCTACAGCTTGCCCTTGCCTTGAAGCAGGAAGGCAACGTGCTATTGCTCGACGAGCCTACCAACGACATCGACGTCAATACGCTCCGTGCTCTTGAGGAAGGTCTTGAGGCATTTGCCGGATGTGCCGTGGTCATCAGCCACGACCGTTGGTTCCTCGACCGCATCTGCACCCACATCCTTGCCTTCGAAGGCAACGGCGAGGTGTTCTACTTCGAGGGCAGCTATTCTGACTACGAAATCAACAAGGCACGCCGTCTCGGCAACGAAGAAATAAAGAAGGGCAGATACCGCAAGTTGATGGAAGAATAAAGGAGTTAAAGGAGTTAAGGAGTTAAGGAGTTAAGCCAAATGTTATTGCGCTGATACTCGAAGCTCATAACTATTGGCTTAACTCCCAGCGACCGCAGGGAGCGATAACTCCTTAACTCCTTAACTCTTTAACTCCTTAACCTTTGAGCCAGAGAATCATTCCTCAAAGTCAAGGCAGACGCGCTGCACAGTATAGGGACGAACCTTACCGTCAGCCACGGCAACGTGTGCAGGGTGTGTGGCGTAGGCTTTCAATGCCTCGGCGCTTTCGAGGGTCGAGTCGAGCATCACATCGCAGTTGGACGAGTCGAGTCGACCATCAACATTCACCTTTATGCTTACCAGTCCTGGCACCTTGCCAAGAAGTCCCTCAAGACCTTCCTTGATGCCTTTCTTTACCTCAGCCTTTTCGTCGGCTGTCAGTTTTGGATCCAAAGTCCATAGAATAATGTGCTTTACCATTGTTTTCAGGTTTATATTGTTTAAAAATACGATGTTTCAGAAACTTTGTAGCCATGTGCGCAGCTCCTGCATCATCTCAAGATGGAAGGCGAAGCTGGTGCGGATGCCCCAACCATGACCTCCCGAGGGATAGACGTGGAGAGAGGCTGGAACATCATGGCGATAGCACTCAAGATAATAGTTGGCGCCGTTGGCTGGAAGGACGACGTGGTCGTCGTCGCTAAGTACGATGAAGGCTCGTGGAGTGACGCGAGTCACCTGCTGGTCGTTGCTGTATTCGCGTTCCAATTTCTTCTTCGAACCCTTTCCGAGAAGATTGTCGTGCGAACCAAGATGAGTGAAACTCGGCTCCATGGTGATGACAGGATAGAAGAGAATCTGGAAGTCGGCTGCAGCATCGCCACGAGAATGTGTCGCTAAGGTTGAGGCGAGATGCCCGCCTGCCGACGAACCCATGATGCCCACCTGCTGTGGGTCGATGTTCCATTCCTTAGCATTGCGACGCACAAGGCGCATAGCCTCCTCGGCATCTTCAAGTGGAACTTGGTGTACGCCGTGAGGCATACGATATTTCAACACTACGGTGGCGATGCCCATGTGGTTGAAGAACGGAGCCCAGTCGCGGCCTTCGTGATTCATGGCAAGATGCGAGTAGCCTCCTCCAGGACAAATGACGATGCAACGGCCAGTGGCACGCTTTGCATCAGGAAGGCTGACGTAAACTTTGGCAGTGTCGGCAGGGTCGCCGTTGCTTGTCGGCGCACCGTTGGGCCATAGCACAATCTCTGTGTCTTTCTGTGCGCTTACTGTTGCTGCAGCAAGAAAGAAGAGAGCTGAAAAGACGGTTTTTAGATTCTTCATAACGATTTAATACAAAATTTCTTGCAAAGATAAATATTTTTTTGTAATATTGCACCCAAAAACGAAAAAATTGATATTATGACGAAACGAATTCTTATGATTTTGGCTTCGGCAGCCGTATGTATGGGCAGCCAGGCAAAGGTAAAACTGCCGCATCTGGTAAGCGACGGAATGGTTATTCAACATAGCAGCGATGTGCGACTCTGGGGTTGGGACAAACCCGGAAGCAAGGTTACAGTCACAACGTCATGGTCGGAGGAGAAGGCTACTGCGACTACCGGCAAGGACGGACGATGGTTGGTAAGCGTGAAGTCGCCCGAGGCATCATTCACTCCATTGGAGATAACCTTCGACGACGGGGAGAAGACCACGATAAGGAATGTCGTTGCGGGAGAAGTTTGGGTTTGCGCAGGACAAAGCAACATGGAAATGCCAGTAAAGGGATTCGGCCAGTGTCCTGTCGTCGATTACAACAAGGAGGTACTAAACGCCGTCGACGGAGTGCGCTCGGCAAAAATTCCAAGCCGCATGAGCACCAAGCCTCTCGACGACGCCGAGACATCGTGGCGCATCAGCAGTCCGCAGACGGTGGCGGAATTCAGTGCCACGGGCTATTTCTTTGCCCGCACAGTGCGCAACGCCTTGAACATTCCTGTCGGCATCATTGAGGCAAACAAAGGAGGTTCGCGCGTGGAAAGCTGGCTCGACGAGGACAACCTGAAGAAATACACTAAGGAGAACCTCGACTCTACGACGATGAAAGACCGCTTCCAGTGGGACTTCCACTATCCTCTGCTTTGGGGCAACGCCACTGTGCATCCTATTCTCAACTACACCGTGAAGGGCATCATCTACTATCAGGGTTGCTCTAATGTAGGCGACCCCAAGGGACAGTACACTGAGAGACTGAAAATGCTGGTAGAACAATGGCGTCGCGACTTCAAGGAAGGCGAAATACCTTTCTACTTCGTGCAGATAGCACCTTATGTTTACGGCGACGGCATCAACGGCACATCGGGTGCAAAACTGAGGGAGCAGCAGTATGAGGCAACAAAGGTGATACCAAACTCGGGCATGGTTTGCACCAACGACCTTGTATATCCATACGAGAAGGGACAAATTCACCCAGCACAGAAACAACAGGTGGGCGAGCGCTTGGCTTACTTGGCTCTGAACAAGACATACGGCTTCAAGTCGGTCATCTGCGAGTCGATGACATTCAAGGACATGATAATACAAGACGGTGCCGCATATTTGAGTTTTGACAACCTTGCCGATGGCTATAGTCGCTGGGAGGACATCGAAGGATTTGAAATAGCCGGTGAGGACAAGGTGTTCCACAAGGCAACGGCAGTGAAGTTCTGGGCTCCCGGCAACGACCCTCGCAACGAGCGCATCTGCGTCAGCTCACCAGAAGTGAAGGCTCCCATAGCCGTCCGCTACTGCTTCAAGAACTTCGAAATAGGCAATCTAAAGAATCAAGGTGGTCTGCCACTTGTTCCTTTTAGAACTGACAATTGGGAATAAATTGAGTTTTGAATTTTGAGTTTTGAATTTTGAGTTTTGAATTTTGAGTTTTGAATTGTTCTCGCTACGCTGCGATTGAAGAATTTTGAATTTTGAGTTTTGAGTTATGAGTCAATTTGGAAAAATGTTGGAAGATAAATGCATGAATTTCGCAATAAGAATAGTCAATCTATGCAACTTCCTGAGTAATGAAAAGAAGGGAAAAAGAATTTCCGACCAGTTATTCAGAAGTGGTACCAGCATTGGGGCAAATCTATCTGAAGCACAGTGTGCAATAAGCAGAAAAGAATTTATTGCAAAACTATACATCTCTTTAAAAGAATGTAATGAAACCATATATTGGTTGAACTTATTGTTCAATACACGATATATTACAAAAGAACAATACGAATCCGTTCATGAATCATGTGTAGAAATAAAAAAACTGCTCGTAAGCATAACAAAAACAACCACTCAAAATCCATAATTCAAAACTCAAAACTCAAAACTCAAAACTCAGTAATCGCAGCGTAGCGAGAATAATTCAAAATTCAAAACTCAAAACTCAAAACTCTATAATCGCAGCGTAGCGAGAACAATTCAAAACTCAAAATTCAAAACTCAAAACTCAGTAATCGCAGCGTAGCGAGAATAATTCAAAATTCAAAACTCAAAACTCAAAACTCTATAATCGCAGCGTAGCGAGAATAATTCAAAATTCAAAACTCAAAACTCAAAACTCT
>JBJEAS010000124.1:23239-31204 GCA_051869235.1 Prevotella sp.
TAATCGCAGCGTAGCGAGAATAATTCAAAATTCAAAACTCAAAACTCAAAACTCTATAATCGCAGCGTAGCGAGAACAACTCATAATTCAAAATTCAAAATTCAAAAATAAAATATGCATCCATTAGACAAATTCGCTTACTGCCCAATGTGTGGCAGTAAGCATTTCGAGATAAACAACGAGAAGAGCAAAAAGTGTGAGAACTGCGGATTTGTGTATTATGCAAATCCCAGTTCAGCAACCGCTGCTTTCATAGTGAACGACAAAAACGAACTGCTCGTGGTAAGACGAGCAAAGGAACCTGCCAAGGGAACACTCGACCTGCCAGGAGGCTTTGTTGACATGGACGAGACTGCAGAAGAAGGCATTAAACGCGAGATAAGGGAAGAGACAGGACTTGATGCCAAGGATATGAAATACCTATTCAGCATACCCAACATCTACCGCTACTCAGGCATCGACATCCATACGCTCGACATGTTCTTCCAGTGCACAGTAAACGGCGACACACAAGTAAAGGCAGCCGACGATGCGTCGGAATGCTTCTGGCTTCCATTCGACGAAATACACCCAGAACAATTTGGCTTGCGTTCCATAAGACAAGCATTACATCAGGTTGAATTCTTAAAAAACCAAAAATAACAGTATATAAATAAGGTGTTAGAAAACTTTTTTCTTACTTTTGCAAGCCGAAATAAAAAGATAATAATCGAATATGCAGAAAAATCTTGTAATCGTAGAGTCTCCTGCCAAAGCGAAGACTATTGAAAAGTTTCTCGGAGAAGACTTCAAGGTGATGTCAAGCTACGGCCACATCAGAGACTTGAAAAAGAAAGAACTGAGCATCGACATTGACTCATTGACACCCGACTACGAAATTCCAACGGAAAAGGTAAAGGTTGTCACAGAACTTAAGAACAACGCAAAAAACGCTGAAAAAGTATGGCTCGCTTCCGATGAGGACCGCGAGGGAGAAGCCATATCGTGGCACCTTTGCGAAGTTTTGGGATTGGACGAAAAGAAGACCAATAGAATAGTGTTTCACGAAATAACGAAACCCGCCATTCTTGAGGCTATAGAAAACCCACGTCACCTCAACATGAATCTCGTCAACGCACAGCAAGCGCGACGCGTGTTGGACAGACTCGTGGGATTCAAGCTCTCGCCGGTACTGTGGCGCAAGGTAAAGCCTTCGCTCTCGGCAGGACGCGTGCAGAGTGTGGCAGTAAGGCTCATAGTGGAACGTGAGCGGGAGATAAAGTCGTTCAACAGCGAAGACTTCTACCGTGTATATGGAGTCTTTGCCATTACAAATGCCGACGGCTCACAGTCGGAGGTGAAGGCAGAAGTTCCAACACGATTCAAGACTCACGAGGAGGTGATTGATTTCCTAAAGCGATGCGAACAGTCTACATTTACAATAGAGTCGATAAGCAAGAAGCCACTGCACCGCTCGCCGGCTCCGCCATTCACCACTTCTACACTGCAACAGGAAGCAGCAAGGAAACTGGGATTCACCGTGTCGCAGACAATGATGGTGGCACAGCACCTTTACGAGAACGGACGCATCACATACATGCGTACCGACTCGGTGAACCTCTCGTCGCTCTGTCTGAAGGCAAGCAAGGAGGAGATTGTAAACAACTGGGGTGAGAAATACAGCAAGACAAGACAATACCACACGCAGTCGAAGGGCGCACAAGAGGCACACGAAGCCATTCGTCCAACCGACATGTCGCTGTCGACAATAGACGGCAATCCGCAGGAAAAGCGACTCTACGAACTGATTTGGAAGCGCACTGCGGCAAGCCAGATGGCTGACGCAGAGATAGAGAAGACAACGGTGAACATCAGTGTCAGCGGTTGTCAGGAACAGTTCATAACGGGTGGAGAAGTGATAAAGTTCGACGGTTTCATCAAAGTCTATCACGAATCTACCGACGACGAGATGGAGCGTGAGGACGACAGTATGCGCCTCTTACCGCCATTGGAGGAGGGAATGGAACTGGTACGCCGCGAACTCTCGGCAGTGCAACGATTCACGCAGTGTCCTATGAGATACAACGAGGCGAGTCTCGTGCATAAACTGGAAGAACTTGGCATAGGACGACCTTCAACCTACGCCCCAACAATAAGCACCATACAGCAACGCGACTATGTTCACAAGGGCGACAAGAAAGGCGAGGAACGCACTTACACCGTCGACACGCTGAAGGGCAAACAGATAAGCCAAAGCGTCAGGACGGAACTGGTGGGAAGCGACAAGGGAAAACTTTTGCCGACCGACATCGGCATTGTGGTCAACGACTTCCTCATGCAGTACTTCCCAGGCATCATGGACTACAACTTCACGGCAAAGGTGGAGCAGAAATTCGACGAGATTGCCGAAGGCACAGAGCAATGGACCGACATGATGAAAGACTTCTACAAAGACTTCGAGCCTGAGGTGGAAAAGACAATGAACATTCGTGCAGAACACAAGGTGGGAGAACGCGAGCTGGGCAAGGACCCGAAGACGGGCAAACCTGTGTTTGTAAAGATAGGACGCTTCGGTCCCGTAGTACAAATAGGCAGTGCCGACGACGATGAGAAGCCGCAGTTTGCACAGCTTCCTGCCGAGATGAGCCTTGAAAGCATAACGCTCGACGAGGCAATGGAGCTTTTCAAGCTGCCGCGTACGGTGGGCAAATACGAAAACCTTCCGGTGACGATAGGCACTGGTCGCTTCGGCCCATACGTCCTGCACAACAAGAAATACGTTTCACTGCCAAAGGGATGCGACCCCATGACAGTGACGCTCGACGAGGCGGTGAAGCTGATAGAGGAGAAGCGCAAGGAGGAAGTGCAGCGACATCTGAAAAAATTTGACGAAGACGAGAAGCTGGAGGTACTCAACGGACGCTATGGACCATACATAGCCTATGACGGCAAGAACTATCGTCTGCCGAAGAATCTCCACGACAAGGCTGCAGAACTGAGCTACGAAGAGTGTATGGACATAATAAACAACACTCCCACGAAGAAAAAATGAAAAGAATAATTCTCATCGGCTATATGGGTGCCGGGAAAACCACGGTGGGCAAACAGCTTGCCGACTCGTTGGGACTAAAGTTCTACGACCTTGACTGGTACATCGAAAGCCGTATGCACAGGAAGATTTCACAAATCTTCGCGGAACGCGGCGAAGACGGATTCCGCACCATAGAGCGAAACATGCTGCACGAAGTGGCGGAATTTGAAAACGTGGTGATAAGTTGTGGCGGCGGCACGCCATGCTTCTTCGACAACATGGACTACATGAACTCTCAGGGCGATGTCATATACCTCAAGGCACGCCCCGACGTGCTCTACAAGCACCTTATGATGGGCAAGACGGAACGCCCGCTGATAAAAGGCAAGACGGAGGAGCAACTCATGGAGTTCATCAAGGAACAACTGGAAAAACGTGAACCATATTATTTGAAGGCGCGCCATATACTCGACGTGAGCCTTATGGACAATTACGAGAAAATAAAAATATCAGTAAAAAAAGCAAAAGCACTATTGGGAGAAGAATGAAGAAATGGACAATTGAAGACTCGAGGGAGCTTTACAACATCAATGGTTGGGGCACCTCCTACTTTGGCATCAACGACCGCGGCGATGTCTACGTCACACCATGTAAGAACGACACGCAAATAGACCTGCGTGATGTGATGGACGAACTGGCGTTGAGAGATGTTACGCCACCTGTCCTCCTGAGGTTTCCAGACATTCTGGACAACCGTATCGAGAAAACGAGCAGCTGCTTCAAGAAAGCGGCGGCGGAGTATGATTTCAAGGGCGAGAATTTCATCATCTATCCCATAAAGACAAACCAGATGCAGCCCGTCGTGGAAGAGATCATCAGCCACGGACGCAAGTTCAACCTTGGACTTGAGGCGGGGTCGAAGCCAGAGCTGCACGCCGTCATTGCAGTACAATGCCAAAGCGATTCGCTGATAATATGCAACGGATACAAAGACCAAAGCTACATCGAATTGGCACTGTTGGCGCAGAAAATGGGCAAGCGGGTATTCATCGTTGTGGAAAAGCCAAACGAACTGGAACTGATAGCACGCGAGGCAAAGAAGCTCAACGTGAAGCCTAATCTCGGAATACGTATAAAACTGGCATCGTCAGGAAGCGGCAAATGGGAAGAGAGCGGCGGCGATGCAAGCAAGTTTGGACTCACCAGCAGCGAACTGCTCGAAGCCCTCGACCTGCTCGACAAGAAAGGCATGCGCGACTGCCTGAGACTGATACATTTCCACATCGGTAGCCAGATAACGAAGATACGCCGCATTCAGGCAGCCTTGCGCGAAGCTTCGATGTTCTACATTCAGCTGCACAAAATGGGCTACAACGTCGATTTCGTCGACTGTGGTGGCGGTCTTGGAGTCGACTACGACGGAACGCGCTCACCAAGCAGCGAAAGCTCAGTGAACTATTCGATACAGGAATATGTCAACGACTGCATATATACATTCGTCGACGCAGCCAACAAGAACGACCTTCCTCACCCCAACATCATCACTGAGAGTGGACGCTCGCTGACTGCACACCACTCCGTTCTCGTAATAGACGTACTGGAGACAGCCTCGCTGCCTGAAATGCCAGAGGAATACGAGCCGGACGCCAACAGCCATCAGCTTGTCAAGGACCTGTACGACATTTGGGACAACCTCAACCAGCGCTCAATGCTCGAAGACTGGCACGACGCAGAACAAATACGCGAGGAATGTCTCGACCTGTTCACCCACGGACTTGTCGACCTGAAGACAAGAGCCGAGATTGAGAGCATGTACTGGAGCGTATGCCACGAGATAAACATATTGGCAAAACATCTCAAGCACACGCCGGAGGAACTGATGAACCTCGACAAACTGCTCGCCGACAAATATTTCTGCAACTTCTCGCTCTTCCAGTCGCTCCCCGACTCATGGGCCATCGACCAACTGTTCCCCATTGTCCCCATTCAGCGTCTGACCGAGCGACCAACACGCAGCGCCACGCTGCAGGACATCACTTGCGACAGCGACGGCAAGATAACGAATTTCGTAACGAACCGCAACAACTCGCACATACTGCCTGTGCACTCTATAAAGAAGAACGAGATGTACTATCTTGGCGTTTTCCTTGTTGGTGCCTATCAAGAGATTCTCGGCGACATGCACAATCTGTTTGGCGACACCACGGCAGTGCACATCAGCGTGAAGGACGACACATATCATATCGACCAGATAATCGACGGCGAAACTGTCGCAGAGGTTCTTGACTATGTACAGTACAATCCACGCAAACTCGTGCGCCAACTCGAAGTTTGGGTCACAAAGAGCGTCAAGGACGGCAAGATAACGCTTGAAGAAGGCAAGGAGTTCCTGTCAAACTATCGCTCAGGACTTTACGGATATACATATTTGGAATAATGGAAAGAATAACGGTAATAAAAGTTGGCGGTGCCGTAGTTGAAGACGAGGCACAGCTTGCACAACTCCTTAAGGACTTTTCTGCCATCGAAGGCAGGAAAGTCCTTGTTCATGGAGGTGGCAGAAGGGCTACGAAGGTAGCGGCACAACTGGGAATAGAGACTCAAATGATCAACGGCAGGCGCATCACCGATTCCAACATGCTTGAAGTTGTGACGATGGTCTACGGAGGTCTTGTCAACAAAAACGTGGTGGCAAAACTGCAGGCACACAATGTCAATGCCCTCGGACTCACAGGAGCCGACATAGACGTAATCCGCTCACACAAGCGGCCACTGAAAGACGGAGTGGACTACGGCTTCGTTGGCGACGTGGACAGAGCCGACGGCGACAAGCTTCACACTCTCATAGAGGCAGGCATTGTGCCCGTAATGGCTCCACTGACGCACGACGGTCAAGGCAACATTCTCAACACCAATGCCGACACCATAGCCGGCGAGACGGCAAAGGCTCTTGCCAAACATTACGAGGTGACCCTCGTGTTCTGCTTCGAAAAGAAAGGCGTCCTTTCCAATCCCGACGACGAGGAAAGCGTCATACCAATTATTACACGCACCGACTTCGAACGCTATATTGCCGACGGTACAATCAGCGGAGGCATGATACCGAAAATCGAGAATGCCTTCAATGCCATTGATGCCGGAGTAAAACAAGTGCTGATAACAAAAGCCGACAACCTTGGCTCCAACAATGGCACTACAATAACAAAATGAGCGGTTTCAAGTGTCAGGCAAAAGTGCTTGCGGTGTAAAAGCCGCAAGCATTTAATGTTTTTTAACCCTATAGGCCTGTAACATTCCACCTGCATCAATCGTCTTTCAAATAGAGGGTATGAAAAATATCAGTTTCCGAAACGATGTCATGCCGTTGAAGAACAAACTTTATCGGCTTGCCTTGCGCATTACGCTCAATAACGCGGAGGCAGAAGATGTTGTGCAGGAAACACTGATAAAGGTTTGGAACAAGCGTGAGCAGTGGAGTCAGATAGAATCGATTGAAGCCTTCTGCTTCACAATATGCCGCAACCTCGCTCTTGACAAGGCGAAAAGCATTGCAAACAACAACGAGGCACTCGACGAAAGCAGCTACGGCAACACTCCCGACCCCTCATACTCATCAAACCCTGAGGTACAAGCCGTCGCAAACGACAACGTCAATGTTGTAAGACGACTTATCAACCTTCTGCCCGAAAAGCAGCGAACGGCAATCCAGCTTCGCGACATTGAGGGAAAGAGCTACAAGGAAATATCCGCCATAATGGACATCAGCGAGGAGCAGGTGAAGGTGAACCTTTTCAGGGCAAGACAAACAATAAAGAAAAAATTCTCAGAAACAGATAGTTATGGACTATAAGTATATAGAACAGTTGTTGGAGCGCTATTGGGAATGCGGTACCTCACTCGAAGAGGAAAGCATTTTGAAGGCATTCTTCAGTCAAGATGAAGTGCCGGAGGCTCTGCGCAAATACAAGAGTCTGTTCATCTTTGAGCAAAAGGCAAAGAAAGAGAATTGCCTCGGCGACGATTTCGATGAAAAGATTCTGTCGCTCATTGGAGAGGAAGAGAAGCCAATGACAAAGGCTATACGCATCTCTATGCGCGAAAGGTTCATGCCTCTCTTCAAGGCGGCTGCTGTGGTTGCAATCATTGTCGCACTCGGAGGTGCGGCACAGTTCCAGTTCGGACATCACGACACCGACGACGACATCAATTATGCAGACTATAAGGACACATATAACGACCCTTCAGTGGCATACGACAAGGTGGAAAACGCTCTGGAGATGATTTCAGAGGGATTCAGCCAGACGCAGCAAACTGACTCGGTCATAGTCATTGGCGGTGCGGCTAAGGGAAATATAAACAAGGCGGAATGAAAAGGGTCGTGTGTATTATTGCAGTGGCAATGATGTGCCTGTTGGCAACGGCACAACGTACAGTCGACTTTGCCTCAAAATTCATGGACACCTGCAACGGCGATACAACGGTACACTGCGTTACCGTAGGACCAAAAATGATGGAGCAGTTGACAAAACACCATGACGAAAAACGAAATGAGTACATCGAACAGGCGATACAGAAGCTCAAGACGGCACGAATAGTGATGACATCGACATCCGGCTCAGAGTACTACGAAAAGGCAGAGAAACTGCTAAAAAAATACCCGAAGCGCTTCTGCCACGACAAGGACTATCATAACGACCATGCCCATGGAGCCTTTTACACCCGAAAAGTCAAGGAAGGCAATGCGGTGGAGCTGATAATGCTTCACAACGACACGACTAAGAACATATTGGTAATCGTTGATCTGACGGGAGACATCGACAAAGAGTTCACCGAACTGCTGTCAAAGAATCTCGGCAACAAGAAATAGATAACTCAACTTTCGCAAGTAAAGGAAATTGTTGGTAGTTAAGGAGTTAAGGAGTTAAGGAGTTAAGCCAAATGTTATTGCGCTTATA
>JBJEAS010000125.1:0-7272 GCA_051869235.1 Prevotella sp.
TCTTTCAATGAAGTGAAATCCCCGAGGATAACATTGTCCTTGGGGATTTCTGTTTTTTAGTACTATTCTTTTGTGTGTGCGTACACAATTAAAGTCTGCCTTTGGCTTAATCTATATCAATTAATTGCTAATTTATTGATTATCAATATGCTAAAACATTTAAAATACCTAAATATATTTGGTTGGCTCAAATTTTATGCCTAACTTTGCACCCGATAATTAATAGGTGACGCAAATGTCCCGTGTTGGGACGGTCATACTTAGTAGCAAACTGGAGTTGATGTTTAATATATGTATATATTGATGTCGTGGTCTTTTGGTAAGACCAAACTCCACAAATTTTATGTTATGAATAGAATATTAAGAATTGTATGTCTAAGTATTATTATGATTTCAGCGAGTCCGCTGTTTGTGGTAGCTGAAAAGGTGGAAAGAAAGAATTCGGGATTCGATTGGGAGCCGGTAATGAAAGCTATAATACAAGTAGAAAGCGAAGGAAATCCGAAGGCTGTCAGTGGCAATTCTTGTGGAGCGATGCAGATAACTCCAATACTCGTTAGAGAATGTAACGATATCCTGAAGAAGCGTAACAGTAAGAAGAGATATACGTTGAATGACAGATTCAGCGTAGTAAAGTCAAAAGAGATGTTCCTTCTTATTCAGTCTCATTTTAATCCGACGAATAATGTAGAAAAGGCTATTAGGTCTTGGAACGGAGGAATGCGTTATAGTGTAAAGCGTACACAGCGTTATTACAATAAGGTAATGAAGAATCTTAAGAGTAAATGAATAAGTTCCGGCTATCTTGCGAAGAGATGGCCGTTTTTTCGTGTTGCTAAATAGGCTGGTATGGTGACGACCGCAGATGGTACGATGCGTTCTTTACGTACTTAGAACAGGGGCGACAGCAGTCGGGTAATACTCTCGAATAGCTTTACACCAAACTTGCGACATTTGCCATTAGAGACATCGTAAGCATAACACAACTTTTCGTCCTCTTCAAAAACAGCCTTGAAGCGCAGGGCGACGTTAGGGTCGTAGAAGAATATGTTTGCCTCGAAATTGTTTTCAAAGCTGCGGAAATCGACATTCGTGGAACCACAGGATGCAAGAGAATCGTCGACGACCCAAATCTTGCTGTGTAGGAAACCGCCTGTATAGTACAGCACTTTGACGCCAACAGAAGCGATGTCGGCAAGATATGATTTTGCAGCCCAGTGTACAAAAAGTGCGTCACACTTCTTCGGCACCATAATCCTTACGTCGACACCTGCTACAGCTGCCGTTTTGAGAGCTACTAATATTGGCTCGTCAGGCAGGAAATACGGTGTTTCAATATATATATATTTGCGAGCACGCATAATAATGCCCAACAACCCCTGCATTATCTCAGGGAAAGGGGTTACGGGAGTGCTGGTGACGGTCTGAACAACACAGTTGTTCACCTCTCCAGCCTTTTGTGGAGGATAATATTTTCTGTTGCTTATCAACGTGCGGTCGACGAAATACCAGTCGACAAGGAAAGCCCTCTGAAGCCCATAAACTCCACCGCCTTCAATCCTTACCATGGTGTCTCGCCATGGCAGTCCGCCAATGCCCTTGACATACCTAAGTGCAACGTTCATGCCGCCGATGTAGCCTACCTTTCCGTCCACTACGACAATCTTTCTGTGGTTTCGGTAATTCACCTTGCTTGTAAACGACCTAAACCTCACCGGCATGAATGGCCATGCCTCTATTCCGTCCTGTCGCATGCGTTCGAAGAACCGACGCTTCACTTTCCAGCATCCCACATCGTCGTATATAAGCTTTACTTCCACTCCCTGACGCGCCTTGTCAATAAGAACATCGGCAATGAGATTACCCAATGGATCGTCTTCAAAGATGTAGAAATCCATATGTATCGACTGCTTGGCAGTGACTATAGTGCTCAGCAAATCACTGAAAAAAGAATGTCCATCGGTAAAAATCCTGACGACATTGTCCTTGAACGGAAGACAGAAGTTCTGGTTTACAAAGAGGTCAACGGTAAGCCGATGTTCGTCAGGCACCAACAAGTCGCGCTGTTCGACAAACTCAAGCATCGACCGCTTTGTAAGTTGGTTCAGGCTCCTCCCGCTCATCAGTCTGTCGCGACGAGTGTTAAGTCCGAAAAAGAAGTAGAACAGCAGACCGATAATAGGTACGAAATAGATTACAAGCATCCATGCCATAGTCTTGGCAGGCTGCCTGTTGTCCATCAAGACGTGGACCATAGCCATAATCTTGACAAGTTCGTAGAGTACTACTAAAGCAACTTCCATTCCGGGTACAAAGATACAACTTTTCCCGAATAAAATGCAAGGAATGGGAAGTTAATTTGCATCAAATATAATGAAGGTATCTTCAATGGGCAATGAAGATACCTTCGTGGGCTATTGAAGATACCTTCATTGGCACATGAAGATACTTTCAATAATTCAGCAATGCAATCAGTATTTTTCGAAATACATCTTCAAATCGTCTGTCCTCAGAATCATTCTTTTGCCATTAAGCAAATCGATGTGGAAAGACATGCGAAGAGAGGTGAATCCATAGGGACGTAGGGCATCTACGGTCTCTACAGGTGGATTGTTGGAACCGGGCTTTCGAGGGTCGTAGATAACTAACGAATCGCCTTTGTGTTCGAACCTGCAAAGGACGGTGGCACCCGCTCCGCTCAATTGTAGCAACCTTTTTTGTACGGCAAACGCCATTTGCGTCTGACTCTTGTCAACATACCTTCCATTCGCCAAGGAATCGATGCCCTGCACTTTCCACATGCCTTCGAGGTCGCCATTGTCGAAAGTGTCGAGGTCGCAAGCTGTAAACAACACTGCTACAGCCATAAAAAGAAACACTATCTTCTTCATTTGAATACTCCTTTCTTAACTACGGTCAACTGTAATCCTACATTGTCTCCCAATAGGCTGCCCTTATCCATTGCCACGGCAGCTGTCAGCTGCCAACCACTGCGGTGAAAGCTGTAGGTAGCTTCGGCCAAAAGGCTGGCATTGCGACGCGGATGGGGATACATGTTGTTGTATGTACCCCAACCTTTCTGATACGTTGCAAGGAGGCGATAGTCAAGAGCATTGGAAATACTTCCGCTGACACCTCCATGCCATGCGATGAAACGGTTGTCCTTGACTTCTATTTTTCCGTCGGTGTTATACAATGGCGACAAATAAAGTGGATTTCCCATCACCTGACCCCAATGCTGCCAACCCGTAAAGATGCCGTGGTTGTAATATCTGTCATTACCTCCAATATGGTCGGGAATATTTTCGGTATGGTCATGGTAAATTGGACCTGACTGATATTTCGTATAGAGATATTCTACAACAATCTTTTTCGCCCAAGGGCACTTTTTCAGTGTCAGCTCGGCACCAAGCATGATGTCCTTAAGGTCGTAGAGATAATAACGATTGTCCTTCTTCACGTTCCATTCCGTGCCTTCGCCATAGCCGTCGTAGTCGAGGAAGAACATTGCTGAATGGTCGTCGAAATAATGGTCGGCATAGACACCGAGATTCCATGTAGGAGCATCGTAGTTGACCCTTGCCACCCAGCTTCCAAGCATGTCGCCCTCGACATTCTGGTATACCACCTCGCCAACATCGCAGCCGCCTCCTGTGAAGGCATTCCAAAACGACGACAGTCCTGTGCCATTCTTTATGCCAACGAGTTCGCCATTCTCCAATTTCCTATATGACGTACCGCCGAAAAGCGATGCCATCTCAAGACCAAGCTCGACGCTTAGCCTTGTTTTCTCGACATTGCCAATGCGCAGATAACCCGACTTGGAGTGATAGAGAACGTTCTCTGTATACTTTGACTTCTTGTCGGTGAAGTCCTTCTGCCAACCGTCGTCGGTGGTCATACCGTATGCTATATGTCCCTTGATGCCAAGCCAACCTCCAGCGAAAGTCCAGTAGTCGGGTAATGCGATGCGAACCTGAGGGACTGGGCGAGCGTTGATGCCAAGGGTCTGTGAGCCTGAGCTGAGTGTGTCGTTCTTCAGTTCCATTTGCCACTCCTTGCTGCCAATGGTAAGAACACCCTTTAGCCAACGGCCTTCAGCGTAAGCCTCCTGAACAACGACAGGACTTGTGAAATTGTATGCAGCGGCAAGAGAAGCTCCAAAGCCGTAGCTCCATCGTTTCAGCGAATCGCTCTCCATTGACTTCTTTACTCCTGCCATAAGATAACCGTTGTTCTTGTCCAAACTGCTCAAACCATGTTTGTTGGCATTGAGCCACAACGGTGTGTAGTCTCCCGTACTGTTAGTCGTCTGCATAGTCACTTCCCAGGTGACATTGTCCTGGGAACGTGTCGTCAACGAACAACATAGGAGAAAAAATAATAATAGTTTCTTCATTTTATTTACTTTCTCTCTTTTCCTTTGCAAAGTTAAGGCTTTTTCGTCTAACTACCAAATCATTACTTTATTTTCTGTTATTATAATACTAAAACAATACTTTTTTCAGAAACATTTTGGATAATACAAACATTATTTGTATATTTGCAGCCAAATAAATGCAAAGGTGAAATATTTTCCCACAACCAACAATTGATATAGAATATGAGGGTCATAATAGAACCAGACTATGACAAAATGTCGAAATGGGCTGCGAACTACGTAGCCAAGAGAATTAATGAGTATAATCCTACAGCAGAGAAGCCTTTCAAGTTGGGATGCCCCACTGGGTCATCTCCATTGGGACTCTATAAGGAATTAATAAAAAAACATAAAGCAGGAGAGTTGTCGTTCGAGAACGTCGTGACGTTCAACATGGACGAATATGTCAACCTTGACGAAAAGCATCCTGAATCATACCACTCTTTCATGTGGAACAACTTCTTCTCGCATATAAACATTAACCCGGAGAATGTGCATATACTTAACGGCAATGCGAAGGACTTGATAAAGGAATGTGAGGACTATGAAAAGTCGATAGAGGCAGCAGGAGGGATAGACCTGTTTATGGGTGGAGTGGGACCAGACGGTCATCTCGCCTTCAACGAACCTGGTTCGTCGCTGACCTCAAGGACCCGCATAAAGACCCTTACGACAGACACCATCATTGCCAACAGCCGATTCTTTGACGGCGACCTCAGCAAGGTGCCTACACAAGCTCTTACGGTGGGCATTGGTACGGTAATGGCTGCAAGGGAAGTGCTGTTAGTGTGCAACGGGCATCACAAGGCACGCGCACTGAAACACATCATAGACGGTGACATCTCACACAAATGGACAGCGTCGATGATACAGATGCATCCGAAGGCTATTGTTGTTTGCGACGAGGCTGCATGCGACGAACTCACTGTAGGCACATACAAATATTATCTTGATAAAGAAAGGGATAACCTATGTGTGGAATAGTTGGATATTTAGGCAACAAAGCAGCTGCACCTATTCTCTTAAAAGGGCTGCACCAATTGGAGTATCGTGGATATGACAGTGCCGGCGTCGCATTGGCATGCCCCCAAAGCAACGAGATAAGGATTTTCAAGGCAAAGGGCAAGGTGGACAACTTGACAGATAAGGTAAAAGGCTTTTTTGAACAGACCGCAGAGGGTAATATTTATACGACAGGCATTGGACATACGCGGTGGGCAACTCATGGCGAGCCTTCGGAACTAAATGCCCATCCCCATGTATCGATGAACGATGAAATAGTTCTTGTACACAATGGCATAATAGAGAACTACAAGGAACTTAAGGAACAGCTGACAAACAAGGGATATACTTTCAAGAGTCAGACCGATACTGAAGTGCTGGTAAACTTGGTGGAATATTACTACCACATGAACGGAAAGAAGTTTGTAAAAGCCGTAAACCAGGCACTTAACAAGGTGATTGGCGCATATGCCATAGTGGTGATGGTGAAAGGCAACGCAACACATATTGCCGCAGCCCGCAAGGCATCGCCTCTGGTGATAGGACTGACGGCCGACAATTCTGAGTTCTTCATTGGCAGCGATGCCACTCCCCTGGTGGAATATACCCACAAGGTCATTTACCTCGATGATGAGCAGATTGCGTATATTAAACTCGGTAAGGATGTTGAACTGATAAACCTTGACGAAACCCAAGCTGATGTAAATATCAAGGACGTCGACCTTGACATCTCTGCCCTTAGCAAAGGCGGTTTCCCTCATTTTATGCTCAAGGAGATTTATGAGCAGCCACATTGCATCGAAAACTCCATGCGCGGACGAGTGATAAGGAGGGAGAACGGAAAATATGAGATTATGCTGTCGGCTCTTACTAACTTCAAAGCCAAGCTGATTCGTGCCCGCCACGTCATCATCGTGGCATGTGGAACATCGTGGCATGCAGGACTGATAGGCAAGCAACTCATAGAAGAGATGTGCCGAATAAGAGTTGAAGTGGAATATGCCAGTGAGTTCAGATACAGAAATCCTGTGATAGAGAAGGACGACGTTGTCATAGCAATAAGCCAAAGTGGTGAGACAGCCGACACATTGGCTGCCATCCAGTTGGCAAAACAACAAGGCGCACTCATTTTCGGCATTGTGAACAGCGTGGGAAGCAGCATAGCGAGGGAATCGGACACAGGCATTTACATACATGTGGGTCCTGAGATTGGAGTCGCCTCAACGAAGGCTTTCACCGGACAGGTCACGGTGCTCACAATGTTGTCGCTCGCCATTGCCAATGCCTTGGGTACAATATCGGAAGAGGAGTTCCAGAAGACATGTCATGAACTGACACAGATACCAAAGAAAATGGAGCGTGTGCTGCAGCAGAACGAAGCGATAGAAAACTTGTCGCTGCAGTTCACATACGCACGCAACTTCCTCTATCTGGGCCGAGGATACAATTATCCCGTTGCTCTTGAAGGAGCCTTGAAATTGAAGGAGATAAGCTATATACATGCTGAAGGCTACCCGGCTGCAGAGATGAAGCACGGCCCCATAGCCCTGGTGGATGAGGAAATGCCTATTGTATTCCTCGCAACACACCATCAACTCTACCACAAGATAATATCCAATATGCAGGAAGTGCAGAGTCGCAATGGCAGAATAGTAGCTGTTGTTACGGAAGGTGACGAGAACGTCAAGGCTATAGCCAACGACATAATTGAGGTTCCTTCGACCATCAATTGTCTTGTTCCGCTTCTGAGCGTTCTGCCCATGCAGATGCTCGCATATCATGTGGCTGTAAGAAAGGGATTAAACGTGGATATGCCGCGAAACCTTGCAAAAAGTGTTACTGTAGAATAA
>JBJEAS010000126.1:0-84664 GCA_051869235.1 Prevotella sp.
AGGTGTTCGAGAAAAAGGGAGTTACCTATCTACCCATATATTATTGCATGTTCCTCAATGAGGACTGCCACGATGAGGCTGTGATACTGCCCGAGCTGGAACCAGTCTGAATGGGACAGTGGGACAGGTGGGGGTTCCCAGTTTTACTTAGTTGCATGGAATTGGTTTAAGAGCAGCGGCAAATATCATTTTCTTCTGCCATCTGCCACTAAAAACGGTGAAGCGGAATGACATGAGCCAATTTTCTATAAAGGCAAACGTAATCAGGAGTGTGCTGCCAAATTTTGGATTGAGTCCAATGGAGAGAAATGCATTGAGATAGCGTACTCTAAACTCTCTGCAAAAGAGAATGAGGCTATTATGAAAGCAATAGACAACAACTGGGAGTTTATAAATGACCAGATTGACAAAACATTCGCATGAATTAAAACAGTAAGTAAGAAACTCAAATAAAATCAGTACAAATATGTGCAAGATACCAAATATTTCGGTTGGAATCAAGAGTTTGGATTTCAATATGCGTGGCAAGTTCAGTGTCATGCTCACAGATGGTCGTCAGATTATCATACCCGTCAGCATGTTTCCCGACATAAAGCAGATGTCGTTGAAGCATAGGAATGAGTGGATGATACTCGACCACCAGTATTTCACCTTTGAGCACATGACGAGGGTTTATTCAATCCTTGACATTATGAATATCAGTCAACCTGCTGCATGATTTTTGCAAAAACAAACATATAAATAGCATCGTATGACAGCAAAGCCAACCATACACGAGTTTGAACTTAACCCCCTGACTCTTAGAGATTTATTGGGGGGGGGGTATCGGCTTTGCCGTAACGTCTTCATTCATATATAGATACAGAGCCTTCCGTAGGTGTCAGATGATGGCACAGGCGGAAGGCTCTCTACATTTTCCAATATTTACTGCCTTGCAGCCACGCCACCGACTTTAGGTGAAAATGCATTAGACGATAAAGCTCTTGCCGTTAAGGTGCCAAGCAGTGCAGTCAGCGACTATCAGTCGTCATGGGGAAGCAGTTATACAAATTTGACCATCTCTGCCGGCGACCCTACATCAGTCCCCACAGCCGCCAACAGCGGCTCAACGACACATTGGGCTACATTCAGCAACACCTATTCAGACAGTGAACTTAGCGTGGAGGCTGGCAAGACACTGACGCTGTATAACGCCACCGTGGCTGACGGAAAGCTGACTCTCACTGAGCGCACCGGCAGCAGCGTGGCAAAGGGAGAGGCAATGCTCGTAAAGACCGATGCAGAGATAGTAAGCGTCACTCCGCTCGCAACAACCGACCTTGAGAAAGCCAAGGACAACGACCTCTTGGCAACACCCGAATACGCCACCATCCTCCATTCGCAAGATGGCTGTAAATTCTATCGACTGACATATAACAACGTGGAGAGCAAGACAGGCCTCGGCTTCTATCTCGGCGTGGCAACGGTGGATGAGGTGCTGCACACCGACGGCACTTACCTCAATGCCTCGCCCTACAAGGCATATCTGAAAGTGACCGTTGCAGCTGCCACACAACCAAGTGCCGCCGCTCCCGCCCGCGGCTTCGTCTTCCCAGGCAACGATGGCGAGACCACTGGTATAGAGTGCATCACCGTCACCGACGAAAGCTTGCATAGTAATGGCAATGATGTCATCTTCGACCTGCAAGGTGGCAAGGTGAGCAAGCCTACAAAGGGACTCTATATCAAAAACAACAGAGTTGTTTTTAAATTAAAGAATTAAAGTCGCTTCGCGAGATTAAAGAATTAAAGGATTAAAGAATATGAAAAAAGAATATATTAAGCCTGAGATTCAGGTGTATGAGATTGAGCATCAGCAGCTGCTGATTGAATCACGTCTCGGAGATAAACCCGAAGACGGTAACGCCGAAATGATCTAACGCGCAAGTGTTATGACACAAAATCAAATGCTGCAAAAGGCGACAATGCCTATTGCAGCATTTGATTTTGTATGCCGCAGGCGAGACGTCCGCGCCCCCAGTGGCATCCGCATTATTTTTTTATAAAAACATCGTCATATATACGGGTAGATAGAGTGTATTTCCCTCTTTCAGCAAATCCTTGGTATATACAATGTAACTCCTTTCCACCCTGCTGGAGTATTTCTCACAAAAGCGATCAATAGAGACATGTGACTTGTAACCCGAAGACTTCACTTCCACGGGTTTAAGTTTTGCCCCGTCAGCAATCAGGAAATCCACTTCGTGATAATTCTTGCCGTCCTCACGTAAGAACGTGTGATAGAATAGCCTATGACCGTTAGCCCTTAACATTTGGGCAACCATATTCTCGAAGACATAACCAAGATTGACACTCAACTTGTCACCAAGCAACTTGCTGTATATCACGTTATCGGTAAATTTCTTATCCCTGAAAGCAAGGGTGACGAAGAGACCGGTGTCAGCTACATACATCTTGTATTTTTCCAAATCCTGCGTAAGGGCCATACCGATGTTAGGGTCATCACAATGGTATGCAACGTTTACGGCAAAAGAATCGTTCATTTCGGATATGGTCTCAAGCATACGCCCCGGCTTCTCGCCTTTCAGCACACTTCCAATCTGGTATCTGGACACATTCTTGCTCAACTGTCCGGGTATTGCATTAAACAAAGCACCAGCCTTGCCTGATGCGTCAAACTTATGGAAATCATCACCATAGAGCGCAATGACATTCCTTTTCACCCTATCTACTTCCGCCAAACTTCTCGTTTCTATATATTTCGCCACAGCCTGCGGCATTCCTCCCACAAGCATGTACAATCGGAAATTACGCATCATCTGCCGATGTATCTCGTCGCCCAATGGTTTCATCTTAAGAAATGCCTGCCTAAGCAATCCAACAGTGGTCTCATCGCCCAAAGCCCACCTGAATTCCTCATAATCCATAGGGAACATTTGCAGTCTTGTCTCCTCGCTTGGAATCACGATGTCCATCACGTTTTTTCGAATAGAGATAAGAGAACCTGTTTCGATGTAATGATAACGTCCGTCCTTGACGAGATGTTTTATCGCTTGTCTGGCCTTGGGAGCCATCTGTACTTCATCGAATATAACTACAGACTTTCCTTCTTGAAGAGTTACGTTATACCGAAACTGAAGGTAGGTGAACAGATCTTCTATGTCGGACAAATCATCAAATCTGCGCACTACTTCCGGAGAGGCAACGGAAAAATCTATGAACATATATGAGTCATATTCACGTTTGGCAAACTCTTTTACTATTGTGGATTTGCCTATACGTCGGGCACCTTCAACAAGTAGCGCAGTTTCGCCTTTTTGCTCCGTTTTCCAGTTGAGCATATCATCATATATCTTTCTTCTAAATACTATCTTGTTCATTTTACTGATTTTTAGTGGTTTACGTATGCAAAGATAGTGATTTTGCCGTTTTCCACCAAATTTTTTAAGTACTTTTTGCCGTTTTCCACCAAATTTATTTCGGTCATTTGCCGTTTTCCACCAAATTTGGGTGGCAAGGAAATATCATTTTCTTCTGCCATCTGCCACTAAAAACGGTGAAACGTAATGACATGAGCCAATGTGCCTGTCCGTAGACCCAAAATGTGCGATAGTGGTGTGGAATGTGTTAAAAAACATAGATTTCGCACCACTATCGCACTTTTTTTACGGAAAAAGCATTTTAGTTTCTTGCATTTATTTACAACTTATTGCCCACATCATGCCCAACAGAAACGGCATCTTAGCCATTGCCTCATCACTGGGTCGGCAATGAAAATGCCGTCTTTTCTTATTTCAATAAGTTCCTTTTCTACCAAAGCCGTCTTTATGCGCACGATATTGGAATGTGAGCCCAAATTATATTCCTCTCTAACATAGCCCTTACCGAAGTCGTCGTGAATGCCCGAGATGACAGCCTTGAGGAAATTCAACTGGTAACTCGTCAAGTTTTCTGTCTTCTCTTGAAACAACGTAGTGTTTTCATCGAGAAGATTCTCATATGCTCGTGCTAATCCATCGTCGGTGGCTGTCCCACCCGATGGTGTGCCTACAAGCACGTTGAATGCCAACTGCTGCACGTATGACGAATGTAGCTCCACCATGTTGCAAATCCTCTCAGCCAAAGGCTCTGGCAATTCCCTTCCCTCCGACGCAAACTGGCGACGCAGATATGGAGTCCAGTCTTCAGCGGGAATGGTTCCAAGTTCCATTGTCGTCCCGAACTTGTAAAAAGGCTTGCTGCGCTGTTGGAAAAGGGTTATCATCATGTTTTTCTTGCTGCCATAAAGACAATATGACACATTGCCCTGATGCTGCCAAACAGAACGCATCCTTTTTTGCACATAAATGGAATCAGGAAATTCTCCAACCTGCTGAAACTCATCTATGCACACTATGATATGTATTCCCTTTTTTCGTGCAATCAGCTCTGGAAGATTGAGCACTTCCTCCGGCTGATACGTTCTCGGGGTGATTCCAAGTGACACACTGTAGTCTTGGGTTGGGTCAGGTGAGAAATTCACCTTTGGCACTATTTTCGAAAGAAACTCACGAGCATCCAGCATTAATTCCTCGAAACGTGATGATGTCTGTTTAAGAACAGCAGAAGCAAACATATTGAGGAAGTCGTATTCACTGCGGCATGAAAAAATGTCGAGATGTACAATCACCATATCGTCCGACTGCACATCCTTTGCGACACGTTTCACCAACGATGTTTTCCCCATGCGACGTGGAGCCAGCAATATAGTGTTCACTCCATACTTGAAATTGTTGGAAAGCACAGATATCTCCTCGCTTCTGCCTACAAAATTCTCATCTCCCACGGCAACGCCAAACACAAACGGTTTCTTCATAATCTTTTATTCTAAAGGAATTTGGATGCAAAGATATACAAAAAACATGTATCACACAAACTTGTGTGACACAAACTTGTGTGACACAAACTTGTTTTATGTATAATTAACACAAGTCAGCCTATTATTTCGTCCGACTATTTCACTTTGCAAAGTTCAGTTGAGTAATTTATAACTGCACTTTCCCACCCTTTAACTTTCAGTACGGGCAAACTAATGCTTCAAGATATTCAGCTCTTTGGGTGCGTTGGCTACTGGGGGTGTGGGCGTCTCGCCGCTAAATATTCAACTACATTTAAAGGGTGGGAAAGTTCAGTTTATAATAAAATGTTGAACAAATATCCCGACAGGATGATAAAGAGGGTGACAGTGGCGAAGAATATCGAGATGAGTCGCCATGTCATTACCTTTTTTAATAATGTGGCTTCGGGGAGCGAAAGACCCACTACCGCCATCATGAAAGCAATAGCCGTGCCAAGGGGAATGCCCTTTGCCACGAATACCTCAACCACGGGGACAATCCCCGCTGCATTGGCATACATCGGAACGGCAAGGACAACACTCAGGGGAACGGCATACCAGTTGTCGCGCGACATATACTGCTCGAAGAAGCCTTCGGGAATGAATCCGTGCATGAAAGCCCCAATGCCGATGCCTATCAGCACATAAAGCAATACACTGCGTACAATCTGCCATGCGTCGCCGATGATGGTGGGGAGACGCTGGAGGAAGGTGGTGTTGTCCTTTTCCCATTGATCCGTCTGCTGCTCCGATTGTGCCTGCACCTTCTTTACCCAATCGCTCAGATAGGGTTCAAGGTGCATGCGACCCAAAATGATGCCGCCAATGCAACCAAGCAATATGCCACTGACGACATATATCATCGTTGCCTGCACTCCGAATGAACCGAGGAACATGGCAACTGCCACCTCGTTGACCAAAGGCGATGTGATGAGGAATGCCAACGTAACTCCCAAGGGTATGCCGCCCTTGACGAAGCCGATGAACAGCGGGATGGACGAGCAGGAGCAGAACGGAGTGATAGCCCCGAAGACAGATGCCAACAGATATTGCAATCCATAGAGACGATGACTGACGAGATAATTCCTCAGTCGCTCAATAGGGAAATAGGCATTTACAATGCCCATGATGCTACTGATGAGAAACAGCAGAATCAGGATCTTGATACTGTCATAGACGAAGAAGTTGACAGCACCGCCCAATGCGGTGGTGCTGTCTAATCCTATAATTGAATATACAAGCCAATCGGCAAAACTCTGAATCATATCTTATATACCCAATAATTGCTTCACCTCAGATTCCGAGGGTACTTTACCTTTCAACACCACCTTGCCGTCGATGACGATTGCTGGTGTTGACATGATGTTGTAGCGCATGATTTCCTCGATGTCGTCAACCTTTATCAGGTCGGCATCCACGCCATTTGACTCCACTACTTTCTCTACGACTGCGAATGTTTTCTTACACTTGGAGCAGCCAGGACCAAGCACTTTGATTTCTTTCTTTTCCATATTGCTTAAATATAAAATGTATATGCGTAATATAATCCTACGATGATGAACAGTGCCGCCACCAAGCGGTTGAACCACTTCTGGAACACCTGCATCTTTCGGTAAAAGCCTGCGATATTCGACACGCTATAAGCAATTATCCATGCAACTATCACCACCGGCAAGCCCGTAGCCAAGGCATAGACGGCAGGCAAGGCATAGCCTCCTGCGGCTGATGCCGACATGGGAATGAGCATACCGAAATAGAACAGTCCACTTGTGGGACAGAATGCCATGGCAAACAGAATGCCGAGCAGCAAGCTGCCCCATGCCCCTCGAAGCCTCTCGCTACGCTCAGATGCACTGAAACCGATGCGCGCCAATGGCAACTTGTCGCCAAACAACATCAGCAAGCCCATAATGATTAGTATAGGACTGAGCAACAACTCTCCCCAACGGCTCACCGCAGATTGCAGGTCGAAGGTGTCGATACCTCTTCTCAGCATCCAGATAAGCAACGCTCCAAGCACGGAGTATGCCACGATGCGCCCGAAGGTATAGAGGAGCCCGTAGAAGAATGTGCGGTTCTTGCTTTCTATGTCCTTGCTGATAAAGCCGATGGCAGTGATGTTGGTGGCAAGCGGACAGGGACTTACCGCCGTGAGCAGTCCTAAGATGAAGGCTGTAAGCACAGGCACGTCACTCCCATCAAGCCATGTTTGCAGTATATCCATCGCTAAGTCTTATTTCATCAGTTCCTTAATCTTTCCGCTTACGCCCTTCTTGAACTCACTCGCATTCTTGCGGGCATTCTTGAAGGCAAACTGCGTCATGTCGTTACGCTTCTCCTTGCCGTTCTTCCAACCGTTGACAAATAGCGACGACCATGTGACACGATAGTCCTTGGCAATCTTGGCGCCTTCATCAGTTGATATGTCAACAACCTTGAACACCACCTTGCCCTTCTTCATCTCATTGGCAAAGTCCTTTTCCACCACCTCACGGGCATTCTTCTCGATAGCCATGCACGTCACGCACCGCTGTTTCCCATGGAAGTACATCACTTCAACATGATCTTTCACTTTTGTCTGAGCCATTGCCATCATGGCAAACAGACTCATTACCACTAATAATAGGTTCTTTTTCATAAATATTAAATCATTGTATGTTGTTTGTAGAACTACGAACTATATATTGAAAAAAAGGTCAGCAACAACCTTCTTTTTTACACAGACACTGTCCGAAGAATCCGCCAAACAGTTCCTTGGCAAGTTGCCAGTTGTCGCGGTTGATGCAGTACTTCACCTTTGGCGCCTCTACTTCACCCTGAATAAGCCCCGATTCCTTAAGTTCTTTCAGATGCTGTGAAACTGTAGCCTTTGCTATTGGAAGTTCTTCGTTGATGTCACCGAAATAACAAGTCTCCTGCTTAGCAAGAAACTGCAGGATGGCAATGCGTGCCGGATGTCCCATTGCCTTGGCGAATCTCGCCAACTGTTCCTGTCTGATACTATAATCCTTATTTGCCATATCTCGAATTTTGTTCGCAAAGTTACGAACATTATTCCTAAGTTCCAAACAATTTCATGTTTTTTGTTGAATGATGGCCGTAGTTTAACATTCATTCATCAACAAAGTTGTGTGACACAAACAAGTAAGCCTATGTTTTCCTTGCCTTCTTGCCAAACTTATAGGTCAAGCGCAGCATGCAGTAGGATGGAATGACATTGTTGTATGTCTCGGTCATTCCCTGTGCATTGATGGTGCGGCGTACGTTGGAGAGGTTGCCGAGTATGTCAAGACCGTCGAGCTGAAGGAGTAGGGAACCCTTCATGAGACGCTTTGTGATTCGGGCGTTCCACACCAGTTCGTTGGTGTTCATCGACGATGATGAGTATCCGCGGCGCGAATACATGGTCAGGTCAGTGGATAGCTGTATGTTCCACGGCAATTCGAGTTGTGCTGAAGTGCCATAGTCAAAGTCACACACGTCAATGGTCTCGAAGTTGTCGCGGTTGCCCATAGAGTGCTGTAGGTGCATGTCACCTTTTAGTGAAAGTTCCAGTTTGTCGGAGTGTCGCCATGTCAGTTGCATGAGACCGTCCCAATATGTAGAGCCGACCACTGAGCGTGACACTTCGCTCACTGTTCCACCCGCTTTGCCGTCTGTTGTTCCCACAAGGTCAACACTATGGTTATAATGAAATGTAGGTTTCAGTTTCAGTCGCAGTTTGTCGGCCTTGACGAGCGGCAAGTCAAATTCCGCACCAAGGTCAAAGTTCCAGTTGCCGTTCACATTGTCGGGAGTAACTGACATCACACCCGTCTTTAGGTCATAGATGTATCCCATTGCTATGGCGTTCTCTGTTATTGACAGGTCGCAGAACGAGTTGAACATCGTCTTTTTCCACGTATCGCTATAGTTGAGGCTTACCAAATGGTTCTTCGTAGTCTCTAAGTTTGGATTGCCGTGCAATATGTTCAGTGGGTTGCTGTCATCGGTTACGTCAATCATGTTGTATAGAGGTGCATCCGTGTATGTCATGGAATAATAAAGACGTATGTTCTGCCTTGTTCTGTAGTTATTGTGCATTATGGTTATGAAGGGGGTGAGGTGTGTGGCGTTTCGCCTTGCAATCGTATCCACATCGCCTTTTCGCAGGTGAAGGCGGTCGTGGGTCATGGGTGCAGTCAAGTTGAGCCTAATTAGTTGGATGCCGTTGCCTCCCTTGATGGGTCGGGAGAAGGTGTAGCCTATGCTCGGCAGGTGGGTGGTGTTTAGGGTGTTTGCCCATTGACTGTTGCCCCTGTCAAGCACTTGTTCCATGACGTCGGCTGAAGGCAGGTTGCCGAGAGGCTCGTCGAAGTTTTCCAGTTGGTGTAGCAGATAGAGCGAGCGGTCGGTCTCTTTTGTCGAGGCCTTCAACTGATATGACAACGTCAACTGCTGTCTGATAATCTTGTCCTTCACGGTTTGGAATGACATTTCTGCCCTTCCGTTGAAGTCGTTGCTTCGCAAGGAGTTGGCATCATAACGGTTGCGGCGGTCGGTTGGCATGTCTGCATTTTGCGGATAGTCAAGCAGATAGTGGTCGAAATCGTTGCGTTTTTCGTCTTTATAGTAGTCAGATATGAAGAATGAGAAGAAGAAACGGTCGTCGTAGGCAGGGGCGAAATACAGTTCCGCGCTTCCTCCTGTGCTCAGTTCGTAACCATTGCCACGCTTTTCACTCAGTGTGCGGTTGATGGCATGGCGACGCAGCAGTGTGCCTGCATTGGGCGACATCAGACTGTCCACCCACGCCTTACCCCATTGGTCAGCAACATTGCTGTCGAGTGTGGCATTTGCAGTTGTTGAACTATTGTTCCATTTGCGCCACGACAGTTCGGGAGTCAGTCCTCCCCACACTTCCTTCAGCCCCATCACCACCGCATCTGTGCGAAGCCACATCTCGTGCTTTGTGTCGATTCTTGCATCGTAGCTGCGCGAGCTGTTGTAGTTTCGGCCGAAGGTGCTGCCGGCATCAAGGAACGTCTCGCTGCGCTCACTGCTCTCGTTGCTGCTCTCACTGTATCTACCTATAACCGAGCCGTTGTAGCGTACAAGCAGTGAATTGAATGTTTTCTCATATTGTCCTATTATGCCGGCATTGTAGGAGTCCATCAATCCTGTCTTCTGCGTCAGCGGACTCCAATCGCCCTGTTGCCCTGGTATGCGGTTGTCGTTGAGGTTGTTGGCATTGGCATATACAATAATATTCGAGATGTCGTTGAATCTCATCAGCGACGAGCGTCCCACCCATCTCCTGCTCTTATCGACCGAGAATCCCGTAAGCCTCTGGTCGCGGTTGTTGTGCATGGGCAAACCGCCGCCCACCTCCACGTTTGCCGTCCATGATGTGGCATAGTCGCGCTTCAGTTTGATGTTCATTATCATCTCCCTCTCCATAGTCTCTCCTGCGGCAGTACCTTGGTATTTCTCAGGCATGCGCTCGTATGTCTGCACGTTTTTCACCATATACGACGGAAGGTTGTCGAGCATCAGTTCACGATTGGAGTCAAAGAAGTTTTTGCCGTTGAGCATGAGTACATCCACTCGCTTGCCGTTAACCTTTATCTCGCCGCCCTCCTTCAGTTCCACTCCTGGCAGTTTTCTTATCAGCGCATCGAGCATTGAGCCTTCGGGAAGTTCGAAGGCATCGGCATTGAATGTAAGCGTATCGCCATCCATATAGAACTTCACTTTCGATGCCTTTACTACCAGTTCGTCGAGCATTACTTCCTTCTCTTTCGGTAGCCGTTGCATGGAGATGTTGCCGAAGGGTCGTGCCATCTCGTGTCGGCGGAACTTTTTCACCTCGAAAGGCACATAACGCGTCTTGTAGCCTTCTGACTCAAATTTCAGAAGGAAGTTGCCTATTTGGGGTATGTCAACGTCGGCATACATCAGTTTCTTGCCGTCGAAACTCGTTGACCTCTCCGTCGTGCCTTTTGCAACTAAGCTGCTGTCGGCAGCGTCAATCAGTGTCAACGAGAGGGTATCGAGTCCTTGGCGTGTGATGTTGTCCACCACATGCATATAAATGTGCAGTGACTTTTCTTTTTCTTGTGCCTTGCTAAATGTCGCCAATAAGCACATGGCAATGATTAGTATGTTCTTCATTTTGTCGTTTAAAACAGTCTTTTCGTTGTTTCTTTTTGATATTTCAGCTGCAAAGTTACCTCATTTCCCCTAAACTCTATGCCAAAATAATACATTTTTATGCAAAAAAAGTCCAACAATCATGAGAAAGGAAATTTTGGACAATAATTGCAGCTAAATCAATCGACTTTATTATTGTTAAAATAAGGTTAAACACTCCCAAATGTTTGGTAGTCTCAATTTTTATTGCGTAATTTGCGCAACGTAAAATGCGCAATGACATTATGGCAAGACTGAACAACCCTTTTGTGGTATATGGATATAAAGGTCCGGAATACTTCTGTGACCGTGTTGCAGAGAGCAATAAAATATGTTCCGCTCTTGGAAATGAGCGTAACGTGACTCTTGTTTCCCCAAGAAGAATGGGGAAGACAGGACTGATTCATCATATATTTGACAGGATGGAGTCTGATGATAAGGATTGCAAGTGTTTTTATATCGACATTTTTGCAACCAAAAACACCGAGCAGTTTGTACAGACACTTGCTTCAGCAGTAGTTGGAAAACTTGACAGTTTTTCGCAGTTGGCATTAAGAAAGGTTCAGGAGTTCTTCAGTGCCTGGAGACCAGCTGTTACCTTTGACCAACTCACAGGATTGCCAACTGTTACATTAGACATAAAACCAAATGAGGGGAACGAGAGTCTGAAACAGATATTTGAATATATGAAGATGTCGGGGAAAAGATGTTATGTTGCCATTGACGAGTTTCAGCAGATTCAAAACTATTCTGAAAGCGGATTGGAGGCATTGCTTCGCTCGTATATTCAGTTTCTGCCTAATGTGTATTTTATTTTCTCCGGAAGTCATCAGCACATGATGGAGGAGATGTTCCTGTCTGCCAACCGTCCTTTTTTCCAAAGTTCAATGGTCATGTCTCTTGGAAGCATTGATATTGAAGAGTACTGGCGGTTCGCCAACCGTATGCTTGAAGAACAACATCGAACTATCGGCCAGGACGTTTTCCAACGGATATATGATTTTGCTGGAGGTATAACTTGGTACATACAAGCTGTCCTGCATGGCATATATGGGCATTCTGACCGTATTGTTGACAACACACTTGTGGATGACGTAGTGAAAGAGTTGGTAGAAGAGCAATCTGCCACTTTCCAAAACTATTGTGCTTGGTTAACTGACAATCAGTTTGCTCTTCTAAAGGCAATTGCATGCGAGAGGTCTGTGAAATCTCCACTTGCACAACATTTTATCCATTCCCACCGTCTCCCTGCTACAAGCAGCATCAAGACAGCCCTTAGTACACTGGAGGACAAGATGCTTGTGAGTCGTAGCGCCAACGAGGGTTATTCTGTGAGCGACAAGTTGTTCGCCATGTGGTTAATGCGTTGAGGCGACTGTTGTATCAACTCGTCAACTTGTTAACTTGTCAACTTGTCAACTCGTCAACTATATCATTACTTTTCGTAACCTACAGGACAGTGGGACAGGTGGGTGTCCCGGTTTACTTAGGCTCTTACTGCAATTGCATGGAATTGGTTTATGGGCAGCGGCAAATATCATTTGGAGAAACGATTGAACGTTCATAAAAATGTGGATTTTTATCAACTGATCGTTCATAAAAATGTGGTTTTTTAATAGTTGAACGTTCATAAAAATGTGAAATGCTTGCATATTTGATTTATTTTCAGTAACTTTGCATGCAAAAACAAGAAAATACATAATATGAGGAGAAAGATATACCAAAAATTGCTCGAATGGAAGAATAATCCACGACACAAGCCGCTTGTACTACTTGGTGCAAGACAGGTGGGCAAGACCTATATCATTAAGGAATTCGGCAAAAAAGAATTCGACAACTTCGTATATGTCAACTGTCATAACAACCCTTTTGCCTCTTCATTATTTTCCGACTTCAACATCAATAGAATACTCTATCAATTGGAGCAGGGCAATGAATGTAGCATCATCGAGGGCAGAACTTTGCTGTTCTTTGATGAAATCCAAGAAGTGAAGAATGGAATACCGGCATTAAAATACTTCTGTGAAGACAAGCGCGAACTGCATGTAGTCGTGGCTGGCTCAATGTTGGGAATCTCATTGCGCGAGGACGAGAGCTACCCTGTAGGCAAGATTGACAATCTGAGAATGTACCCTATGACATTCGACGAATTCCTGATGGCCAACGGCAGAGAACGGCTGGCAGAAACACTGAGAAACCTGAAATGGGACGAACTGTCAATACACCATGAAACACTTGTGGAATACCTCCGCCAATACTATTTCACCGGAGGTATGCCCGAAGCTGTATCCACATGGATAGAAGGTCATAACGCCCAAAAGACGAGGAGTGTGCAAAGAGCCATACTCAGTACATATTTTGGAGATATGGGCAAGCATACCAAGACTGAAGTGGAAAGAATACGTATGATATGGAACAGCATACCGTCGCAGTTGGCAAAAGAAAACAAGAAATTCATCTTTGGAGCCGTCAAAAAAGGGGCAAGGGCAGCCGAATATGAGAAGTCTATCCAATGGCTCGCCGATTCCGGTTTGATATATAAGGTTTGCCGCATCTCCAAGCCTGAAGAGCCGTTGAAGTTCTATGCCGACAATTCCATCTTTAAGGTATTCCTTCATGATGTTGGCCTACTGGCATGTCTTTGCGGAGCACGCTCAAGTGAGATGCTGTTAGGCATGGGAGCGTTTACAGAGTTCAAGGGCGCATTAACCGAGAACTTTGTCATGAACCAAATAAAGTCGTTGGAGGATACTGACATCATTGCCGACGAGGTCTTTTACTACAGTAAGGACAATTCGCCATTAGAGGTGGATTTCGTGGTTCAAGGTGGCAAACGGGTTATTCCCACTGAGGTTAAGGCAGAAGAGAACGTCCGTTCAAAATCACTGTCAACATTTGTCAACTATGAATTCGCGTCTTATCCCCTGAAGGCTCTCCGATGCTCCATGCTTCCCTATGCCGACCAGCAATGGATGGAGAACATCCCGTTGTATGCCGTAGAGGCTTTCTTCGCGAAAGAAGGATTAGGGATTGAAGTATAGTTGTTAAATAACGGAATATCCATTCCCACCGTCTTCCTGCTACAAGCAGCATCAAGACAGCCCTTCGTACGCTGGAGGACAAGATGCTTGTGAGCCGTAGTGCCGTCGAGGGTTATTCTGTAAGCGACAAGTTGTTCGCCATGTGGTTAATGCGTTGAGTAAGTACAATGTGTTGGAAAAGTGTAATGAATAGGCATTAAAAGTGTTGGAAAAATGTAGAAAATCACATAAAAAAGTGTTGGAAAAGTGTAATTTTCTGCCTTTATATTATATAGTTTTCCATATTTTGTGTATATTTGCAGCCGAATCATATAAAGAACAAGGCGATGATAGCAAGAAAGAACGAGAAAGAAATGCGTGATTTCTTCCTCAACGACAATAGAGCACTACTTGTAGAGGGAGCACGTCAGACGGGTAAAACCTATTCTATCAGGCGAGTGGGAAAAGAATGTTTTGACACGTTCGTGGAAATCAATTTCTACGAACGACCTGACGCATTGGCATTGTTCACGAAATTTTCAAGTGCCAAGGACATCTTGATGCGCTTGTCAACATTGACGAGGAAGGAACTGAAGCCGGGAAAGACATTGATATTTTTCGATGAGGTGCAGGAATGTCGTGAAATAGTGACAGCGGTGAAGTTTCTTGTTGATGAAGGCAGTTGTCGCTATGTGCTAAGTGGCTCATTGCTTGGCGTTGAATTAAAAGATATAAAAAGTGTCCCCGTTGGCTATATGAAAGTGATGCAGATGTATCCGCTTGACATGGAGGAGTTTGCGGAAGCCATTGGAATTGGACACAATGTCATTGATTCGCTTCACGAGAATTATGACAATCTCACTGCCGTTGATAGTTTTATCCACGAAAGGATGTTGGAAATGACACGTCTGTATTTGATTGTTGGCGGAATGCCTGCAGCCGTTCAGAAATTCATAGACAGCAACAATCTTAGGTCGGTGGCGGAAATACAGCGTGACATTGTGGCTCTCTATCGTCGTGACATAAGCAAGTATGATTCTGGCCGCAAACTTTACATTGAGGAAATCTTTGACCTTATACCTTCGGAGTTGAATGCCAAGAATAAGCGTTTCTTCTTGAAGAATCTTAACGAGAAGGCTCGTTTCAGTAGATATGAAGACAGTTTCCTTTGGCTGAAAGACGCAGGAGTGGCAATTCCGACATACAACGTAGAGGAGCCTCGAATACCATTGTTGCTTAGCAAGCAACGCAATTTGTTCAAGCTTTTCCTCAATGACGTGGGATTATTGGCAAGCATGTATGCAGGCAACATTCAGCAACTGCTGTTGCGCAGCGAGGTGGCAATCAACAACGGAAGCATTTATGAGAACCTCGTGGCACAGGAATTGTATGCTCATGGTATTGCCGGTTTCTCGCAGTCGCTTTATTATTTCAATAGCAAGAAACAGGGCGAACTTGACTTTGTTGTTGAACATGAGGGTAGCATACTGCCCATAGAAGTTAAGTCGGGAAAGGACTATCATCGCCACAACGCATTGTCGGGTGTGATGTCAAACCAAGAATATGCCATTCCCCGAGCCTTCACCCTATGCCAGGGCAATGTAGAAGTTGTCGGCAATGTCGTCTATCTCCCTATATATATGGTGATGTTTATAAAGCGCAACAATGAGAACTATAGAAATGAAATATATAAGTTTGACCTCAAAGGGTTGACATAAAAAAAATGTGCTGTTGGCACAGGGCAAGCCTGACGCCAACAGCACTTAAGTAAAAAACCTAACTATCAACCTAATACTTCATGTTCAATGTTATGGTAGCCTTATACTGCTTGCCGCCCTTGGTGTAGACGAGGCATGGTTTCATGGTATAGGTCTTGCCTGCCTCTGGAGTGCCAGGCTTGTGACCGTAGCTGATGGTGTACTGTCCGTCATACTCGAAGTAGATTGGAGAATCGCCCCATGTTGAGGCTGAGCCATCGGCAGCCACCCAGAATCCTATGCCGTTGGCTGAGTAGGCGTAGCTTACCTTGCCGTCGGGATTGAGCAGGCCAAATGCCACCTTGCCCTCTGCAGGCTCAACGTCGAGGTCGCCACGCGGAATGATGGCGGCAACGATTTCAGCCGGCTGAATCTTGAACGCCTTGGCTATCTTCTCTATGTCGCCCGAAGTCGACAGGTCGAGGTCGCCCTGAGGATAGTTCTCATCGGCAACGTTGATGTCGAAGTCGTGGGTGATCTCTACGTCCTCTGGGTCGCCGGCAGGAATCTCGATGAAGCCCTTTGCACCTGTGCCCTCAAACTTCACGTTGTATGGCCACTGAGCATCGTTGGTTTCGTTTTCGTCCCATCCCTGACGCTTGTAGTCGGTAGGAGTGGCAGTTACCACGAGATAAAGCTTCGTAGTTCCTGCAGGAACCTGCATCTCTGCTATTGCATCTTTGCCGCGGGTCATATTGCCATAGACAGCCTTGTCGCCGGCAATGGCTACGAATCCGAAGCGGAACATCGATGTCTTGTTGCCTACATCGTTGTATTTGTCGGTAGTGCCCACGGCATTGCCATCGGCATCAACTATCGTACCAGGGTCGCCACTTACGAGGCTGCTGCCAGGTGTTACAGCCTTGAGGTCAGCCTTCACGTTTGTTCCAGCGGCTGGAACTGTCAGTTCTATCACGTTGAAACCTGTTGTTCCAGGGCAGCTGCTGTAGGTTGGCTGGAATCCGCCGTCCTTTGGCAGGAGCTGTGTTGACCAGCGTGTTGCCCTCTCGTTGAGGCTCATATACTGATGAACAGCCTTGAAGTCGTAGTTCACGCAGCGTGCGGTATAGTCATAGTACTCGTCGTAGAACTTCTCCATGTCGCCGCCACAGAAGAGGCGTGCGTAAGTCTCGTTTGGATCCTCAGGATAGTTCGACTCTTGCCAAATGCGACCGTAAGCCTCAATGCCGTGCTTCTCGGTCAGGTAGTATGAAAGCCAGTAGCTTGCATAGCGCATCCACTCGTGGTTGTAGTGGCGATGGTGGTTTGCCATCCATACGGCAACATTGGCATCCTGTGTGAAACACTCCTCGGGATAGTCCTGGAATGACTGCCACTGGGCGCATTGCTCCCAATAGGCGCAGCCGCCCTCGCCATTCTCGCCAAAGCCGTAGCGGAAGCCGAAAGGAATGAGTCCGCTGCCGTCGTGACCCTCAGCCAAGGCACGATCGGCGCCAGCCTGGAACTGGAACGAGTGTCCAATCTCGTGGGCTATGGTAGAGCCTACAGGCTTGCAGGTTGAAGGATTTACCCAAAGGGCACCTATCACGTTGTCGTAGCCAGAGCCTGTAGCGAGCCACTCGTTCTGATAGAGCAGATAGATCTGCATCTTATACTTGTCGAGTTGCGACTTGCCCTTGCCCACGGTACACATCTTCAGTGTCTCAACGTTGGTCTTGTAGAACTGCTCTGCCTTTGCCAGCAGGTCGTCGATATCGACGCGCAGAGCTGCGGGAACATCTGGTGAGTTGGGGTCGCTGCCAAATCCAGGCTCCCAGAACACGAAGAAATGCTCCGACTGCTTCATTCTCCACCACGACCATGTGGCATCGTCGCGCAACATGTAGTCAGGACCTTTCTCGAAGTTGGGGTTCCATGCCTGTGGGCAGTAGTACTTGTCGTAGTTTGGAATCTGAGCCTTGTCCATGATGTGTACTGCATCGGGATTAGCCTCCTGATGAATGTTCACGTTCACCACCTTCTCGCCGCAGCGAATCGTTACCGTAGCGTCGCGGTAGGTCTCGTTGTCGTTCTTCTCGAAGAGGATAGGCATACGTATTGTTCCTGCCTCTCCACTTGGCACCGTGAGCTTTAGCCAGCTCACTTGTGAGCCGCCAGCACGGCTTGCCACGTCAGAGGCAGTCGCCTCCCATGTGGTATTTGCCGTAAACTCTATTGTTGCCTCAACCTCGTCCCATGCTATGGTCTTGGTCGTCTCGCTTTCGGCAGACGTGATGTCGCCTACTATGATGTTGTCGTCGTCGCTACAAGCGGCAAAGGCAAAACAAGCCGCAAGTGCGAGGAATGTTGTCTTTATTGATTTCATATCGTCAACTTATTGGAATGTTGCATCTACGAGGAACTCTACGAACTGTGAAGGGTCGCTCTTCTTGGCATAAACGAATCTTACGCGTTTTGAGGTTCCGGAGTCAACATTTGGATATCTACCGATATTAACAGAGTAGCCATCCTCAGCAGTTTCTATGTAATAGAGACAACCATCGCCCCAATTAACAACCTCGTCATTGGCATTACACCAATATCCGATACCATTAGCAGTATAGTTTGCTTCAGTTTGCCATTTGCCATCTGCACCGATGACATACATTGCTATATCATTGTCAGGGCTCTTAACCTCAGAGGCAAATTCGCTGACAGTCATATTGAGACACTTCTCTATTTGTTCAGTACACTTGTTGAAATCAACAGGTGCTGACTGGTAATCTCCGGCAGGAATATTCACAGACGTGATGTAAAGACCTGGGTCTCCTACAGAGATGGCAAGCGAGAAACGAACATATTTGTCATAATCTGCTCCATTGTCTATTGCGAAACCAATGTTGACCGTCATACTCACTCCTGCAGGTGTGTCTTTGGGAGCGTCAATGGTTAGACATTTTTGTGTCTTGTCAAGTACGACACTTGCAACCGCATTGTCAGTTGCAATCATTCCCTTGTCGTTGTAGCTCCAACCTGTACCATTGTTTGGTGCTGTCTTGTCCCATGCACGCTTGTTGGTGTTGATATTGTAGAACACCACTTTGCCGTTGTCGAGACCAGCAAGCATGTCATCGACGGTCATGCCCAGCTTCTTCTGAATTGTCTCTGCATGGTCTTTCAGATAGATGGTCTTTGGAGCTATGTGTCCAACTCTGAATTCAAGTTCAGTTGCTATAGTAGCTGTCTCGTCGGCTCTCAAGTATGGACTCTCGTCTGGTCCATAGACGTGCTTGCTCACTGCGTCCTCAGGGTCGTTGCTGCACGATGCGAGACCCAATGTGAGGCAAGCCATAGCCATATAGATATATTTTTTCATAATTGTATTCTTTATTGTTTAAGTTTATTCTTTAACTTCCCTTATTCCTGTAACCTTAGTTAGTTCGTTCCATAACCAGGATTCTGCTTCAGCTTGCTGTTGCCGTTGAGGGCAGTTCTTGGAATTGGGAAGAGGTCGCTGTGGCGGTCTGCCTCTGCGTCCTTGCAGAACCATGACTTGCCGCAATATACGTTCATGTTGCTGCCCTTGAGGGTGAAGCGGATGATGTCGCTGCGACGGTGGTTCTCGCAAACAAACTCACGGCCCAGCTCGTCGAGCAGACCTCCGAGTTCAATGTCGTCGCCACCTTCCTCGGTGATGATCCACTTGTCCTCGCCGCCAAGCTCACCCTGGTTCTCACGGTGACCATACTTATACTTGCTGCCAGCCTTGAGCTGTGCTGCCGTAACCTTCGCACGGCTTGGGTCAGACTTGAAGGCGCGGGCACGAACCTGCGACACGAGCTTTGCAGCGTCTTCCTCTGTCTCGCCATTGTAGCCGCCGAGACGGAGCAGGCACTCAGCCTTCATCATCAGCACGTCGGCATAGCGATAGTAAGCAACGTCGTCGTAGCTTGTTCCAAAGTCGCCGCTGAGAATCTCAAACTTCTGCAGACGGTAGCTTTCCATTGGGTAGCAACCAGGGTTGTCGATGCTGTGCAGCTCCTTGGTGTAGTTCAGCTGTTCGCCGTCGAGATAGATGGGCTGTCCGTTGATGTCGTACTGTGGACCTCCGAGCCATGTGTCGGTGTAGCGTGAGTCCCCCTCCTCGTAGATGTCGAGGAACTGTGGGAACACGATGCCACCACCAGTAGCCCAGCCGGAGAAGTTCCATGTGGCGCGTCCGGCGTTGTGCATCCATAGGTTTGCCATATAGTTGCCGCCGGCATACTTGTTCTCAAATGGAATGCCGAAGATGATCTCAGGCGACGACGAGATGTCCTCCTTGAAGTTGTCCTTATAGTTTGTGGCAAGCGAGTATCGACCAGAGTTGATGATGATGTCGAGTGCGTCGATACACTTCTGGTAGTATTTGCTGTCCTTTGCATTTGGGAACCAAGCGTCGTGGTTGAGGTAGAGCTTGGCGAGAATCATGTAGGCTGTGTATTTGTTCAGCTTACCGAACTCCACGCTCTCTCCACAGTTGTCGGCAACCTCAAGCAGCTCTTTCTCAATCCATGCGAAGGTGTCCTCCGGCTTCGACTGCTCTGGCAGCCAACCGTCCTCGTGGGCGAACTCGGTGTCGAGAGGAATGTTGCGGAAGAGGTCGAACAGGTTATAGTAGTAGAGGGCGCGGTAGGCACGAATTTGTGCGTTGGTCTCCACGTTGTTCTGCACCTGCTCGTAGGCAAGAATCTTGTTGCAGGCGTTCACTCCGGCATAGTTGTTGTTCCAGCATACCTCGAAGAAGCCGAGGTCGGAGTTGAACTCATGCTTGTGCATTGAGACGTAGAGGTCGCCCCAACCGATACCGATGCGTGAGGGAACGCCCCAAACGTCGGAACTCATGTCGTTGGTGTCGGACATTCCGAACCATCCCCAATAAACGTCGCGCAGCGAGCTGTAAACCGGCGCGAAGGTAGCCTTAAGCTCTGTTTCCGTAAATTCGTGTTTCTCAGAGGTGAGCACGCTGTATGTCTCCTCGCTGAGGTCAGTACATCCTGTCAGGCTTAGAGCGGAAACGGCAGCTATGAAGGATGCTGTTATCTTATTATATATCGTTTTCATTGTCGTTCTTGTTTTAGAATGTTACATTGAGTCCGAATGTGAATGTACGCGACGATGGGTACTTGTCACGACGGTCGATACCGAACTGTGTACGGTCGTTGTTGGTAAGCTCCGGGTCGAGGCCATCGTAGCCTGTGATGCAGAAGAGGTTCTCACCAGAAACGTAAGCACGCAGTCTCTTCACGAACTTGTTCTCCTTCAGAGGAACATTGTAGCCGAGGGTGAAGTTTGAGAGCTTCACGAAGTCGCCGTTCTCAAGATGATAGCTTGTGAAGGTCTGCTTCTGTGCCACTGACAGCACGTTGCCGTCGCCGAACGGTGCCTCTGCTGCACTCTTCATGCGGTTGTATGCCACGGCGTTGTTCTCGTAGTATGCCTTTGCCTCGTTGAGAATCTTGAAGCCGAACTGACCGGTGAGCTGGAACGAGAGGTCGAAGTCCTTATAGGTGAACTGGTGTCCCCAACCCATCACTACCTTTGGCAGGGCGTTGCCGAGATACTGGTGGTACTTGTCGTCGGTGAGCATGTTGTCGGTGAATTCCTCCGACTCGCCCGTTTCCTTGTTCTCAATCATCCAGAAACCGTTCTCCGAAACGCCGGTAGCCTTCATGCCGTAGAAGTTGCCCACCGAGCGGCCTGGCTCAAGGCGTTGTGTCGGCAGAGAGATAGGCTCGCCGAGGTAGCCTTCGTCATAGTAGCTGTTGCTCTCGTAGAGGTCGTTGGAGAGGCTGAGCAGCTTGTTTGAGTTGTGCGATGCAGTCAGTGTGGTCTTCCACTCGAAGTCCTTTGTCCTTACGGGAACAGCCGTAATGGCAACCTCGATACCTGTGTTGCGCATCTCACCAACGTTGGCAAGGGTGGATGTGTAGAGGTTTGGTGGGCTTGGCACGGTGTACCACCAGAGCATGTCGACGGTCTTCTTGTTGTAGTAGTCGATGGTACCGCTCAGACGGTCGTCGAATACCGACCAGTCGAGTCCGACATTGATTTCGGTTGACTTCTCCCACTTGAGGTCGGGGTTAGGGTTGGAGCCTACCTTCAAGCCCTGGTTCCACTTGCCGTTCTCATAGAAGTAAGGTGAGCCGAGTTCCCACTTTGTGAGTGAGAGGTATGGGTCGGAAGGAATGACACCCGTAACACCGAAGCCTGCGCGGAGCTTCAAGTTGCTCAGCCAGCTGCGTGTAGCCTTCATGAACTCCTCGTTGCTGATGGTCCATCCGAGTGATGCCGATGGGAATGAACCCCACTTGTTGTTGTCACCGAACTTTGACGACCCCTCGCGGCGTATGCTCAACAGCACGTTGTACTTGTCGGCATAGCCATAGCTTACACGACCGAAGAAGCCGATGAGCCTGTTGTCGTTCTTGTAACTGCCCATGCCAGCCTTACCGTCCTTGAGATATTCACCAATGCCGAGGTTGTTGTACTCGAAGAAGTCGCTCATGAAGTTGGTGTTGTTGGCACTGAAGCCGTCATACATGTTGTACTGATAGCTGTAGCCAACCATACCCTCGAAGCGGTGCTCACCCCACTGGTGCTTGTAGCGCGATGTGATTTCGAGGTTGTCGCTCTGACCCTTGTCGAGCCACTGTGAGGCATAGCCTGTGTGGTAGTTTATCTTCTGGGCATAGTGCTTTGAGGTCTGATAGTACTGTCCGTGTTTTGTCCAGCGGTCGGTGGAGAGCATGAGGTTTGTCTGCCAACCCTTGATAGGCTCAAAGGTTACGTTGCCTGTCAAGCGTGTCTGGTCGAGCTTCACCTGTCCCTTTGTCTCCTTCATCATGCCTACTGGGTTGTAGTAGTAGTTCACGCCGAAGTTCTCATAGTAGTCGCCGTTCTCGTCGTAGATTGGCTCTGTTGGGTTGCGCATGAGAGCCTGGCGATATACCATCTCCGAAGCTGCGTTCATAGGACCTTCCTTATGCCACTTCTTCACGATGTTGAACGACACCTTCAGCATGTCGTTAAGCATCCAGTGCGAAACGGTGCTGTTGAGGTCGAGGTCCTCGCTATAGGTTTCGATGATGGCACCTTCCTGCTTGCGGTAGGTGAAGTCGGCAGCGTAGGTCGTCGTTTTGCTTCCGCCTGAGATGTTGAAGTTGTGGTTGTGGGTGAGGGCAGTGCGTGTCACGGCGTCAATCCAGTCGGTGTCGTAGCCGCGGTCGCTTTGTGTGTTCTTTCCAGCTCGTATGTCGGCACCGTCCATCATATCGAGGCTCTTTGTGAAGTTCGACAGTGAGAGGTAGCCGCTGTAGCTTGCCGTTGCGCCCTGGTCGCGCTTGCCGCTCTTTGTGGTGATGATGATCACACCCGATGCACCACGAGTACCATAGATGGCGGCGGCTGATGCGTCCTTCAGCACATCGATAGACTCGATGTTCTCAGGAGCCACTGTATTCAGTTCGCCTTCAATGCCGTCGATGAGCACGAGGGGTGCGTTACCACCTTCGAGAGAAACGATACCACGCAGACGAATCTGCGACTGAGCGTTAGGGTCACCACTACCATTGGCAATGGTAAGACCAGCCACCTTACCCTTGATGAGGTCGCCGGCGTCGCGGATGTTACCTTGTGCGAAGTCCTCTGCCTTTACACTTGTGATGGCCGATGTAACGTCGCCCTTGCGTTGTGTACCGTAACCGATTACCACAACCTCGTTGAGGGCTTTCAGGTCTTCAAGCAGTGTGATGCTGCCGCCATTGAACACTTGAGTTACAAATCCGATGTAGGATGCCACAAGTTGGCTTTTGGAGTCTTTAACCTTCAATGAGTAGTTTCCGTTCATGTCGGTAACTGTTCCGTTCTTCGGATTGTCTTTCTCTACTACACTTGCGCCAATTACAGGTTCGCCATTGTCATCTACAATAATACCCTTCTTGACAACACCAGCCTGCTGAATGGATGTAGTCGATGTGATGCCTAAGCTTTCCTGGGCAGCGTGCACAGGAGAAATGACGCATCCGGCTGTAAGAAGCAGCAGGCACGTCGCACCTTTGACCATGGCTCTGCCATGTCTAAAGTTAAGTTGCTCTTGCGATACTTTCATATCAACTCTTGTTTTTAGTTAATTTATTATTGTTATTTTATTCTTCTCGTTATGTTTAGTATTCTGTGGCAAGCGAGCCAACACCACCTTATTATATTATTATAAAAGATGGCATCGGGCATCGCAACGTCCACATCAGCTATTCCTGAAGTCCATTCTCCTTACCTGTGACATTATTAATTTTGCATAGTTGTTCCATTATTAGGATTCCGGCTCTTTTATTATCGATTGTGAAATTGTGCTGCAAAATAAATAAAATTTGGTGAAATGGTATGACAAAATAGTCTCTAAATATGCAAAAATAGTCCAAATGTGTATAAATGCCTATATTTCAAGACTATTTTTGCATTCTTACGGACGATTTTTTTATGCTTTTCCATTAAAAAGATGTATCTTTGCAGAGGAATTGCAAACGACTTGCACTTTCCAATCAAACAGAAACATCAAACTAAAAACATAAAAGACAATGAAACGAACTGCATCACTTGCACTCGCCGTTGCCGTATGTCTCGGCATTGGCGCACAGACAAAGGGAAGCCACGGCTACCCCATTACGCCCGTACCTTTTACCAAGGTTAAAGTAACCGACTCCTTTTGGGGACAGCGACTCAAGGCAAGCCGCGACGTCACCATCCCTCTCGCTTTCAGCAAATGTGAGGAGACTGGACGCTACACCAACTTCGAGAAGGCAGCCAACCCAAGCGACAGCTATGAAGTGAAGGGCTATTCTTTCGACGATACCGACGTTTACAAGACCATCGAGGGCGCAAGCTATTCACTCCAAACCTATCCTGATAAGAAACTGGTACAATACATCGACAGTGTCCTAAACATCGTAGCGAAGGCTCAGGAAAAGGATGGATATCTCTATACTTCGCGTACCATGAACCCCAAGCATCCACACGAATGGGCTGGCGACACACGCTGGTCGAAGGTGGAAGACCTCAGCCACGAGTTTTATAACCTCGGACACATGGTAGAGGGTGCCGTAGCCCACTTCCAGGCAACAGGTTCGAAGAAGTTCCTCGACATCGCTTGCCGATATGCCGATTGCGTTTGCCGTGAGATTGGTACCAATCCAGGTCAGGTATGCGTGGTTCCAGGACATCAGATTGCTGAGATGGCTCTCTGCAAGCTCTATGTGCTGACAGGCGAGAAGAGATACCTTGACCAGGCAAAGTTCTTCCTCGACTATCGTGGAAAGACGACAATAAAGACAGAATACAGCCAGAGCCACAAACCTGTGGTTGAGCAGGACGAGGCTGTTGGTCACGCCGTGCGTGCCGCCTATATGTATGCTGGTATGGCTGACGTGGCTGCGCTGACTGGCGACAAGTCGTACATCAACGCCATCGACAACATCTGGAACAACATCGTTGAGAAGAAGCTCTACATCACTGGTGGCATAGGTGCAACAAACAATGGTGAGGCTTTCGGTGCCAACTACGAATTGCCGAACATGTCGGCTTACTGCGAGACATGCGCAGCCATAGGCAACGTATACGTAAATTACCGCCTGTTCCTGCTCCACGGCGAGTCGAAATACTACGACGTGCTTGAACGTTCGCTCTATAACGGACTCATCTCCGGCGTTTCGCTCGACGGTGGTGCCTTCTTCTATCCCAACCCACTTGAGTCGATGGGCCAGCACCAGCGTCAGCCTTGGTTTGGTTGTGCTTGTTGCCCTTCAAACATTGCCCGCTTCATTCCTTCGCTGCCAGGATATGTTTATGCAGTAAACAACCGCAACGTTTATGTCAACCTCTTTATGAGCAACACCAGCCAGTTGAACGTTGCAGGCAAGGGTGTCACACTGGAGCAGTCTACACAATATCCTTGGGACGGCGATATTGCCATAAAGGTAGCTGCCAATAAGGCTGGACAATGGGCAATGAAGGTGCGTATTCCTGGTTGGGTGCGCAACGAGGTAGTGCCAAGCAACCTGTATGAATTCACCGACAACGTGCGTCCACACTACAATATCACAGTGAACGGCAATGCTGTTGACGGCAAGCTGACGGAAGACGGCTACTTCACCATCGACCGCAAATGGAAAAAGGGCGACGTGGTTAGAGTTCACTTCGACATGGATCCCCGCACAGTTCGCGCCAACAACAATGTAGAGGCTGACCGTGGCTATGTAGCCATTGAGCGTGGTCCTATAGTATATTGCGCAGAATGGCCTGACAACGATTTCGACATCATGGGTGCATTGGTTAACCAGAGTCCAAAAATGACTGTAGAAGACGGCACACTGCACGCAAAACACGCAAAAGAGGCAGATTATTTTATAAAGGTGATAAAGACAGATGCCCAGCTTCTGAGCTTCGACAAGCAGGGTCGCCTGAACGCTAAGGACGTTAAGCTGAGCCTGATTCCTTATTATGCCTGGTGTCATCGCGGAAGCGGCAAGATGCGCGTATGGTTGTCGCAAGACCTCAGCTCGTCACGTCCTGAAAAGCCTGCTACTCTTGCATCGCAGAGTAAGGTAACGGCATCAACTCCTGCTGCTTCACTGTCGTCGATCAACGACCGCCTTGTACCAAAGGACGGCACCGACCGCTCTATGCCTTACTACCACTGGTGGCCAAAGCAGGGTGTGACGGAGTGGATTGCCTATGAGTTCCCTGTAGCCTCAACGGTTCAGTCGTCAACAGTGTATTGGTATGACGATGGTCCTTGGGGTGGTTGCCGCGTGCCTAAGGCATGGCGCATCTACTACAAGACCCCCAACGGCGAATGGCTGCCTGTTGCTGGTGCCGACAAGTATCCGACGACAAAGGGTTCTGCCTGTACAGTTAACTTCGAACCTGTGACGACAACAGCCGTAAAAATGGAAATTGACCTTCCTTCTGACAACTCTGCGGGTCTCTTTGAGTGGAGTGTGAAATAAAAATCACGAATAGTATCACAATCAGCAAAGATAGTATCATCAATGTATTGAAAACTTTTCTAACTTTGCAGCCGAAAAAGTTCTCATATATTTGGTTTAGTGATTTTTTAGTTGAATGTGGAGGGGAAAACGAGCGTGAGTTCGTTTTCCCCTCGCCCTTTTTTATAGGATGTTACGGAAAAGGGTGTCGAACTTGTCGAAATGCAGGTCTTCGCTTGGCGACATAATCCATGCCAAGGGACGGTCGTTGTACATTGAGGCGACAAGGGAGAAGGTACTGGGCGCACCTATGATGTAGTCGCACTCTGAGAGCATGCAGAGGTCCTCGGCAGGATTGCCTTGTGGAATGATGACTTTTATGCTTGGGACGATGACACTACGAATGGAGTCGAGATTAGGGTCGTTGCCACAGACAAAGAGCTCGAGGCGTCGGTCGGGAATACTTTCAGCAAAACGCCTGACTACCTCGGCATACTGGCTGTCGGTGTACCAGTAACGTCCCCCTTGCCATGTCTTGTAGTCGCCTCGCCTGACGTGAAGTCCTATTCTTACAGCATCTGTCCCGCCCATAATGCCACTAACCTTGTTCACTATTTTGGGATCAAATGCAAAGAGACTGATTATCTCTTGCTTGTATTTTAGGAAAAGGTCGTAGAAGCGGACTTCCCAACCTTCGACAACAAGAGTATTCCGAGTTTCAAGCAGGCGTTGGGCTTCAGGATTGCCATTGGTGGAATGAAAACCTGCAACAGGCAGCAAGCCCAATTTTGCGGCATATTTTGCAAATACATAGGTGGCAAAACAATGCCAACGGGTGTGGCTGATGCGGAAAAATGGGTATTTGTATGCAAAGCGCATTGAGACGGCTGTTCTGCCATGCTCCCTTGCCCAAGCATAGACGTGTCCGAATTGCAGAATGTTGTTGCACATTCTTCCCTTATCTCTTACGAAAATCATTGCGGCGCTGATGTTCTATAATTTTTGCTATGGTGACAAACTTGTAGAAACTGTAGAGGACGGCATTGATGAAGCCTGCAAGTCCTCGGCTCATTCCTCCCTTGAAGAAATAGCTGCGGACGAACCGCCACAGCGGAGAAACCACAAGGTCGAAGGCTGTATAGTGCTTGTCGTGACGCTTCTCCACCTCATTGTCGGTGTAGAGATTTGTCTTCTTCAGTCGCATGCTAATGGTGTCGTCGGCAAGATGTATGAAAGCCAACTCGTCGCGCTCCTTTGGAAGATGTCCCAAAGGACCGTTCACTTTAGGGAATGTGTGTACGTAAGGAGGCCACTCTGTTCCTTCCTTTATGAAGAAGCGCAGCTGATAGTCGGGATAATCGAAAAGCCGCTCCATAAAATAGTTCTTTCGTGGAATGTAAAGTCCTGAAGGACAGTTGGGTTCAGCTATTCTCTTATACAGATATTCACGAAGTTGAGGAGTAACAAGCTCATCGGCATCAACCACAAGTACCCAGTGCGACGAGGCTGATTGTATTGCAAAAGTTCGCGCCGGCTCGGCACTCTTGTGGTCATCCTTCGGGAATGTGACTATCTTACATCCGTATTTCGAGGCTATGGCGAGTGTCTTGTCTGTGCTTTCCATATCGCAGACAACACATTCGTCGAAGTCCTTTACCGATTCAAGCACTTTAGCAAGAGTACGCTCGGCATTGTAGGTGTTGATAACAACCGATATTTTTCTTTCCGTCATATATGTTTTTTAGGAGTTAAGGAGTTAAAGGAGTTAAGGAGTTAACCACTCCTTCTCTTTGTTTCTTTTATTCCCAGCCACTTCTTTAGTTTCTCCATCGGCGACATGTGCCAACTGTGTGCGCAGAGGTGAATGGCATAGCTGTTTGGCGTCACTTCGTGCTTGTTGCCGGCAAAAGTCTCTGATGGGTAGATGTGAACCCTGCCAGGTAGCTGTTGGTCGATGTCCTTGTAGAGGAATCCTATTTCCTCTGCCACACGGGCATAGATGTAGGGCGAGAGAACGTTAGTGGCTATCGACCCGTCTTCGTTTACGAAATGCTTGTCCTTATACCAATCCATTACCTGCTTTACAAATGGACAACCCTTTTCAGCACCCATCACGGCTGCCTGAATCTGTATTCCCTCTATGTATTTGTCAGCAGTGCGATGTCCCTCAGAATCAATATACTGCATCGTTCCGCACTTCTCTATCTGCAGTGGATGATATTCCATGCTTGAAAAGAAGGAGTTGTCGAGGAAATCGTCGAACCTCTTCAGTAGAATAACGTCGGAGTCGAGATAGATGCCGCCTTCGGTATAGAGAGCATACATGCGAATGTAGTCGGCGGCAAAGGCCCATTTCTTTGCCTCGAACGCCTCCTTGACGTAAGGTATTGCGTTTACGTCGAAGTTCTTGGTGCTCCATCTTACTATCTCGTAGTCGGGATGGGTCTTCCTCCAAGTGTCCATACACTTTCTTATTTTTCGGGGAAACGGCTCGTCCGACAGCCAGCAGTAATGAATTTTTTTGGGAATCATGTCTATTTGTCGTATTTACGTTATTTCTTTTATCCTTATCAGGCTCAATCCGTCGCGCAGCGGCAGTATAACCTTCTCCACCCTGTTGTCGTTGGCAATGTAGTCGTTGAATCGTCTTATGCCCACGGTTTGTTGGTCGCGGTCGTAGGCTGAGTCTATCACATGTCCGTCCCACAACGTATTGTCGGCAATGATGAATCCTCCTGGACGCATCACGCTCAACGCCATTTCGTAGGTTTCAATGTATGTGCGTTTGTCGCCGTCGATGAAAGTCATGTCGAATGTCACACCCAGCCTTGGTGCCTCCGTTTTGGCATCGCCAATGATGAATTCTATCTTGTCGGCAACAGCTGAGCCTTCAATCCATGGTCGTGTGAAGTCTTCCTGTTCGTCGTTAATCTCAAACGTGTAGAGCTTGCCGCCCTCCGAAAGTCCTTCGGCAAGGCAGATGGCACTATATCCGCTGAATGTCCCCACCTCAAGGATATTCTTAGGATTGACCATCTCTACGAGCATTTTCAACAGCCTTCCCTGTAGGTGTCCACTTGCCATGCGTCCGTGCAGCAGCTGTATGTTTGTTGCACGATAGAGTTGGTAGAGATATTCGCCCTCTGGGTCAATATGCTGCAACACATATTTTTCCAACAATTCTTCACTCTTCATTCTTCACTCTCAAAGCTTCTACTGCCAGGCGATAAGAGTCCATGCCGAAGCCGCAAATCACGCCGAGGCAGGCACATGAGATGTAGGAATGGTGACGAAACTCTTCGCGCTTATGGACGTTGGAGATGTGGACCTCGATGACAGGAGCCTTCAGCGAACGTATGCAGTCCTGAAGGGCAATGCTCGTATGCGTATAGGCACCGGCATTCAGCACAATGCCGTCGCAACTGAACCCCACTTCCTGCAACTTGTTTATCAGTTCACCCTCAATGTTGCTCTGATAGTAGTCGATCTCAATCTCTGGATAGCGGCTGCGCAGCTGTTCAAGATAAGACTCCATTGTGTTCGAACCATATATGCCTGGCTCGCGTGTGCCCAAAAGATTAAGATTTGGACCATTTATTATTTGAATCTTCATAATTCCAGTTTTTTTTATTATATTTGCAGCGCAAAAGTACAAAAAACTATAGAAATGAGCAAGAAAACGGAGGCAAATATCGTAAAACGATATAAAAGATACCTTAAATTGGAGCGAAACTTCTCACAAAACACCCTCGATGCCTATCTTAACGACGTCGACAAGCTGCTGATATACACCGCCGACAAGGGTCTCGACATATTGACCCTGAAGCTCGACGACCTGCAGAACTTTGCAGCTTCGCTCCACGACATTGGCATAGGAGCCGTGTCGCAATGCCGAGTGCTGTGCGGAGTGAGGTCGTTCTTCCGTTTCATGCAGCTCGACGGCTATCGTGAGGACGACCCGTCAGAACTGCTCGAATCGCCACAAATGGGCGAACATCTACCCGAAGTCCTCACTACCGAGGAGGTCGACATGCTCGAAAACTCCATCGACCTGTCGAAATGGGAAGGTCAGCGCAACCGAGCCATCATCGAGGTGCTCTTCTCTTGCGGTCTTCGCGTCAGCGAACTCGTTTCGCTGAAACTCTCCGAACTCTATCTCGACGAGCAGTTCATACGCGTCATGGGCAAAGGCTCCAAGGAGCGTCTCGTACCCATCTCGGAGAAGGCGATAAAGGAACTTAACTATTGGTTCGTCGACCGCAACCTGATGAAGATAAAACCAGGCAGCCGCGACTTCGTGTTCCTCAACCGCCGCGGAGGTCAACTGACCCGCACCATGATTCTCATCATGATTAAGCGTCAAGCCGTTGAGGCTGGCATTACGAAGACCATAAGCCCCCACACCCTGCGCCACTCCTTTGCCACTGCCCTGCTGAAAGGAGGTGCCGACTTGCGCGTAATCCAGACCTTACTCGGTCATGAGCATATTTCAACTACCGAAATCTATACTCACCTCGACGAGTCGGAAATACGCGAAGAAGTGCTCAAACACCACCCAAGAAACATGGAAAAGGGTTAGAAAGGTAGAAAAAAGAGGTTGAAAAGTCAGATTTGTACTATTTTACTATTCTTTTGGACGATTGTTTTATCCGTATAATGATTTTTTTTGTTACTTTGCACATCAAATCTATCACGGAAAAAATAAAAATCTATTAAGAAATATGAATTCAAAGAAGTTCTCGTTTATCGTTGGAGTCACAATGTGCTCTCTCGTGGCTACTGAGCCACTATCGGCAAGCCCGATATCCATTATTCAGAATAATGCCAGCGTCATGGCAACGTTCTCAACTCCACGCACCATTGCTGAAGTGAGTCCAATAGTGGTAACATGTCCTGTGGGCACTGTTCCACGGCTGCCATATTGGGCATGGGTAACATATTCCGACGGAATGTCGGAGTTCCGTCAGGTGCGATGGACAAATGCCGCCGTAGACACGGAGTTGAAGGAAGCTGACGCAAAGCAGACACCTGCAGGCAGCCAATACAGCATCATGGGATATATAATAGGTGACGAGACAACAGAGAACGGTTTTCCTATAAAAGCACAGGTGAATGTCGTCGGCGATGCCTACGACACTCCAAAGCAAACCTTGGCACACACCTTCAAACTTAACGACGTTACGGTGGACGGCGACAACCGACTGACACACAACCGCGACGAGGCGTTGCGCGAGATTTGCAGCTGGGACGTGACGCAGCAGCTCTACAACTATCGCGACACCTATGGACTGCCTACCGAGGGATACACCCTTTCAGATGGTTGGGACGCCCCCGACTGCAAGCTGAAGGGACACGGTTCGGGCCACTATATGTCGGCAATAGCACAGGCATACGCCGTCACTACCGACCCACAACAGAAGGCGACACTGAGAAAGAACATCACCCTCATGGTCAACGAACTGCGCAAGTGCCAGGAAAAGACCTTCGTGTTCGACAAGAAACTCAACCGCTACTGGGAGGCACGCGACTTTGCCCCGGAGGCAGAACTGAAGGAGATGAAGGGAACATGGGACGCCTTCAACGAATACAAGAAGCACCCCGAAAAATACGGCTATGGCTACATCAATGCCATTCCCGCACAGCATTGCGCACTGATAGAAATGTATCGCGCCTACAACAACAGCGATTGGGTGTGGGCACCTTATTATAGTGTACACAAGCAGCTGGCAGGTCTTATCGACATTGCAACCTACTTCGACGACAAGGAAATAGCCGACAAGGCTCTGCTCATTGCCAAGGACATGGGACTCTGGGTGTGGAACCGCATGCACTACCGCACCTTCGTGAAGTCTGACGGCACACAGGAGGAGCGACGCGCCCGCCCAGGCAACCGCTATGAGATGTGGGACATGTATATTGCAGGCGAAGTGGGAGGCATCAGCGAGTCGCTTGCACGACTATCGGAAATGGTCAGCGACAGCGACGAGAAGGCGAAGCTGCTCGAAGCATCAAACTATTTCGACGCACCAAAGTTCTTCAACCATCTGGCAAAGAACGTCGACAACATTCGAACTCGACACGCCAATCAGCACATTCCAATGATTATCGGAGCACTCCGCAGCTACAAGGGCAACGCCAACCCCTACTACTACAATCTCTCGCTCAACTTCTGGACAATGCTGCAGGGACGCTACATCTATGCCCCTGGAGGCGTGGGCAACGGCGAGATGTTCCGTCAGCCATACGCACAGATTCTCAGCATGGTGACAAACGGTATGCAGGAGGGCGAGGCTTACGCCAACCCCGACATCAACGAGACTTGCTGTGCCTACAACCTTCTTAAGCTCACACGCGACCTCAACTGCTACAACCCTGACGATGCAAGCTATATGGACTACTACGAGCGCACTCTCTACAATCAGGTGGTAGGTTCCATCAATCCTGAAAAATATCAGACATGCTACCAGTATGCCGTAGGACTCAACGCCACAAAGCCGTTCGGCAACGAAACTCCGCAGTCGACATGCTGCGGCGGAACAGGTTCGGAAAACCATACGAAATATCAGGAAGCCGCCTACTTCGCTTCCGACAACACCCTTTGGGTGGGACTCTACATGCCTACTACACTCAACTGGCACGAGAAGGGAATAACACTAAAGCAAGACTGCCTCTGGCCTGCCCAGAAGTCGACGATAACCATTACCGAAGGCAAGGCAAACTTCACACTCAAGCTGCGCGTACCTTATTGGGCAACAAAGGGTTTCAACGTCAAGGTGAACGGCAAGTCAATAAAAGGCGAATGCAAGCCAAGCTCATACATTGCACTCGCAAAGAAGAACTGGAAGAAGGGCGACAAGATAGAAATAGAAATGCCTTTCACTAAGCACATCTGCTATGGTGCCGACAAACTCTCAGGCGAGGTGGCAAGCCTCGACGGCACTCAGCTTGACGACGCATGGGTGGGAACCCTAATGTATGGTCCATTGGCAATGACTGGCACTGACGCCATCACATGGAGCGACGCTACACTGAACATCGACTCACGCCTCGACAACATTGTAGTGAACAACGTTGAAGGCGGCGACCATGGCTACAACGGCAACCTCTACACACTTTCCGTTGCTGGACAGACCTTCCAACCTGACTACTACCGTACGGCGCATTCAACACACTACTACCGCATCAACCACACCGATGCTCCCCAGCCAAGTGCCAACATCGATGTGGAGATTGACAAGAGCGAGCTGAAGGCACTCATAAAGACAGCCGAAGAGCGCAAGACGGAACAGGACAAATGGGCTCCCAACGGCTACTGGCGACTGATGCAGGCTCTCGACAATGCGAAAATGGTGGACCAGAGTGAGGCTGCCATGACGCAGAAGAAAATCAACGGTGCAGCAGCAATGCTCAACAAGGCAATCGTCACCATGCGTCCAAGCAACCTCGCCGAAGTGGAAGACCTCCGACCTCTGACAGGACTCATCAGAAGGGCTGGAACTCCCGACGAAAACACAAGCAAGGAACTCAAAGAGGCAATAGAATATGCCGAAATGGTAGTAAAGTACGTCACCGACGGCAGTGGCACGCACGACATGATCAAGACTGCCGTTGAAAAACTGCGCAAGGCTACAGGACAATAAAAAACATACGGAAGAAATGAAAAGAACTGCCTTACTCATAACAACACTCATATACGCGTGGTTGGCTTTTGCCAACAACTACGACTTCGTGTTTCGTCATTATTCCGCCTACGACGGTCTTTGGTCAAACGCCGTAAGAGCGGTAATACAAGACAAGAATGGGTATATTTGGATTGGAGCCGATGCAGGCCTCAACCGCTTCGACGGCATCAGCATGAGGCAGTTCAACTTCAGTAGAAACAGCTTTTCAGAGTCTGCCACAGCCTTACTCGAAATGGGCGACACCATATTCATAGGCACCTTCAATGGTACCTATGTTCTTCAGCTGTCGACCGAGGAAATGAAGCCTTTCAACATAAAGGCCGACGACGGCAGTGTCATCAACACCCAGATAATGTCCATCTCTTCCGACAAGGACGGCGGGGTGTGGTTTGCCACAATGGGACAGGGTGTCTACCGCTATCAGATGTCAAACAACACACTGAAGCGCTACTCTCCGTGGAACGATGGCAGAATAGGCCAAGTGTATGTCGACAGCAAAAACCAGGTGTGGGCAGTCACAGCTTGGCAAAACAATGGACTTTGGCTCTTCAACCGCTCTAAGAAGATGTTCGAGCCTTTCCTCATCGACAAGCAGACGACACCCAACGGAATGGCAATGACCGAAACGTCTGACGGACAACTGTGGCTCGGCACCTGGACAGACGGACTAATATGTTTCGACCGTGAGGGACGCAGTCTCTCACGGCGACTGCATGCAGGCGACGCCAACCATGCCATACACATCCACTCCATGACCGAATACAAGCCGGGAGTGCTGCTCTTGGGTTGCGACAACGGACTGATCCTCAGCGACATAAACACAAACATCAGCTACACCTACGTCAAGGACGAACTCAATCCAACATCCATTTCCGGCGCATTTGTCTATCCTGTCTTCGTCGACAACGAAGGAGGCATTTGGGTAGGCACATTCTATTCGGGGCTCAACTATGTTTCGCCCTCGGCGGGACGTTTCAAGAGCTACAAGCATTCGCGACTGAAAAACTCTGTCCACGGCAACGTCATAGGACGTTTCTGTGAAGACAATCAGCACAACATTTGGATTGCAAGCGACGACGGAGGACTAAACAAGTTCAACCCCTCAACAGGTCTTTTCGAGCACTTCTCAATAGGCAGCGGAAACCTCGACGACAACAACATCCATGCCCTCTGCATCGACGGCAACAACCTGTGGATAGGAACCTATACTGGTGGAGTCTACGTCTTGGACATCAATACGGGAAAACAACGTAACTATCTTACTGTCAAGGGAAACAACAACACCCTCTACGACAACAGCAGCTATGCTATCTTTAAGGACAGCCGCGCCAACATTTGGGTGACCACCGTCGACGGAATAACGCTCTATCAGCCAAGGACCGACGACTTCAAACGCGTAAAGCGCATAGGCGAGATTATCGTCGACATCGACGAGGACAAGGATGGTCGACTATGGTTTTCTTCACAGGGGAAAGGCATCTACAGACTTGACACCAAGTCTGGGGTATGGAAAAACTATGCCTCGCCCGAACTGCCCGACAACATCGTCAACTGCATTCACATCGACAAAGACAACAACGTCTGGGTGGCAACCAACAATGGATTATTAAAGTACAACAACGCCAAGGACATCTTCGAACTCGTCGACATCGGCGAACAAACCTTCGTGGAAGGCATTGTGGAGGACGAAGGCGTACTATGGTTAACCACCTACAAGGGTCTAATAAAATATGTGGAAGGCGAACAACCCACCATTTTCAATACCAACGACGGATTGAACAGCAACCAATTCCTATCCAATGCCGCCATCATGGCTTCCGACGGACAGGTGTATGTAGGAACGGTGAACGGCTTCAATACCTTCTATCCTTATCAGCTTAAGAAGAATCCTGTGCTGCCACGCACGGTGATTACAGGGCTTGAAGTGATGAACAAACCCATTCACGTTGGCGACGAACGACTTGCGAAGTCTCTCGATGCAGTCGACGTCGTCAACCTTTCCTATCTCGACAAGATGTTCAGCATCTCCTTCGCATCGCTCAGCTATTGCGTGCCTCAGAAAAACAACTATGCCTACCAACTGGAGGGCTTCGACAAGACGTGGAACTACATAGAAAACCAAACGCGCGTAACCTACACCAACCTCTCCCCCGGAGAATACAAGTTCCGCGTGAAGGGAACAAACAACGACGGCTCGTGGAGCAAGGAAGAGGCAGTGCTGCGCATCGTCATTCATCCGCCTTTCTATTGGAGCATGCCGGCAAAGATTCTCTACACTCTGCTGCTTTTCACACTATTCTTCTTCGTCATTTACAAATCGGTCAGCCGAGAGAGGAAGCGTCAGGAACTGAAGATTAAGAAACTCAACGAGGAAAAGGAAAAGGAGGTGAGAAACACGAAGATTCAGTTCTTCACCATGGTGGCGCATGAGATACGAACTCCAGTATCGCTCATCATAGGTCCACTCGAAAACCTCATGAAGACGAAGGCAACCCTCTCATCCTCAGAGCGCAACAACCTCAACATCATCGACCGCAACGCACACCGTCTGCTCGACCTCGTCAATCAGCTGCTCGACTTCCGCAAGGTGGAGAAGCAGACCTTCGTTATGAACTTCAAGGTGCAGAACGTCAGCGCAATGATTCATGCCGTCAGCGAACGTTTCGAACCAACCTTTGCGCAGAATGGCGTGAAGTTCGTAACTGAATATCCTGAAAGCCATTTCACGGCAATATTGGATTGCGAGGCAGTGACAAAGGTGATAAGCAACCTGCTCACCAACGCCCGAAAATACACCCGTGATTACGTACGCCTCTCGTGCGTCGTAGCCCCCGACGAGAACCACTTCATCATCGAGGTGGAGGACAATGGCGTGGGCATAAACAAGACCGACCGCAACCGCATCTTCGAAGCCTTCTATCAGGCTGCCGACAACAAGCCTGGCACAGGCATAGGACTGAGCATAGTGAAGAACATTGTCGACAAGCACCAAGGCACTGTGGAAGTGAAGTCAGAACCCGGTCACGGCTCAACCTTCATCGTCACCTTGCCTGTGAGACAGGAAATGCTGAGGAGTGAGGAGAGAGGAGTGAGGAGTGAGGAGAGAGGAGTGAGGAGTGAGAATAGCGAGAGCCTCGATTCTTCTGTGCAGTTCAGTAATCTCACTCCTCACTCCTCTCTCCTCACTCCTCAAAACTCTCTTCTCACTCCTCAAGATACAATCCTCCTCGTCGACGACAACGACGACATGCTGCAATATCTTGAGTCAAACATTTCGCAGAACTACAATGTCATTACGGCGCACGACGGCATTGAGGCTCTCGACAAACTTCAGAACAACGACGTTTCGCTCATCATCTGTGACTGGATGATGCCACGCATGGACGGAACGGAGTTCTGCCGCAACGTCAGGGCAAACAGCGAGACAAGCCACATACCGTTCATCATGCTCACCGCAAAGACCGACATAGACTCCAAGGCGGAGGGAATGAACGTTGGAGTTGACGCATATATAGAAAAGCCGTTCTCGATGAAATATCTCGAAGCCTGCTACCGCAACATAATGTCGCTGCGTCAGATGCTTCGTCAGAAATATTCATCAACGCCGCTTGAACCTATAACAGAGATTGCACAGTCGTCGGTCGACAAGGAACTGCTGCTGAAGATGCAGGAGATCATTGAGTCAAACTTCTCCAATCCCGACCTCTCTGTCAACTTCCTTGCCGACAAACTATGCCTCAGCCGCTCGAGCCTTTTCTCAAAGATAAAGACATTGGCCGACATGACTCCAAACGAGATGATCCAAACCATCAGGCTCAAAAAGGCGGCACAACTGCTGCGCGAAGGAAACCTCAAAGTCAACGAGGTGTGCTATGCCGTAGGATTCAGCAATCCTTCCTACTTCTCCAAGTGCTTCCAAAAGCAGTTTGGCATCAAGCCTACGGAATTATAAGTTACTGACAAACTATCTTCCGACCTTTCCAAAGGTAAATGCCAGAGGGAAGGCCTTCGGAAGATGTGGCATTCTTCCTGACTACTGTTCCCGACAACGTAATGATGTCTGCCGACGGCTCGTCAACATCATAAATATTCTTTACTGATGTCCCTTCGTCGAGAATGGCTTCAATAGCCATTTTTGTACACTGGGGCATCTTGAAGCTGTAGGCACTGCCTTCCACCGTCTTCTCGTCCTGCTTGCCATTTGCCAATACTGTCACTCGCCAACCCTTCACTTCGGGCGAATCGCTGCTCACAGTCAACTCTCTGTCATTATAGAACTTACCGTCAAACAACGCCTCGCTCAGCCTTACTCCGTTCATCTTCACTTCTATCTTACCTCGCTCGTCATCCGTCAGCGACTTGTTCACCGTCAGCGGCATAGGAGTACCAAGACCATAAAAGTCAGCAACAAATTTATAGAAATAATCCGCACGTCGAGCAATGAAATTTCTTGCGCCTTTAAGTTCCTCGTCGTAGTTGGGCCACCATTGGTTGAACAGTTTCCTATGGTTCGGATATTCATATTTTATCATCTCATACATAGGGTCCCACACCTTGCGTGTTCCCCGCTCGTTCAGGAAGTCGCCCATATAGATTGCCGCACGGTCGACAAACTCGCGCTTGAAGTCTTTGTCCTCCATCAGTCGGCGGAACAACCGGGTATGCTCCCAGTCGTTTGCCCACGAAGTCTCTGGGTCATAGTCGTGGTTGTTCACCCACGCAATGGTGTTGTAGTCGGGTTGAGTGCCGTAGAGTCCAAGACCGAAGTCGGTGTCCTTCATTATCCAGCGCCAGCGTCCGTCCTCGGTGCGTGGTCGCCACATTACGATGTTGTTCCCGGGGAAGTCGCGGTTGTTGTAGAAAAGGTTTACGAGCATCAGGTTCAGAAACTCCATAGTGTCCATCCATTTCTCATATTCTGCCATGGTGTGGCCGTGCTCGTTGTAGAATACCTTGAAGGCATCGTAGTTGTCCCATGTCCCCGACTTCAGCTCCCACCAGTTTTCAAACATGTCGATGTCTTCAAGACCGTCGTAGTTGGTGTAGATGTTGTCCTCGTTGCTTCGCTCGCGAATGTTCAGCATTCCCTTGTACGTTCCGTTAATATACACTATTGCAGGTCGCCATGCTTGCCAGTCGATGTCGAGGTTCGAGGCTGCCGTGCGTTGTATTATTGCATCGCGCATATATAGGTAGTCGAAGTCGTTGCCTGCATTGCGTAGAGCCAGCGACTTGAAGTCTGTAATGCCCGGTCGTTGGTCGGGAAAGAACTCGTAGTTGAACCTCTTTTCTCCAAAGCGCTTGTTGGCGTAGATGGCGAGCGACTTCAGGGTATTTCCCCTTGATGCTCCGCCCATTATGCGCGTCTCGCACAGTTGGTTCAGCTCGCTCTCCTTCTCCTTGTCGAAGAATATCTCAATGTTTATGGGTCTTCGCCAGTCGTATTCGTAGTTTTTCTTGTTCTTCGAATATGTTCCGTCAACGTATATTCCCAGCTTGTTGTCGTAGAAATACTTGTTGTTTGTGGCAATGGAAATCACGGGCAGGGTCACTTCGCGGGGGAAGAAGATGTATGACTCTGTTGTAGACCGTGGCGAGAGCATTCCGTCGGCAAACAGCTTTGCCCTTACTGTTTTCGTGCTTCCTATCTGTATTGGGTTTGAATAGAGATAGCTCGTCCTTGTTGGCTCAGATCCGTCGAGCGTGTAGCGTATCTCTGCCTCTGGCGAGCCTTCGGGCAGTGAAAGTTCGAGTGTAAAGGACTTCCCGTTTTCCATTACGCAACCCTTTCGGCTGAACACAGGTTCGCCAAGCAGGTCCTTCACCGTCTCGCCGCAGTTGGCGGCATTAGGCGTAGGCGTTGCCATATAGCCCCATTTGTCCTCGCCGTCGGTCTTTCTTCCGTAGGCTATGTTTGGTGCAGGCTGTTTCTTCAGGCCTTCTATTTTGTCCACCACTTGTTTTTCCTTAAACAGATACACGGCGCAACCTTTGCCCGATTCCAGTCGGAAATGCGTGTGCATTCCCGTTTCCTCCTTGTCGCAATACACGAGTACTCTGCCTCCCGCCGCCACTGTCCTGTTGGGCAGATGCCAAGCCTTGTCGGCATCATCCTCGTCGCCTATGGCATAGTTTGTAAGGTTTACGGCAGTATTGCCACCATTGTAGAGTTCCACCCAAGAGTCGGGAAACTCGTTGATGTCGTCCATTACGCAGTCGATGTTCGACTGCATGATTTCGTTAATTACCAGTTGTGCGTCAACATTCACGGAAGATGCGGCAATAAGTGCCGCCACAAAAAATCTTTTCATTTCTTAGTAATATGGTTTTGGTTTTGCAAAGGTAATGCTATTTTTCCACATAAACGAATTTTTTGTGAAAAAAAAGCCCCCAACACAAATAATGCGCTGGAGGCTAATTTCGAGTTTATTGAAGCTTTACTTTTGTTTCAGCATTATGGTCTTGCCATTCACGATGTACAGTCCGTCGGGCAGTTGCTTCCGTTCGCGGGTGTTTCCTACCTTCACGCCCTTCACGTCGTAGATGTCCGCTGCATTACCGTCATCGGAGAATATCTCGTCGATGCTGTTCACCACTGTGATTATTACAGCCATGTAGTAGGAATCATAAACCCACTGATAGCCGTAAGGCAGATAAATCGACAACATCTGCAGGTCGTTGTATGTCAACTCATAGGTGTCAGAACCTGTCACAATGGGTTGATAACATGTGAAGTCATTGATGAAATGCAGAATCATAGGGACAGGTTCATCTGACCCTCGGTGAACCAATGTACCTATCCCTCTGACCCCGCAAACAAGTCATCCATCTTCAGGCATATCTGGGCAATGGATGAATAGGCATTGCTGCGGATGCCGAATGTTGTGATCATCGTGGGCAGGATGCCTGTGCGGATGCCTGTCTCGCTGACGAAGTCGGCTATGCGGTTTCTGATTCGCGAGTCTTCCTCTTTGGTTATGGAGTAAGGCAGTTGCGAATACTTTATTTCGCATACGTTGGTCAGATTGTCTGCCCTCTCGATGATAAGGTCTATTTGGGCGGCAGGCACTGACTCTCGACTTCTCCATGAGTAGTATTCCGTATGGATGCGGTCGATGCCTAATTTCTTCTTAATCTGTGGGATATGCAACATGCAGACACGCTCGAATGATAGGCCGTACCAAGTGTTCTGCACAGGCTTGCCCATCATGTTTGTCCAGAAGTGTTCGTCGGAAGTTGCCTTGTGGCAGAACTGCATATAAAATAATGTGTAGAGGTCGGTGAGCTGGTATATTTGGTCCTTCTGCTTGATTTTTCGCTCGCGTGTGTTATATCCCCTTACAAAGTCGCAGTTCACGAGTTCTCTGATGACTTTCGTCAGTGTGCCACCCGATGTCGTCTTTATTTTCTCGGAAATCTGTTTGCGTGTCAATCCTTGCTTGCATGAAGCCAGTGTCTCAATCACATTCATGTAAGTCTCGGAATTTTTGAAAAGCGAAGAATAAAGTCGGTTATACTCCCGTTTCAGTTCGCCACGTTCGGCGAAGAACAGTCGGTCGATGTTGGCTTCTAAGCTCTTGTCTTTCTCCAATAATCCAAGATAATAAGGTATGCCTCCCATGATGCTGTATGCTTGTAGAACAGACAGGCGGTGCCATGCGAATCCGTTGGCAAGAAGCATCTCCTCTGTTTCTGCCAGCGTGAATGGCGCAAGATGAATCTCGTGGGTTATGCGGTTGTGCAATCCCCCATGACTGTCAATCAGATTGCCTACCATCCACGACGTTGCACTACCGCACACGATGAGCATAATCTCACTGTGGTCGGAAGCCCAACTGTTCCAGAAATGCTCGAATGCCTGCAGGAAACCCGACTTAGGCGTGTCGAGACACGGCAGTTCGTCGATGAATAATACCAGGCGCTGTCCCTTGCCTATCTGCTCCTTGAGTAGAGAACGCAGGGCAAAGAACGCGTCCGTCCATGTCTTTGGCTCGACATCAGAGTTGTAGCCATAGTCATGCAGTGCATGCACGAAGTTGGACATCTGAGCCTCACTGCCAGCTCCGATAGAACCTGACATGTCAAAGCAGAACTTGTCACGGAATACGTTGCGCACGAGATATGTCTTGCCAATGCGTCGTCTGCCGTATATGGCAATAAATTCCGCCTTGCCGGAGTTGTAATATTCCGTCAGTTGTCTGATTTCATTCTTTCTTCCGATAAATGTTTCCATACAATTCATTGTTTGCAATTCTGGAGACAAAGATACGACATTTTTTCTATCTTCCAAACATTCTTTAGCCAAATCGATAAAATTTAACGTGATTTGGCTAAAGAATAGCTTATGCTGTAGCCAAATCGATGAAATTTAATGCGATTTGGCTACAGTACGTGGCACAGTCCCCTGTACTGACTGTGGCTTGTGTTGAACAGCGAATCATAGGGACAGGTTCATCTGACCCTCGGTGAACCAATGTACCTATCCCTCTGATTCCGCTGAAGAAAACGACCGTTGGTTCCCACCCTTTAATTTTCAGTATGGGCAAACTATTACTTCAAGATATTCAGCTCTTTGGATGCGCTGGCTGCTGGGGGTGTGGGCGTCTCGCCCGCACCTCGCCTACGAGGTAATATTTCGGAATTATGCGGTTGATGGTGCGCAAGGTGCGGGCGAGACGCCCACACCCCCAGCCCTTGCCGCTGGATATTCAACTACATTTAAAGGGTGGGAAACTTAAATAAATTAATGCAAGAAACTAAAACATATCGTCCAACGTCACTTGACTTTGTATCATATCCGTCTGTGCATTCCGTTTAAGACCGTTTGATGTTATCAATGTGAGATGAAGGGCTTTTGTTGTTGAGGTAGCCCGTCGGAATGTTTCCTTGCGCTCAATGAGCTTTGCTACATAGGATGGAGTAAGCTCGAAGGGAGTCAGCGTGTATTTTATCTCGCATAGATTTACGATTTGGTCGCGACGATCCAAAACGAGGTCAATCTGCGCGCCCTCTATCCCTTGTTCCTTGTCGGCTTTTTGAATCCACGATGAGACACTTGTCGCCACACCGGCAATGCCAAGACGCTGCTTGATGGCTGCGATATGGTGTAGGCACAGTTGCTCAAAGGCATATCCGCTCCATGCCCTGTGGCGTGGGGAGTCAATCGTGTCACTCCATTGTGTGGCATTGTGCTCGGCATTGTCTTTCACCCAATTCAAATAGAATAAGGTATAGAGGTCGGTCAGTTGGTATATTGCTCCTTTGTTGAGGCTGCCAAAGGCATTGTATTTTCTTAGGAAATCACATGATATGAGATTGTCGAGGGCTTCGGAGAGCTTTCCCCCGTCCGACATTTTGATGGCGGAGGCAAGTTGCTCCCTTGTCATCCCCACAGACTTTCTTGCCAACTGCTCTACAATGCGGCGATATATTGCCGCGTCCTTGAAGAGCGAGCGGAACAGGATGTCATACTCCTTGGACAATTCCGCACCCTCCTCGAAAAAGAGTTTGTCAATATTCGCCGGCAATCCCATCGACTTGTCTATCATGTCAAGATAATATGGTGTGCCACCCATTATCATATAGCACTCGGCTATCTGATGACGGGTCCATTCCACACCATTGTTGTGCAGAAATTCGGCTGTTTCTCCCAATGTGAAGGGAGCGAGATACAGTTTGCGCGTCACACGGTTATGCAGTCCACCCTTGTCGCCAAGCAACTTGCCTGTCATCCATGTTGTGGCAGAGCCGCACACTATGAGTTTTATGTTGTCTCTTTCAGATGCCCATCCGTTCCAAAACAAGTCGAGTGCGCGCAGAAAGTTGGATTTTGGGGTGTCAAACCACGGCAGTTCATCAATAAAAACTACGAGCGTTCTGTCAGCAGGTTGTTTTGACAGATAGTCACGCAACTGCGAGAATGCCTCAAACCATGTCTTTGGCTTCGGTCTTTTCTCGCCCGAATACTCCAAAAGTTGCTCCTGGAAATATGCCAATAGTTCTGATTTTGGACATTCATATACGCCAGTCATGTAGAAGCAGAACCTGCTTCCCAACAATTTCTTCACGAGAAAGGTCTTGCCTACTCGTCTGCGTCCATAGACAGCAACAAATTCCGGCCTTGACGAATCCATGCAATTCATCAAAATCTCCGTTTCCTTTCTTCTTCCGATTATTCTCTGCGACATATCATTATTGTATTTGGATTAACATATTCAAATGATGGTGCAAATATAGTGCTTTTTTCTCAAAAATGCGCGATAGTGGTGCGAAATCTATGTTTTTTTAACACATTCCGCACCACTATCGCACATTTTGGGTCTACGGACAGGCACATTGGCTCATGTCATTACGTTTCACCGTTTTTAGTGGCAGATGGCAGAAGAAAATGATATTTGCCGCTGCCCTTAAACCAATTCCATGCAATTTCATTAAGAGCCTAAGTAAAAGCGGGACTCCACCTGTCCCACTGTCCCGCTGAAATTTACGTTCAGCAACAACCTGTCATTAAGATTGATTGTTCAACGTTGGCGGTTTGGGGTGTGCTGGGGGTGTGGGCGTCCCGCCCGCACCTGTCTGTATGGCAAATCTTTCGTACGTGGTTTTAATATTACCTTGTACATGAGGTGCAGACGGAACACCCACACCTCCAGCCGACAACGCTGAATAATCAACTGTGTAAAAGGGTGGGAACCACAACGGTCGTTTTCTTCAGAAAACAACCTGATAAGCTGGCCGAATGGAAAAGAAGTTCCTTGAGCTTGACGAAAAAAGTTGAGTTAAGAATAGTTGCTTTTTAACAGTTGCTTTGTTAATTATTCGCCTCACCTTTTCATCGGCATTCCTTCGAGATGCCTTCGAGATGCCTTCGAGATGCCTTCGAGATGTTGACCTACTGTTTGTAAATATTTTCACGCTCCAAAAGCACGACAATAATTTCAAATATCGACAGACAACTCCCCTCCCCAGGGAGGGGTTGGGGGTGGGCCTCACCTTCTCCCCAGGGAGGGGTTGGGGGTGGGCCCGCTCTTCCTTCGCTCTTCCTTCGCTTGGCGACCATTAAACAAGCGAACGGAGAGTGGAGGCAGAGCAAACCTACACCATAAGCCGAAAAAAAAGTTTTTTTCAAAAAGTTGGACTTCGTCACAAATAGGGCGTAATGCATTGACAAACAATAAGTTGAATGTGTGACGAACTCAAAAAGTTCGTCACACTACAATCCTTTAATTTTCAACAGGTTACGACGAAATGTGACGAACTCACACTTTTTTTAAAAAACTTTTTTTTCAACTTTCGCAAGTAGTCTTACCGAACACTATCTTAGTTGACGACTTGACAAGTCGTGGGGCTGGGGGTGTGGGCGTCCCACCCGCACCTATCCGCATGGCAAATCTTTCGTACGTGGTTTTTATATTACCTTGTACCTGAGGTGCGGGCGGGATGCCCACACCCCCAGTAGCCCACACCCCCTGCTGCCAGTACTGGATATTCAACAATATTAAATGACGATAAAAAAATAACTTGGTACGATTGGAATATGTCATTTTATGTAATACCTCAAAAATCTGAGGTAAATCGTACCAAGTTATTTTTTTATCATCACTAAATGGTGGGAAAGTTGACAAGTTGATATTTACTCGTCCAGCTTTAGGGTCTTGCCTATAGGATTGCCGTCAGCATCGCGGTTTATGCCGTCTTCCTTGGTCTTTGCGCGCAGATAGCGTTGATATGCGTTTTCTACTTCCTCTTTTTTCTTTGTTGTCAGTTGCTGGCGCATGTCAGAGAAATGTTTTAGGAGCTTTTCCATTGTGTCCTTCGCTTCGTCGATGCTCTCAGGCTTCTCGCCAATGCAAACTTTTGTCAGTTCTTTGGTGTATTTAATCTTCATCTCCTCGTGACGACCCTTGCATTTGTAGTCGAGCAGGTCGATGGCATCGAGAAGCAAGTCACGTCGTTCCTTCGTCACCTTCGGCATGGTAAGCCTTACGAACCTTAGCTGAGGGCTGTCGTCGTCGTCCTCGTCGATGATGTATTTTTCTACCGAGATCTTGAACTCTGGGTGAATCTTGAACATGCCGGAAATGAGTGTGGGGAGGTAGGCGGGGTCTATTGGATAGAGGTCTATCTTGTCGTTGTCGTCGGTTTTGTCGTGTATGACTATCTTTGCCATTTCCTCCATTCGGTATTTCTTCTCGTCGATTCGCTCCTCGAATGACAACAGCGACGAAGGGTCGGCCTTTACGCACAGCTGTGCGTAGCCATACGACATTTCGCTTATATAGCCTAAAAGACGCTCTTGTGTCTCGATGAGAACGCTTGATATCTTGACTTTCATTTGTTGTTCCTTTCCTTTTTTAGAATTGCACTATCCTTCTTTCTTCACTTCCTCTTCCTTCAGTTTGGCACTTGGTTTTTCTGCTGCCCCACCGCCTCCGACAGCCATGCCGTCGGAGATGTTTGGCGACTTGAATGCCGAGCCGGCTTCGAGGTTGTCGAACTTGCCGGCAGGAGCCTTCGTTTCGCCTTTGATGTCCGCCTTGCCGCCAATGGTGGTGTCGCCCTTCAGCTCCACCTTGTCGCCTCCGAGTGTGGTGTTGCCTCCGTCGAGCGTCAACAAAGCCTTTGCCTCGCCTTGCTGCAGTTCGGCTGTAGTAGTGGCGAACACAGCCACCTTGTCGGAGCCTACCTGTACGAGCTGGCTTGCGTTGTCCTTGTCGGTCTTTCCGATGAACATCTTGTCGGACAGGAGCAGCATTTGGCTGTCCTTTGCCATTTCCTTGTCGGTGCGTTTTTCCTTGTCGACATTTATTGAAGCCACCTTGATGTTCTTTGCGTTCATGGCAATGCTGCCTGAAGAGTTTCCTTCGGTGTCGGTGGTGTCCATTCCTATGGCTTGTGCGCGGAAGGTTATCTTGCTGTCGGCTGTCAATGCCTTTTCTTCCAGTTTTCCGTCCTTCTTCTCGTTGTCTATAGCCTGTACGGTGAATGTTTTTGTTGTTACGATTACGTCGCCCTTTGCCGGTTTGTCGCCGTTTTTCGCATCGTCGCTCTTCACGGTGTCGTCGGCTGTAGATAGTTCTATCGTCTGTGCGTTCACCTTTAGGAATCCCTTTTCGAGCAGTGTGTTTTCGTCCTTCACGGCATCGAATCTCAACGACGGCATTTGTATCGTCATACCCGCCGCCTCGTTGGTTCGCAGGTTGTTGTCGCCGTCCTTTGCCGTCACCTCCACCGATTCTGCCTGGAGCGAGATGGCGGTGTTGATGGCTGTCTCTGAGTCTTTCTCGAAAGCCGCGGAGTCGGTGTCGAGGTTTGTCTTTATCTCGTCGAGAGCCTTCTCGCGCCGTTTCAGCTCGGCATAGTCAGCCATTGAGGCGAGATAGTTGTTGAGAGTAGACACAATGGCTTCTGTCTTTCCCTTTATCTTTTGCTGCATCTGGCGTATTTCCACATGGTTGGTGCGTGCCTCCTCCTCTGTTGCATATAACTCGTAGTTCTCTTCAAGAATTTCGTTGATGCTGTCAAACAGTTTGTTGATGTAGTCTTTGCATTTGTCAACGTCTTTTTTCACGTCATTGCAAGTTGTTGCCAGTTCGCCCTTCAGTGCGTCGATTCTGTCCTTCTTCTTCTTGTTCGCCGGAGTGGCGTGAATGTCGATGGTGGTGTCGGAGTTGAGAGTCAGCCCGTTGCCTACTGGCGCAGGGTCGACGAACACCGCATTGCTCTTTTCGCTCTGTAGTGTTATTCCTTTGGCTTGGAACACGATGTTCGACTCTTCCAGCAGCACGTCTTCCTTTCCGTCAATGCCTGGGTCGACGGCGATGGAGCTTATGGAAGCTGCCCTTTGCCTTATTGAGCCTCCGCTTTCCTCCTCGCCGCCCACACCTTCGAGCGAGATGTTTGAGGCGCGCACAGTCACGTCGGAGCCCCCGGGATAAAGAGTTCCGTTAGGGTCGACATTTCCTATCATTATCTTTGGTGCAGAAATGATGAGCATGTTGTCGTCCCTGACAAACTTTATGCCTTTTGATATTTCGGCAATTTGGTTTTTCAGTTCCTGAACCTCACGCTTGCATTTATGCAGCTCTTCCAGCTCGCCTTCCATTTTCGAGTTGTAGTCGTCGAGAGCGGCTCTCAGGTCGTCTAATATATATCCCATAGCGTATTTTCTTTATTTTTATGTCATTAGCCTGTCAACTTGTTAACTCGTCAACTTGTTAACTCGTCAACTTGTTAACTGAAATTATGTTATTACCAACGGCTCGGTGTTCTTGAACAGTGAGCGTAGGTATTCCTTGACGGCGTCGAGGTCAGGATTTCGCATTGCCTCAAAGCCAGCCGCATCGTCGTCGAGTTTGTAGGTAAATCCCTTGTTGTTTGACAGGAGGATGTTGCCGGCACTGGTATATTCACAATAAGTGCGAGGGCCTGCTGCGCCCTTCCAGTTCACCAGCTCCTGTATTCCTGGAACACTCCACCACTGTCCGTTCTTGGTGACGTTTCGCTCTATGCCAAACTCAGAGGCGAGAGGTGCGACGAGGTTGTTTATCAACTCGTTCTTCATCATTTTTTTGCTTTCCGCCTTCTTCTCCTCCTCGCTCATCTTGTATGGAACGATGGCGTCAACGAATTCCTGCCATTTCACGTCGCTGTCGTCCATTATGGCAGTTCCGCTTGGAGCCTCGTCGTCTATGGAGAAATAGTTTGAGTCTTCGAATCCTCTAAGTACCTCATAGATGCACGTCTTCATGACCTTCTTTGTCAGTCCTGCCGATATTGTCACGGGCTTGTTGAGAAGTTTTTCCAGGTCTTCGGCAGTCTTCAGCTCTACGCCCAGTGCTTCTTCAGGTTTGACCATTGGTTTGTCGGGGGCTTTGAAATTCTTTTCCTCAAAGGCGTCGCCTCCCCAGTGGCGTTCAATCTTTTCGTAGAGTGCGTTTTCGTTGTCGACGTAGGTTTTCTTGAATTTCTTCACAGCCTTTCTTAACGCATCGTACGCTTCCATGTATTCTTTAGCCTTTTTTTCGTTGAAGTTCTTTCTTGGGTAATAGTCTGTGAATTGCGGGTCAAGCATATCTTTCAGACTTTTGATTTTGTAATTGTCCCATGCAGCCTTCAAAGCACCGTATTCTTTTTTTACGTCAATGTTGTCGTTGAAGCTTTGGGTATACAAGCCTTCTATTTTGAAGAAAAGTGCATCATACGCCTTTTTTGCCAACATGTTGATGTGGTATATTTGGCGGCTGAAGTCGTAGTAGTAGTTTTTCACTTCCTGCTTGGTGTATCTCAACAGCGACAGGATGACGAAGCCCTTGTTGTGCAAGTAGTCGAGGTCTTGGTTGTTTTCCTCGCCGTGAGCTGTAGAGAGCCCGAGCGTCCACAATTTGCCTCCACCTTCGAGTGCGGTTCCTGTTTTCGAGATGAGTGATGTTGGCGTCCAAGCCTTGCCCAGACCTGCCGTAATGATGACGTTTCGTTTTGTCCGTATCGACAGTGTGCCCTCTACCGGGCGCATCAGCACCTCCCACATGTTTCGGATGAAGGAGAGGTCGGTGAAGTTCTTCGCTTCCTGGTAGATGTTTTGCATTGATGGCGAGATCATTCCCATGGCGGCATTGAGGGCAGGGTCGACGGCAGCTCCAGCAGCAGCCAGTGCCATTCGCGATCCAAGGCTGAAATAGTAAGGAATCTTGTTCTGTATGTTTGCGCCACCCTTTATTTCGAGGTTGTTGCCAGCCGTTATGCTCACGTTCTTTCCGCTGATGCTCACGTCGCCGTTTGGCGCACTGATGCTGATGCCCGTGAATGCGCTCATTTTTATGTCGCCCAATGGGCTCTTTATGCTGATGTTACGGTCGGTAGCCGAGAGCTTCACCTCATACATTCCGTTGGCGTCCTTGAAGACGATGCCTCCGTTGAGCGGATTTGACGGAATGTCCTCCATGGTGGTTATGTTGCGCGTTTTTTCCTTTGCCATGAGGTATTCGTACTTGGCTTCTTCCCATGCCTTCTTCTTCTCTTGGTCGTCCTGTGAGTTGTGGTACTCCTTCTCCGCCTCTTCAACCTTTTCCTTGAGACCATTAAGCTTGCTGTCTACGCACCAGTCGTCGATATAGCCGGCAATGTTCCATGCCGCCGCCAATGGAGGAACGAGGAAATTGAGGAACGATGCTGGTTCGTCGTCCTTGAACGTTATGGTGTGTCCGTTTTGCGATGTTATGGAGCGTGGTGTGTATTTGTAGTCGACGCGTTTGTCGGCCGACGTTGCACCCTTGTTAGGGAAGCACTCGGCTGTGTAGAGATAGCCGCTGACGTAGGGACGCTCGATGTTGCCATTGGTGTAGTTTACCATGACGTGGTCGTGCTCGACGGGTGACATCAGCATTCCTCCGCCTCCGCCTGTAAAGGGCACGAGGACTCGAATCCATGGCGACAATGTTGGGTTTGAGCCTTGCCACAGATACTTCACCCTTACGCGTCCTATCTGCAGAGGGTCTTCAGTCTCCATCACCTCAGCCTCTTGTGCCGCGGCTTTCAGAATGTGTGGTATGCCGCAGTGAGGTGGCAGCAGTACAATGTTGCCATCGTCTTCCACTGCCGGTTCCAGTTTCTTGTTCAGTGCAGGCACCACCTCCACGGTGTGCTGCTTGTGTGTCACATTGCCGTTTTTGTCGTTGATGAAATAGCCGTGCATACGGCTGACAATATAGTATGCCGCCATGCCGTCGTCGAGGTCTACGGCATCTGTAATGTCGAGTTGTGGAATTTCGTTGGAGTAGTTCACCTCCACCTTGCACCGTTCCGCGGCAAGTTCGCCCTGTTCTATTTCGTAGTAGAACTGGTTGAGGAACTTCTTGTGTGTAGTGTCCTCAATGACGTATTTTGACATTGCCTTGGCTCCCTCGGTGTATTCCCAGTCGGTGCGGTTTATGCCCATCTCGTCGGGATAGACTGTCTCAAGGCTGTCGAAATGCTTTTCCGACGATGTCTTTGAGATAAGCCTCTGTGCCACTTCCGTAGCAGCGGGAACAAATCCGCCTACAATGTCGGCAATGCCCTTCGACTTTGACAGCACGTTTCCCATTGTCTCGTAGGCGAGGGCTTCTATCCAGTGTGAGCGGCTGGCGACATAGTCGGTTTCCTTTTTTACGATGTGTTGTTGCTCGTCGTCGACGTAGTCGGGCACATAGAAGACCTCCTTTTCCTTTTCCAGCTTCGCCTTGTAGTTCTTCTTCCATTCGTCGAGTGAATCAGAACCGCCGTCGTCTTCGTCGTCATCAGGAATGACGGTATAGTCGCTTGAGAAGTTCTTTATCGAAAGCGCCATGTCGGAGCATATATTTACGTCGGGATAGGTGTAGATGAGGTCGCCGGACAGCTTTTTAGGGGTAATGTCGCTTGGCAGTCCAAGGCAGAGCTTGCCGTTGCGGTAGTAGAGGAATTCGCCGCAGCGCACTGCCACGCGCTTCACGAAGTCGTAGAACGACTCGTTGTACTGCACGAGGTAAGGCTGCACCAGCTCGCGTTTCTTTTCCGCTGTGTCGTCGGTCATGCTGAGGTTGCGCAACCTCTCGGCGTCACATTCTATTTGAGATTCGTTGAAGTTGAAGCGCGAGATCATTTCTCCCTTCAGGATCTGCTTGCCAAACTGCAGTCCGCTGTACACTTTGCTGTATTTGCTGAGTTCGAGAACTTTGTCGGGGCTGTAGCACTGCAGTGTGACGTATCTTGTAGAATCGACGATTGACATGTTGAAGCTGAACACCATATACCTTACGGCGATGTCGGTCATGTTGTACTCCTTTTTCGTCGTATTCTGGTCGATTTTGTTTTCGGTCTTGTTGACCACTCCCACCACCGAGACGGCGGTAGGCTGCGCATTCTTCTCTCCTGTGTTGAGGAAAGTCTCCTTTGTATATTGTATATAGTCTTTGTTTGTGAGTTTCTCTTTGGGGTTGGGAGTGATTGACATCTTTATTGTCAACTCTCCCGGCTGGAAGAGCTTTTTGTCGTATTTTATTTCCGTGACGACGTATTTCAGCATCTCCTCTTTGTTTCCATCCTTCTCCCTGATGTGAATGGGATTTGCAATGTCGCCCATGGCAACATAGACCATTTCGTCGAAGTTGTCGCCTCCGAAATCGTCTTCGTGCTTGTAGCTGTCTATAGTCAGGTTTTGTGACTTTATCGTGGGTTCTCCATTTTCGTCCTTGGTACTGACGTTGACCATCTGGTCGAGGATGGACGCGAGTCTTTCCTTGACATTGCTTTTGTTCTGGACGTATTCGGAAAAGATTATCAGTTGTTTCATTGCATCACTAAAAAAGTTGAGTTGTTATGAGTATAAGTTGACGAAGTCGTGCTTGAGGTCGACATTGTCACCTACGTAGGTTATAGCCGTCAATAGGAAAGAAATGTCCAGCATTATCACTTCTTTTTCTTCATTGTCTTCCGGCTCAGTGCTGTAGCGTTCAGCCAACTCAATGACATATCCTTCCGCTACCATCGCGCTGTCGAAGGATGCTATGGTGCCTGACTCGTTGTAGGTGATGTTGTATATGAATGTCAGAGCCTGGCTCTCGTTGCTCAATAGGCGTTCGTAGAACTCTTTCGTGAAATTGCTGCCTATTGGTATAGTAATGTTTAGCACCGAGCCGGACATTCTGCCGTAGGGCTTTCCGAAGTCGTTGCGTGGCCGTTGCAGTGTGTAGTCAAGTTTCTGCACGACGTTGGCATTTTCGCTTTTAAGATTTTTGTGGTCGCAATAATTCTCTGTAAAGAGAACTGCCTTGGTGTTGTTTGAAATTACTGGCATACAACTTCTCCTATAATAGTTATGTTTAAAAATCCTCAGTTTCCTTGCCTATCGTCACATCGTCGACTTTTATGCTGTCTGCCGTGATAAGCATTGTAAGCAGTTTTCGGTTTGGTTCTTTTATGTCGAATTTTTCCTTTAAGGAGAAGCACTGTCCACCTTCAAACATGAAAAACCGCTCTTTGGAAATGAACTTAGTGTTGGTAATTATTACAATGGAGTATTTCACGCAACCGCTTGACTTTCCATTGCTGATATACCATTCGTAGAGCTGCGTGTCCGATTTTTTTGGCGCAACTATTGTCACCTCGATAGAGTCGCATCGTGGTGCGCTGTCGGGGTGGAAATTGTTGTGTGTACGATTGACCTTCGTACGGCATTCTACAACAAGGTATTCCTTGCTGTAGATTCCCGTAACGTTGTCACCGAACTGAAGGGTTGCACTGTTGTTCATCCTCAGTCAGTTTTTAGATTTTTACTTCCATGGGTTTTCGTAAGCCACCGGACCGTTCTTGAGGACTTGGCAAACAACCTCAATCTCCTCGTAGTGCTCCTGTCCGTCTTCCCACTTCTCAGTGTAGTGAATGCAGTAGCATCCTGTGCCTTCGAGGCTCTTCATTGTAGAGCCGTCAACGGTGTTCTCGAAGGTCACCTTCATGTCGCGTGGGTCGTTTGGAGCGAGCATCCACTGCAGCAACTGGTTGTTGCCGTCGTTCATTGCCTTTACGCGGATTGTCACTCTACCGCCGCGAGGAATACCGGAGATCTGTCCCTCGATGTCGGTGCTTTGGTTGAATTTATAGTCGACGAGGATAACTTCGCGCTCCTCGAAATCCTTCACTTCCAGTTTTACTGGGGTTACATTAGCTGCCATATTTCTTTGTTTTTTTATATGTTAATACATTATGAATTACGAATTGCGAATTTTGAATTTTGAATTATTCTCGCTTCGCTGCGATTTGCGAATTGCGAATTTTGAATTGCGAATTTTGAATTACGAATTATTCTCGCTTCGCTGCGATTACGAATTACGAATTTTGAATTACGAATTATTCTCGCTATGCTGCGATTGATCAATTCAGAATTGAATAATTGAAAATTGCTCGTAGAGCAACAATTCAAAATTCAAAACTCAAAACTCAAAACTCAAAACTCTTTACGCCCATTCGTTCTCGAATTCAACAGAGCCGAACTTCATTTTCTGGCATGAGATTTCAATCTGCTCGTAGTGTCCGGCCTTGTCTTCCCATTTCTCCTCGAAGTCGACGCAGTAGCCGCCTTCGAACTCTATTGTTTTCATCACCTTGCCTGTCTTTGTCTCGTTGAAGGTGATTTTGCCGTTCTTTGGCAGGTTGCGCTCTATCATCCAAGCGAGCAGGTCTGGTGTGCCGTCGTTGAGAGCCTTTACCTTTACTACTATTCTTCCTCCGCGAGGAATACCTGACATCTGACCCTCGGTGTCTGTTGCTTGGTCAAACTCGTAGGTTACCATCTGCACTTCGCGCTCTTTGTAACCGTCAATCTCAATTTTAACTGGTGTTTTTGCCATAATAATATAAATTTATACGTTAATTAATTACTTGATTTTTTATTCTCGTTGTCATTTCTGACGCTGCAAAATTACAGTGAATTTCCTTAACCGAAGAGACAAAACGGGAATTTTATTGGTCAAAATGGGAAAAGTGTCGCTTTTTCCCATTTTGACTTGAAATAGCTTGTAAAAGAACGTTTTTTTAACCCATTGCAGCTTCCTTGTCCTTCTTGTCGGCGCTGACTTTGATGATGAAGTTCTTTGCCGAGTAGAACGGAGTGAGGCTGATGTCGCAGGTGATGCGCTTTGTTACGGGGTCTTGTGTAGGCTCCTTTATCTCATAGTTCTGGAACAGGTTGCCGTAGCCCTTATAGTCGTTGAGGAATGCCTGAATCTTTGCCTTGAGGTTCTTTGGAGAGTTGTATGGATCCCAGTTCTCCAGTGCCACCTCGTGTACGAAGTTCATCAGCACCTTCTTCACCCAGTCGAAGACGCGTACGATAGGATATTCCTTCATTGCAGCGTTGTCGCCGTTGTAGAGTGTGGTGTTGTTGAATGCCATTACTCGGCCTTCGCTGTATACCATTGGTATCACCTGGTTGTCCATGAGCGATGCTATCTCGCTCTTCAGCAGGTCGAGCTTAACGCCTTTCACGCCGTCGATGGTACCATATTTCTTTCCGCCTGCTCCCTGCGCCATGTTGGCAGTCTCGTCGTAGAGCTTACCGCAGAGGGCAGCAGAAGGAGCGATGTAGAATGCGTTGGCGTCCTCTTCGTCGGCAGACATCTTCTCGGCGTCGCGGCCTACAATCCAGTTGGCTGTCATGATGACGTTCTGCAGTTCGGCGTCGCTGTCCTTGTAGCCCTCGGTGTTTGCCTGCAGGTCGTCGAAAGAGTACTCGTCGGCATGGTCGGTGATGAGCATTACCTTGTATTTGAATGCCATCTTTGCCCACTGCAGCAGCGAAACCTTGTCCTGGAACACGTTTCCTGGCACGCAGACGAGGCTGTAGCAGTCCTTCAGCGAGAGGCGGTCGAAGCCGTTGCGCAGCAGGTTCTCCACTTCGCCGGCGAAGCCAGAGTCTGGGTCGGCGATGTCTTCCTTGACAACGTTGATGACGCGGAGGTTCTTCACCTTGTCGGTGTTTGCTGTCTTGAAGAACGAGTCGAGCTCACGGTAAGAGCGCTCCAGGTTCTGTGTAGCATAGAGTGCGTCGGTGATGCCCTGCTTCAGCACTCCTGTGAACTTCTCTTCCTTCTCCTTGCATGAAGCGGCGAACTCGGTAGCCGTGTTGTGGCCTTCGTCGAGTAGTGCGAGCCATCCCTTGATGTCGTTCTTCAGGGTCTCACGCTTCTCGGCGAAACGCTTGTCGGTTAGGAACACGTTCTTTGCTGCCTTGCGTGCCGGGTTGAGGTTGTCTGCATCAGGAAGGAAACCGCGTATAGCATTGAATCCACCGAACGATGCCAACAGTTTTGAGGTATCTTGTGCTTTTGCCTCAGCGGCTGTTGCCTGTACTTCTACTGAAGCCTGAGGAGCTTTTTGCATTTCTGTTTCTGCCATTTTTTCTTTGTTTTAAAATTGTTTTTTATTCATTCAAGTTTCTGAGGTCATCAGTGTTTTAGGAGTTAAGGAGTTAAGCCATTAGTTATGAGCATCGAGTATCAGCGCAAAAACATTTGGCTTAACTCCTTAACTCCTAATGATTCCTAAAGTTCAACTATTTATTCCTTATCCCTCCAGTTCAGCGAGCATCGACTGCAGCATCTGCTTCAGTTCCTCGCGTGAGCCGGCTTCCTTGAGAATGTCGCGCAGTTTGCGGTTCTGTTCGATGCTCTTGCGGATTTTTGCACTTGTGTCGATCTTCTTCTTTACTCCAGAGAGGAACTTGCTGTTCTCCACCAGACGACCCTTGCCGCCCTGAGCCTCGAAGTCGCGCAGTTCGCCGAACTTCAGCGTCTCGTTTACCGAGCCGCCTTCCTCGTCGATGAAGTCAACCTCTACGCTTGGCTTGAAATGTGCGAAGGCGTCGTTGATGTTTGTGATGTCCTCTACGAGTTCCGGATTGCCAGGTTCTACGTCTGATGTGTACTGGTCAATCATGAGCGTCTTGTTGTTGTCTATCAAAGAGACTTTTGCTCCAGACTCCTCATCCGGAGCCATTGAAATGAAATTTTCCTTAATTGCCATAGCAAATGATTTTTGTTTTTTATACGTATATATTATTTAATGTCAAACTTTAGTTCGTCGCCGTCAACACCTACCACTACGGTGTCGCCGCCCTTCACCTTGCCGGCAATGATGAGCTTTGAGAGCGGGTGGCGCAGGTCCTTGCGGATGTTGCCGATGATCTGGCGTGCGCCGTATTGTGGGTCGAAGCCTCGCATGGCAATCTTTGCCTTCACCTCGTCGCTCATCTCCAGCTTGATGTCCTGCTCGCCCAGCAGCTTCAGCAAGCCCTTCAGGTGGATGTCGAAAATCTTCACCACCGTCTGCTCGGTGATTGGCGAGAACGGAACGATCTCTGTCAGTCGGGCAAGGAATTCCGGACGGAAATACTGCTGCATGATGTCCATCATCTCAGTGTTGGTAGGAATGTTGCCCTCCTGGAACTTCTTCGCGATATACTGGCTGCCGATGTTCGACGTGAACAGAATGAGGGCGTTGGAGAAGTCGCCCACACGTCCAAGACGGTCGTGCAGCTTGCCTTCGTCGAGAATCTGCAGGAAGAGGTCGAACACCGACTTGTGGGCTTTCTCTATCTCGTCGAACAGCACCACGCTGTAGGGGTTCTGGCGAATCTTGTTCACCAGCAGACCGCCCTCCTCGTAGCCTACGTAGCCCGGAGGCGCACCATAGAGAAGTGCCACGGAGTGCTCTTCCTTGAACTCAGACATGTCGAAGCGCACCAGTGCCGACTCGTCGCCGAAGAGGAATGCTGCCAGGGCTTTCGACAATTCTGTCTTACCTGTTCCGGTAGGACCGAGGAAGAAGAACGAGCCCATTGGCTGTCCCTTCTTGTTGAGGCCCGAACGCGACTCGAAGACGCTGTCGAGCACCTTCTTTATAGCGTGGTCCTGACCAATGACGCGCTCCTTCAGGGTTTCCTCAGCACCGAGAAGTCGGTCGCGCTCCGAGGTCTGCACCTTTCCGAGAGGAATGCCCGTCTGCTTTGCCACTACAGCCTCCATGTCGGCAGTGGCGAGTGCCTGTCGGCGCTGACTCTCATCCTCGGTTTTGTTGTTCTGTATTTTCAGAGCTGCCATAGAGCGGTCGATGAGGTCGAAGGCAGAGTCGGGCAGTGCCTTTTCGCTGAGGTATCGCTTGGCGAGGCGAATGGCGTCGGTCATCACCTGCTCGTCGATGGTTATTCCGTGGAATTCCTCGTAGGCAGGCAGTGCGCCCTTCAGAATGTCGAGGCAGAGGTCGGCGTTGGGTTCCTCAACGGTGAGCTTTTCCAGCTTGCTCGTCATTTCCTTGTCGGTCTCGATGTTCTTTGTGAATCCGTCGATGCTCGAAGTGGCGAGAAGCTGCAGCTGTCCGCGTGTCAGCTCCTGCTTCAGCATCGAAGAGCATCCGTAGAGCGAGCCTTGCTTGTCGAAGAGCTTGTCGAGACCTTCTATTATCAGCACTGCGCTGCCGCTGCCGCGACGGTCGTTCATCATCTTCAGTATGTTCTTGAAGCGGTTCTCCACCTCTCCTTTGTATTGTGCGTCGGCGCTTATTGCCGCCAAGTCTATCTCCAATGCAGCAGCGTCTTTCAGGAAGTCTGGCACCTTGTTGTCGGCAAGACGAGTGGCGAAAGCCTCTATCAAGGCAGTCTTTCCAACTCCTGCCTCGCCGGTGACGAGGAGGCTCGACTTGGTCTTTCGTCCGAGTGTCTCGAACACTGTCTCCAGTTCCTTCTCGAAGCCTACAATCACTCCGAGCTTGCCCTCGCGAGCCTGCTTCACCTTGTCGATGCAATATTGCTCTGCCCCACTGGCACTTCCCTTTGGAGCCACGCCTGGAGTAGGCTCGAAGCAAGGTGTGGCGGCATCTGCCCCTGCTCCCATTCGCTCGCTTATCTCGGCGGCGGTGAGCGGGAGGGTCTTGAGTTGGTCGAAACTGAATCCTACGCCTGGGGTGACGAGTGCTGCCAGCACGCAGAGTGCGTTGGTCTCGTCGAGTCCGAATTTCATCTTGTACTCTTCAGCCTCGTCGACCACGTTGAGTGACTCGTCGGAAAGCGAAAGGTCGCGCATCGGCTTGGCGGCTCTTGGAGCGAGCTGCATCTGCACGTCGGCCCAGTCTTGAAGGTAGTAATAGTCCTTGTCGAGGTCCGTCTCAATAAATTTCACCAGTCCCACATCCTTGTGTAGTACTGCCTTAAACAGGTGTGCCGGATAAATGGCATCGCTGCAATATTCTTCTGCGAATGATTGAGCTATTGATTTCAAAGCTTCCATCAGTTAATCCATCACGTATTTATGGTTAATACTAATTATTTGTGTAATCTCAGGTTGGCTGGCGGTTTTCCAGACCGCCAATAAGTATGGTTTATACTCATGCGCAAAATTACAAATTTCTGTTTTATCTCGCAAATATTGAACAACATTTATTTTATTTTTTCTATTTAATTAACATTAGAAACCTATTGCCAACTATTCAGCGAATGATTATTTTTTCAACTTTCGCAAGTAGTAAAAAGGAGATAAATGAAGATAAAAGGAGATAAATGACGTATGTTTAAGCCAGGCTTTTGCTATTGTCCTTTATCTTCCTGAGCGACCACAGGGAGCGATAACTTCTCTTAACTCCTTCTAACTCCATAAGTTGAGCACATGCGAAACTTGAATTACAATTATTCGCCGGTTACTTGCATATATGCAACTATCGTTCTTCATTTCTTCCGTAAAAACAAATAAAAACGCACTTTGTCATCTCGAACGCATCTCGAAGGCATCTCGAAGGCATACCGAAGGAAGCCCCGAGGAAGAAATTAACAAAACGACATTTGTCTTTTAACATTTAAATGCGCAACGAAAACGGCTGGGGGTGTGGGCGCTGAATATTCAACTGTGGGAATGATTCATTACTCAACTATCGCAAGTAGATTTTGTCCGCTGTTTTTACTTGGCTTATAATTCTTTAATAAAGAACAAAAGCTTCAGAGGCATTACTTTGCTGCATCTCCGCTGTTCCTCCGTACCAAAGTCGGTGCAGAAATGCTTATTTTGGGCATTTAAGCGGACTCACACCGACTTTGGTACGGAGGATCACCGACTTTGGTACGGAGGAACAACGGAGGAACAGCGGAGGAACAACGGACTTACAATGGAGTTATGATACTGTTTTTTGCATAGTATTAGGGGGTGAAAATGGTTGTTTTTGAGGTCTGGCATGGTATAAATGCAGTAAAAAATACTGCCTTTGCCTTCTTTGACGATACGTTGGATAGACAGATGAAATATATGATTTGTAAAAAATAATGGATAAATAGTTCGTTGCTTTGGGGCTGGGGGTGTGGGCGTCTCGCCCGCACCTCGCCTACAAGGTAATATTTCGGAATTATGCGGTTGATGGTACGCAAGGTGCGGGCGAGACGCCCACACCCCCAGTGCTGAATACTCTACATTATTAAAGTGTGGTAAAGTCCAGTAAACTTATCGACTTTTTTCAGCCAAAATGGGAAAAAAACATAAAAATGACATCATTTCGTCATTTTTTCCCGTTTTGTCTTATCCATTTGAAATAAAATTCCTATATTTGCGCTCAAATTATTTTTTTTGCTTAAAACATATAAAGCTATGAATAGAATTGTTATATTGTCTGACTCTGGTTTCAAGTATACGGACTTAAGTTCTCGAGTTAAGACTCTTACCAAAGCAACAATTACTGTTGATTTCAGCAATGGAGAGTATCCATATTATGGCGGTTTTCTTAAGAGCAATAACGACCTTGATTTGCTTCTTGCATTTGGCAATGATTCAAGTCTGTATGTTGAGATGGGTTTTTATACACCAATTGCTTCCTTACATCCAGTAAAGCAGAAATATTGCAGATATAAGCTGCAATTAGTTTCACTCAATTACAAAAAGAGCGTTACAGAGCCAGGTTATATGGCGGTCACTATGTCATTATCTGTTGTTATTGCTAATTATAATGTAAGTCGTAATAAGTTGTTAAGTAAGCTTAAGGAAGTTTTCGGCTCAACCTATATTAGTTTTCTTGGATATTCAGGTGACATAAATTCTACCATGGAAGCTAAGAATCTTGTAGGCACAGTGACCAACTATTATGTTCATAACTTTACACTCAACTATACTTCTCAAAACAAGGAGGTGACGCTCCACTGTTATAGCCCAGACTATAGGATGAAATTCGACATCGGCTCATGTGTTTTCAGCGGAAGGGCTTTTGCAACGGATATTTTCAAAGAAGTCGTTGCTCGGCATATCACTATTGATGATAATTCAACGTGGAAGATTAGGTCTGGTGTCTCTCGACTGAACTATCTTAGTTATTATAATAAATCAACGGAAGAAACATGCGAGATTTTGCAACCTTATCTTGTTCAGTATAACGAGAGCAGCTACGACTTCCTTCGCCGCACTGCTCAGCGCTGTGGTGAGTTCTTCTTTTATGACCAGAATGAAATCTGCATCGGTTTGCATCCAGACTCCTTGCAAAACACGAATGCTGTTAAGATAGACATCGAGCAGGTAGTTATAAACAACGATGAAGTTGATGTAGTGACAGGTTTGGACAATGGAGTTTCATGTTTTTCGAGCAGCTATGATTCCGAAGGTGGTACTGTGGAAAGTGGACGGAAATTTGTTCCCGCATTTACCGACAATCCTTACTTTACGCAACTTGACGCTGAGCATGGAAAAGTTATTTTCGACATGATGAAGGACTTTGAAATATTCCTTTACGAAAGTTATACGTCGTTTGTGAGGGGAACAAGTACAGAGTCAGCAGTTATGGGATTTGTCGATGCATTCACGCAAGATATGATAGAGGCAGGTATTGACACAAATATTCTTTCAGGTGACTTTAAGGAAACTGTTGACAAATATTGTGACAGTGTTGGCATTGATGCTGACCGTTCAACAAATGAGGTGAGTGCTGTTTTGCTCAATGCATTCTACTACTATGTTGAGAAGGCGGAGATGTTTGCAGAGAAAGGCATTGTAAACGTTGATTATCTTGATAAGACTCCCAACCTTTATCTTGCTCAAAACGTAAGTATATCCGACGAAATGGCAGACTACTACATAGTATGCGAAATGGAAGGCTTTATGGACGCAAGTAAGGACAATATAGTTCGGTCGAACAAAGTAAAGTTGGTGCCGGTGTTCAAAACATCCACTGAACAGAACGATAATGGCATGAAGAGTACTTACATTGCCGTTCCTCCAAAGAGTGACGTTGAGTTCATTCGCGAGTCGAAACCGCAGGAGGGAATAGTAACCGACTTCAAGGACCCAATGCAGTTGGGCAGAGTAAGGGTAAGGTTTGCATGGCAAGCAGAAAGTGAGCCTTCGTCGCCTTGGATTAGAGTTGCTGTGCCATACGCCGGAGATGGTCATGGCATGGTGATGACACCGGATGTCAACGACCGTATGATGCTGAATTTCATTGGCGGAAACGTGGAATGTCCCTACGTTGCCGGCTATCTCTATTGCGCCGACAAGCGTCAGCCTACGGGAGCAGGTTTGCTGAAGGACAGAATGAACCCAACATTCAGCCGCAAGATTATTTCGTCGGCTACAGGACAGTCGATAACCTTTGTCGACAAGCCTGACAAATCGTCGTTTATCAATATGGTCATCCCGCCGGTTGCTGCCGTATGGAATTTGGTCAACAGTTTCTCCGAAAATAGTACCAAACCAGAGGAAGTACTGCCTTTTGCTCCTTTCAATGGCGAACTGATATTGAGGGACGACAACGGCGTCTATGAGCTTAACCTCTCTGCCAAGACTCGAAACATTACCGTGAAAAGTGCCTTCGGCAACGTGGTTCTCGATGCCTTTACGGGCATCACAATCAGTGCTCCAAACGGCGACATCAACATAGAGGGAAAGAATGTGAACATCAAGGCAGGAAACAACATTACGATGGTCTCGGGAAGTAATATTAGAGATAAAGAACGTGATGATGTTGCTGTTTTAGGGGTAGGGGTTAATTCTTTTGCAAACTTTGTTTTTGGGGTTGCATCAAAGGCATTGACCACAAAATTTTCAGGATTCAAGTCGTTTAAGAAAAACATTTTCGATATTTCCTTCCTGCGTTCCTCGTGGGAGGTGCTGGTGCGCCCTGTAGAAGGCTCGCTTAAACTGCACTCTAAGCGCAATACCCTTATCACAGCAGGTAAGGGAAAAGCTCTGGTGCCGGTTCCACTTATGTCGACAGCGAAAATTGGCAAATCGGATAAAACTATCGGTGGAATGGCTAAAGACTCATTTTACAAAAATGAGTATGTAATGATTATCGACATGTTTAAGGAGGTTGATAGAGCAATCAATGAATTTAACAACAAAGTGTTGCAGGTCTTAGATCTTTTGGCATCTACAGAACGTCAAGCAGCAGAGAATATGATGGATTACCTTTTATTTTATTCCAGTAAAGAGGCGAGAATGAAATATACAGGAAGCAAGAATGATGATTATGATGTAAATGTTGTATATGAAAAATTGATAGGCTTATTCATGGATCTTCATGAAATCGATGAAACATTGAAAGACTTTGTTCTTGATGATGAAGAAGAGCTTTATTTAGATATTCAAAGAAAATTTCTTGATGCAAAAGATCAACATGCAAAAATGCGTAAAATATTGACAAATAGTAAACTCTTAAATGAGGTTGATTTAGAACTTAACAAAACTATTAATGCTGTTATTGATAAATATCAATATAACATTAACCATATTAACATGAAAGATGTTAATACTCTTCTAAGAGTAAATTTTGATGATAATGATGAAATGAGAACATATTTACTTAGCAAGAAACTCTATCGAAGAGATCTTAAATTACGTAAGAAAGTATTTTGGAATATTTTAAAAGGAATGCCAAAAGATAAACTAATTTTATTGAACACACCAGATAATCCAATCAAAACAGATGAGGAACTCATTAATGGAACTTCCAGTGATTGGGCGAAAATGGTTGATGCCTTGGATGTTGTGCCAGCACCAATAGATGATAATAAAGCCACTACACAAATTATTGGTGGTTTAATCGATACTTTTACCTTTGGCCTAACAAGTGTTGCTACCGATGGTTTTTCAAAACAGGCAATAGGAGGCGATGTGTGGAAAAATATTAAAAAGACATTTAACATATCTGGTGAAGCAGGTCCACGCTCTACATGGGACACGGCAGCAGGAGGCAGTATATTGCTTTCCAATAGTCCAGCCGTAACCTGTAAACTTAACAAAGAGTCAACTGGTTGGGAGCCTGTTGGAAATCCAGGATTTGTATCTTTAAAAACATATCTAAAGGAGGTATGTGGAGTTTCATCAATTATTAAAATGTATGAGACACGATAAAAACGGATGACTTATGGGATATATATTAGACGACTTAAAGCAGGCTCTGAAAAGTTTTGAGAGCAGCGTGAAGAAAGACCTTGAGGAAATACGTCAGCAGAAGAGAGACGTGTTGCGACTGAAAGAGGAACTTTACGACACGACAAAGGGTATAAAATATGTGCGCGACGACAACACTCTGATTGTGTCTGCACCAAACATAATTCTCGGCAATGTTGACCATAACGGCAACCTGATTGGCGAGGGTGGAGGATCAAACGTTACAATTCGAGCCAACAACGTATCGATAGAAGGCGTTGGGTCGACAATAGCGGGAGGAAACATAGTGCAAAGGGCGGCAAGCATCAAGAGCATTGCCGTTGACCCCGGAGTAGACGGAATGGAAAACGTGGTGTGCGACAGGTCGGAAATAGTGTGTCAAGCCAGTGGCATCACACTGCAGAGCGACGCCGACAAGGGAAGTTTTGCCAACAGTGCCTCGGCTGCCAGTGGCATCAACATCTTCTCGGAAACGGGTATAAACATTCATGCCACACCTTCCAACAGGGGAAAAACATCGATGGTGGAAGAACAACTGACGGCTTTAGACAAGGAAATAAGCAACTTGAACGATTCGCTAAGCAAAAGCCGAAAAACCGTTGAAGACCTGATGAAGCAGATTTCAGACCTGCTCGACGAGCAGGAAGACCTCAACGATACCGAGGAACATCTGCGAACCAGTCAGCCGGACATCAGCGAGATGCACGAAGAGTTTGTGCGCCTTGAACAGGCTCTCTGTACCCATGTGGGAATGCACATCAATATAATCTCCGCCTTGGCTGAAGCAAACAGAAGGAGCGACGCCCTGAAGGAGACGAAGAAGACTCTGTCGAGTGCAAAATCGTCGTTCGAAAAAGACTCTACGGGTTCGTATATCTCTATGAAGTCGGAGGCTGTGATGCTTGCTTCTGTAGACGGCGACGGAAACCTGCGCGAGAACAAGGGTGCTGGATTGCATGTACAGATGCCACATGTCTCCATCGTTGCGCGCGACAAGGACTCTGCCCTCATCAAGGACAGCTATCTGAATATCAACACACAGAATGTGAGCATTTCGACGGCAAGCGCAAAACTCGACGAGAAACGAGAGAAGGGCGACATAACTGCCATTGGCGATGTGACCATAACATCGAAGAATGTCACCATAGAAGGTGTTGACCGCGAACTGAAGGACAAGAAACTGGAGGAAAAGGCACTCACCAAGGAGTCGACCTTCAGCCTGAGAATGGAGAACATAAAGGCAGAGGCAACCGACACTGAGGGCAAGTCGACAGGACACATAACGCTGAATGCCAAGGAGATAAAGGCGGCGGCAATGAATGTGGACAAGGAGAAGCGCACCGACAAGGAGCTGGCTGCCGACAGCCAGATGGTGTTGCTGACCGACAAGATGCTCATTGGCAGCAGCGACAAGAAGACGAAGGGAAAACTGGTGCAGGTGGCTTCCGACAAGGTGGCTGCTCTCGCCACCACGACCTTGGAGCTGCAGCAAGGCGAGGCAAAGGCTGTGGTGACCCTCGACGGTGGAAACCTCACCATGGGCGCAAGCAAGAACGAGCTGAACGGCGACACCACCATTGCCGGCAAGGCGGAGATAAAGGGCGAGACAAAGGCTCCTTCAGGCAAGTTCGACAGCCTCGAAGCCGGAAAGTCGTTCAAGTCGCCTAACATCTCCGACGGCATGGGAGTTCCGTCGGCGGCATCGGCAGGCAAGCCTTCGGCAAAGCTGAAGGAAGAGGAAGTGAAGAAGGTTGAAGATTGAAGATTGAAGGTTGAAGATTGAAGGTTGAAGATTGAAAATAGAAAATAGAAAAATAATATGGGTAAATTTGTATGTGCAGGAGCAATGTTGCAATGCTCATTCGGAATGGCGCCAAGCACGTTTTCGGTCATTGACCCTATGCGTCCAAAGGTGCAGAACAAACCTACGGGAAACATTATGGACAACAAACCGATGGTGAACATTATGCCGTTCGGAATGTGCCAAAGCATGGCAAACCCTACCGTCTCGGCGGCTACGGCAGCGGCGGCAGGAGTGCTTACGCCAATGCCTTGCGTGCCGGTGATAATGGCACCATGGACTCCTGGAGGTATGGCAAAGATAAGTAATTTCCCCGCACTGTTGGACAACTGCAAGTGCATCTGCAACTGGGGTGGAAACATCTCTGTGACAATGCCGGGAAACGTGTGTAACGCAAGTGGAAAATAATTAGAAGACATGAAAAGATCGGTAATAAACTTGTTGAGCGAAATGCAGGGACGACTGATGGGCTACGTCAGCGTAATGTCCTACGGCTATTGCCAGTTGTGCGTAAAGGCAGACCCCTCTTCACTGTTGGGATTCGAACAGGATGTCGACGGTGCCTTGAAACGTATAGAGGAACTCGCCGACATTGGCATTGGCGAGACAGAGGAAGACATGTTCACCATCGACGTCTATCCCAAGAATGCGTCGTACCTTGGCGTGCTGATAAAGGGCATTATGGACATTCACCCCGAGTTTAAGCCGTCGATAGAAAAGTATGAAGACGCTGACGACGACGACGATAGCCTTGAAGCAAAGTACATAATGCTGACAATGCCGGTGGTTGACGACAACCGACGCGATGTAATCAACACTGCCCTCGACGCCCTCGACACCGAGTGCAAAGTGAAGTTCGACCGCATGAAGGTGAAGTACTTGGCTGAATTGACCAAGGAACTTGGCGGCGAGGACCCAAAGCACCTCGACGAAGCCAAGGAGCAGATGGAGGCACTGATGAAGGAAGCCGACCAGTTGCGCCAGCAGCTTACGGACAAGAAGAAGGCGGAAGTGGAGGACGCTTACCAGCATTGGCTTGCCAACGGAGGACAAAGCCAAGCCGACACCAACGGAGAGCCAACGGAGAGAACAGTGGAAAAGCCTGTGGAAAGGACAACAGAACCGAGTACGGAGAAACCCGCTGAAAAGGCTCCCGAGAAGCCCGCTGAAAGAAAGGGCATCGTTGTAGGCCAGTCGCTGAAAATGGATTAGATATTTTTGGGAGTTAAGGAGTTAAAGGAGTTAAGGAGTTAAAGGAGTTAAGGAGTTAAGCCAAATGTTATTGCGCCGATATCCAATGCTCATAACAAATGTCTTAACTCCTTAACTCCTTAACTCCTCAACTCAAAAATACATTTAAATAATGTAAATTGTTCTCGTTTTACAAAAGAAAGGGTTAATTTTGCACATTCAAAGTGCAAGAATATGAGCTTAACTCAATTTATAAGAAAAGTATTCGTGCCTCGACAAGTGCAACTTGAGAGACACTATACCGAAGGCGAGACACTGCAGCGGGAAGTGCTGGAAAGTCTTGTCAAGAGGGCTACAGATACAGAATATGGCAGAAACCATGTTTTTTCGAACATAAAGAAATATGAGGACTTCGCACACAATGTACCCGTAAACACCTACGAGGAACTGAAAGGCGACATCGACCGAATGAGGCATGGCGAGCGCGACATCCTATGGCCAGGAAAGGTGAAATGGTATGCAAAGTCGTCGGGGACGACAAACGACAAGAGCAAGTTCATTCCCGTAAGTCAGGACGGACTCCACAATATACACTACAGTGGAGGCACCGACTGCGTTGCGCTCTATTTGAGAAACTACCAGAAGAGCAAACTCTTCGACGGACGTGCACTAATATTGGGCGGCAGCCACTCGCCGAACTATAACTTGCACAACAGCCTCGTGGGCGACCTTAGTGCCATTCTCATTGAGAACATCAACCCGCTTGCCAACCTTGTCAGAGTGCCTAAGAAGCAGACGGCACTGCTGTCAGACTTCGAGGTGAAGCGCGACAGGATAGCCCAGGAGACGCTGAAGAAGAACGTGACGAACCTTAGCGGTGTGCCGTCGTGGATGCTCTCGGTGTTGAGCAGGGTGATGGAAATTTCGGGCAAGGAGCATCTTGAGGACGTGTGGCCCAACATTGAGGTGTTCTTCCACGGAGGCGTTGCCTTCACTCCCTACAGGAAACAATACGAAGAACTCATCACCAAGCCCGACATGCGATACATGGAGACATACAATGCCAGTGAGGGCTTCTTCGGACTTCAGGACGACCCGCAGGACAAGTCGATGCTGCTGATGCTCGACTACGATGTGTTCTACGAGTTCATTCCTATGGACGAGTTCGACAGCGAGAAGCCCACCGTAGTGCCGTTGTGGGGCGTTGAGACGGGCCGCAACTACGCCATGCTAATTTCCACTTCCTGTGGACTGTGGCGTTACATCATCGGCGACACCATTAAGTTCACGTCGATCAATCCATACAAGTTCGTCATCACGGGGCGCACAAAGCACTTCATAAATGCCTTTGGCGAAGAGCTTATCGTAGACAATGCCGAGAAGGGCTTGGCTTATGCATGTCAGCAAATGGGAGCACAGGTGCTGGAGTACACTGCCGCACCGGTGTTTATGGACGCAAAGGGAAAGTGCAGGCACCAGTGGGTGATAGAGTTCTCGAAAGAGCCTGCCGATGTCGGTGAGTTTGCGGCACTGTTCGACAAACGCCTTCAGGAACTGAACAGCGACTACGAGGCAAAACGATACAAGGACATCACGCTGCAACACCTGGAAATTGTAGTGGCACGCCATGACCTCTTCAACGACTGGCTGAAGATGAAGGGAAAGCTCGGAGGTCAGCATAAGGTGCCAAGACTGAGCAACAGTAGGGAAATAATCGACCAACTGCTCAAAATGAACATTCAAAGATGAGGATAAACAACAAGTGGATATTGGTGTGCCTATTGGTGGCAATGGTTGTGTCGTGCGCAAGAATGGGACAACCTGACGGTGGATGGTATGACGACACTCCACCAATGGTTGTGCACAGCGACCCTGCCGACAAGGGCATTAGGGTGAAGTCGAAGAAGGTGACGATAACCTTCGACGAGTTCATCAAACTGGAAGATGCCAACAACAAGGTGGTAATCTCGCCTCCGCAGATTGAACCCGCCGACATAAAGAGCTCGGGCAAGAAGATTATAGTGGAACTGAAGGACTCGTTGAAGGACAATACTACATACACCATCGACTTCTCCGATGCCATTACCGACAACAACGAGGGTAACCCAATGGGCAACTACACCTTCAGCTTTGCCACAGGCGAGAGGATCGACACCTTCGAAGTGTCGGGCAATGTGCTCGATGCAAGCAATCTCGAACCTGTGAAAGGCATCCTTGTAGGACTCTACGACGACCTTTCCGACACGGTGTTTGCCCGTAAGCCCTTCATGAGAGTGTCGAGAACCGACAGCCGCGGACGCTTTGTCATAAGAGGCATTGCTCCAGGAACATACAGGGTTTATGCCCTTCAAGATGCCGACGGCAACTACATCTACAGCCAAAAGGGCGAGATGCTGGCTTTCAACCACGACAGGATAGAGCCTTATGCACGACCCGACATCAGGCAGGACACCGTGTGGCGCGACACGCTTCGCATCGACTCTATAATAAGGACTCCCTACACACACTTCTTCCCCGACGACATTGTGCTGAGGGCCTTCACCGCACTGCAGACCGACCGATATCTGTTGAAGACGGAACGGGCAGAGCCTAACCGCCTAAACTTCTATTTCAGCTATGGCAACGACTCGCTGCCGATGCTTAAGGGATTGAATTTCAACTCCGACAGCGCATTCGTGGTGGAGTCGAACTTGAAGAACGACACCATTACCTACTGGCTGAAGGACACGACGCTAATAAACCGCGACTCGCTGACCATAGAAGCCCGTTATCTCATAACCGACTCTACGGGAACGCTTGTGATGCAGACCGACACGTTGGAGATGATTCCGAAGATGTCGTACGAGAAGCGCAAGAAGCAGGAGGCAAAAGACAACGAGAAATGGCTGAAGGAGCAGGAGAAGAAGAAAAAGAAGGGTGAACCCTACGACTCCATAATGCCAATAAAGCCTTTGGAGCCGCAAATAAGTGGAGGAGGAACGATCACTCCCGAACAGAACGTGTTCTTCACCATGCCTACGCCGTTGTCGAAATGCGACACCTCGGCGGTTCACCTGTATTCGAAGATTGACACGTTGTGGTATAACTCGCGATTCGAATGGTTGCCTGTGGAGGGCAACATAAGGAAGTTTGAGCTTAGGGCAGAGTGGCGACCCGACATTGAGTATAGCCTTGAAGTGGATTCGGCGGCATTCGTCGACATCTATGGACTTGCCTCAAAGGCGATAAAACAAGGCATTAAGGTAAGCTCCAACGAGGAGTTCGGTTCGCTGATTGTCAATGTCAGCGGAGTGCGCGACTCGTCAACTGTTATAGTACAACTGCTGGGGTCGAGCGACAATGTGCTGAAGGAGTCGAAGGTGATTGACGGCTCTGCCGAATTCTACTATCTTAAGGCAGGAAAATATTATCTCAAAGCCTTTGTGGACAGAAACGACAACGGGGTGTGGGACACAGGCGACTACTATGCCGACATGCAGCCGGAGGAAGTCTACTACTATCCCAAGGAGGTGGAGTGTAAGGAGAAATGGGACATCACCATAGGGTGGGACGTAAACGCAACACCTCTGTCACGACAAAAGCCTCAGGCAATAACGAAGCAGAAGTCGGAACAGGAGAAGAAACTGCGCAACAGAAATGCCGACAGAGCCAAACAGCTTGGCATAGAATACAAGAGAGAGATAAACACCATTAAGAACAAAGTAATTAAATGATCATGAAACACATGCTACTGACGGTGATGATTGTACTCTCGTCAATCACCGCTTCCGCACAATGCGGAATAGACAACACGGCATTCAAGTCGGGCGAATATCTGTCTTACGACCTGTATTTCAACTGGAAGTTTGTATGGGTTAAGGTAGGGTCGGCTTCGATGAGTACAGTGCAGTCGCGATACAATGGCAAGCCGGCATGGCGATGCAGCCTTACAACACGAAGCAACAGCAAGCTGGACAAGGTGTTTACGCTTCGCGACACGTTGCTTTCGTATTGCTCAAACGACTTGGCACCACTCTATTTCCGCAAGGGAGCAAGGGAGGGCGACCGATACTATGTAGACGAAATATGGTACTCTTATCCAAACTCCAACTGCCACCTCAAGCAGCACCGCATAGAAAACAGTGGCGAACACGTATGGAAGGAGTCGGAATATCAGGATTGCATCTACGACATGATGAGCATTTTCCTAAGAGCCAGAAACTTCGACGCATCGAAGTTCAAGGTGGGACAGAATGTGCCGATGCCCATCAGCGACGCCAAACGACTGTCGAACTCCTGGTTGAAATACCAAGGGAAGGAGACGTTTGAAATGGAAGACACGAAACAGAAGTTCCGTTGCCTCGTCTTTTCGTTCATAGAGCGCGAGGACGGCAAGAACCACGAACTGATAAGGTTCTACGTCACCGACGACGCCAACCACATACCTGTGCGTCTCGACATGTTCCTCAGCTTCGGCTCCGCAAAGGCGTTCCTGAAAGGATATAAGGGAGTACGCAACAGCCTGACGTCGAAAATTGACTGAAATGCGACTTCATGCCTACCACCTTATATTATATATAGTCGCGGCTCTACTGGGTTCATGCACTTACATTGAGGCTCTCGACGTGGACGAACCATCGGGAAAGACGATATTGACGGTAGACTGTGGAGCGGAGAAGCTACCGCAGAAATGGCATTTTGAAGTTGTTGACGACAACGACTCCTTAAGCCACTATTACAGTGAAGACGGAAGTGTGAGCATAGCAGGTGGCATGGCTTATGCCTTGGTTTACAATACAGACGTGGAAAATATACGCTTTGAAGAGGACAAGAACGGCAGGACCACAATAGCTCGACTGAAGCCCATCGACGACCCGCAGCTGAACAATGGTCTTCCGGTGGCATACATGCCCGACATGTTGTACTCAAAATACCTGGAGGTGCAGTCGCCAAACCCTTCGTCCCTCGTTGCCATTCCCGTAGAACCGCTGACCAAGAGCCGTATGCTGGAAATAAGGGTAAGCTCAAGTGTGGGAAACGTTGTCGGCACCACGTCGGCATTGGTAGACGGTATGGCAGAATACATTGACATGACCACCCTTGAACTTTCCAACGAAGCCGTTTCACTGTTTGTCCCTCTATGGGTCGACGAGACGACAAGGAGCTCGGGAAATGCCGAGGCAACGATAAGCGGAACATTGAACACGTTCGGCAAATCGCGAAAAGCCGTTTCGAACAGTATGACGTTCACGTTGTCGTTTGAGGATGGGACAAAGAAAAGCGTCGCCATCGACTTGACCGACGAAATGGAGCAGGAGAATAAGGTGACACCAATAGTGAAGAACCTGAAAATGGACGACTCTTGGCATGACGCGGAAGACAACAGTGTGGCAGTGGAAGACAGGGAAACGGAAAATACGCACGTCAGCCTATAGGCAAATGATGGCATAAGAGTGCAAAAAAATGGGCAAAACGTCTGTATTGTGAGATTTTTTCTGTAACTTTGCACGCAAATTTCAAACTTTTGACAATGAAGAAATTATATATCGAAACCTACGGTTGCCAAATGAATGTGGCTGACTCGGAGGTAGTTGCCTCGGTGATGCAAATGGCAGGGTATGAAACTTGCGACGACATTGCCGATGCCAATGCCGTGTTTCTCAACACATGTTCTGTGCGCGACAATGCCGAGCAGAAAATCTACAACCGCCTCGACACACTCAATGCCGAGAGGAAGAAAGGCAGAAAGCTCATTCTCGGAGTGCTGGGATGCATGGCGGAGCGTGTGAAGGAAGACTTGCTGCAGAATCATCATGCCGACCTTGTGGCAGGTCCCGACTCATACTTGTCGCTGCCTGACCTCATCGCACAGGCTGAGGCAGGACACAAGGCAATAAACATTGAGCTGTCGACATCGGAGACCTATAAGGACATTGTGCCGCAGCGTCTTCACGGAGCAAAGATTGGCGGCTTTGTCAGCATAATGCGTGGTTGCAACAATTTTTGCCACTATTGCATCGTCCCCTACACGAGAGGCAGGGAGAGAAGCCGCGACCTGGAGAGCATACTTTGCGAGGTGCGCGACCTTCGCGACCGTGGCTACAAGGAGGTGACCCTGCTGGGACAGAACGTCAATTCGTATCTCTACAAAAGCGAGGACGGAGCAAGGACAATCGACTTCCCCGAACTGCTGCGAACAGTGGCTCGCGAGGCTCCGGACATGAGAATAAGATTCACCACGTCGCATCCTAAGGACATGAGCGACGAGACGTTGCATGTCATCGCCGACACTCCCAACATCTGCAAGCACATACATCTGCCTGTGCAAAGCGGCAGCGACAGGATATTGAAGTTGATGAACCGAAAATACACCCGAGAATGGTATCTCGACCGTGTGGCGGCAATACGCCGCATAATACCCGACTGCGGACTTTCGACCGACATCTTCGTAGGCTATCATAGCGAGACGGAGGAAGACCACCAGTTGTCGTTGCAGCTGATGCGTGAGGTGGGCTACGACTCGGCCTTCATGTTCAAATACTCTGAGCGTCCGGGGACATACGCTTCCAAGCATTTGCCAGACGACGTTCCTGAAGACGTGAAGATAAGCCGACTGAACGAGCTGATACACCTGCAGACGGAAATGTCGGCTATGGCAAACAAACGCGACGAGGGAAAAGAGTTCGACGTCTTGGTAGAGGGCTTCAGCAAACGCTCGCGCGAGCAGCTCTGTGGACGTACGGAACAGAACAAGATGGTGGTTTTCGACAAGGGAAGTCATCATATCGGCGAGACGGTAAGGGTAAGGATTGTCGGCAGTTCAAGCGCAACACTATTTGGAGAAGAGGCATGAAGGAATTTATAAAGGTACTGAGGCGGTTTGTTCCGCCATACAAGAAATATTTGGTGTGGTCGGTGGTGTTCAACATACTTTCTGCCATACTCAACATCTTTTCGTTCATGGCTATCATACCCATTCTGCAAATCCTGTTCCAGACAGGCGATGCTGAGGCTCCCCACCAGTTGGTGGAGTGGGGTTGGGACAACCTTCAGGAGGCTTTTACCAACAATGCCAACTTCTATATCAGCAGGCTCATTGCCGACATAGGCCCTACGACGACGCTGCTCGTCATTGGACTCTTCCTTGCGCTGATGACATTTCTAAAGACGGGAGCCTATTTCCTTTCCTCGGCAACAATAATACCGATACGAACGGGAGTGGTGCGCGACATTCGCAACCAGATCTATAAGAAGATTACTTCACTGCCATTGGGATTCTTCTCCGAGGAACGCAAGGGCGACATAATAGCACGAATGAGCGGTGACGTGGCTGAGGTGGAGAACTCCATAATGTCGTCGCTCGATATGCTGTTCAAGAACCCTATTCTCATTATTGCCTATTTCTCGGCTTTGATAGTCATATCATGGCAGCTCACGCTGTTTACGCTCATCTTTGTGCCTGTCATGGGTTGGTTTATGGGCATGGTGGGCAGAAAACTGAAGCAGAATTCGATAAAGGCGCAGGCTTTGTGGAGCGACACAATGAGCCAGGTGGAAGAGACACTTGGAGGTCTACGTATTGTAAAGGCGTTCTGCGCCGAGGAGAAGATGAACGGCAGGTTCGACAAAATCAACAGCCAGTACCGCAACGACATCATGCGTGTGAACATACGCCAGCAGATGGCTCATCCCATGAGTGAGTTCCTCGGAACGGTGATGATTGTTATTGTGCTCTGGTTTGGCGGCATGCTGGTGTTGTCGGACAACGCCACTTTGTCGGGACCTACATTCATTTATTATCTTGTGATGCTCTACAGCATCATCAATCCGCTGAAGGAGTTCTCTAAGGCTGGCTACAACATTCCCAAGGGATTGGCTTCAATGGAGCGCATCGACAAGATACTCAATGCAGAAAACAATATAGTGGAGAAGCAGAACCCGCAGCACATAAAGGAGTTCAGACATCAGATAGAGTTCCGCGACGTATCGTTCAGATACGACAAGAAATGGATTCTGCGACATGTCAATCTCGTCATCGAGAAAGGAAAGACAGTGGCCCTTGTAGGACAGAGTGGAGGTGGAAAGTCGACGCTCGTCGACCTCATCCCGCGCTACTACGACGTTCAGGAAGGCGAGGTGCTCATTGACGGCATCAACGTCAAGGACCTCGGCATTCATGACCTTCGACAACTGATAGGCAACGTCAATCAGGAGGCAATACTCTTCAACGACTCTTTCAGAAACAATATAGCCTTTGGAGTCGACGGGGCTACCGACGACCAGATTGCCGAGGCGGCACGCATAGCCAATGCCTACGACTTCATCATGGAGTCGGAAAACAAGATGGACACCAACATCGGCGACAGGGGCAACCGACTCTCCGGCGGTCAGCGACAAAGGGTTAGCATAGCGCGTGCCATACTGAAGAATCCTCCAATACTTATCCTCGACGAGGCGACATCGGCACTCGACACTGAGAGCGAGCGTCTTGTCCAAGATGCACTCGAACGTCTGATGAAGACTCGCACAACGGTGGCAATTGCACATCGTCTGTCTACAATAAAGAGTGCCGACGAGATATGTGTAATTCATGAGGGTGAGATTGTCGAACGTGGCACACATGAGCAACTGCTTGCCATGGACGGCTATTACAAACGCCTTAACGACATGCAGAGCCTATGATGCGGATTGTCTATCTTTTCGTCTTCGGGATGATGTATCTGCTGTCGCTGTTTCCATTGCGCGTGCTTTACGTCTTTTCAGATGCACTCTACGGCATGGTATATTGTCTTGTCGGCTATCGCAGGAAGCTGGTGCGACGCCACTTGGCTGATTGTTTTCCCGAGAAGGGCGATGCAGAGAGGCTTGCCATCGAACGTGGCTTCTATCATTGGTTCTGCGATTATCTTGTAGAGACGATAAAGCTGTTCTCAATGAGCGAGGAGCAAATGCACAGAAGAATGGTATTTGAAGGTCATGAGGACATTAATGCGGATTTGAACGCAGGTCGTTCCGTAGGAGTCTATCTTGGACACTACTGCAACTGGGAGTGGATAACCTCTTTGCCTCTTTGGACAAATTCCAAAGGTCTGTGCACACAGATTTACCACCCGCTTGAAAACATCTGGTTCGACAGACTGTTCCTTCGTCTTCGCGAACGTTTCGGGGCAAAGTGCATTCCTATGGCGGAGACGCTGCGCAGAATGGTAAAATACCGGCAGGAGAATCAGCCTATAGTGCTTGGCTACATCTCCGACCAGATTCCCTTCTGGAACAATATCCACCATTGGCTCGACTTCCTCAACCACGACACTCCGGTACTGACAGGAGCTGAAAGGCTGATGCGACAGATGGGAGAGGCGGTATATTATGCCGACATCAGCCGACCTCGACGTGGCTGCTACGTCTGCAGGTTTGTGAAAATGGCCGACGACGCTTCGACAACGGTGGAAAAGGGCACAACAGACAAATGGCCTCTTACCGATGAATATTTCGGTATGCTTGAAGCCTCGATCCGTCGGCAGCCCGAATGTTACCTTTGGACCCACAACCGCTGGAAGCGAAGTCACGAGGAATACAACATAAGGCTCGACAAGGAGACGGGTAGGGTAGACCTCGGCGACCTGGACGAAATAAAAAGGCGTAAGGGCTTGATATGATAATAAAAGTTAATTAAGGAAAGCATTTTATATATAGTCTGCATTAAATAACTAACTTTGCAGTCTAATATAATTCATTTAATAAACAAAACACATAGTTATGTCATACCTATTCTCATCAGAGTCAGTCTCTGAAGGACATCCCGACAAGGTGGCCGACCAGATTTCGGACGCCATCCTAGACCAGTTCCTGGCCTACGACGAAAAGGCACGTGTGGCTTGCGAAACCTTCGTTACCACAGGCCAGGTAGTGATAATGGGCGAAGTGAGCAGTCGAGTATACATCGACTTGCAGACCATTGCCCGCAATACGATAAAGCGCATTGGATACACCAAGGCAGAATATCAGTTTGACGGAAACTCCTGCGGCATTCTCAGTGCCATTCACGAACAGAGCGGCGACATCAACCGTGGCGTCGACCGTGAAGAGGAAGACGAGCAGGGTGCCGGCGACCAGGGAATGATGTTCGGATATGCCACCAACGAGACCGACAACTACATGCCCGTCTCGCTCGACTTGGCACACCTCATAATGTCTACACTTGTCGAAATACGCAAGGAAGGCAAGCTCATGACTTATCTTCGCCCTGACTCGAAGAGCCAGGTAACAGTGCAGTATAGCGATGCCGGCATACCGGAGCGCATCGACACCATTGTAGTATCTACACAGCACGACGAGTTCGACGACGACGAGAAGATGTTGGCAAAGATTCGCGAGGATGTCATCAACATTCTTATGCCAAGGGTGAAGGAGAAAATCAGCAACGAGGCTGTTCTGCGCCTCTTTGGCGACGACATTAAGTACTATGTCAATCCAACGGGAAAGTTCGTCATCGGCGGACCTCATGGCGACACTGGACTGACGGGAAGGAAAATCATCGTCGACACCTATGGCGGCAAGGGCGCACACGGAGGCGGTGCGTTCAGCGGCAAGGACTCGAGCAAGGTTGACCGCTCTGCTGCCTATGCAGCACGCCACATAGCCAAAAACATGGTGGCTGCGGGCGTTGCCGACGAGATGCTTGTGCAGATAAGCTATGCCATCGGCGTGGCAAGGCCAATGAACATTTACGTCAACACCTATGGAAGAAGCAACGTCGACATGACCGACGGCGAGATAGCCAAAAGGATAGAGAAGATGTTCGACCTGCGTCCAAAAGCTATTGAAAGAGCGTTGAAGCTGCGTCAGCCCATGTTCAGCGAGACGGCGGCCTACGGTCACATGGGACGCAAGCCCATTACCGTCAAGAAGACGTTTACAAGCCATTACCACGAGACAAAGACCATCGACGTGGAACTGTTCACGTGGGAGAAGCTTGACTGCGTCGATGCAATCAAGAAGGAGTTTTTCGGCTAAAGGAAAGGCAGAAGGGTAGCAATGCAGCAGGACACCATAGCAGCAGGACAGCATTTGTCGCCGGAGTACGTCAGCGAAAGCCCGGCAAAGCCACAGCATCCATACCAAGTGTTGAAGATGCTGCCCAAGGATGCTACGCCTGCACAGCAAGATTCTGCCATACAAGCCACCTTCCAGCCTAAGCCGGTGAGGTACAGCTCACGTCCCGACACTCTACATATCCCAGGCCATGAGATTGGGAAGAGCATCCGCGACGTCAGCTTGCCAAAATACTATAAGGAGACGTTCTTTTCAAAAGACACTCTCCTGCACCCCGAAATAGCGGGAGGAAGATACGGTGTGGCAGGCGACCCCGTTCCATATTCAGTGAGAAGCGACGATACCATAACGTTGCTTCTCCTTTTATGTTTTGTCATTGTCATGGTGTCGTATGCCAAGTTGAAGCAGTTCATCATAAGGCAAGTAAAGAGCTTCTTCTACGTCAGCACCCGCCGAATCAGCATCAGTGAGACCTCCAACGAGTTGAGATTCCAGATTTTCATGATTCTTCTCACTTGCCTGCTGTGGGCACTTCTGCAATACTTCTATACAATAGAATATATAAGCACAACCTTCATTCTCCAATCGCAATATCATCTCATTGCAGTTTATTTTGCAATGAATGTAGGCTATTTCCTGCTGAAGTACTTATTGTACAGTTCTGTGAATGCAGTCTTCTTCGACAAAAAAAATAATTTACATTGGATTAAGTCGTTCTACTTTGTCACCTCTGTCGAAGGTGCCATGATTTTCCCCGCTGTAATGTTGCAGTCCTACTTCGATGTTTCATTCCACGACGTGTCGATTTATGCCATTTCAGTAGTCATTTTTGTTAAATTGCTCACATTTTACAAGTCTTACACAATCTTTTTTCGCAGAATACACTTTTTTTTCCAAATAATTTTGTACTTTTGTGCGCTCGAAGCAGTGCCGATAGCTGCCTTTTCAGGCGCATTGGCGATAACAGGTAATTATTTGAAAATAAATTTTTAGGACATCGATGATTAAAAAGATTTTAGTTTCACAGCCTAAGCCTACCAGTGAGAAATCACCATATTTCACAATCGCTGAGAGATTTGACGTGGAACTTGTTTTTCGTCCTTTTATCAAAGTAGAGGGATTGACATCTAAAGAATTCCGCCAGCAGAAGGTCAGCATTGGCGACTACACGGCTATCGTCTTCACGTCTCGTCATGCCATTGACCATTTCTTCAAGCTGTGCAAGGAACTGCGTGTGAACATTTCGGAAGACTTGAAGTATTTTTGTGTCACCGAAGCCATCTCGCTCTACATTCAGAAATATGTACCTTACCGCAAAAGGAAAATCTTCTTTGGTTCAACAGGAAAGGTGGTAGACATGCTGCCGCAAATGGTTAAACACAAGAACGAGAGGTATCTGGTACCAATGAGCGATGTTCACAACGACGACATTAAGGTTCTGCTCGACTCAAAGAACCTTAAGCATACCGAGTGTGTGATGTACAGAACGGTCAGCAACGACTTTACCGAAGAGGAGGTAAAGAACTTCGACTACGATATGCTCGTGTTCTTCAGCCCTGTGGGTGTCGATGCGTTGACCAAGAATTTCCCTGACTTCAAGCAGAGGGACATTGCCATTGCCACTTTCGGTCCTGCTACGGCACGTGCCGTGAAGGAAGCCGGATTGCGTCTCGACCTTGAGGCTCCTTCAGAGAAATACCCATCTATGACAGGTGCTTTGCAGCACTATCTGCTGGAACACGAGGAAGAATAAGCTAAATCCGAACAATGACCGACAATGAGAAGCCGAGGCTGACATTCGGCAAGAAGGAGCGGATAGTGAGCAAAAAGACTCTCGAAAAGCTCTTCGGCGGGGGAAGCCGTTCTATGGTAGCTTATCCCATTAGAATGGTGTTCATGACCGTCGAGTCTGCCGAAACGCCCGTTCAGGTGTTGGTCAGCGTCTCAAAGCGCCACTTCAAGCGAGCAGTGAAGCGCAATAGGGTGAAGCGACAGATTCGCGAGGCTTACAGAAAGAGCAAGGGTCCTCTTGTTGAGGCTGCTACCAGTGTGGGTAGGAATTATGCCTTGGCGTTCATCTATATGGCTGATGAGCTGTTTCCGTCGAAGACAATAGATGAGGGTGTGGCAAAGCTGATTACCCGACTGGGTGAAAAACTCACCTATAAACATCGTGAACACCCTAAGGAAACGAAGAATGATGAGTGAGGTTTGCAGTAAACTGTGGAAGGCAGTAGCCGGTTTCATTGGTTGGCTGCTGCTTTTGCCGATACTCTTTTACCGGAGGTTCATCACTCCTTTCACGCCGCCGTCGTGCAGATTCACACCGACATGTTCGGAATACGCCCGTCAAGCCATATTGAAGCATGGGCCGTTTAAGGGACTCGCTCTCGCCGTTTGGCGAATACTAAGATGCAACCCTTGGGGCGGAAGCGGATACGACCCGGTGCCGTAGGGTGGAATTTAAAGCAAGAAATACAAGGATTCAAAAACTAAAAAATTAAAGTTTAATGAAAAACTTTATAGAAGAACTCAAATGGCGTGGTATGTTGGCACAAATCATGCCTGGTACGGAAGAACTGCTGCAGAAGGAGATGGTTACCGCATATCTTGGTACCGACCCTACTGCCGACTCTCTTCACATTGGCCACCTTTGTGGCATCATGATGCTGCGCCACCTGCAGCATTGCGGTCATAAGCCCATCATTCTCGTTGGTGGAGCTACAGGTATGATTGGCGACCCTTCGGGAAAGAGCCAGGAGCGCAACCTGCTCAACGACGAGACACTTCGCCACAACCAGGAGTGCATCAAGCAGCAAGTGGCAAAGTTCCTCGACTTTGACACCGATGCGCCCAACAAGGCTGAAATGGTGAACAACTACGACTGGATGAAGGATTTCACTTTCCTCGACTTCGCGCGTGAGGTAGGCAAGCACATCACTGTAAACTACATGATGGCGAAGGACAGTGTTCAGCAGCGACTCAATGGCACTGCACGCGACGGACTCTCGTTCACCGAGTTTACTTACCAGTTGCTCCAGGGCTACGACTTCCTATATCTCTATCAGCACAAGGGTTGCAAGCTGCAGCTTGGAGGCAACGACCAGTGGGGCAACATGACCACGGGTACTGAGCTCATCCGCCGCACTCTTGGCAATGAGGTTGAGACTTTCGCCCTTACCTGTCCGCTGATTACAAAGGCCGACGGAAAGAAGTTCGGCAAGACAGAGAGCGGAAACATCTGGCTCGATCCAAAGCGCACTACACCATACAAGTTCTATCAGTTCTGGCTAAATGTCAGCGACGAAGATGCAGAGCGCTACATAAAGATTTTCACAAGCCTCGACCGTGAGACCATCGATGCCCTCGTTGAAGAGCACAAGCAAGATCCAGGTCGCCGCGTCCTACAAAAGCGTTTGGCTGAGGAAACCACGGTGCTCGTACACTCTAAGGAAGCTCTCGACATGGCTCAAGAGGCAAGCAACATACTGTTTGGCAAGTCAACGAAGGACTCGTTGCTGAAGCTTGACGAGCAGACTCTTCTCGACATCTTCGACGGCGTGCCACACTTCTCAGTCGCTGCCGACCAGCTTGGTCAGCCAGCAGTGGAAATACTTACTCAGGCAGCACCTGTATTCGCCAGCAAGGGCGAGATGCGCAAGCTTGTCCAGGGAGGTGGCGTTTCGCTCAACAAGGAGAAGCTCACCGCCTTCGACCGCATCATAACTGCCGAAGACTTGATTGACGGGAAATACCTTTTGGTGCAGCGCGGAAAGAAGAATTACTATCTGCTGACGGTGAAATAAAGAGTGGGGAATTGTTCATTCTTCATTTTTTAGAAAAAATATCGTAAAAAATTTGGTGGTGGAATAAAAAACCACTACCTTTGCACCGAATTATTGAGCATTGGACCATGGTGTAATGGTAACACTACAGGTTTTGGTTCTGTCATTATGGGTTCGAGTCCCGTTGGTCCAACTCAGGAAAAGGCTGTACGACAACATTCGTACAGCCTTTTTTCTGTCTTTGCCAGAGTATTCCTATTCCCGTTGTTTGTCCAACGCAAACCCCTTGTTTACACTCCGCAAACCCCTTGTTTACGATGCCTAAACAAGGGGTTTGGCTTTGTTAACATTTAGGGTAGGCGAACATATTCCATTTGTTTTTTAAGTAAAACGTTCCCGTCATTCGTATCATACTATGAATAATCATTTAAGAAAAGGGTTGTAGTATCTGAACTTTCCCACCCTTAAAATGTAGTTGAATATTTAGCGGCAAGGGCTGGGGGTGTGGGCGTCTCGCCCGCACCTTGCGCACCATCAACCGCATAATTCCGAAATATTACCTTGTAGGCGAGGTGCGGGCGAGACGCCCACACCCCCAGTAGCCAGCGCACCCAAAGAGCTGAATATCTTGAAGTAATAGTTTGCCCGTACTGAAAGTTAAAGGGTGGGAAAGTTCAGTTAGTATTTAGTTAGGTTTAGGTTTGATTTAGTTTGTAAAGACCTTCTTAGGTAAAAGTTGTATTCATGGATAAAATTGGCAACTTCCTACATATTGTATTCCAACGTTGGGTTTTGCAAAACGTAACGTTATCCTTCAGGAAACGTAACGTTGTCCTTCAGGAAACGCAACGTTACGTTCTGCACAAATCGACAAGTCGATATGCGATAATCGACAAGTCGATTTCCCAATATCGACTTGTCGATCTGGTGTTGTCATTTCAAAAACATTCTTTTTATCCTTACTTAGGCACTTTTGCGTTTTTACTACATCAATGTCACGACGAACCTTGAACCTGCAGACTGATAGGTGCGGTCGAGTACCACTGTGGCGTTCATGCAACGTGCTATTTCGCGTACGAGCGAAAGTCCGAGACCTGCGCCGGGGACAAATTCGTCAACCTTGTAGAAACGGTCGAAGATGCGCTCCTCGTCGCCTTCGGGAATGCCCTTGCCGGTGTCGGTGACAGTGAATACGGTGTTGCCGTCGGCATTGGTGCTGCACTCCACGCTGATGCTTCCCGACAAGGTGAACTTCACGGCGTTGCCCACAAGACACTGTATGATGCGCGAGAGGCCTTTGTGGTTGGTTTCCACCTCGGCAAGTCCACTGTTGTTGTGGAACGTCAGCTCCACGCCCTCCGCAGGTTGTGGCACTATGGAATTGACCTCGTTGAACAAATCGTCGATGGCTACGGTATCTTGTGGCAACGGCTCGTCGCTGCTCTCGTATTCCGAAAGCTCAAGGAACTTGTTTATCAGACGGGTCATATAGGTTGTTTGGTCGCTGATGATGTCGTTATACTGTCGTTTCTCCTCGTCGGAGAGCTGTATGTTCGGGTCGGTGAGCAGCTGCACGAATCCGAATATTTGGTTCAGCGGCGTGCGTATCTCGTGCGACATGCTCTTTATGAACGAGTCTTTCATCTGCTTTGCCTCGTCGTCGCCCGCCTTCTCCTGCTCGTTGATTTTCTTCGACCACTTGCGGTATTCATCCGCATGAATGCCGAAATGCTCATAGAACTTCTTGTTGAAGTCGTTTGCATTCCTGTAGCCGCACTCTGTAACAATCTCGCCGATTGTCTTGTCTTCCTTCAGCATTTCGAGGCACTGTTTCAGTCTTATCTCTTCGGGATCGACGTTATCGGCATTGCTGTCGTCGGTGAGTTGCATTCTTGTCAACTTGTCTTCCTTCTGCATCATCTGGTTGATGGTAGCCACGATGGTTTTGTTGCGGCGGTTCACCCTTCGGTTGAATCGCATAACAATCACGATGAACGCCATACCAATAGCCATGAGCACCGCAACGCCAATAAGTATGTCCTTATGCTTCTTAAGTTTCGCTTCCTGCTCTGCAATCTGCTTTTCCTTCTCTTGCGACTCGTAGATTGTTGCAAGTTCGGCTGCGTTTTCCTCTTTTGTTTTCTTATCAATGCTATCTCTGCATGCATTTATTTTCTCAGCGACCTTCGTTGCCATAGCATAGTTTCCCATTCCTTTATAGACATTGAACTCATGATTGAGTACGGCATCTTTGTAATCAATGCAGAGCGTGTCCCTGTTTTCCAAAAAGAATTGTCTCGTTATGTCTATGTTTGCCAATGCCTGTTTGTAGTCCTTCTTGTAAATGTAATATGCGGTGTATTTTTCTCTGGAATAAGGCAGTTTAGCAGCCCTCGTGTCTTCCGACAACACCTGACTTCGTCACTTTGACTGTTAATAAATATATAACACCTGATTATCAGTCA
>JBJEAS010000127.1:0-7230 GCA_051869235.1 Prevotella sp.
TAGCATCGGCTGGTGTAAGCACCACTACAAATGCCACCATCGTTGCCAGTTTCAAAGCACAGGCTCGGATGCGTCCTTCGTTGAAGAATTTCGTGGGACACATATCACTGAGTTTCCACCCTGATGACACACCCAGGCTCACCAACGAGTTCATGGCGGAAGTGGCACGGGAGTATCTCCGCAGACGTGGGATTGTGAACACACAGTTCGTGATATTCCGTCACCATGACCAGCCGCATGGTCACGTCCATATCGTTTACAACCGTGTCGATAATGACGGCAATGCCATCAAGGGCGACTGCAATTTCCGTGCATCGGCAGCAGTCACCAAGGCTCTGACGAGGGAGTACGGACTGACCTTCGGCAAGGGAAAGAGGGATGTGAGACGCAGCCACCTCAAAGGCAGGGATGCCGTAAAGTACCAGTTATATGACACCATTTCCGCAGTCCTTCGCCACTGTCACGACTGGCAGACGCTTCGGACAGCACTGGCGGCTCGGGGCATCACCATGAACTTTGTCCAAGGCGATAATGACCGCATCTGCGGCATCACTTTTACGGACAACAGCCGTGGGGTCACTCTTTCCGGTAGTAAGATAGACCGCAGCCTGTCTCTCGTCCAACTGAGCAGGACGTTGGGAACGCCACAGACCCAAGCCCACCTGTCTTCCCTCATTTCCTATCGTGACGAGACCCGGACGGAAGTCGGTCAGTCGGTCGGCTTGCTTCATGGCAGCACATCTTCCAACGCGTGGCAGCACGAGGCTTCCGATTCCTCTCCTGTCGGTTCTGATGTAGTGGCAAGCGGCACCGATGGAGAAGGCTCATCTATTGGCAGCAATCTTGTGGGAGCAGTGGCAGAAGTTATCATCCAACCGACAATCACCCATACATCTGGAGGCGGCGGTGGCAGTGATGACCGTGGATGGAACGATGACGATAAGGAAAAGAACAAGAAGAAACGTAACGGAGGAATGAGAAGATAAGCGTATGGGAAACAGAAAAGTGACACCATTGAAGGACGAACCTGGCACGTCTTTGGAAGAACTGCAGATTGAGTTGTCCAACTGCATTCAGACCATAAATGCCCTTTCCGGAAAGATAGATACCCTTGCCAAGCCAACCGCCATTGACCCATCAGCATTGAAGGATGCCGTGGGAAAGGCTGCGGCAAATGAGGTGAGAATACTTCTGGAGGCTCGGCAGAGGAAGTTTAACGAAGAGGAGGAAGCGGCAAAAGCCAAAGGCGAGATAACCCAACAAGAGTACTTCCAGACTTTGACCGAAAGATACGAAGATGTACTCACCAAGTGCATTGCTCTTGTAGATTTCAACAGGAAGCAATGGCCTGGATTAGTAAACAAGTGTGAGGAAACCGTGAGAAAGGTCGGAGAGCAGAGCAAGCATAACTCTGAGTCTCTGACCAAGATTACATCTTTCATCAACAAGGTTGCTGGTGAGCCCCATGCTGTTTGCCTTCCTCCATCATTGCCAAAAAGCAAGCAGGAGGTCATTCCTTTTTTGAAGCAATACCTCTTGTATGTGGTCAAACGGCTCTGCCATTCCCGGCACGTCCGTAAGCTTATCCGTCTTTGCGTGTACACATCATGGATTGTGACAGTTGGCACGCTGCTCTTTGTCGCCAACGACAATGCGAAACTGAGAACAGTGGAAAAGAAGTATATCCTTCTCCGTGATTTCTCACGGCTGGATGAACGCACTTCAAAGCATTCTGACTACATCGAATGGCTATATTCGGACGAGGACGAACACCGCCAGGAGATAGAGAAACTTTGGCAAAAGAGACAAGAACGGCTGAATGACAAGAAACAAAAGTGACTATGAATTGTTGTGCAAACCGAATGCAGAAGAGTCCATCCTTATGCTAAGGAACAGACTATAATGTTTGAGATATACGAGCAACAAAGCAACAATCCAAAAGAAGTAGCCATCAATGCCCTCATCAACTGTAGAAGGACTGGCTTGGGGATGTATTTTACATATTGTGCAATTTCATACAAATTTAATATGTGCGTAATTATTATGTAATATCGGCATCGTAATTTTGCACCATAAAACATGTGGTTTGGTTTTAAGGACCTCGATTGAACCATGTGAATAATAATGAGGTTCGTAACGAGATAATTATGAAAAAAGTGTTTTTGGGTATTTTTACCTTCTTGGCATGTAATTCTGCCTTCGCAAATGGCAATAGTCTATCTTTAGAGACTGCTGAAGATGGCAAGACCGTATCGACTTTTTATGGATCTAAGGCATCAAGTAGCGCAAACAACCCTTGCAAGGGTGCAACCATCAGAAAATGTGGAACAATAGAGACCTCTTTGGTTTCGTTTATGGATGGTCAAACATTTGTGATACAGCAAGTCAAGGATGCAGAGGGCAACACGTTGTCAACCACAAATTACATCTCCCCTGTTTCTGTTAGTGAGACAAAATCTCAAGTAAGATTTGAGGCAATCAAACGGGGCGGTGTAGTTGAAGAAAATATAGAAGAATGAAAATCAAATTCATTTGCCTTTTTCTCTCTGTTTTCATCTGTACGACAGCATTGTCACAGACACGAGACTTTGTAAGTGAGATGGAACAGAATGACCTACAAATCAGACAGAAGCCACATACGGAAAGGCTTCTGTCCGATTATTTGTCTTCTGTCAATATGGTAGAAGACACGGTTTATGCGGTTTTGTATCGTCCAGGAGAATGCTTTAGGTGTGAAGCAGCTATTCCCGCATTCTATGAGAAGTTGAAACTCAATAATCCCCAAAATAAGATGTTACTCATAACGGTATATGAAGACTCATGCACATCTTGTTGGTATAACGCAAAGAACAATTATATTGCCGATTATCATCTCTATGACACCAAAGACTTATATAAAAACATATTTAGTTTTAATTCTGAGGGTATGTATGGATTATATCTTCTTAAATTACTACCCAAAGAAGGAATTTTTGTTACTGGAGGTCAATACACTGTATTAGGAAAGGAATTTATATGCCAATTAATAAAATGCAATAAAAGAATTCCTCCCCATATATATGAGTTAGATAAGACAGAATCCAATCGTGAAATGGCAGATTCGTTTAGGAACGATGATCTCCAAATCACTAACTATAAGCAAAAGGATATTGAAGTTCTTCCGCATGATAGTATAACCATTTCTACCCTATACGACATTCCTAAACTCGAAAATGGCTATCTATTCTTCAATGACATGCTAAACAATGGTATCATGTTATATAAACAAGAACGAGGTGCATTTCATTTCAAGACAGTTTTCCAAGCCAGTGACACAGAAATGACGAAGTTTGTTTCTGTATCAGACGAACATTTCAAGAAATTGGAAAGGCAAGGGCAGGTTTTTTATATTGCATTGTCAGCGAATCTGATTGACTCGACACATATTGGAATTTCTTATTCGCTGCCGAAAATATTTGAGGAGAAAATCAACAATGAGTTGCATTTCAGTTTTTATAATGCACCGGCTATTCTTGTCCGCAACATTACTGATTACTCGCCAGGAGGTATGATTGCTCTGGATTTTGACCTGGAGCATTCAAAATATTTCTATCTACATTTCGTATTCGATTTGTATAACAGCAAAATATGGACAGGCTGTGAAAAGTTGACATGGCCAATGGATGGCTTCGAAAAAGACGACATTGAGGGTGACGATGAATTAAATCCATTCACTGAAGGATTCTATAACACCTCCAACCCAATAATCGCAGCATTCAATATTAAGGACGGCAAATGTTGTGGACAATATGGAAAACTGGAAGATATTCAAAGAAGAAGCAAAACAGGATATTACTATCTCAATAATGTTTTTGCGCATGAGGGAAAAGATTTCTTATATGGAAATGGTTATACTGGGAAATTATATCTGACGGACAGTATTACCATGTCAATTAAGAACGTATATAGCGTATTTGATGTGGATAATCAAATGCTACAATTACCAGATTCGACAAAATTTTACACGCATGAGTATGGTAATCTTTATTGCTCCAATTTTTCAAGATGCATTACATTTGTAAAAATGGATAAGCAAAAGATATATTGTTTAGTAAAACATGGAATGCCAAGAATTGACGATTATAAAAAAGATAGATACTCATTTGTTGTTATTTCAAGAAAAAATGGAAAGGTGAAGGAATATCCCCTGCCGAATGTGACAAAAGAATACAAATGCTTGGGATATGGTATAAGCACACAAGATGGCAAATTTAGTCCATTTGTTTTTCTCAAAAAAAGAGATAAGTATCTAATACGCAAATATGAGATATAACTGTTTTGAGATTTGAATTTCCGTCCATTAAGAACAAAATTATGAACTGAACTACCTTAAAGGAGAATTGTGCTGTAAAGAACCATTTATATGTCACTATAGAAGGAAGAAGCAGCAGTCAATGCCCTCATCAATTGGGCAAAGACTGGCTGTGGTACAACGTTATACGTGATTGAGATATCAGAAGGCGGCACTAAGTACAAATCGAGGAAGGTCAAGGAAAAGAAAGAGGGGAGGCCATAGAACCTGAAACAGGTTTAGCTGGATAAATACATTAACATCAAAGAGCTAAAACTCAAACCTTTATACGGTAGAGAAAAGTATTATATAGTATTGTTGCAGGAACTTATTCAACAACAAAAAATTACTGCCTTACAAGAGAAAGCAGTAAGTTTAACTATTGACTATCGAGAGAAATAAGGAATGCAAGGATGGGATTATATGCCTCCAAGCATTTTTTGCAGCAGATTTCCAGATGAATACACTATCTGAAAATCCACCGTTCGGTTTTCTATATTTTTTATATCTGCCGACTTGAAACGACAAATGGCTTTCTGACGTTCCAATGTGTCACGGATAGCAGAAAGGCTTTGTATTTTTCCCGTAAACGTAACATCGAGAGTTTGCAGATTAAGTTCTTGTCCAATCACATTATATGGATGTTTGTACTCAAACTTAAGCAAGATGGTTATATTAGTGCTGTCTGCTGATGCTGCGGCTGTTACTCCGTGTACGGTAGCCGTTCCCGCATACACTTGTTTATAAGGCAGGAAATAGGCTACGGTTAATAGAGAAAGTAAAACTGCTCCTATAGTGGTGATACCATATCGGACGAGTGAAGAGGGTATCTCCCCCACGATGCTGCGGACTTTCTCGCTGCGAAGCTCAAAACTTCGTTCCTGTTTTATTTCTTGTTCATCCATATCAGTTACCCAATTCTAATTGATTCTTTACTAAAGCGAAGTATTTGCCATGCTTGGCTGTCAATTCTTCGTGTGTACCGACTTCTACAATCTTTCCATCATCCAACACAACTATTTGGTCTGCATTACGGACGGTGGAAAGACGGTGTGCCACCACGACAACGGTTTTTCCTTTGTAGAAATCCGAAAGGTTTTCAATGATGACTCTCTCGTTGTTGGCATCAAGGGCATTTGTAGCTTCATCCAAAAAGACGAACACTGGATTCTTATAGACTACTCTCGCAATAAGTATGCGTTGCCGTTGCCCCAGACTGATTCCCTGTCCATCCTGTCCAATAATCGTGTTGTAAGCCAAAGGCAGGGCTTCGATGTAATCAGCGATATTTGCTACACGGGCAGCATGGCGGATAAGTTCTATATCTGGTTCATCGTCCGAAATGGCGATATTCCTTGCAATGGAATCAGAGAAGAGATACCCCTCTTGCATGACCGCACCACATTGATTGCGCCACCAAGTGAGATTACATTCATTCAGATGGGCACTACCTATCCTGATGCTGCCTCTTAATGGTTCGTAAAATCCCAAAAGGAGTTTTACGAGCGTGGTCTTACCACTTCCACTTGCCCCCACGATTGCTGTCACCTTGCCATTAGGGATGGAAAGGTTGATGTCGGAGAGAATGTCTTTCGGACTGTATAGGTCGTATTTAAAGGAAAGATCTTTTATAGTGAGGGAATGTCCTTCAGAGGTCTCGTCCGTATAGGCGGTACATGTCCGTTCGGCATTCTCCTCGTTGGTCTCGGTGTGAATCTCGTTCATTCGGTCCAGGCTGATGCTCACGTCCTGCCAAGAGTAGATAAACTGAATGAGTTGCTCTACGGGACTATTGATCTGTCCGATTATATACTGCACTGCCAGCATCATACCGAGCGTCATGCTGCCATGTATCACGGCTGTGGCGGCAAGAACGGTAATGAGAATGTTCTTTATCTCGTTGATGGTGATGCTTCCTGCCTGTTGTACTTGCTGAAGATTAAGGGATTGCAGATTAACCTTGAACAAGTCTGCTTGCACATCCTCCCATTCCCAGCGTTTTCGCTGCTCGCATCCCTGCAGTTTGATTTCCTGCATGCCACCAATGAGTTGATAGGTAACGTTGCGATTGCGTCCTGCCTGCTCGAAGTATTTGTAATCAAGCTGTCTGCGTTTTTTAAGAAAGAGGATAATCCAACCAGCGTAAAGCAATGTTCCCAGAAGGAAGACAAGAAATATGCCAAAATTATAGACTGCAAGGACGACACCGAAGACAAGGAAGGTGAAGAACGAGAATAGCAGGTTCAGACTGCTTGAAGTGAGGAACTCTTCCACCCTGCGATGGTCTTCAATACGTTGCAAGAGGTCACCCATCTGTTTTGTGTCGAAGAACTTCATCGGGAGCTTCATCAGCTTGATGAAGAAATCTGAGATGAGTGAGATATTGATGCGTGTAGAGATATGCAGGATTATTTTGGAGCGGATAAATTCGATGGACGTACGGCTGAAAAGAAGCATCATCTCTGCCAACAGCACCAACCACACAAAACCGATGTCCTTTCCCCCGATACCCGTATCTACAATAGCTTGTGTCAAAAAAGGAAAGACAAGCTGCAGGAGTGAGCCGAGCAACAAGCCGAGTATCAACTGCATAAAGAAACGCTTGTACTTCTTAAGATAGTTCCAAAGGAACTTTATTCGGTTTTGCTTGGGGATTATTTTCTCATTCTTTTGAGCGTATAATTGGTCAGTTGGTTCAAGAAGAAGAGCAATACCTTTCTCCTCACCGTTGGTCTTGGTGCTTACCCAATGTTCGCAGAACTCCTCTTGGGTATAGGTGATAAGCCCCTTGCTCGGATCTGCTACATAGATGGTATATTTCCCTTTCTTTTGCTTTTTAATTTTATAAATGACGACAAAGTGATTCTGATTCCAATGGACGATGCAAGGCAGTGGAACTT
>JBJEAS010000128.1:0-7225 GCA_051869235.1 Prevotella sp.
TCCGAAAAAATCATGACTTTTATGGAATTCGGACTCATCGGAGACAATCTTCTCGCTATGATATTTCTTGATTGTGTATCTGCAAAGATAGTCATCATCCTTTGGGGAATAGAAGCATTGCGTGTTATTGAAGGACAGTGATATTTTTGCATTGGGCAAACTGCCCAATGCAAAACTTCCTTATACACACTCATACCTACTCGTGAATGGTATCTATCCCCCGTTCATTTTAATATAAGGTAGAATTATTATATTTCTACTTTATATTGTTAAACGATTATAAATAAAGTCTTTGAACAACTGCCTTTTAAAAACAATATATTATCTTTGCAGAAGAAAAGCGGCATCTCGGCATAACACTCAAGCAAGCTTGGTGATTCTGCACTCGATTTGCATTTTCTTGGCAACCAAAATAAATATATGGCAATGGAATTCTTAGACAGAACAAAGGACATTGAGAGGCTACGCAAGGCTTTGGAACGCGAACGGAGACAGTTCATCGTCTTGTACGGACGAAGACGCATCGGCAAGTCAACACTATTGAAAGAGGTGATTGACACTGATGGTCGTGACATATATTTCCTTGCAGACCAAACCACTGAAAGCAACCAGCGGCAGAGGCTTGCTCAAATAGCGGCAACGAAAATCAAGGGGTTTGACTTGGCAAGTTATCCCTCTTGGGAATCAATATTGATAAGTCTCAACGAACGCACTGAAGAGAGGTTCACACTGTGCATCGACGAATTCCCGTATTTAGTGAAGAGCTGTCCCTCGCTGCCATCCGTAATACAGCGCCTGCTTGAATCGGCCAACCTCAGATACGACCTCGTGATATGTGGTTCGGCACAACAGCTGATGCATGGATATGTGATGAAACGCGATGAGCCACTTTACGGGCGTGCCGACGAGATAATCCGCCTCGCACCTATTCCGCCATCATACCTCTGCAAAGCCCTCAACTGCAATGCCGATGAAGCCATACAGGAATATGCCGTTTGGGGAGGCATACCCAGATATTGGGAGTTGCGAAAGGACTATCCCGACATGAGGTCTGCCATAGACAACCTTATGCTCGACCCACACGGGATATTATACGAAGAGCCTCACAGACTGCTCCACGACGAAATGAGAGACACAGTGCAGGCCTCAACCCTTCTGTCAATTATCGGCAATGGCGCCAACAAAATGTCAGAGATAGCCGCAAGGGCTGAAAAAACGGCTACCGAGATTTCTGCACAACTAAACAAACTGCGTGACTTGGGATTCATCACACGCCAACTCCCATACGGGGAGGATGAGAAGAAAAGCCGCAAGGGCATATACATCGTTTCTGACCATCTTTTCCGTTTCCATTACCGTTTCGTCTCACCATACATCTCTTTCATAGAACTCGGCAAACAGAATATCATCCATTCTGTGATTGAGTCACAGTTTGGCCAATACGTCGGACAGTTTTGGGAAGAATTATGTCGAGACTTCGTATGCGGAAACATTATTGACGACATACTTTATACAAAAGGATTCAGATGGTGGGGTATGCTTACTGACGGAACGATGGCAGAACTTGACGTTGTAGCTGAGTCGCTCGACCGCAAGCATTTGCTCATAGGCGAATGTAAGTGGACAAGGAAAGAGAACACGGAAGCACTTGCAAAGCGCCTGAACGACATAGCGGGGAAACTCCCTTTCGCCAAACGAGGTCGAGCAGTCCACACCTGCCTCTTCCTGCGTACCCAACCCGACACTCCAGTTTCCACCTCTTGTTTCACTCCTGAGGACATTCTTGAAGATGTTAATCTTATCGTGAGTGAAGCTATATAATTGTTTCACGGTTAATCTTGTCGGAATTGATTATGCCATACGTAATTTCAGTCCTAAAAATTTGCATATACAATTTTTTATTTGTACTTTTGCCGCGATAATAATAACAACATAATTCAACACTGAAAAATATGAAAAGGATTTTATGGGATGCAATGGCATTTTGCCTCTGTATGGGAATGACATTTACGTCATGTTCTGACGACGACGAAAATGCGACGACTATTGTTGAAGTGGGAAACTACAACAGCTCATTCGTAAACCAACTTATGGGATTTGAAGAAGAGAAAGGTGCTCTACTTGCTGCCTGCAACACTTCCGAACAGGAGTTTATAAGACTTAGCACAGACTCAGCATGGGCATTGCCAACTTCCGACCAACAAACGCTGAAGGCCATTCGCAACGGTGTCAGCCGCCCCGACGGCAAGACTCTCTTGCAGAAGGTCATACCGCTTAACGACATTACCACTTACATGGACAACGTTTATGGAGGAACAATAGGCGGATTCGTATGTGAAGCTGCTGACGTGAAGTCGCTCCACACGATGCACGACGTTTTCCATGGGCTTCGACTTGACTACGAGGGGACAAAGTTCAAAGCTGACGGTGCCGGATATGCCGTGATACGTTTCTACAGCAGTGTAACCGATAGGCTTGCAATACCATATTCGCCTGAACTTGGCGGCACTCAGCAGCATGAATGGCCAAATGGTGGTGGTGGTTTCACTACATCAACACTCGGCAAAGGAGGATACCCTGAATGGACATTCGACGGATACTATTCTCCAGAAGAGAACGCTGAGCTTTATGAGGTAACACCAGGAGGATATGAGATATTGCGTTCTGTCTACAGTGGAGGGAAATGGAGGACATACGAACCCGGAACATCAACACTCACGACACGCTCGGCTAAGGAGGAAGGCACTACTACATTGCGCAACGGACGATATGCCGAAGGTGTTGTACAGACATTGGGGGACTATAAAGGACACACATTCCACATTCGTGCCGTACACGACGGCAAATATTGGCTTTCGACAAACAAGCACATTGACATTGAAGGACTTGAGATGTTGGAAAAAGGTGTATATGGACTCTGCGTAGACACCAACGAAGTAAATAATGTACGAGAGATAGTATTTTGAACAATATTACTTGACTATGGCGCAGTTTATGGAACTGCGCCATTACTTTTTTACAACAACCTTTTTGCAAAGTATCTGACAGGATACCATACTGCCGCATAGCCTACGGCAAGAACTGTAACAAAGATGATTATGATGTCCTCTGGATGTACACTGACGGGATAGCTGTCGATGATAAAGGAACCACTCGAACGGCCCAACCCAACAATTCCATAGGTCTGCTGCAACCAGCAGAGCAGCAATCCGACGACTATACCGGCTATGGCACCCAAAGTAGAAATCATTCTTCCTTCGAAAAGGAAGATACGTACAATCTGCTTGTCGCTGGCTCCAAGGTTTCGCAGCGTAACAACGTCATTGCGCTTATCGATAATCAGCATTGAGATGCTTCCAATGATATTGAAGCATGCCACCATAAGAATGAAAGTAAGGAAGATATAGGCGATGAGTTTCTCTATCTTCATTATCTTAAAGGTGTCTTCCTGCTGCTCATAACGGTCACGGACATAAAATCTGTCATTAGCCACCTGCTGCATCCTTGCCTTCACCGCATCAAAGTCGCTGCCGGGCTTCAATCTCAGTTCAACGGCAGACACCATTCCCTGTTGGGCAAAAAGATTGCGGGCAAAAGAAATGCTTGTGACAATGTAATTCTTGTCGTACTTGCCTTGCTTTACACAAAAAAGGACACCGGGGGAGAACAACTCGTCCTCAACGAAACCATCTTCAGGCCTTGCCATATTGAGCTGTCCTTCACGCTTCGGTGCATATATCTTCAGTCCACCTTTGAAGGTATAGCCCATACCAAGGCGTTCGGCAAGGCGTATGCCTACAATGCCGTAATTCATGTCGGCTGCATGCAGCTCATACTCGCCGTCGCCAACGAGGATTTCACGAATATGAGTCAGGCTGTCGAAATTGTCCTCGACACCCTTTATCTTCACCATCGCCTGCCGACCATTATAGGCAGCCAAAGCCATGTCCTCCACCGTCTCTGTGGCGACCTCCACCTCAGGCATGGAACATATCTGCCGCAGGACAGGGTCGTCAGCGGCAACGGTCTTGCCACTGACTGGCGACACCTTCAACTGAGGGTCGAAGGAAGTGAAGAACGAAGCGACAAGGTCGTGGAAACCATTGAATACGCTTAAAGTCACCACTAATGCCATCGTGGCTACGGCAACACCGACAGCACTAATGGCACTGATGATATTTATTGCATGCGTACTCTTCTTGGAAAAGAGATACCTGCGGGCTATGAAAAACGGGAAATTCATTCCTAACTCTTCAACAATTCGTCTATACGTTCAATGTAGTCAAGCGAGTCGTCGATGAAGAAACGAAGTTCAGGGATTATCCTTAGTTGATGCCTTACACGAGTTCCAAGGTCATATCTTATGGTCTTCTCATTGGCATTGATGTTTTTGAGTATCTCCTCGCCTCTTTCGCTTGGGAATACACTCAAATAGGCGGTACATATACTGAGGTCGGGCGAAATCTTTGTACGTGTCACCGATACCATAACCCCACGCATCGCCCTTGTCTGCTGTTGAAAGATGATGCTGAGTTCTTTCTGCAGCAGTCTTGCTATTTTGTTCTGTCTTGTCTCCTGCATAACAGTTTACAATAAATTGTCCTATATGAAAGTATAGCCATTCACTCACGCCTCTCCAGTGGCAAAAGGCGAGATTGTACGCGCTTCCTGATTATGAATCTTTATCGCGCCGTACTCGCGCTCATACCTCACGATGTTTTCCTGCAACGCCATTAGCAGGCGTTTTGCATGTTCTGGAGCCAGAATGACACGGCTCCTTACCTGCGCTTTTGAAACACCTGGAAGCACGCGTGCAAAATCCACGATGAAGTCGCTGCTTGAATGTGTTATTATGGCGAAGTTGGCATATTCTCCTTGTGCAATGTCGACGGGAAGGTCTATCTGGAACTTTCCGTCCTGTCCCTTGTTTTCATTCATATTATTGTTCCTTTCTTTTCGTTGTTGCTGCAAAGGTAATACTTTTTCGGAAAAACTCCAAGCATTTAATGAAAAAAGGTGCATCAGACACGTTGTCCGATACACCTTTTTTATTTATAATAACGTTTGTCAGCAATAATAATTGCCATTGACACTATTCACGATCCACCTCTACAACGTCATCGTCGGCGAAATCAAGAACATTCTTTCTGTTGGCCTGCATACGTTCATACTCCTCCTTTGAGCCGACAATGAGCTTGTCAAACTCGCGTAGACCTGTTCCTGCCGGAATCAAGTGACCACAGATTACGTTCTCCTTCATACCTTCGAGACGATCGACCTTTCCACGGATGGCAGCCTCGTTGAGCACCTTTGTCGTCTCCTGGAACGATGCAGCAGACATGAAGCTCTTTGTCTGAAGAGCCGCACGGGTGATACCCTGAAGAATCTGTGTCGATGTTGCAGCGACAGCGTCACGAACCTGAACAAGTTTAAGGTCACGACGACGGAGAATAGAGTTCTCGTCGCGAAGCTTGCGTGCTGTAACAATCTGACCAGCCTTAAGGTTCTCGCTGTCACCAGCATCGACAACGACTTTCTTTCCCCATATACGGTCATTCTCCTCGGCGAAGTCGAGCTTGTCGACAACCTCCTGCTCAAGGAATGAAGTGTCGCCCGGGTCATTGATCTGCACCTTGCGCATCATCTGACGAACAATGATTTCAAAGTGCTTGTCGTTAATCTTCACACCCTGAAGACGATAAACGTCCTGTACCTCATTAACGATATACTCCTGAACAGCCGTAGGACCCTTGATGGCAAGGATGTCGGCAGGAGTGATGACACCATCAGAGAGAGGCGTACCTGCACGCACAGCATCGTGTTCCTGAACCAGAATCTGCTTTGACAACGAAACAAGGTACTTGCGTTGCTCACCAGTCTTTGACGTCACGACAATCTCACGGTTACCACGCTTCACCTTACCCATTGTAACCTCGCCATCGATTTCTGAAACTACAGCGGGGTTAGAAGGATTACGTGCCTCGAAGAGCTCAGTAACACGTGGGAGACCACCGGTGATGTCACCTGCCTTACCAACGGCACGTGGAATCTTAACGAGAGTTTCACCAGTGCTTACCGTCTGACCGTCCTCTACAACGACGTGACCTCCCACAGGGAAGTTGTATGTACCTATCTTCTCGCCATTGGCGTCGATGATATCACAGGTAGGAACTTTCGACTTGTCCTTCGACTCTGTGATAATCTTCTCAGTGAGACCTGTCATCTCATCGGTATCTGCACGATAAGTAACACCCTCAATAACATCATTGAACTTCAGCACACCTGCATATTCAGTAACGATGACGGCATTGAATGGGTCCCACTTTGCTATTCTCTCACCCTTTGGAACTATGTCGCCATGCTTATGGTAGAGTGACGAACCGTAAGGCACGTTCATTGTAGACAGTACAATCTTTGTGTTAGGATCTACGAAACGAACCTCACCCAAACGGCTGACAACCATCTCACACTTTGTGCCTTCCTCATCGAATGGAACCGTACGGAGTTCCTCAAACTCAAGCATACTGTCATTCTTTGCCACGATAGAAGCGTTGGCGGCTGCGTTGGCAGCCACACCACCGGCGTGGAACGTACGGAGAGTAAGCTGTGTTCCAGGCTCACCAATGGCCTGTGCAGCAATGACACCGACAGCCTCACCCTTCTGCACCATCTTACGTGTTGCAAGGTTACGGCCATAGCACTTCATGCAGACACCATGCTTGCTTTCGCAAGTGAGGACAGAACGGATTTCGACACTCTCTATTGGAGAATCCTCTATCTGCTGTGCTATCTTTTCTGTAATTTCCTCACCAGCAGCGACAATCAGCTCACCTGTTGTCGGATGTATAATGTCATGTACAGAAACACGACCTAGGATGCGCTCCGACAATGTGGAAATCACCTCATCGCCATTCTTCAATGCTGTACATACAAGACCACGCAACGTACCACAATCCTCCTCATTGATGATGACGTCGTGCGAAACGTCTACAAGACGACGAGTAAGATAACCGGCATCGGCAGTCTTCATAGCGGTATCGGCAAGACCCTTACGTGCACCGTGGGTGGAGATGAAGTACTCGAGCACCGACATACCTTCCTTGAAGTTTGAAAGAATAGGGTTCTCAATAATCTGCGCTCCCTCGGCTCCCGCCTTCTGTGGTTTAGCCATAAGACCACGCATACCTGAAAGCTGGCGAATCTGGTCCTTAGAACCACGGGCACC
>JBJEAS010000129.1:0-30699 GCA_051869235.1 Prevotella sp.
GACTTGTGGAAGGTCGTGCGGAAGGTCGTGCTGAAGGTCGCGCTGAAGGTCGTGCAGAAGGTCGTGCGGAAGGTCGTGCAGAAGGTCGTGCAGAAACAGTTTTGGCAATAGCCCGAAAAATGAAAAGCAAAGGATCTTCTGTTGCTGACATCCAAGAATTAACGGGACTCAGCGAGGAGGAGATTCGGGAGTTGTAAAAATCATGGGGACAGTTCATCTGACCCTCGGTGAACCAATGTATCTGTTCCTCTGACCCCTTTTGTACTAAATCGCATCAAAAAAGCGAGATTTAGTACAAAAAGCTTGCATATTTTGAATTTTACTCGCAATTTTGCACATAAGTACATGGGCAGGCACCTGTACTGATAGTTGACGAGTTGATACTACCTTCTACGCTCTATCCTTTATCATATTATCGTCGGGAAGTTTCATTTAGTAACATATAGACACGGAATATGTGCAGAATGTAAGCAAAAGGGGTGGGAAACGTTAAAATGATATAATATTGAAGATTTTAATGACATTTATTTCGTTTCTTCTTGCATTTGATTAGCAAAATGATTACCTTTGCAGCGAAAAAGACTGCAAAGTGTCATCGCAGCAGGTTGGAACGACAAGACTTTAACAACAACAACAAACACAAGGAGAGATAACATGGCAATTATGATTAATGAACTTACAGACAGCCGAGACACTGTAAACAAAATGCTGGAACGGTTTGGTGTGCGTTTCGGTGTCTACAAGAACGGGGTGTTCAACGAGCAGCTTTTCCCGTTCGACTCTGTTCCGCGAATAATCAATAAGAGTGACTGGGACTACCTGGAACGTGGACTGAAGCAGAGGGTAGAGGCATTGAACATGTTCCTATGGGACATCTACCACGACAAGAAAATCATCAAGGACGGTGTGGTGCCGGAGGAATTCGTGTATTCGTCAAAAGGATATATGCCTGTGTGCGAGGGCATTAGTCCACAGGGGAAAGTGTATTCGCACATCTCGGGCATCGACCTGGTTGAAGGCAAGGACGACCAATGGTATGTGTTGGAGGACAACCTGCGGATTCCTTCGGGCGCAAGCTATCCGATGATAGCACGCACCATAACGCGAAAGGCGTCGCCAAACACTTTTGCAACGAATGCGGTGGCGGACAACCGCGACTACGCCGACCTGCTGCGCAACATGATGGACGACATGAACGACCATCGAGGCATTGCCGTAATACTGACGCCGGGACGCTACAACTCGGCATTCTTCGAACATTCTTATTTGGCGGAGAAGACGGGGGCTACGCTCGCCTATCCTGGCGACCTGTTTGTGGAGGACGACAAGGTGTATTACGGCGGCATGTACAAGGAGAAGATTCGAGTGGGATGCATCTACCGACGCATCAGCGACGAGTACATGGACCCGATGACCTTCGAGCCTTCGTCGCTGCTGGGTGTGCCTAACGTGATGCAGGCATACCGTGCGGGCAACGTGGCACTGATAAACGCCATAGGCAACGGCGTGGCTGACGACAAGGGCATCTACTATTTCGTGCCGAAGATGGTTAAGTATTATCTCGGCGAGGACTCAATATTGCAGAACGCTCCAACCTACCTTCCTTATTTCAAGGCCGACTACGACTACGTGATGGAGCACCTCGACTCGTTGGTGATAAAGGACGTGAGCGAGGCAGGCGGCTACGGCGTGGTGTTCGGCTCGGCTCTGTCGGCGGAGAAGCTGGAGGAGCTGCGCGGGCTGATAGTGAAATATCCGCGCCGCTGGATAGCACAGGAGGTTGTGGACTTCAAGGACCTGGAGATACTGGAAGGCGAGGAACTGGTGTGGCGAAAGGCTGACCTGCGAGCCTTCGTGGTGACGGGAAAGGAGACGAAGGTGTGGAAGAGCGGCCTCACCCGCTTCTCGCGCAACCCCGACTCGTTTGTGGTGAACTCGTCGCAAGGCGGAGGATTCAAGGATACGTGGGTGATGGAAGAGTGAAGAATGAGAAATGAGAAATTGAGAAGGTAGAGGGTAGAAGGTAGAGATTACTGAACTGCCTAAAAGCCGCGGGTAGAACTAATCTCTACCCTCTACCTTCTACCCTCTACCTTCAAAAAAATATATACTATGGTAAAAAGCGATATAATTTCTGCCGCAAAGGCAAACAGGCTTTATTGGCTTGGACGATATGAGTGCAGAGTGTATGCTACACTGCACCAGTTGAACAAATGTTTCGACGAAATGATTGACGGCGAGCCGGACGACTACTCATCGTTCTGGGAGAAGCTCGACGCGTCGGGTTACTACAAGACTAACGAGGAGTTCACCTACGGCATGCTCTACGACGAGGACAATCCCGGCTCGGTGCTGTCGGCGCAGAAATACGCCATGGACAACGCCATACTGCTGCGCGAGGACATCATGTCGGAGACGCTGAGCTACCTGGAGATGAGCGTGGCGCTGCTGAAGAAATGCAAGAAGGAAGCTACGGTGAACATCAGCCACCTGCAGCCCATCATCGACTGGTCGCTCGCCTTCTGGGGCTCGGCGGAACAGCGTCTGCAGAACCACAAGGCACTGAGCATAATGATGATAGGACGCAACGTGGAGAACCTCGACATGCTGCTGCGATTCGGCTACCCCTTCCGACGCATCGCACTCGCCTACGACTCGCTGAAGCGCTACTGCCGCGACCTGAAGGGATCGCTGGACGAGAACATTGGCAGCCAGCTCGACGCACTCATCACCGCCGAGAAGTTCGACCTCAGCAACGAGGAGTACAAGGCGAAGATAATTAAATATGTGAACCAGTTGGTAAGGGTATAATGAAACGCTATCTCTACAACTATCAGACAATAGTCACGTTCAGCCAACCGGTGACGAACCACTACCTGCTGCTCAGATGCCAACCCATGCTGGGCAGCTACATGAGGGTGGACGAGGAGTATCTGATAGTGTCACCGGGCTACAGGACTTGCCGCAACGTGGATGCCTTTGGCAACCGCCTCATCTACGGCGGACAGCGCGAAGAGCACTCCACACTGGCATACGTCAGTACGGGGGTAGTGGAGATGACGCAATACGTGACACGCACCGACCGCGACATCTCGCCCGCCTATCTCGTCGACACGCCGTTGACCATGCTCGACCTTGAGCAGGCAACAGAATGGCTCGACCAATGCCGGACACTGTTCACGGAGAAGATGGGGCAAGCCGACAAGGCCTACGAGATTTGCCACCATGTGTATGGACTGATGTCGTACATGCCGCTGACGACGACGGTGGAGACTCCCGCCACGGAAATCTACCGCCACAGGCGTGGCGTGTGCCAGGACTACTCGCATCTGATGATAGCCCTTTGCCGCCTGTGCGGAATACCTGCACGCTATGCCTGCGGATTTGTGGAGGGCACAGGCGAGACGCACGCCTGGGTGGAGGTCTACGACGGCTACAGCTGGATTGGTTTCGACCCGACACACGACATCCGCATATCATACGGATATGTGAAGATTGCCCACGGGCGCGACGCATCGGACTGCCCCGTAAACCGCGGCGTTTATCTTGGCGGCGGCACACAGCAAAGTCAAGTAAGTGTAACATTGAAGGAAGTGTGACTTATGATTCAAACAGTAACTTCAACAGAATTGCCGATAGACGAAAAGCTATCGATAAGGAAAAACATCATTAAAGGAAAGCAGGGGGAGAAGAGGCTCTGCATAGTGACGGGAACACACGGCGACGAACTGGAAGGACAGATGGTGTGCTACGAAATGGCACGCAGGCTGAACGAGAGCAGGGCATCGCTCGACGGACAGGTGGAAATCTACCCAGCATTGAACCCTCTCGGCATAGACACGATACAACGAGGCATACCGAACTTTGACCTCGACATGAACCGCATCTTCCCGGGTGACAAGGAAGGGTCGGTGGCGGAACAAATGGCAAACGCCATAATAGAGGACCTGAAAGGTGCCGACCTCGTTATCGACATTCATTCGAGCAACCTTTATCTGCGCGAGACGCCACAGGCACGAATAAACGTGAACGACGAGGAACGGCTGGTGCCAATGGCAAGGAAACTGAACATCGACTTCGTGTGGATACACGATGCGGCGACGGTGCTTGAGTCGACACTCGCCCATTCGCTCAACTCCACCGGCACACCGTGCATAGTGGTGGAAATGGGAGTAGGGCAACGCATCAACCACAAGATGTGCTACAGGCTCGTTGACGGAATATTCAACCTGATGAAGGAAATGGGCATGTGGACTGGCTTCGTCAACACGGCGACAATAGCCGAGCCGCTGGTATGCAAAGGCGACAGAGTGGAATTCCTCAACGCCGCCACGTCGGGAGTGTTCATCACGGAACTGAAGTGCGGCATAGTGGTTGCCGAAGGCGAAGAAATAGGACAGATCGTTGAACCTCTGACCGGCTCGATTCTGAGCCGCGTAGTCTCGCCCGTAGAAGGCTATCTGTTCACCATACGAGCCTACCCAATAGTCTACGAGGGTTCGCTGATGGCGAGGATATATAGGCCCACCCCCAGCCCCTCCCTGGGGAGGGGAGATGAACCCACCCAAACTCCTTGCGGGGGGAGGGGAGATGAACCCACCCAAACTCCTTGCGGGGGGAGGGGAGAGAATCGGGAAGATTGAAGTGAGAGATAAGAACAATGAAAAAGGAAATATTATTTGAAATGAAATCGCCTTACCGTGGCTCGTTCAACATTCAGGGCTACTGGTTCGGCGAGGGCGAAAAGTCGGTTGCCATTGTAGGAGCAATGCGCGGCGACGAGATACAACAGCAATACATCTGCGCACGAATGGTGGCGGCTCTGAAGGAGATAGAACGTCGGGGAGGCATCGCCGACGGAAAGAGCATATTGGTTATACCGTCGTGCAACCCGTTCTCGATGAACGTGTCGCGCCGCTTCTGGGCAATGGACGGCACGGACATAAACAGAATGTTTCCCGGCTACGACCGCGGCGAGACGACGCAACGCATTGCAGCGGCACTGTTTGAACATATCAAGGACTTTGAATATGGCATGCAGCTCGCCAGTTTCTACATGCCGGGCGACTTCGTTCCGCACGTCAGAATGTTGAGCACGGGATATGAAGACGTGGAGACGGCATGCCTCTTCGGTATGCCCTACGTGACGAAACGCCGCCCTCTGCCCTTTGACACCACACTGCTGAACTACAACTGGCAGATATGGGGCACAAAGGCTTTCTCCATCTATGCAGGACAGACCAACCACGTGGAGGACGTCACGAGCCAACAGACCATCGACTCGATACTGCGTTTCCTGAAAAAGACGCACATAATAAGATACAGGTTGCAGAACGCCGGCTACGAGTCGATAGTGTTCGACGAGGCTGAACTGGTAAACGTAAAGGCTCGCAGGGCAGGAATATTCTACGGCATAGCAAAGGCTGGACAGCACGTGAGCGAAGGCGACACGCTGGCTCGAATACTCGACCCCTACGACAGCAGTGTGCTGCAGGACGTAAAAGCACCAGTAGCCGGCACCGTCTTCTTTGCCCACAACCGTCCCTTGACTCTCGAACACGGAATACTATTCAGGATTCAGAAGGTTGAAAATTGAAAGTTGAAGATTGAAGGTTGAAGATTGAAGATTTTCATTTTACCTTCCAAAGACCATTACCAAGGGCAGATGGTCGCTGCATCCCTTGGGATTATATCTCAAGCCATTGAAGGTTCGGCAAGGCTTTTCGCCGCCGAACTTCTTGTCCGTCTCCAATAGCCAAGGGGCATCGTGGATGCGGCACTTCAAAGGCTTGTCTGCCACGGATGGGCTGACGAAGATGTGGTCTATGGTCTCCCATTTGCCTTGATACTTGTATGTTCCCTTGGCACCGTTGCTGCCTTTCAGCCCTGAGCTGACATTTTGCAAGCCATGACTTTGGAGCGTGGCAAGCGGCAGTTCGCCGACAGTGGCGTTGAAGTCGCCAAGGACAACAATCTGCGCATCGGTAGAGCGGCTGAACAACGAGTCGACAACATTGGTCACGGCATCCATAGCCGCCATTCGTCGTCTCTCTGAGTCGCCTTTTCCTCCTATCCGACTTGGAGCATGGACAACCATGATGTGAAGCGTGTCGCCACCGGTCTTCACTCCTTTCACATATAGCACATCGCGAACGGGATGTTCGGGGAATTCGCCATCGGGTCTTATTCTCCGCGACACGAGCGGCTTGAACGTAGAACGACGATAGACAAGAGCCACGTCGATGCCTCGAAGGTCGCGCGAGTCGGTCATCACGTATTCATAGCGACCTGTCCGCAACGGCGAACGCCTTGTGAGGTCGCGCATGACGCTGTCGTTCTCCACCTCGCACAGGGCAATGATGTCGGGCAGTCCACCGTCGTGGCCGCACGACATCAGAGTCTGTGCAATGTTGTTGAGTTTGTTCCGATAGCGGCTGTGTGTCCATTTGCGCGTTCCGTCGGGAGTGTATTCCACATCCTGCTTCAGCGAGTCGTGTATGCAGTCAAACAGATTCTCGCAGTTCAGTTCCACTATGGTGAACACCGAGAGGAAAAGCGTCAGTATGGACATTACGCGATAGGAATTGAGTCAATTACATGTAAAGGGCATTGACATCCTTCACGAACAGGGTGCGCTTGTCGTTGTAGAACTTAACGAAGTCGCTGACGGTCTGCTGACCGGGATAAGGCATGTAGAAATGTCCCTCCTTGTCGTGGGCGTTGCGCCAAAGCAGAACGTAGGCGATAGGATACTTGTTGAGGACAGGCATAAGCGTCTCGGTCCACCAGTCAGCCTTGCCGAGGCTTTCCATTCCCGTCTCCGTCAGTGCCGGCACTACATTGTGCTGTTCCGCTATCTCGCACAGCGTCTTGAGATTGGCGTCGAGACTTGTCTTGTAGTTGTTGATGCCGGCAGTGTCCTCGGGGTTGTTGGTGCAATAGGAGTCGAAGCCGATGACATCAACCAGTCCGTCGCCTGGCCAGCGCTCAAGGAACTTCTCTGCATCGCCGGCAAACTCCGTTCCGGGCGAATAGGCATAGAGGGCATTGACAACGCCCTGCTGCTTCAGACGGTCGATGGTGAGCTGCCAAAGAGCCTTGTACTGCTCGGTGGTACACAGGTTCTGACCCCACCAGAACCAGCTGCCCGTATGCTCGTGCCAAGGGCGGAAGAGGACAGGGACACGCACGCCGTAAGTAGTCTCCAGTGAGTTGAGGAACGAGGCGAGGGTGTCGAGCCATCCGAGGAACACCTCATGCTTTTCGCCGCCCTCAAGGACAGAGGCCACCGTTAGCTTCTCCTGTTCGGCAAGCGAGTCGCCAACGACCCAAGCCGTTCCGCCCGTAAGCGGATTGTCAAGGTGCCAGCTCAGCGTAACCATTCCGCCACGCTCGTATTGGCGGATTATCTCCTGGCGCATACGGTCGAAAGGCACGCCGTCGAGGTTGAGCGAGTCGCCCAGTTCGAGGTGTCCGAGGTCGAAGCCCAGTACGGCGGGGAAGTCGCCGCAAACGCTCTGCACATCGGAGCGGCAGCTGTCGCCCACCCAGCCAATGCCATAGACGGTGCCGTCCTGATGTCCGACAAGGTATCCCTCGGCAGACAGTTTCTTAAGGTTAGCCAACAGGTTCTCTGTGCGTTGTGTGCGTCCCGACTCAGCCAATGGGTCGTCAGCCTTATCCTTCTTACTACACGAGAACATTGCCAAAGCAGTAATTGCAAATAAGATTAATTTCTTCATCGTTTTATTGTTTTTGTTATTTATAATTTGTATGCAAAGATAATGCAAAAAAATGGAACGTCCAAGGAAATATCACAATAGTGTCAACATTAGATAAAAAAGTATAAGTTGGGATTTGTCTCTAATGAAAAAATCCTGCCACCGGCATCTCACCGGCGACAGGACATAATTTAACCTGCATTATTCATACTCGTTCCTACTGCAAGGCCTAAATGGCTCTGCGTTCGGTTTGCACAGCCATTGGGCCTTTCGTGACGGAACTGTATGAATAATGCAGGTTAATGTTGTTGAATATCCAGCGCTGGCGCATTCCAAATGGCTGAATATCATATAGTAATGTATTGCCATACTACTATTTCAAAGGTTGGAAAACTTAAGTTAAAGAATTTAAAAATTAAAGTTCCTTTCCGCCTGCAAAGGAAAAGTAGGGACTTTACTTTATGTAAGTCCGTACGCCCACAAGGGCGTTTTGGCTGCGGTGAACGCCTGACTTAAAACCGCCGGTAGTGGATAGTTTTCTATTATTCAGTGTCGTCCAACGAAGGTATCTTCAATGGCAAATGAAGGTATCTTCATAAAAATGTATGTTCTTTTATAATGGCTCGACCATCTATAAAATAGAAATGCCTATTGTAATATCATCAAGTTAAGCTGTAAGGAACACTGGCTCTGCTGCAATAGACTATTTACGATTGGTTATTCTTGGGATGAACAACCGCTCGACATACTCTTTCTGCTTCTCGAATGGCATCTTGATGCCTCCGTTTTCCATAATGATGGGATATTCCTTGGATTTCCTGGCAAACGTGGCTCTGAAAGGAGTGCCATTAAGTTCGGCCTCAAGTCGCATGGCGCCATTCCCCATTTCTGTCCAATGGAGATTGTTGACCGTTATACCCTTTTCTTCTATGACATAGTTGAACGACAGAGACTTGTAGCCATTGAGCATGGAGAGCATCCTTGGAGACATTTCGGCAAAATGTTTCTCTATCTTGTCAATCCAATAACCTTCAACTCCAATGTCACACGCCACTGAACGGAACATGGCTACACAATCGGCGGTTTGCTGTATAATCTCATTGGGATTGGCAATGCTGAATCTTCTGCCAAATTCCATCAGGTCTTCATATCCTATGTCAACAGTCTTCCCTCCAATTCTCAAATAGTGAGCAGGATCAAACTTGTTTCCGGGATTGAAGCATGAGAATGTCAAGTCGTATGCAGGAGTGATGTGCCACTCCCCACATTTTTCCATCATAAAAGAGAAATTGCGGATATGTGCGTCAACATTCGTGGCAAGGATGTTGAACACAGTGCGCCTGAAGGTCTCCTCTTTTTCCTTGTAAGGGATGTTGAGCCTTTGCACTACTGTCATCAAGTCCTCATAGTTTCTCGCATTGGGGTTCATGGCAGCAAGTGTCTGCGTATGAATCTTCTTGCCGTCTTTCCTGTCATATCGTTGAGTAAGGAAATGATCGTCGCCATCAATTCTGATTAATTCAGACGGCATCATGGTGATACCAGCCATCGTCGCAAGTTTATAATACACCATCTCCACCCTCGTAAGGGGGTAATAGTCTTTCTCGGCGAATTTCAATAGATAGTACGTATAATCCGAAGGCAACATAACCTGACCAGAGCGGATTTCGCCCGTCTTGTTGTTTCTTGCAATAACAGCCTTGGTATGCTGACCTCCCGCTGATGTACCTACCTCATACAAACTTTCCAGCGTGATGTCCTTACCTACAACAACAGTTTCCTCTCTTTGTTCAAGAATCTCCTGAGCCTTTCGATAGAGTTGGTCAAGTTCGAGACTCATTTCTCCTGACCCTATTTCCAGAGAAGGCTCAAACTCCAAAGCACCCATTCCCCGCTTGCCAATGAATGACAGTTTGTCAACAGCTGTCAGTCGATTCTCATCAAGGTTGTTAGCCGATGCCCAGGCAGAGAAAACCGTATCTCCCCATTTCCCCGGTAGGCTGTCGCTGATGAAAGCAGGAAGACCATAAAAAACACCATTATTGGCCTCACCATAGAAAGGAAGCCTGCTCCTGCGGTCGCGTATGGATGCTGTCAAAGGAGCAATGTCGAGATCACCTTTGAGAAAACTTGGTGCATACTCGAAGACGGAACGCTTTCTGCTCGCGTCCCATGTGAGTCGGCCTACTTCCCGACCCCATATTGTCACCTTAACGTTGTTGTTCATGTCTTACTCTTTTGGGTTTATTTGCTTCTTGCCTTGCCAGCGCGTAAGGCGAGACCGGTATCTCAGGAAGAATGTCGGCTATGCCGTCGGCAAAATCAATGGCCTTCAGAAGGGCAATGAGATTGCCCAACTTGATGTCATACGAATAACCCTGCTCAAACCGTCTTATGGTGAGCATACTTATCCCGGATTGCTCGGCGACTTCTTTTTGTGTCATTCTCGCAGCAATCCGATATTCCCTGTACCTCTTGCCCAATGCCTGGATTATTTCCACCGTGGGCATAGCCTTTATATCCATAGTATCTTCCATTTTGCCGCAAAGGTACATAAACTTTCGTTAAAGTCCAAATATTTGGGATAAAAATTAGTTTATGAATGCTTATTTTAGTGTTTTTTGAATCTTTCTTTAGCGATTAGAAGGTAGTAGGTAGAGGGTAGAGATTGCCGTTTTCCGCCTGTTGTAGGGACGAAAAAAAAGTAAAGTCCCTACGAGGCGGTTGGATAACCACTACACTAAATGGTGGGAACCAACGGCCGTTTTCTTGAGAAAACAACCTTAAAAAGTTTTCTTGAGAAAACAACCTTAAAAAGTTTTCTTGAGAAAACAACCTAATAAGCTGGTCGAAGGGAAAAGCAAAGTTGAATTCTTTAATTCTTAATCCCCCCATATCTGTCCGGCAGAAACGCATCCCAGCCTCTTACGTCGTTGGTGTTGTCTATGGGCAGTGGCGAGTAGAGCCAGTTGCCGCTGCGGTTACGGTCGTGAATTATTACGCCGCCAAGAAGATGCTTGTCGGCGTTCTCCTCCTTCTTGATGTACTCCAACAGGGCATTGTGCTTCTGCGGTGCCTCTGAGTCGCTGTTCTCGGTCTTTGTGTCGAAAAGGAACACCTGGCCGCTTTTCATCCTTATCACGAAATCTACATAGAAGAGCGACTTCACGCCTTGACTGTTGGTGTATGGCACGGCATAGTGCTGCCGACCGGCATCGCCGTTCTTGTACCACCAGTCAATCGACTCGCCGTGGCTTTCAAGAAACTCTGCAAACTCGTGCTCTGGCATTGAGGCTCCGTTGTACTCAACAAATGGCAGTAGGGCATGTTCCTCCACCTTCTCCCTTATGGTGTGGTTCTCTTCCGTGTAAGTGCGGTCTTCAGGCACTTCCCACTCGTAGTTTTCAAAGCTGCGGTCCTTTGCCGCCTGTTGCCTTTGCTCCAGTATTTTCTCATATCGGGCAAGAGCCTTCGTTACCACTTCGGCAAACTTTGGCTGGTTATCATGATAAAGCACCACTTTCTTGGCCTCTGTCTCAAACAGTTCAAACAGGTTCTCCATCACCTCAAGCAGATAGTTGGCAAGCACTCCCGTACTGTGAGCCTTCTCAAATCCTCCCAACATCTTCCTGCACCAATCCACGTAAACGCGGTCAACCTCACCAGCCGTTCTCGTAAACTTTGCCTTCTCGCCAATCTCTATCGTGGTGTTCACGTCGTTCTGGAAGAAGACGTCGGCAGGAATCTCTATGTTCACGTTCTTCACGTCCATGCGTATGCGCTGGCGTTCTGCTGCCTGTCGGTTTTTTGCAATGACCGACTGGCCGTTTTCTTCATTTTCCTTTTCTTCCTCCTCATCATCCAAAAACGCAAATGAGAGTTGTGAAGAAACAAGCCACATGTCCTCAAACGCCTTTGTCAGCACACGACGGAAGTCGGGACCAAGGCGGTTGCGGTCGGCACTGCGACGCACCTCGTAGTAGCTTACCAACTTCACGTTGTCCAACTCCTCGCGCCTTACGGCTTGCAGCATCGACTTGTGCAGATAGTCCATGTCGTCAGCCACTATGTGTATCTTGTCCTTGCTTATGTCGGTATATACATAGCCCTTGTTCAGCAATGGGTTCTTATAGTAATGCTGTTCGGGCATACGCAGTATTCGTCCTACTGTCTGAACGGTAAACTCGTCGCTCGTCAGCTTTCGGAAAATGAGCAGCACCGCAGCCCTTGGGCAATCCCAACCCAAGGCAATGGCTTGTTTGAACAGCAACACCTCGGTCATGTTGTCGTCATTCTCCAGTCCCTCAAGGTTCGTCTTCTCCTTCGAGAGCCAGACGGCAAGTCGGTGGTTGTCGGTGTTTATGCCTTTTATCACGTCGAGATACTGCCTCACCTGATCCATTATCTTTGTGTCCTCAGTGGTCAGTTCCTCCTTGGTGTCGTTAGGCAACTGTATCAGCAACAGAGGATTGATGTCCGCACCCTCTTTCCTGTATGCCTCGGCTATTTGGTTGCGCTTCTCCAATGCCTTCTTTATCAGATGCTCGTTAAGTGCCTCATCGGTGGTATAGTCATTCGTAATGTCCGGATTCAGCAGCACTCCTTCCTTTATCATCTCCTCCTCTATCACCTCCTGTCGGCTTATGGTCACCCTGTAGTCGGCATCGGTCTTCGGCGTTGCGGATATTCTTATCTCCACCTTAGGCATTATGTTGTCGAGCACAGCCTTCGACTTGTCGGCAGTCTTCGACCAAAACCGATGCTCCTCGTCAATTATCACCACAACAGGTATTCCCTCCTCTTGTGTCTTTCGGGTTATGTCGTAGAGCGAGAGTCCCTGCTCGTTTTCCCTTACAATGATGTTGTTCCTGCTGTTTATGCTTTCCCAATTCACGAACAGCACCTCTCCCTGATGTATTATTCCGTCTGTCTGGTCGAGTTCGTCGTATATCAGTGCGCGCAGCAGTTTAGTCTCCGTGAAGAAGTTCTTCATCTTGAAGTAGCTCTGTTGGTGCAGCTTGTTTGGCGCAATCCAGATGAAAGCCACCTGCTGGAAAGGCAAGTCGCTGCGGCTTTGCAGTTCCTCGGTCAGTGTCGCAAGCATCTCACTCGCCATAACCGTCTTTCCCGACCCCGTAGGAGCCTTGAACACAAGCTGTTGTCTCGGTTTGCTTTGTGCCAACAGGTCGATAACCTTACCCACGAGTTCTGCAACTGCCTTCTGTTGATATTTCAGCTGTTTCATACACTATTCAAAATTAAAGTCAATACTCTGTTCAACTATCTGCGAAGCCACTGGGGATGCGGGCGTATCGCCTGCGGTTGCTGGGGATGTGGGCGTCTTGCCCGCACTATCCTCCAAAAGCACTTTGTCCCTCTTTTTCGGCAGCACTCTCCTGTAGGCATCGTAAATTGCGGCAGGCAGAGCCACGAGCTGCACCTTGTTCTCCACCTCAAAGAAATTGTCGTCGAAGGCATAGCGGTCAGGCGAGAAAATATAGATTTTCAGTCGCTTGCCGCCAAAGTCGAGTGTCTTTATCTCTTCGGCTATTTGGTCAGCCAGTTCCTCGCAATACACTATCAGCATTCTTCTCTCTCCCTTCTCGAAATATCTTGCTGCCTTTGGGTTGAGCCTATATCTTCCAAACCTCCTGTTTTCCTCATACAGGTCTTCCTTTATGCAGAGCAGTTCCGTTGCGGCAGCCATCAGTGCCCTCATGTTTCTCGGACTTTTCTCTCTTGGCAACAGCTTCGTCTTGTAATATCTCAGTTTGTTGTCGTGAAGTCCTTCCACTTTCTCGCCTTTAGGCGTGGTGTAGCCATTGATTACCCTTTTGTTCCTCTCGTAAGTCACCTCCTCGCAAATATTATTCTCATTATTCGTCACAAGAATACACTGGCGATGTCCACCGTCCTCGGAGTTCAACTGCATCGTGGCATGGAGTGTTGTACCAGAGCCGGCGAAGAAGTCGAGGATTAGTGAGTTTTTATTATTTATCAGATTTATAAATAGACCTATTAACCCCAATGGTTTAGCATAGCTAAAAGCTTTGTGAGAAAAAACATTCTTTATCTCGTTGGCTGCATCTGCATTAAGTATATCACATATTAAATTTTTGTATGGAACAGATTTTTCAATGGGTTTCCCCTCATTGTCAACATACAAATAAATCTTATATTTCACTGCCCAACCATTCGCTTTCTTGTCGGTTTTGACAATATCAATAAATTTGTTTTTAATTCCCCATTCGACCTTTTCTTTACTCCATTTCCATGTCCATCCATCATTTATGAAAGAAACACGACCATTTGGATAAATCATAGTTCCATCAGGAGCCATGATTCCATAATTTAAGCCATCACTATATTGAATGCTGCCTCTATCAAGAGAATCATAATAAAATGGACCTCTTTGTGTATAATATTCGTCCTTGTATCTATATCTTTTTATGTCAAATGCCTGCTTATTATATGAAAAAATATTCTTAGCAGATGATGAATCCATACAATAAACTGCAATGTATTCTGTTATTACTGCTATTCCGTTTGCATCTGCCGCTCCTGTCTTTTTTTGCCAAATTAGGTTTGAAATAAATCGATTTGCTCCAAAGACCTCATCACACAACAACTTCAATTGTGCTTGTTCATTATCATCAATTGAAATAAAAATTACGCCTTTATCAGACAACAATCTCTTTGCGATTTTCAATCGCTTACTCATAAACGACAGCCACTTACTGTGTCGATAGCCATCTTCTGAGTCAACATAAGAATCGTTGTAGATGAAGTCTTTGTTTCCCGTATTATAAGGAGGATCGATATAGATGACATCAATTCTTCCCTCATGTGTATAGCTGAGCGCAGTAAGGGCTTCGAGGTTGTCGCCCTCTATAAGAATGTGGTTTGGAGCATCGGGACAGTCAGAAGGAATAAATTTATTTTTGTCTTCTTCGAGCACAGGCAGATGGTCGCGAAGGCGTTCTTCAACGTCTTCGGTTTTCTCTTCCCACACAAGACCATATTTCTTCTGCTTGTTCAACAGTTCAAGCAGTGCCGCCTTCTCTTCGTTTGTCAGCCCATCAAGGTCTCTTATCTTTTTTCTTAGCTCAGCTTTGTTCATTTTAAGTTCTTAGCACAAATGATGGTCTAAGCTCCCAACGACCTTGATTGTTTTTTCTTCTTCATTTATGGATATAAAAAGAGTGGAGCTTGCACTGCATTGCTTGTGTTACATATCGAGGTTCTGGAATACCTTATCTCATAACATAGCAACGCAAAGCCCCACTCATTGGTATATACACCTTATCAAGCACCCTGACAGCAAGACGCTTGTCTGCTGCCAAGATGCAATAAGGGCATGAATTTATCATACCATATATGGGGCGTTGACTTCTGCCGTGTCTTGATGAGATAGTGAAATTTTCCAGATTTCGATATATCAAAACACAAAGCGTATAGTTAACGCCTTTATACCCACAAAGTTAATGCTGGCTCTGGTGTCTTCACCAAGTCCTTTGCCAACAGTTTCAGCCGACACAATATCTGCTAAAACAAGGCAAATTTAGACATAAAATTTGAAATGACAAAGAAAAAGAGTGAAAAATGCAAATATTTCGATGGAATATTTGGAAAATACGACAAAACTTTCTATCTCTGCAGCAGAATGAGGCAGGTAAATCCTTCCCTTTTTTTATTGTTATATGGCGAGAAACGAAGATCGACAAAGTCAATCAAAGTCCTTTCCCGCCAAAAATCGGAAGGCATGGTAGGTTGCCAAAACGCCTTGCGGCGAGACGCCCACACCCCCAGTCGCTGCAGCTGGATATTAATGTAGCTTCTTCTGTCCCGAGAATGAGTAGGAGCCTGGGAATCACACGGCACCTATCATAGCTAATCTTTTTTGACAGATTCTATTCTTCGACTGTCTCACGGACATTTCAACGAAGATGGCAAAAAGCAGTGTCTGAAGTAGGATTTTGATACGTCAATATATGAAAAACGACCCTTTTTCACCCCTCTGGCTATGAAAAAACGCTCTCTAAGTACGCCGTAAGTCCGTTGTTCCTCCGCTGTTCCTCCGCTGTTCCTCCGTACCAAAGTCGGTGATCCTCCGTACCAAAGTCGGTGTGACTCCGCTTAAATGCCCAAAATAGGCATTTCTGCACCGACTTTGGTGCGGAGCTACAACGGAGGTGTAAATAAGAGACTGTCTCTTTGGCTTCAGTAAGGTTATAGGATACTTTGAGGTAAGTAAAAGCTTTTAACGATTTGTAGTCGCGTGACGTTTATATAAATTTACTGAGTTTAATGTATTTTCCAATAGTCTGATGATTAAAGAGTGTTAAACTGGCGGAATGGTTTTGTGAATCGGAAAAAAAACGGTACTTTTGTGGCAATTAACGAAACTTGAAACAATGAGTATCATGAGCAATACTATAAAGGATAGGCTTCAGTCACTGAGAGAGGTGATGAGGACAGAGGGAATCGACGCCTTCGTATTCCCAAGTACCGACCCACACAATGGCGAATACGTGCCCGACCACTGGAAGGGTCGCGAGTTCATCAGCGGATTCAACGGCTCGGCGGGAACGGCAGTAGTCACCGGAGACGACGCCGCCCTGTGGACCGACTCGCGCTACTTCCTTGCCGCTGAAGAACAGCTGAGCGGAACGGGCTTTGAGCTTATGAAGCTGAAGATTGAAGGCACTCCGACGATTGCAGAGTGGCTTGGACGCAAATTGTCGGGCAAGAGTGGCGCTGTGGTGGGCATCGACGGTATGGTGAACTCCGTCAACACTGTGGAGGCTCTTGAAGACGAGCTGCGCAACCAGGGAGGAATAACCATAAGGACGAATTTCGACCCTCTGAGCATAATATGGAAAGACCGTCCGCAAATACCTGACAACAAGGTGGAGATTCACCCGATGAAATATGCCGGCGAGACTGCCGAAAGCAAACTGAAGAGAATACGCGAGGAGCTGAAACGCCTCCACGCCGTGGGCATGTTGGTGTCGGCACTCGACGACATTGCGTGGACGCTGAACCTGCGTGGCTCCGACGTCCACTGCAACCCTGTCTTCGTGTCTTACCTGCTCATTGCCGAGACGGAAGCCACATTGTTCATCGACGAAAACAAACTCGACGGCGAGTCGGCTGCCTATCTGAAAGGAATAGGAGTGAAGGTTGACGATTACGGCAATGTGGCAAAGGGCTTGAAACTGTACGACGGCTACAACCTGCTTATGGACCCTTCCGAGACGTCCTACACTTTGTATAAAGCATACGGAGAAAGACCGAGAGTGTTGGCGAAATCGCCAGTGCCGGCGATGAAGGCAGTGAAGAACGACGTGGAGATTGCCGGCTATCGTGCTGCAATGACAAGGGACGGCGTGGCAATGGTGAAGTTCCTCCGCTGGCTGAAGCCGGCAGTGGAAAAGGGTGGGGTGACCGAAATCTCAGCCGACGAGAAGCTGACGGCATTAAGAGCCCAGCAGCCGCTGTTCCGAGGAATATCCTTCGACACTATTGCCGGATATGGCGAGCATGGAGCCATCGTACACTATGAGGCGACCCCGGAGACAGACATTGAACTGAAACCGGAAAGTTTCCTACTGCTCGACAGCGGCGGACAGTATCTTGACGGTACTACCGACATTACGCGAACCATAGCCTTGGGTCCTGTCAGCGACTACCAACGCCACATCTATACCCTTGTGCTGAAGGGAAACATCGACTTGTCGATGGTGAAGTTCCCCGCCAATGCATCCGGCACACAGCTCGACATGCTGGCGCGTCAGGCAATGTGGCGCGAGGGAATCAACTATCTCCATGGCACAGGCCACGGAGTAGGGTCATACCTTAATGTGCATGAAGGGCCGCACCAGTTCCGCATGGAGTATATGCCGGCTCCGCTGAAGGACGGCATGACTGTCACTGTGGAGCCAGGCATCTATCTTGCCGGGCAATTCGGAGTGCGTACGGAGAACACCATGGTCATTCGCCACTACAAGACCACGGAGTTCGGCGAATTCCTCCAGCTCGAGCCTCTGACGCTCTGCCCGATAGACAAGACCCCAATAGACGTCGACATGCTCACCGCCGAAGAGAGGGAGTGGCTGAACTCATATCATCGTGAGGTTTTCGAGCGCCTCTCGCCCCTGCTCGACGGTGACGACCTCAAGTGGCTTGAAGACGCTTGTAGTGCGTTATAAGTCACCGCATTATGGGCTTGATTCAGTGTAAATTGCGCCAAAATCGACTTTTTTTCACAATAAATCAAAAATAATTGCTGAAAAAGTTGCCTAATTGGTAAAATAGCAGTAATTTTGCACCCACTTTCGGGCAAATGCCCAAGTGTGGACATAAGTTTAATTAAAATTTAAAACAAAAAAGCAAAATGATTATTGTACCAGTAAAGGAAGGCGAAAACATCGAAAAGGCCCTCAAGAAGTTCAAGAGAAAGTTTGAGAAAACAGGTGTCGTAAAGGAACTCCGCGCACGTCAGCAGTTCGACAAACCATCTGTTATTAAGAGACTTAAGATGGAGCACGCCATTTACGTACAGAAAATGAGAGCTACCGAGGAATAAAAAAACCTCGAAAAAATTTGGTAGTTTCAAATAATTTCCGTAAATTCGCTGCAGAAATCGAACAAAGCAGTGTTTTATGATGATTGAACAGTTTGTGGACTATATGCGCTATGAGCGCAACATGTCGCCAAGGACCATTCAAGAATACAGTGACGACCTGAGCGACTTCGAGTCCTTCTTCAAGAACTTGGACAGTCATCTGACATGGGAAACCGTCGACCAGGACGTTGTCCGCGAGTGGGTCGAGAGCATGATGGACAAAGGCAATGCAGCCACGTCGGTCAACCGCCGGCTGAGTTCACTGCGATCCTTCTATCGCTTCGCCATGAAAAGGAACAAGGTCGAGATAAACCCAGCACGCCTTGTGAAAGGCCCAAAGAAAGCCAGGCCGCTGCCGCAGTTCGTCAAGGAAGCCGACATGGACCGCTTGATTGACGACGACAGACTTTGGGGCGAAGGATACAAAGAAGTCCTCGCGCGTACCATAATAATAATGTTCTATGAAACGGGCATTCGACTGGCTGAACTTGTGGGACTTGACGACACTGACGTAGATTTCGTGAATCGCACCGTTAAGGTGACGGGAAAGCGCAACAAGCAGCGCATCGTCCCATTCGGCGAGGAATTGGCAACAGAGCTCTTGCGTTATGTTGAGGCCAGGGACACTGAGGTGGTGAGGACCACGACCGGAATGTTCCTCGACCCGAAAGGCAGGCGCGTCAGCCGCGACAAGGTAGAGGCGATGGTCAGGGAGTCGCTTTCAAAGGTGACCACCATGAAGAAGCGGTCGCCGCACGTGTTGAGGCACTCCTACGCCACAGCAATGCTGAACAACGGTGCCGGATTAGAAAGTGTGAAAAAGCTGCTCGGTCATCAGAGTCTTTCAACGACTGAGATTTACACTCACACGACATTCGAGCAGCTGAAGCGAGTTTATAAACAAGCCCATCCAAGGGCATAACCCTTTAAAATTGGAGGTTTATATGGAAATTAAGATTCAGTCAATTCATTTTGACGCTACCGAGAAGTTACAGGCGTTTATCGAAAAGAAAGTCGCCAAGTTAGAGAAAACTTACGAAGATATTCAGAAAGTAGAGGTGCAATTGAAGGTTGTAAAGCCAGCAACGGCCCAGAACAAGGAAGCAGCCCTCACGGTGACGGTGCCCGGAACAACACTGTTTGTTGAGAAGGTGAGCGACACATTTGAGGAGTCAATAGACCTTGGAGTGGATTCCATGCGGGTGCAACTGCAGAAATTTAAAGAAAAATCGAGAAATTACTAAAAAAAACTCCGAAAAGTTTTGGTAATTCGAAAATAATGCGTACCTTTGCAGCCGATTTCCGACAGTACCGCTTAACGCAACGGGAAGCGGCTGCAGGTACAAGCCTCTTTAGCTCAGTTGGCCAGAGCACGTGATTTGTAATCTCGGGGTCGTTGGTTCGAATCCGACAAGAGGCTCAAAAGTAAAAGCAAGGCTTTGGGTGTTTTCCAGAGTGGCCAAATGGGGCAGACTGTAAATCTGCTGTCTTTCGACTTCGGTGGTTCGAATCCATCAGCACCCACTCGGCAACCTTGCGGAGACTAAGCGGCAACGCCGAATCTCAATTAGCGGAAATAGCTCAGTTGATAGAGCACTAGCCTTCCAAGCTGGGGGTCGCGGGTTTGAGCCCCGTTTTCCGCTCTTACTAAGCTGTAATAGCTCAGTGGTAGAGCACTTCCTTGGTAAGGAAGAGGTCCTGAGTTCAACTCTCAGATACAGCTCTAAAAATTAAATCATCACAAGATTATTCATCAAAAAATAAAATAAACAAGAAAAGCTATGGCAAAAGAGACATTTGTCCGTACCAAACCACACGTAAACATTGGTACAATTGGTCACGTTGACCACGGTAAGACTACTCTGACCGCTGCCATTTCAAAGGTTCTTCACGAGAAGGGCTTCGGTACAGAGGAAATCAAGTCGTTCGATCAGATTGACAACGCTCCTGAAGAGAAAGAGCGTGGTATCACCATCAACACTGCTCACATCGAGTATGAGACAGCTAACCGCCACTACGCACACGTAGACTGCCCGGGACACGCCGACTATGTGAAGAACATGGTTACTGGTGCTGCTCAGATGGACGGTGCTATCATCGTAGTTGCTGCTACTGACGGTCCTATGCCTCAGACACGTGAGCACGTACTTCTCGCTCGTCAGGTGAACGTACCAAAGCTGGTTGTATTCCTGAACAAGTGTGATATGGTTGAGGACGAGGAAATGCTCGAGCTCGTAGAGATGGAAATGCGTGAGCTGCTCGACCAGTACGAGTACGATGGCGACAATACTCCTATCATCCGCGGTTCTGCCCTTGGCGCACTCAACGGTGTTGACAAGTGGGTAGACAAGGTAATGGAGCTCATGGACGCTGTTGACAGCTGGATTCCACTGCCTCCACGTGATACTGACAAGCCATTCCTTATGCCTGTTGAGGACGTATTCTCAATCACAGGTCGTGGTACTGTAGCAACAGGTCGTATCGAGACCGGTGTTATCCACGTAGGTGATGAGGTTGAGCTCCTCGGTCTTGGTGAGGACAAGAAGTCGGTTGTAACTGGCGTTGAGATGTTCCGCAAACTCCTCGATGAGGGTCAGGCTGGTGACAACGTAGGTCTCCTCCTCCGCGGTATCGACAAGAAGGAAATCAAGCGTGGTATGGTTCTCTGCCATCCAGGTCAGATCAAGCCATTCAAGAAGTTCAAGGCTCAGATCTATGTACTGAAGAAGGAAGAGGGTGGCCGTCACACTCCATTCGGAAACAAGTACCGTCCACAGTTCTACCTCCGTACAATGGACTGCACTGGTGAGATTACTCTCCCAGAGGGCGTTGAAATGGTAATGCCTGGTGATAACGTTACAATCACTGTAGAGCTTATCTACGCTGTTGCTCTGAACGTTGGTCTGCGTTTCGCTATCCGTGAGGGTGGCCGCACAGTAGGTGCTGGACAGATCACAGAGATTATCGAAGACTAATAAATCGCGATAATAAACTTATGGTTCCCGATTTCACCGTCGGGAACCTATTTACGGGAATAGCTCAGTTGGTAGAGCATCGGTCTCCAAAACCGAGGGTCGTGGGTTCGAGTCCTCCTTCCCGTGCTAAATAGAAAGCGATATGTTTAAGAAATTCGTAAATTATTGCAAGGCATGTTTCGACGAACTTGCGCATAAGACTACATGGCCATCTCGTGCCGAGCTTACACACAGTGCAGTGGTTGTTTTATCTGCTTCCCTTGTCATTGCATTGGTTGTGTGGGCAATGGATTTGGTATTCAAGTTTGTAATGAGTTCGATTTATCCCAATTAATTTTATCCGAAGATGTCTGAGACAGGAATGAAATGGTACGTTCTGCGTGCCGTCAGTGGTAAGGAACACAAGGTCAAGGAATACATTGAGAAGGCTGTCGTCAACAACGACATCCTGAAGGACAATGTAGGCGAGATCTTGTTGCCTACTGAGCGATATGCTGTCCTCCGCAATGGAAAGAGAGTCATCAAAGAAAAACTCTACCTGCCGGGATATGTTCTTATCCAGGCTCACCTCCATGGCGAAGTGGCGCATACTTTGCGATTTATGCCTAATGTCTTGGGTTTCCTTGGAGGGTTGGACAATCCGACTCCAGTAAAGCAGGCTGATATCAATCGCATTCTTGGTTCTGCAGAAGAGACAACCGTCGAGGTTCCTGAGATTGCAGTGCCATACAATGTCGACGATGCGGTTAAGGTTATTGATGGACCTTTCAGTGGTTTCAGCGGCATCATTGAGGAAGTGAATGCCGAGAAGCGCAAGCTGAAGGTTATGGTCAAGATTTTCGGAAGGAAATCTCCTCTCGAGCTAAGTTTTACGCAGGTCGAAAAGGAATGACGCGTAATGTGTTACGGTACGCTGATTCCTATACACTCTGCCAAGGGCTTTCCGCCTGAGGCTTAAACAAAAAATTATAAACAAAAAACAGAAATGGCTAAAGAAGTTGCTGGATTAATCAAATTGCAGATTAAAGGTGGCGCTGCGAATCCTTCACCCCCAGTAGGACCTGCACTTGGTTCGAAGGGTATAAACATTATGGGATTCTGCAAGGAATTTAACGCCAGAACCCAGGATAAGGCAGGCAAGATTCTTCCTGTCGTTATCACTTACTATGCAGACAAGTCATTTAGCTTCGTCATCAAGACTCCTCCTGCTGCCGTACAGCTCAAGGAGGCCGCCAAGGTGAAGAGTGGCTCTGCCCAGCCTAACCGCAAGAAGGTTGCAAGCGTAACTTGGGACCAGGTAAAGGCTATCGCCGAGGACAAGATGAGTGATTTGAACTGTTTCACTATTGAGTCGGCCATGAAGCTTATCGCTGGTACAGCGAGAAGCATGGGTATAACTGTACAAGGGGAGTTCCCTGGTAAATAATTTAAAACTTCAATTTAAAAATGAGTAAACTGACAAAAAATCAAAAGTTGGTGGCTGACAAGGTTGAAGCAGGGAAGGCATACTCTCTTAAGGAAGCTGCAGAATTGGTAAAGGAAATAACCACTACCAAGTTCGACGCATCCTTGGACATTGACGTGCGCTTGGGCGTTGACCCACGTAAGGCTAACCAGATGGTTCGCGGTGTCGTTTCACTGCCTAACGGTACTGGTAAGGTGACACGTGTACTCTGTCTCTGTACAGCTGACGCCGAGGCTGCCGCCAAGGAAGCCGGAGCCGACTATGTTGGTCTCGACGAATATGTTGAGAAGATTAAGGGCGGTTGGACTGACGTTGACGTCATCATAACAATGCCTTCTTGCATGGGCAAGATTGGTGCTCTTGGTCGCATCTTGGGTCCTCGTGGACTTATGCCTAACCCAAAGAGCGGTACTGTGACAATGGATGTCGCAAAGGCCGTAAGGGAGGTTAAGCAAGGTAAGATTGACTTCAAGGTGGACAAGGCTGGTATCGTTCACGCTTCTATCGGTAAGGTTTCATTCGCACCGGAGAAGATTTACGAGAACGCCAAGGAGTTCATCCAGACCATCATCAAGTTGAAGCCTGCTGCCGCTAAAGGTACATATCTGAAGAGTATCTTTATTTCAAGTACTATGAGTAAGGGTATCAAGGTAGATCCTAAATCAGTTGAATAACTCGTTAAAAGTTTAGTAAAATGAAAAAGGAAGTAAAAGATACTATTATCGTAGACCTCGGCAAGAAGTTGAACGAATATCCTCATTTCTATCTCGTTGACTTGACGGGACTGAATGCTGAGAAGACAAGTGAACTTCGTCGCAAGTGCTTCAAGAGCGAGATAAAGATGATTGTCGTGAAGAACACTCTTCTTCACAAGGCCTTCGAGGCTTCTGAGATAGACTACTCACCACTGTATGATTCGTTGAAGGGCAGCACAGCTGTAATGTTCACCACTACAGCTAACGTTCCTGCCAAGCTTCTTAAGGATTACACAAAGGAAGGAGTTCCTGCACTGAAGGCAGCCTATGCCGAGGAGAGCTTCTTCGTAGGTGCTGACAGACTCGAGGAGTTGGCCTCTCTCAAGAGCAAGAACGAACTTATTGCAGATGTTGTGGCTCTGCTCCAGTCGCCTGCAAAGAACGTCGTTTCAGCTCTCCAATCAGGTGCAAACACAATTCATGGTGTGCTGAAGACTTTAGGCGAGCGTCCTGAATAAATCTAAAAGTCACAACGTATTTTAAAATTAAAAACAATAAAAATTATAATAAAAATGGCAGATATCAAAGCTATTGCTGAAGAATTGGTAAATCTTACAGTAAAAGAAGTAAACGAGTTGGCAACAGTCCTGAAGGACGAGTATGGAATTGAGCCCGCCGCTGCAGCTGTTGCTGTAGCTGCTGGTCCTGCAGCAGGCGCTGCTGAGGCTGCTGAGGAGAAGACCTCTTTCGACGTAGTTCTTAAGGAGGTTGGCGCAGCCAAGTTGCAGGTTGTAAAGGCTGTTAAGGAGGCTTGTGGCCTTGGTCTGAAGGAAGCTAAGGAATTGGTAGACGGTGCTCCTTCAACACTGAAGGAAGGTCTTTCCAAGGACGAGGCTGAGAACCTCAAGAAGACCATCGAGGCAGCCGGTGCTGTTGTAGAGCTGAAGTAATTTAGCACTTTTCGATAATCATTGGTTAAGAATCTTTAAGTAGAAGATTCTTAACCTTTTTGTGTCTTGTTAGGCACAAAATCTCTTTTTTCGGACCTTTGGTTCTCCCAGTGACATTTTAAGGACTTTCCAGTCCACACAAGACATACATTTTTTATGGCTTCAAAAGTAATAGACAATAGAGTAAATTTTGGCAGCATCAAGAATCCTATGCCGTTTCCGGATTTTCTCGATGTGCAATTAAAGTCTTTCAAAGACTTCCTGCAGTTGGACACACCACCTGAGGAACGCAAGAATGACGGTTTGTATAAGGTGTTTGCAGAAAACTTCCCTATAACCGACACGAGGAACAATTTCGTTCTTGAGTTCTTGGATTACTATATCGACCCGCCTCGTTACAGCATCGATGAATGCTTGGAGCGCGGACTGACTTATAGCGTACCCTTGAAGGCAAAGTTGAAACTTTATTGTACTGATCCAGACCATGAGGACTTCGGTACTGTAATCCAGGATGTCTTCCTTGGCCCTATACCTTATATGACAGCCAATGGAACGTTCGTCATCAATGGAGCCGAGCGTGTCGTCGTTTCGCAGTTGCACCGCTCTCCGGGCGTATTCTTCGGACAGAGTGTACATGCCAACGGAACACTGCTTTATTCAGCGCGAATCATTCCTTTCAAGGGCTCTTGGATTGAGTTTGCCACCGACATCAATAATGTGATGTACGCTTACATCGACCGTAAGAAGAAGTTGCCTGTTACTACCCTGCTGCGTGCCATCGGATTCGAGGCCGACAAGGACATTCTTCAGATCTTCGACCTTGCTGAGGAGGTTAAAGTAAACAAGGCCAACCTGAAGAAGGTCATTGGCAAGCGTCTTGCTGCACGTGTGCTCAACAGTTGGTATGAGGACTTCAACGACGAGGACACCGGCGAAGTGGTATCCATCGAGCGCAACGAGGTCATCCTCGACCGTGAGACTGAGATTACTGAAGAGAACATGATGCAAATCCTCGAGAGCAATGCCACTACCATTCTTGTTCACAAGGACGGTGCGACAGCCCAGGATTATTCAATCATTTTCAACACACTTCAGAAAGACCCTTCAAACTCGGAGAAGGAGGCTGTGCTTTACATCTATCGTCAGTTGCGTAATGCCGACCCGGCAGACGATGCAAGTGCACGCGAGGTCATTCAGAACCTGTTCTTCTCGGACAAGCGTTACGACCTCGGCGACGTAGGTCGTTACCGCATCAACAAGAAGTTGGGTCTCGACACCGACATGGATGTGCGTGTGCTGACAAAGGAAGACATCATCGAGATTATCAAATATTTGATTCAGCTCATCAACTCCAAGGCTGCCGTTGACGACATCGACCATTTGTCGAACCGTCGTGTACGCACCGTAGGCGAACAGTTGAGCAACCAGTTCTCGATAGGTCTCGCCCGTATGAGCCGTACCATTCGCGAGCGAATGAACGTCCGTGACAACGAGGTGTTCACTCCGACAGACCTCATCAATGCCAAGACCATTTCGAGTGTCATAAACTCTTTCTTCGGCACCAATCCTCTGTCACAGTTCATGGATCAGACCAACCCACTTGCAGAGGTGACACACAAGCGTCGTCTTTCTGCCCTTGGTCCTGGTGGTCTCTCTCGTGAGCGTGCAGGATTCGAGGTGCGTGACGTTCACTATACCCACTATGGTCGTCTGTGTCCTATTGAAAGTCCTGAAGGTCCAAACATCGGACTTATCTCGTCTCTCTGCGTGTATGCAAAGATCAATGAGCTTGGATTCATTCAGACTCCATATAGAAAAGTGGAGAACGGTGTTGCCAACCTCAACAATGACGAGGTAGTATATCTCACAGCCGAGGAAGAGGAAGACCATGTAATAGGTCAGGGTAATGCACCTCTGAACGAGGACGGAACGTTCATCCGTTCTGTCGTAAAGTGTCGTCAGGATGCCGACTTCCCTGTCGTGCCTCCAACAGATGTCGACCTTATGGACGTGTCGCCTCAGCAGATAGCGTCAATAGCCGCTTCGCTCATTCCTTTCTTGGAGCACGACGACGCTCACCGTGCGCTCATGGGTTCTAACATGATGCGCCAGGCCGTTCCATTGCTTCACAACGAGGCTCCTATCGTTGGTACCGGCATCGAGAAGCAGGTGTGTGAGGATTCACGCACGATGATTACGGCAGAGGGCGAGGGTGTCATCGAGTATGTTGATGCTACCACAATACGTATATTGTATGACCGTACAGAGGACGAGGAGTTCGTCAGCTTCGAGCCAGCCTTGAAGGAATATAGAATTCCAAAGTTCCGTCGTACAAACCAGAATATGACCATCGACCTTCGTCCTATTTGCAATAAGGGACAGCGTGTCAAGGCCGGTGATATCCTTACCGAGGGCTATGCCACCGAGAACGGCGAGTTGGCACTGGGCCGCAACCTGCTCGTTGCGTATATGCCTTGGAAGGGTTACAACTATGAGGACGCCATTGTGCTCAACGAGCGAATTGTTCGCGACGACGTACTCACTTCCGTACATGTCGATGAGTATTCTCTCGACGTCCGTGAAACGAAGCGTGGCGTTGAGGAGTTCACTGCCGACATTCCTAATGTCAGTGAAGAGGCGACAAAGGACCTTGACGAGAATGGTATCATTCGTGTCGGTGCCCGTGTAGAGCCAGGCGACATCCTTATCGGAAAGATTTCGCCAAAGGGCGAGAGCGACCCTTCACCAGAAGAGAAACTTCTCCGTGCCATCTTTGGCGACAAGGCAGGCGACGTTAAGGACTCGTCGCTCAAGGCAAATCCTTCGCTTACAGGTGTCATCATCGACAAGAAACTCTTCGCACGTGCCATTAAGACCCGTCAGACAAAGCAGCAGGACAAGGTTCTGCTCGCAAAGATTGACGACGAGTATGAGGCAAAGAACGAAGACCTGAAGGATATTCTCATCGACAAGCTTCTTGAGCTTACGGAAGACGAGGTGTCAAAGGGTGTCAAGGATTATACTGGAGCTGAGATAATCACCAAGGGCTCGAAGTTCACACAGACGAACCTTCGTAACCTTGAATATGGCGACATTCAAATCAGCAACTGGACTGGTGACGACCACAAGAATAAGCTCATCGCACAGCTGATAATCAACTACATGAAGAAGTTCAAGCTTCTCGATGCAGAGATGAAGCGCAAGAAGTTTGCCATTACCATTGGAGACGAGCTGCCATCAGGCATCCTTCAGATGGCAAAGGTTTATGTGGCGAAGAAACGTAAGATTGGCGTCGGCGACAAGCTCGCAGGACGTCACGGAAACAAGGGTATCGTATCGAAGGTCGTACGTCAAGAGGATATGCCATTCCTTGAGGATGGCCGTCCGGTAGACCTCGTACTCAACCCGCTTGGTGTGCCTTCTCGTATGAACCTTGGACAGATTTTCGAGGCAATCCTTGGAGCTGCAGGAAGAAAGCTTGGAGTGAAGTTCGCTACGCCTATCTTCGATGGTGCGAAACTTGAAGATCTTGCAGAGTGGACTGATAAGGCTGGCCTGCCACACCTCTGTTCTACATATCTTTATGACGGTGAGACGGGAGAGCGCTTCGACCAGCCGGCGACAGTAGGTATTACTTACTTCCTCAAGCTCGGCCACATGGTTGAAGACAAGATGCATGCACGTTCCATCGGACCGTACTCTCTCATCACTCAGCAGCCACTTGGCGGTAAGGCACAGTTTGGTGGACAGCGTTTCGGAGAGATGGAAGTATGGGCTCTTGAGGCGTTTGGCGCAAGCCATGTCCTTCAGGAGATTCTCACCATCAAGTCAGACGATGTGGTCGGCAGAAGCAAGGCCTACGAGGCTATCGTAAAGGGAGATCCAATGCCAAATCCAGGAATACCAGAGTCTCTCAATGTGCTTCTGCACGAGTTGAAGGGTCTCGGATTGAGCATCACCCTCGACTAATTCAAGTTAACTCTTTGCACAATAATATACAATAGAAGTAAATATGGCTTTTAAGAAAGATTCAAAGATAAAGAGTAATTTCACCAAAATTACCATTGGTCTGGCTTCACCCGAGGAGATCCTTGAGAGCTCTTTCGGTGAGGTGACAAAACCTGAGACCATAAACTATCGTACATACAAGCCCGAGCGTGACGGTCTTTTCTGTGAGCGCATTTTCGGTCCTCAGAAGGACTACGAGTGTGCCTGCGGCAAGTACAAGCGCATACGTTATAAAGGCATTGTGTGCGACCGTTGCGGTGTTGAGGTGACAGAAAAGAAGGTGAGAAGAGAGCGTACTGGCCACATCGAGCTCGTCGTTCCTGTGGCACACATCTGGTATTTCCGCTCACTGCCTAACAAGATTGGATATCTGCTCGGACTTCCAACGAAGAAGCTCGACGCAATAATATACTACGAGCGTTACGTCGTCATCCAGCCAGGTCTAATGGCAGGAAAGAAGGACAGCGAAGGGAATGACGCCCTTGGTTCAAACGTCTATGACCTCTTGTCGGAAGATGAGTACAATGACATCGTCGACAACAAGATTCCTCAAGAGAAGGAATTGCTTGACGACAGCGACCCTAACAAGTTCATCGCCAAGATGGGTGCAGAGGCAATCTACGACCTTCTGACTCGCCTTGACCTTGACTCTTTGTCGTACGAGTTGCGTGACCGTGCAAACAGCGACTCTTCGCAGCAGCGCAAGAATGAAGCATTGAAGCGTCTTCAGGTTGTAGAGGCTTTCCGCAGCAGCAAGGAAGTCAATCGTCCTGAGTGGATGATAATGAAGATAATTCCAGTGACTCCACCGGAGTTGCGCCCTCTCGTACCATTGGATGGAGGACGTTTCGCCACTTCTGACCTTAACGACCTCTATCGTCGTGTCATCATACGTAACAATCGTTTGAAGCGCCTTATGGAGATTAAGGCTCCTGAGGTTATTCTGAGAAACGAGAAACGTATGTTGCAGGAGGCTGTTGACAGCCTCTTCGACAACTCCCGCAAGAGCAGTGCCGTGAAGAGTGAGAGCAACCGCCCATTGAAGTCGCTCAGCGACTCGTTGAAGGGTAAGGCAGGTCGTTTCCGCCAGAACCTTCTCGGTAAGCGTGTTGACTATTCGGCGCGTTCGGTTATCGTCGTCGGTCCAGAACTGAAGATGGGCGAGTGCGGTCTTCCAAAGCTTATGGCTGCAGAGCTCTATAAGCCATTCATTATCCGCAAGCTGATTGAGCGCGGTATTGTCAAGACTGTAAAGAGCGCGAAGAAAATCGTCGATCGTCGTGAGCCTGTAATTTGGGACATCCTTGAGAATGTGATGAAGGGTCATCCAGTGCTCCTCAACCGTGCCCCGACACTTCACCGTCTTGGTATTCAGGCGTTCCAGCCAAAGCTTATCGAGGGTAAGGCTATCCAGCTCCACCCATTGGCTTGTACGGCATTCAACGCCGACTTTGACGGTGACCAGATGGCAGTTCACCTTCCTTTGAGTAACGAGGCGATATTGGAGGCTCAGATTCTCATGCTTCAGAGCCACAACATCCTTAATCCTGCAAATGGTGCGCCAATCACCGTTCCTTCACAGGACATGGTGCTCGGTCTCTACTATATTACAAAGATCCGTCCGGGAGCTAAGGGCGAAGGCCTCACTTTCTATGGTCCAGAGGAAGCCATCATCGCTCACAACGAGCGCAAGTGCGACCTCCACGCTTTGGTAAAGGTGGTGGTGAAGGACTTGGACGAGAATGGAAATCTTGTCGACAAGATGGTCGAGACGTCAGTAGGCCGTGTCATCGTTAACGGTATAATACCAAAGGAAGTGGGCTTTGTAAACAAGGTCATTTCCAAGAAGAGCCTCCGCGACATCATCTCTGATGTCATCAAGTCGGTAGGTTTTGCAGAGGCTTGTGAATTCCTTGACGGCATCAAGAACCTTGGCTATCGAATGGCTTATCTTGCAGGTCTTTCGTTCAACCTCGATGATATTATTATTCCTGAGGAGAAAAAAGCTCTTGTAGAGCGTGGTAACGAAGAGGTACGTCAGATTACAGAGAACTATAATTTGGGTATCATTACCGACACGGAACGTTACAATCAGGTAATTGATACGTGGACACACGTCAACAACGACCTTGGCAATGTGCTTATGAAGGAGATGACCGAGGCCGACCAGGGATTCAATGCCGTCTTCATGATGCTCGATTCTGGTGCCCGTGGTTCTAAGGACCAGATTCGCCAGCTTTCAGGTATGCGTGGTCTTA